>JAVEZS010000001.1:0-2131 GCA_034002885.1 Bacteroidales bacterium
CCGGGCTGAATCAGGAGCAAACAGGTTAATTACGTGGCTGCTCACTCTTGTGCGCATTGTTATCGGCTGGCATTTCCTCTATGAAGGTATTGCAAAGCTTATGTCTCCGGACTGGAGTTCAGCTCCTTATCTTGCAGGATCGAGATGGATCTTTGCCCCTCTTTTCAACGCGATGGCTGAAAGTCCGGCGATGGTGGGAATCATTGATCAGGTGAATATATGGGGAATGATACTGGTCGGGCTTGGCCTCATTACCGGCCTTCTTACACGTTGGGCAAGCCTTGGAGGGGTCGTGATGCTGTTGTTCTATTTTGTGGCATACCCTCCTGTTCCCGGGTACATGTTCGGGGTGCCGGTGGAGGGCAGTTACCTCTGGGTTAACCGCAACCTGATAGAGCTCTTCGCTCTTTCGGTTTTCATATTTATTTCCCCGTCGTTACAGTATGGTCTCGACAGGCTCATCGGGCGATGGAGGGAGGAGAAGGCGAGAGTCCCGGTCGGCGAAACACTGTCTGGCAGGGAAACCGGGATGGGGCGCCGTGAAGTTCTGAGGGATCTGATATCGATTCCTGCTCTGGGGGCTTTTGCCTATGCCCTGTACAGGAAAAAGAAATGGGACAGTTTCGAGGAAAGGCTCCTTGCAATTGACGGAATGGATGCCAACTCCGGCGCCACTCTGTTGAAATTCAATTACTCGACATTGAAGGACCTGAAGGGAGAAGTTCCCAAAGGCTTCATAAAATACAGGGATGAGAACGGGAATCCTGCAGATTTTGAATTAAGCCGCCTTCTTATGGGAGGGAATCTCATCGGCGGCTGGGCACATGCCAGGGACCTTATCTATGTTTCAAAACTTGTAAAGACATATCATACCGATGAAAAGGTGCTTCAGACCCTTGCTCTCGGTGAGAAATGCGGGATGAATGCCATTATCTCCAACCCCCAGATGGGAAGGATCTTTCAAAAGTACCGTCATGAGTTCAGGGGAAAGATAAAGTTCATATCCGACTGCGGCACCAACCTCGATTTCCAGGAGGGGATAAGGATGTCGCTTGCTGCCGACTGGGATGCTCTTTACTGCCAGGGCGAGATTACCGACCGCTTCACCAATCCGGAGTGGGACGATCCGAAAAAGAGAACGGTTGAAGAGCGGATGGAGCTGATAAAGAAGGGAATCGACGAGATACGTGCCAATGGAAAACCCGCAGGCATCGGGGCTCACAGGATTGAAGCTATAAAAGCCTGTGTTGATTATGGTATCAAACCGGATTTCTGGGTAAAGACTTGCCATAACTACAATTACTGGTCGGCTCAGACGAATCAGGAGTGGAACGACAACAAGTTTGATTTTGATCCTGAGGAGACGGTACGCTATATGGGTACTCTACCGGAACCATGGATAGCGTTCAAGGTTCTTGCAGCCGGAGCCATCAGACCCGAAGACGGGCTTAATTATGCCTTTAAGAACGGAGCTGACTTTGTCTGTCTGGGGATGTATGATTTCCAGATTGTTGAAGATGTCAATATTGCTCTTGGGGCCCTCGATAATTCGAAGGTGCGGGAGAGGCCCTGGATGGCCTGAGTTGACCGCAAACCGGTCATATCATTGTAATTGAATGTTGTTTCTGGCGGATTGGCCGACCGATGCAATAAACCTTTATGAGATTGGGATTTAATCTCCGTGTCCTCTGTGCTCTCCGTGGTAAGAAAAAGAATTTAACCACAGAGGACACGGAGAAGCACGGAGAAGAAAAGAAAAAATTATGTAGGGTGGATTTCCCTCCGTGCCCCTCTGTGCTCTCCGTGGTAAGAAAAAGAATTTAACCACAGAGGACACGGAGAAGCACGGAGAAGAACCATTGGATTGTATCTGAAAACTATTAAAATATGAAAAGAAGAGATTTTCTGACAAAAGCGCTGATAGCAGGAGGTACGATAAGCCTTGTAATCGGCTGCAGACGGGACCTTTCCACTCCTTAAGATGGCAAGCAGCCTGTTCCTATACCAGCTTTGGCGGGACTGACAGGCAGGACCATAACGGAACCTGCACGGCAGATACCTGTCCTTGCCGAGACCGACGTTCTTGTTGTTGGCGGAGGCCCGGCAGGAACAGCAGCTGCTATTGCTGCAA
>JAVEZS010000001.1:2231-5243 GCA_034002885.1 Bacteroidales bacterium
TTTGATGAATTCGTTGGATTTCCCGTCGGGCATCTTGGATACTACTTCGATGCCTGGTTCCTACATAATGATGAAGAAAAACAATCGTCAGGTTATACAAGTGATTATTTTACCGGTCAGGCTATTGATTTCATGGAACGAAACAGGGAGAACCCTTTCTTATGTTACGTGTCATATAATGTTCCTCATTCACCCTTCCAGGTTCCCGAAGAATATTTCAGCAAGTACAGGCAGGCAGGCCTCGATTCAACTCTCTCCAGTGTCTATGGAATGGTGGAAAACATGGATTATAATATCGGACAGATACTTGCTAAACTTGAGCAATTGAAGATCGCAGAGAACACTATTGTGATCTTCTTCTCCGACAACGGACCCAATACCGATCGCTACAACGGAGGAATGAAGGGAAGAAAGGGAGCTGTCGATGAGGGGGGAGTAAGGGTCCCGTTCTATATTAAATGGCCGGAACGGATAAAACCATCCTCAACCGCACAGCTGGCTCAGTCTGTTGATATAATGCCAACCCTGATAGGATTATGCGGTTTAAACTATGACCCGGAGAAGCCATTTGACGGAATCGACCTTTCAGGGATAATAAAGGGAAAGCAAAAAACATTCGACCGCCTCATCTTTTCGCGACAGGGCAATCAGATCCTTGAAGAATGCAACAGCTCCGTGAGAAATAATACTTACAGGCTGGTCCTTACACGCAGGGATACCTTGCTCTATAACCTTAATGATGATCCCCGACAGCTTAATGACATTTCCTCAGCTGAGAAAGAAACAACAAGTTCATTACTTGACCAGCTCGTCCGGCACAATGAAGAGCTGATATCAAATTATCAGCCTGTTACAACTATTGAAGCAGGATTCAGGGAAGAAAACAGCTTTACACTTCCCGTGCAGGACGCGGCTCTCTCGGGAAAAATAAGATATTCAAGCATTCACCCCAACCAGTCGCATACGGAGAGCTGGATACAGGACGGGGATTCAATAGTATGGTCGCTTAATATTGTAAGTGACGGCACTTATAAAGTTGCTTTGCAATACGGATGCACGCCAGCAGAAACCGGAAGCCGGATGGAATTGATAACAGGATCGGGGGTGGTCTCTTTCATGATAAGTGAACCTTTTGAATCAGAGGTTCTTCCCGAAAGAGATTATGTGAAGCGCAGCGAGTCGGTTGAACGCACCTGGTCGTGGATGGATGTCGGTACGATTGCACTAAAAGAGGGTAAGGAGAAAATTTCGCTTAAGCTGGTCAGTAAAAGCCACGAAGAAGCCGGACTTATTAAATCGCTGAGATTTTCACGGATTTATAACCAATAACAGGTTGGGAAAAAGCAAAAAAGCTGTTGATCATTCGTGATAAAAAATCATCAGAGTGCGCTAACCGGTAAGTTTAGCGAGAGCAAGAGTAGCAAAGCCAAGAGCAAGCAAGAACCCGATCATATCTGTTACCGTTGTGAGAATCGGTCCCGAAGCAAGAGCAGGGTCGATGTTCATTTTTTTCAGGATTACCGGAACTGTACCTCCTATTGAGACTGCCACAAGCGTATTTATTGCAAGTGCGCCTCCCACTATCAGACCAAGATAAATATTTCCTTTCCAGAGAAACGCTGTCAGTCCGATCAGTAATCCGAGCACCAATCCGTTTATCAATCCTAACTTAATCTCCTGAAACCAGACCCTTAGTATCTCTCCTGGTTTCACTATGCCAAGGGAAAGCTCACGCATGCTGACAGCAACCGCCTGATTTCCCGTACACCCGCTCATATCTGATATAATAGGAAGGAAAACCGCCAGTGCTATCACCGAACTCAGCGTATCCTGATAAAATGCTATAACGCTGGCAGCAATAAGATTAAGAAATATATTTACAGATAACCACGAAAGCCGCCTTCTGGATCTCAGCAGAACAGGCATGGTTCTTAATTCATCCCCTCCTACGATACCCTGCGACTGGAGATGCTCCTGGACCGTTCGTTCATTTTCAGCTTCAAGGATATTCTTCCTTCTTATCACCCCGATAAGCTGATTCTGGTCGTCAACAACCGGGAAACCATAAAAGTTATGGGTTTCAAACAGGTCAATCAGTTTATCGAGTGTAGTCTTTACACTAACCGCTGTAACATTTTTGATCACTATCTCTGAAAGCTTCTGATCAGATCTTGCAAGCAACAGCTCCTGCATCTGAAGTACCCCTAAGAACTGATTTTTTTCAGAAACGACATAAATATATCTTACATGATAGTTTTTATACTTCTCAGCATTTCCCCTAAGATCATCAATGACCTCATTAACTGTAGATGAAGCCTGATATGCAATATATTCTGTCAGCATCAGTCCGCCCGCTGTATCAGGAGGAAACTCGATCATCCTTCTTATGCTTGCAGCTTCAGCCGGATGCATTTCCGTAAGTATTGCTTCAGCATCCTTTTTGTCTATTTCAGTTAACAGGTCAGCCCTGTCATCACTTCTCAGGTTATTGATGATAGCTGCTGCTGTCCCGGCATCCATTACTTCAAGAATATCGGCGGCCTGACTTTCGGGAAGCTCTTCAATAACATCTGCAGCTGCTTCGGGGTTGATAATTGTGAGCAGCTTGCGCTGTTCCTTTTTCCCCAGCTTGCTCATCAGATAAACCACTTCATTTGATGTAAGTGTTTCAAGGAAGTCGGCAAGTTCGGTTCGTTTGTCCTGAGTGATCAACAGACGGACAACTTCTTTTGGGTCTATCGTTTCTTTCTGATACATATTTTTTTTTATGCTGTTATCCGTTAATACTTGAAATGTCCAACTGGTCTTTAGTGTTAACAGCTTTCATCAGACACATTTTAATCACTGAAAATAGTCCCCTCACAAACTACCATATAATTGAAAGCTGTCTGTGATTTTCATTATGTATAACGATTGTGAATATGTGAAATTGCCGGGAATCTTGCCTGAAACATGCGCTTGTCCCTTATTTTGACGGTTTCAATGCTGGTTTTGCGATTTTTCTCATGGTTC
>JAVEZS010000001.1:5343-27238 GCA_034002885.1 Bacteroidales bacterium
CCAGACTGGGGTTCAAACTACCAGGGTATCCCCGGGGGAAGGGACATCGGAAAGGAATACGTTGAGACTTACTATGGAAAGAATCAGCCATCGGGTACCTACAAGGGCTGCAATTCTTATGAGGACTACAGAGAACTGCTTGAAAAAGAACCGGGTATCGATGCTGTCAAGATAATGACCCCCGATCATCATCATGCCTTTCTTGCTATTGCAGCCATGAAGAAAGGCAAACACGTGATAACTCATAAACCCATAGCCAACCGTATGTCTGAGGGAAGGCTCGTAATTGAAACGGCAAAAAGGACCGGAGTGAAGACACATTTGCTGGCCTGGAGTAACAGACCGGAATATGAACTGGTTCTGAAATGGATAAATGACGGAGTAATCGGCAGTTTAAAGGAGATACACAACTGGTCATACAGACCTGTCTGGGAACAATGGCCATCCCGGCCGAAAGAATCCCGGCCGGTACCTGATGGCTTCAACTGGGAGTTATGGCTGGGACCTGTACCTGATTTGCCCTATCATCCTTATTATACTCACAATCGATTCCGCGGGTGGTATGACTTTGGAGGCGGGAGCGTTGCCGACATGGGACATTATAGTCTCTTTCCGTTATTTCTGACTTTTGGAATTGATATCCCGCCTGTAAGTGCCAGGGCTTACGGGACCACCCATCGGTACGTTGACGGCAATACATATAAATGGATAGAAAATAATGTTTCATTTCCTCTTTCAAGTTTGATACAGTTAGAGTTTCCGAAGCAGAAAAACCTTCCTGCTTTCGATCTCTTCTGGTACGACGGAGGAATGAAGCCTTTTATACCGGACGAACTTAGGGAGGACAAACGCGACATCCCCGAGGAAGGGATGATGTTTGTGGGAGATAAGGGAAAAATACTTGCAGGATTTCGCGGCGAAGATCCGGAAATTATTCCTTCGCGACTTATGAAAGCATATCAGGGGGAAAAAGAACTTCCTTCAGGAGAGCCGGACCGCCGTCAGGATAACTGGATAACAGCAATAAGAGAAGACAAAGAGTCTCCCGGAAGCTTTAAATACGCCGCTACGGTCACTGAAGCCATCAACCTTGCAGCTATCGCTCTGCGGGCAGGTAAAAAGGTGGAATATGATTCCGTGAGTATGAAGATAACCAATGACGTAGCAGCAAATAAATATCTGACAAGGGATTACAGAAAAGGATGGGAACTTTAAATAATAGTATCGATGAGAGATAAGCAAAAGCAATATTCAAGAAGAAGTTTTGTTGAAAAAACTGCTTTGCTGGGTGCGGCCGGACTGGTGGCGCCTGGCATACTTAAACAGTCTAATGCCATGTCAACCCGGCATATGACACATGATGATATTTCACTTGCACAATGGGCGCTGGTGCAGGAGATCAGGGACGGTAAATGGAAAAACCTCGATTTTCCGCGTATTGCAAGGGAGGATTTCGGTTTGAGCGGGATTGAGTTTGTGAATACACTGTTTGAGGTGCCGACTGTAAGCTATCTCAATCAGTTGAAAAAGAATGCCGGCAGTCATGGGGTAACAATGGTATTAATAATGGTTGACGCAGAAGGTGATGGATGTGAACCCACGCCTGAATTAAGAAAACAATTTGTGATCAATCACAGGAAATGGATTGATATAGCCCATTACCTGGGTTGCCATGCCATACGAACCAACTGCAGGGGTCCTCAGGATGTTAATAAGGACGAAGCCCTGAAGTGGGCTGCAGAATCATACAACATGCTGTTGGAATATGCTGTTCCTGCAGGAATCAGTGTATGCATAGAAAATCATGGAGGAGTGTCGAATGATGCTGACTGGATGGTGGCTCTTCTGAAAGAAGTTAACAACCTCTATTTTGGCTCTTATCCTGACTGGCGGGCAGCGGCCGCAGACTTCGACAACGTGAATTATCTCGAAAAGATGCTGCCCTGGGCTGTGGGATTGTCATACAGGAATCAGCCGACTGAAGAGCTTACAGCGAAGATGATAAAAATGTGTCATGACGGTGGTTACAGAGGATGGTACGGGATCGAATCATCAGGGAGAGAAGCCATTATGCAGGGTAAGGCCCTTTTGAAAAAATACCTGGCAATCTGATTGGGAAGACAAGCATATTAACAATCCGTGCATTACCCGCGTTCAACGTGAACTGAAAGATCATTTGATATCTAAATAATATTATATTGATATTAATTTGATATAAATATATATTAAAATGATATCGTTGAATCCCTTCTTATAAGGAAGGCTCAACGTGTTTAATGAGGCATACCCAGTCCTTGCCCGGATCACCGGGAGGAGAGCCAATGGAGGAGTATCCGCTTCCGTTTATCCGGTCAATGGTTCCTGTCACTAAATCTCTGCCAGTCCGGGGGTTGAACCATGAGACGCTGAACTCACCTGAAGGAAGAAGAATCTTGGTTGACTTTCCTTCGGGAAGGTAGACGGCATATATCTCGCCGGTTTTGGCAAAGCAATAGTCATCACCTGCCTTTGTAAGTTCATCAGCGCTTTTCATCTCATGGAAAGGCAGGTGCTCGTGGAAAAAGCCGATGGCTGTCCTTGTCTGGTCCCATAGCTTGTCGCGGCTCCGCCAGTCCTCGCAGCTAAGGTCTGAGTGCGGGTACTTGTATCCGAAATACCATTCCACCCCGGCTCCCCCGGCCATAAGGTTACCCCACAGGACCTTATGCCTTATAGTATCGTGTCCCGGATCGAATGAGTCAGGAAGAGCTCCTTTCCAGTGCTGACCTATCTCGTCGATGCAAACCACCCACTGGTGCATCGCATCTCCTGATTTTCCTATCCAGTGAATAGCATCTTCATGAACCTCATCCACGTTGCCGCATTGTATTGAAGGACCCTCAACGGATTTAAATCCAAGATATTCGGACATGTCTTTTATTCTCTGTGAAGGATTTGAATGGGTATGGATCACGATGAAATTGTCATACGGATCGGTATCCCTTATGTACTCAGCCATTTTTTTAGTGTCGCCATATGTTTGTCCGTAAGGCGACCATTCAACCGCATGGTGTTCCTCACCGAGGTTCCAGGTCACTGCCAGGTGATGTGAGAATCTGGCGATAAGTTCCCGGAGATAAAGTTTCCTTTGAACATCGAGATAACCGCAGTCGAGGAGGCATTCATTTTCTGTTTCCTGGAGGACGAAATGCATCATTATGCCAAGCCTGTCAGCGTGTGAAAAGACCATATCCCACTGATCGAGCTTGCTGCAATCGAAGCGGTAACGCTCGTTGCGGTCAGTGTAGGGCCATACATCCTCTCCATCGCCCAGTATGTTGAGTGTGAGAAAGTAAAAGCTGTTCATACCTTTCGATGAAAGATAGTTAAGGGCTCCGATTATCCCTTTTCCCCTGCCGTTTTTCCACTGAGGATCGCCTTCCTTCCAGTCGGCGGCATGTGGTTCGTAATGGTGCAATCCCTGGTTTGGATCTGCCTCTCCGCTTCTTGCTTTATTGTTTCCTCCGTAGTATGTTCCGTCAAAATCTCTGTATGCAAGGAAATTCTCGGGGCTGTCGGCGCCTCCCTTGAGAAATATCTCACCGTTCCCTTCGTGTTTAAGGTAGCGTGTCCCGTCATATTTCAGCCTTCCTTTGGAGAGGAAACCAGGGGCATTGCTGTCGGGTTCGGTTATTACAAGAGTTCCTGTAACCCCGTCGGGATAAATTTTCAAAGCCGTTTCAGGGTCGCCGGATACTGCAATGTTCCTTCCTTTTGAAAAGCTGACCCTGTAAAACCACTTACCCGGGGCGGGTGGACAGAATTTAACCCGCCAGCAATTTCCCGAATTTGCCGATGTCTCTGCAGCATTTCCATCGGCTGCGAAATAGCCCGGAACTAAAAACGTACGGGTTCCGTTGGTAAATTCAGCATCAAGACGGTAATCGGTAAAGGGGTTAACCGTATCATACTCCGTTGCCATAGGGCCGCTGAAGGACAGGGTGACCGTATGCCATTGTTTCAATACTCCTGAAACCTGAACGTCACCCATATTCTTACATGAAGCTGATGTTATTATCATTACCGCAACTATCTGTGCAATAATCAGAGATTTGTCGTCTTTCATGCCTGCATATGTTAATTACCGGCTTTTTAGTGGCAAAGAACCGGTCATTTTTAGTATATTGTAAAAATAAGGGATAATTGTTACAGTAAACAGTTTTACTATATCAAGTTGAATTACTTCAGGTCAATGGAAGGCTCTTCTGGGTGCAGATTCTTCTGACCCCTGCCTTCCGGGAAAATTGGATTTTACTGTAAAAATGAGCTGCAGGGATTTTTAAAAATCTCAATATTAATTTAATGTATTAATAAAAACTGTTATTTTTGCGCAAAAAATTTCAGGAAAGGCGCAAAAAAGTAATAAATTGAATAAAACAGACTGGAAATACAAAAAGATCGCAATAAAAGTCGGGAGCAATGTTATCACCCAGGCAGACGGTTCCCTCAATGTTGGGCGGATGCTGAGGATAGTTGAGGACATTTCCGTCCTCACACTGCAGGGTATTGAGGTGATCCTGATATCGTCGGGAGCTGTTGCAGCGGGTAGGGGGGCGGTTGTTCCGGCAAAAAGGACCAATATTGTCTCGGCAAAGCAGATATGGGCTGCAATAGGGCAGGTGAAACTGATGTCTACCTATCAGTTCCTGTTTGAGAAATACAACATCATTGCAGGGCAGGTCCTTGCAACCAAGGAAGGTTTTGGCGACAGGCGCCATTATCTCAATATGAAGAACTGCATTACGGCGATGATAGAGAACAAGGTTCTTCCTGTTGTGAATGAGAACGATACCGTGGCCATTAACGAACTTATGTTCACCGACAATGACGAGTTGTCAGGGATGATCGCTTCCATGATGGACAGTGAGGCTCTCTTCCTTCTTTCGAATGTTGACGGTATCTACAACGGTGTCCCGGGCAACGATGGTGTTGAGATAATAAAGGAAGTTTGCGACAGTGAGGTTAACCTTGAGCAGTATATTACGACAACGAAATCGGGATTTGGAAGGGGAGGAATGCTTACAAAGTATGCGACTGCAAGGAAAATAGCTTCTGAGGGAGTTGATGTATTCATTGCCAACGGGAACAGGGATTCCATCGTTCTGGATATTATGCGCGGAAGGGATGTGCCATTTACAAGGATAAAGGGCTGCAATGGAAGGCCGAGGAGTGTGAAGAAATGGCTGTATCATTCCGATACATTTGCCAAGGGAGCTGTTATTGTAAACAGGGGAGCGAAGGAGGCTCTTCTCGATGAAAGGGCTTCAAGTCTTCTGATGGTGGGAATAACAAGGGTTGAGGGATATTTTGAGAAAGGTGATATTGTAAGGATACTTGACGAAGACGGTAACAATATCGGTCTTGGAAAATCGTCCTACGATTCGAGGAAGGCTGAGCACAGCATCGGGATCAAACTTCCAAGGCCATTTATACATTATCATTACCTTGTTCTCAATGAAGATCTGAAGAACGGGTATGTAACCTGATAATCCGGTATCTGATCATGACAGGTGTGGAGAACATATTAATTAATGCATCGGCAGCAAGGAGGTCCCTTAACGGAACAGGTCCGGAAAAAATTGACAGGATACTTCTGAGGCTTTCTGAGGAAGCTGTTAACAGGACTGACTACATCCTTGCTGAAAATGCACGTGACCTGGCCCTTATGGAAAGGACCAATCCTCTGTATGACCGTCTGATGCTGACTGAAGAAAGAATCAATGCCATTGCATCCGACATCAGGAAGGTAGCAGGGATGAAATCTCCGCTCGGAAGGATCCTGTCGGAATATGTGAGACCGGATGGACTGAAGATATCGAGGATTACGGTGCCTTTCGGTGTTGTCGGGATAATATATGAAGCAAGGCCGAACGTGACATTTGACGTGTTTACACTTTGCATCAAATCGGGGAATGTATGCATCCTTAAAGGAGGAAGTGATGCCTCACACTCGAACCAGGCAATAACCAGGGTCATTAAGGATGTACTGGCAGAATTCAGCGTCAATCCCGATGTGCTGACACTTTTACCGCCAGGGCGCGCCGAAACTACAATGCTTCTGAGAGCAAGGCAGTATGTCGATCTTATCATTCCAAGGGGAAGCAGGAGCCTTATTGATTATGTAAGGGAGAATTCAGCCATTCCGGTTATCGAGACCGGGGCAGGGATCTGTCATACCTATTTTGACGAATACGGCGACCTTGAGAAAGGCCGGACAATAGTTCACAATGCCAAGACAAGAAGGGTAAGCGTGTGCAATGCCCTCGACTGCCTCATTATACACGAGAAAAGGCTGTCCGATCTTCCGTCCCTCATCGGCCTCTGCGCAGAAAAAGCCGTTGAAGTCTTTGCCGACGAAAGGGCTTTTAAAGCCCTTACAGGCAGTTATCCCGACGATCTGCTGCGGAAGGCAGATGAAGATTCATTCGGAACGGAATTCCTTTCGTATAAAATGGCTGTCAAGACTGTGGAATGCATCGACGAGGCGATTGAGCATATTGAAAGATATGGATCGAAACACAGCGAAGCTATCATTTCGGAAGACAGTGGGCGCATTAACCTCTTCTTCAAACATGTTGATGCTTCATCTGTTTATTCAAATGCATCCACTGCCTTTACCGACGGCGGTGAATTCGGTCTGGGTGCCGAGATAGGAATCTCGACCCAGAAGCTTCACGCGAGAGGTCCTATGGCTCTTGCTGAGCTTACAACTTACAAATGGATAATAGAAGGAGAGGGTCACACAAGGAAATAGCAAAAAGTCAGGTAATGACAATAGATATTGATGCCATATTATCATTTTACAGCCATCTTCCGTCGGTCTCGGAGGAAGTCAGCAAGCTTCATGGAAAGCCGATGACCTTATCGCAGAAGATACTTTTTCGCCATCTTGTTGAAAGGAAGAATCTTTCAGCAATCAGGAGGGGAGCCGATTACGCGGAATTCAGTCCCGACAGGGTTGCCATGCAGGATGCGACAGCACAGATGGCTCTTCTGCAGTTCATGGTGACAGGAAAGGAGAAGAGTGCAGTTCCCGCGACGGTTCACTGTGATCATCTTATAACGGGCCGGCTGGGAGATTTACCGGATCTTGATTCTGCATTGAATTCCAACAGTGAAGTATATGATTTTCTTAGTTCCGTATCTGCAAAATACGGTTTGGGATTCTGGAAACCCGGGGCTGGAATAATCCACCAGGTCATTTTAGAGAACTATGCCTTTCCCGGCGGACTGATAATTGGCACTGATTCGCATACACCCACTGCGGGGGGCTTGGGAATGATCGCAATAGGAGTCGGGGGAGCCGATGCTTCTGATGTGATGGCAGGGCTTCCGTGGGAGCTTAAGTTTCCCGAAATCATCGGAGTGAAGCTTACAGGAAGGCTTAACGGTTGGGCATCGCCCAAGGATATTATTCTCAAACTGGCCGGATTGCTGACTGTTAAGGGCGGCACGGATTCAATTATAGAATATTTCGGAGAAGGCGCGGAGTCGCTGTCATGCACAGGCAAGGCGACGATCTGTAACATGGGAGCGGAGACGGGGGCCACCTGTTCCATTTTCGGCTTCGACCGGCAGATGTACGATTATCTTATTGCCACAGGGAGGGAAGATGTAGCCCTTCCAGCCCTTCAAAACAGTGTACATCTTACTGGCGACAGGGAGGTATATGAGGAGCCGGAGAGATTTTTTGACAGGGTTATTACCATCGATCTTTCAGATCTTGAGCCCCATATAAACGGTCCTTTTACACCCGACAGGGCTATCCCAATCTCACGGATGAGGGATGAGGCTGAGAAAAACGGCTGGCCCCTGCAGGTGAGCAGCGGGCTTATCGGATCTTGCACAAACTCATCTTTTGAAGATCTTTCGAGGGCCGCATCAATTATCCGCGATGCAGCTGACAAAAAGCTTGACCTGAAGTCTGAATTCATCGTTATTCCCGGTTCGGAAAGGGTGAGAAGGATAACAGAGGAGGCGGGGCTGATGGATCTTTTCAGAAAAGCCGGAAGCAATATATTCGCCAGTGCTTGCGGACCTTGCATCGGGCAGTGGAACAGGTACGACGGCAGAGAGATGACAGTGAACACCATCGTTCATTCATTCAACAGGAACTTTGCCAAAAGGGCTGACGGAAATCCCCTGACTCATGCTTTTGTCGCATCACCCGAGATAGTTACAGCCCTGAGCATCGCAGGAGATCTGGGATTCAATCCGGTAAAGGATACCCTTGTAAACCGCGACGGGCAGGTGGTAAAACTTAAAGAACCTAACGGGGAATCGCTTCCACGTCGGATTGAGGGTGATACCCGGATGCTGAAACTTCAGGCAGCTGCCGATGGCCGGAATGAGGAGGTAAAAATAAAACCCGGTTCCGACAGGCTGCAGTTGCTCAAGCCATTTAATGAGTTCAATATTAATGACTTTCATGATATGCCCCTTCTTATAAAAGCCTCCGGTAAATGTACAACCGACCATATATCGATGGCGGGGGTATGGCTTAAATACAGGGGGCATCTTGAAAACATCTCGGGCAACTACATGTCGGGCGCCGTAAATGCCTTTACAGGAAAGGCAGGGATTGTTCTCAACCAGCTTACGAAGGAATATGATCGTGTGGACATTGTTGCCCGCTCTTACGTGAATTCAGGAACAGGTACCCTTGTATCGGGAGAGGAAAATTTCGGTGAAGGCTCATCACGGGAACATGCAGCCCTTGAGCCCAGGTTTCTCGGAGTTAAAGTGGTAATTGTCAAATCCTTTGCCAGGATACACGAGACAAATCTCAAGAAGCAGGGGATTCTTGCTCTTATATTTGAGGATCCTGCTGATTATGGGAAGATAAGGGAGGATGACCGTTTTGATATTGAGGGATTCGGAGAGTTTGCACCCGGAAGCATTTTTGTCCTGAAGGTGAAGCATAACGATGGTTCTTCTGAGCTGATCAGGGCGCGTCATACCTATAATAACAACCAGATTGCGTGGTTTAAAGCCGGAAGTGCACTTAATCTAATAAGGAAATATAATTTGGAAAGATGACAGGAGAGAGAATAAGAATGTCGGAGGGAGGGCTGAAAGTGCCTGATTTCGTGGTAATACCTTTTATCGAGGGGGATGGCACCGGACCTGATATATGGAGAGCCGCTGTTCGCGTGTTTGATGCTGCTGTATCAAAGGCATACAATGGAAAAAAAGGAATAATATGGAAGGAGTTGCTTGCCGGAGAGAAAGCTTTCAACGCAACCGGCAAATGGCTTCCTGAGGAGACTCTTGACGGTTTCAGGGAATATCTTGTTGGGATAAAGGGGCCTTTGACTACCCCGGTGGGAGGTGGGATGCGTTCACTGAACGTTGCTCTCCGCCAGGAGCTTGATCTTTACACTTGTTACCGCCCGGTGCGCTATTTCAATGGTGTGCCCAGCCCCGTGAAGCATCCGGAGGATGTTGACATGCATATTTTCAGGGAGAATACCGAAGACATCTATGCAGGGATAGAATATATGAACGGAGACCCCATGACAGATAAGCTGAAACGGTTCCTGATTGATGAGATGGAAGTTAAGAACATCAGATTCCCTGAGACATCTTCCCTGGGCATTAAGCCCGTTTCGGTCGAAGGTACCGAGCGACTGGTAAGGCAGGCTGTGAAATTTGCTGTCGGAAGGAAACTTCCCTCGGTGACTCTCGTCCATAAGGGAAACATAATGAAATATACTGAAGGTTCCTTTATGAAATGGGGGTATGAACTTGCACAGAGAGAATTTGCCGGTAAAGTCTATACATGGATGGAATACCGGAAGAAAGCCGGGGAAGAGGGAACTGACATTGCTGAAAAATATCTTCAGGAAGCCATTAAGGAGGGAAGGGTTATCATAAAGGATGTCATTGCCGATGCTTTTCTTCAGCAAATACTTACCAGACCTGCAGAATATTCGGTTATTGCAACTCTGAACCTTAACGGCGATTATATTTCTGATGCTCTGGCGGCTATTGTGGGAGGAATAGGGATTGCTCCGGGAGCTAACATTAACTACGAAAGCGGGCACGCTGTTTTTGAAGCAACTCATGGCACAGCTCCAAAATATGCAGGTCAGGATAAGGTAAATCCCGGTTCGGTGATCCTTTCAGGCGCTCTCATGTTTGAATACATGGGGTGGTCTGAAGCTGCTGAATGCATCTACGGGGGAATAGAAAAGAGTATTGCAGACAAATATGTGACATACGATTTTCACCGTCTCATGGAGAATGCGACTCTGGTGAAAACCTCCGGGTTCGCTGATTTTATTATTTCCGGTATGTGATTTTTTCAACCAATAAAACACCACATCATGAAAGGTAACAGTATCATCTCAAAGCTCGAAACATCCGTCCGGCAGGCATGCCAGATTGAAAACTCCCTTTTTGAGACTTTTGATGTAAAAAGAGGTCTTCGCAATTCAGACGGTACCGGGGTTCTGGTCGGTCTGACCAATATAGGAGATGTTGTGGGCTATAAAAAGGAGGATGGCAAAGTGGTGGCTATTCCTGGCAAATTGTATTACAGGGGTATTGATATCGAAGAAATTACCGCCGGGTTTCAGAGAGAAAACAGGCATGGTTTTGATGAGACTGTTTTCCTTCTTCTTACCGGGCATCTGCCGTCAAAGGAGGAGCTTAAGGAGTTTTCTTTCCACATGGGTTCGCTAAGACCGCTGCCCGACGGATTTGTCAAGGATATGATCCTGTCGATGAAGGGCAAGGATGTCCTTAACATCCTTGCAAGATCGGTTCTGGGTCTTTATATTCTTGACAAGAAGCCTGATGACATATCACTCGACAACATGATCAGGCAGTCGCTTAACATTATTGCTAAATTCCCCACTATAGTTGCCTACTCTTATCAGGCGATGAGACATCTTTACAAGGGAAAGACGCTTTCCATCCGTCACCCGCAGCCGAACCTGAGTCCTGCGGAGAACTTCCTCTACCTGATAAAAGGCGATAACAAGGGTTATTCAAGGCTTGAGTCAGATCTTCTTGATCTGATGCTGGTACTTCATGCCGAACACGGAGGCGGTAACAATTCAACCTTCACAATGAGGGTTACAAGTTCATCGGAAACTGACATATATTCATCGGTGACTTCTGCGATAGGCTCGCTGAAAGGCCCCCTCCATGGAGGAGCAAATGTCAGGGTCCTGGAAATGATGGAGAATATCAAGGCCAACGTCAGTGACTGGACCGATGAAGAAGAGGTTAAAGCCTATCTTATCAGGATACTCAGGAAGGAGGCTAATGATTTCTCAGGCAAGATATATGGTATCGGGCATGCCGTTTATACCATTTCCGATCCCAGGGCCGGGATTCTGAAGGCTAAGGCAAGGGAGCTTGCCATTGAAAAGGGACGTCTTGATGAGTTTGAACTCTATTCCCTTGTTGAAAGGATCAGTCCTGAAGCATTCAGTGAATTCAAGGGAGACAAATCGAACAAGGTCCTCTGTATCAATGTTGATTTCTACTCAGGATTCGTCTATTCATGCCTTGAGATTGCAAAGGAGCTTTACACGCCTCTCTTTGCCATTGCGAGGGTTTCGGGATGGTGCACTCACAGGATAGAGGAACTTACCTTTTCAGCCAAGAGGATCATACGTCCGGCCTTTAAGAATGTCTACGGGCAGAAGGAATACATTGCCCTTCACGAAAGGGATTAGGCTTAGCTCACTCATTTTGGCGAAACGGATCCGGATCCGTTTTCACGGTATGGATCTTCCTGTTCTCCCCAGGTAAGGTCTTTTATTCAAAGGAGAATTTATGGGTTTCGTTCTTTTTCTTCTCCGTTCTGAAGATCGTTGCCGAGGAAACATAAACTCTCGTTCCGGCAGCTTCAGGTCTCTTTTCGCCTTTTACAATAAGTCTGACGGTATGTTCGCCGGGATCAAGGCCGGTAATATGCCATATGCTTTCGGTGCGCTGCTGGCCGGCAAAATCGTAGTAGGTGTCAATGGTCCTGTGAAGAGTGCCGTCGACCCAGACCTCAGCTTTTCCGCCATCGCGGTACCAGTTTCCTTCCAGGGAGATTCCCGTTCCCGTGAAAGTGAAAGCCAGTTCATCGCCTGCAGTGGCCGAAAATACCGACTGCTCCCTTTCATTTCCATCGCTTCCTGACTTAACCATATAAGTCTCCCATTTGCCTTTAAGCTTCCATTGGTCCTTTTCAAAGACTGACACAGTTTTGTCAAAAACCAGGTCGGGAAAGGATACTTCAAGCTCAGGAGAAAAAGGATACTCTCTTTCAATTATGATATTGCTTCCCTTTATTTTTCCTCCCGCCTTTGTTATCAGAGCGACAGCATGGTTATAGGTGCCGGTTACGGCTGAATTGAATGAATAACTTGTATTTATGAAGGTTGAGTCGCCTGTTGCCTTTACTGCATCCTGCATTTCCCGGGGAAGACCGCTGAATCCGTTCATAACTCCCAGCACGGCGAGGGCGTTTGAAGGATTGCAGTCGGAATCCTGACCGCAGCGTGTCGATATCTCGAGGGTTTTCATCGGATCGCCTTCACCATAAAGAAGTCCCATAACAATATAGGCACCGTTTAATTTGGCGTCGATATTAAAAGGTGATCCTGCGCCGCAAATGTCTACTTCGCCCCACTTGTCCTGAAGTTCATTCCATGATGCGCGCCAGTCGGCAGGGTAATAATCGTAGAGTTTTATTACATCGCTGATTATCTTATGGTAATCGCTTCCGGAGGGGATCGATTCCAGCGCTTTTTCCACTATTGTCCGGATACTTTTTTCATGAAAGGCTTCGGAATAAAGTGCAGCGACGAATATCCCGCCATAAAGGCCGTCGCCGTAGTTCATTATACGACCTATCCTGTCGGCCAGGCGGGAAGCTGTTGCAGGCATTCCCGGGCACATGAACCCTATATAGTCTGCTTCAATCTGAAAGTCGATGTCGTCGGCGTGAATGTTATATTCAGGACTTCCTGAAATGGGGGCGAAAATGCTGTCGTAGTAGTTTTTCCTTGCCTGCATATTAGCATGCCACAGGGGGTAGCCTGCGGTTGCAAGCATCTCCTGGTAAAGTTTTGCCGGGGCATCGATCCCGTATTTGTCCATCGACATAAGGAAGGTGAGCTGTACATAGATATCATCCTGCCAGATACTGCCTCTGACATCTTCAGGTTTCCAGTCGATGGGTTCATCATATATTCTGTTCTGTGCCCTGAATTCAGTAGGGGCTCCGTAGGAAACTCCTATCATTTTCCCGGCCCATCCTCCTGCTATTCTATCCTTTAGCTCATCGCTGCTGATAATGAGTTGATCACCCTGCGTATTATTGCAGGAGACTGATAACAGAAGAAGAAACAAAAACAAAAGGGGCAGGAGACTTGTCTTCTTTTTCATTTTACCCTGATTTGGTTTATGACAATGATTTATTTTAAATGCTAAGCAGGTTTTCTGAAGATGATTTTTCCTGGCATCCGGGCCTGTCATTGCTTGCTTGCAGGGATATGCATCATTCTGTCCTCGATGAACCGTGTGAAATCATCAACAGGCATTTTCTGGATAACATATCTGTGTAAGCCTTCAGGATCGTCTTTCCAGGTATTGCTGCCGTCCTCACTTACGATTATTGTTCCCCTCTTTGTGTCGAAGAAGCGGTCGGTGCCGTATACGGCAATTATTACTGCCGTTTCATCCCAGCTCATCCGTCCGTTGGCGTCGTCAGGTGACAGGGGGATGCTTATTCTGAACACATCCTTAACCGGGTTGTTCCGGACGGGTGATTGGATCAGCCTGAGGCCTGTCAGAATTTCCCTTCCGATCTCAAATCCCGTGAAGATTACTTCACCCGGCCAGTTTTCAAAAACATATTCTGATGCTGCCGAATCGATGAATACGTTGAATTCTCTTCCCGCAGGGAAATGACCTGCCATGGAAACAAGGAGTGTTACTTTCCTTTCGATGAGTTCACGGCCACTGAGATTGCTTATTTCATCAGGGGGCGATTTAAGGAGGTCATTAAGGTTGGTAAGGAATCCGACTGTAACAATTGTAACGCTTTTATCAGGATTCTCGTTAAGTATTTTTCTATAGACTTTTACAGCATCGGGAGCATCGGAAGTACTCTTTGTTGTATGTTCATATTTAGCAGTTATTGAATCGGCCCAGTGCTGGGAGG
This sequence comes from Bacteroidales bacterium, assembly GCA_034002885.1. Lineage (GTDB taxonomy): Bacteria > Bacteroidota > Bacteroidia > Bacteroidales > VadinHA17 > LD21. The sequence continues at coordinate 19,556 of JAVEZS010000001.1, forward strand.
ATCCCATTGCTGCCCCCATTCCGGCAGGTGCTCCCAGAGGCAGGTCGGGTCTGTGGAAATAGGTGTTGATCACCTCTATGGAAGGGACAACGAGTTCATGCTTGTTTGATGAGACTGTTGCCAGTATCTCAGCCTTTCCGCTGTCGGCCATGGCATGGAGGATCGCAAGGGCTCCGACATCATCGTAATCGGGTCCAAGGTCCGTATCGAAAATTATCTTAACTGGTGCTGGCGGATCATTCCTGACGCTGCATGCGGCAGTCAGGACCAGGCACAGCTGCAAACAAAAAGCAAGATATTTCATATAACTCAGGTTAAGAATGTTATTTTTTCCCGTTCAGGCCAGGGCTGGCCCGAACAGAGGGTTTATAGTTCTTTTCTGTAGGGGGCCGAAGCCTGTGCTCCCATTCTTGTGACCGAAATTGATGCGGCCCTGTTGGCGAAGACGACCGCGTTTCCCATGTCCATTCCCTCGGAAATAGCCACTGCCAGGGCTCCGTTGAAAACATCGCCTGCAGCAGTGGTATCGACGGCTCTCACAGGGGTTACGGAAATCTGTTTTGAAATCTTTTCGTTCTTTAGCCAGGCTCCTGATCCTCCAAGGGTAATTATAACGTTCCTTATTCCCTTTACAAACAGTTTCTCCGCAGCTATTGATGCCGATTCGCTGTCGGTAACTTTCACGCCGGTAAGGATTTCGGCCTCATTCTCATTTGGAGTAATTGCATAGAGGCATCCGAGGAGGTCGTCAGAAAGTTGTTTTGCCGGTGCAGGGTTCAGTATCACCCGGTTACCTTTCTGGAATACTTTCTGGGCTATGAACTCGACAGTGCTCACGGGGATCTCGAGCTGCATAAGAAAAACATCTGAAGGATCATTCCCGTAGACTTCATCTGCGACATCGTATGCTGACAGGGTTCCGTTTGCCCCGGGTGCAACGGCAATGCAATTCTCTCCTTCCTGATCAACCATAATAAGGGCAATTCCGGAAGGGTTTCGTGGGTCCTTTACCATGAACCTGTTGTCGATCTTCTCGAATTCGAAGATGTGCCGGGCCTGTTCGCCGAAGAGGTCGTTTCCTGTTTTTGTAACAAATGTTACATTTCCTTCGAGCCTTGCGGCAGCAACTGCCTGATTTGCTCCTTTTCCTCCGGGATTCATAAAAAATGTACCGCCCAGGATTGTCTCGCCGGGTGAGGGTATCTTTCTGGATTTAACTACCATGTCGGTATTTGAACTCCCAATGACAACAATTCTGCCCATAAAACTGATGAAAACACTATTATGAAATAAGTCCGAAGATAGCTCATTCTTTTCAATTGTTTATTAAATTACGCTCCACTATTTTAACTGCATAGCGGGACGAATCAGAGGGATTTTCCCGTTTTGCATCAACAAATTCAAAAAGCCTGATCTCAGTAAATATGAAGAACAGAATTTATGGTTATCTGCTGATTATGTCGGTTCTGCTCATTGCCGGATCGCTCCTTTCCTATTTTACCGGTAACATACCACTAACCAGCATCTTGCTGATCTCAGGGTTTGTCGCGCTTGCAACGGGGGTAAGGGGATATCCGAAGGTAAAGGGTCTCTCGTATACTCTCTGGATATTTACTGCGGTGGTGGTATCACTTTTTTATCCCCAGTATCTGACCTCGATCGGCAATTTCAAGCTTAGCAGGCTTATAACACCTCTTCTTCAGCTTATAATGTTCGGGATGGGATCGCAGATGAGCTTCAATGATTTTGCTGGGATAATCAGGATGCCGAAAGGAGTCATCATTGGAGTGATCTCCCAGTTCACCCTGATGCCCCTTATTGCTCTTGGTATAGCTGCCATTTTCAGTTTTCCTCCCGAGATAGCTGCCGGAATTATACTGATAGGATGTGTTCCCAGCGGACTTGCTTCAAATGTGATGTCGTTCCTTGCAAGGGCTAATGTCCCTCTTGCGGTGACTCTTGCAGCAGTGACGACCCTTCTTTCTCCCTTCGTAACACCTTTTCTGATGGAAAACCTTGCAGGGCAGTTCATCGAAGTTGACTTCTGGAACATGATGCTTGATATCCTTAATATGATCATTCTTCCCATTGTTGCAGGGTTCATTTTCAATCTCTTTCTTAAAAAGGAAGCCGGCGCCAGGTCGAAAATGATACAGCTCCTTTCCTATCCATTTATAATGATTCTGACCGGACTGGTTTATGTAAGGGCAAAGGATGCCTCTATGACACAGTTCCTTGTTCAGTTTGTCAGAATGATGGCTGTCTTTTATTTTCTTCCAATGGCAGGAGGAGTTCTTTTTTTGAGAGTTTTCGGGGGAGATAAGAAAATAATGGAAAAGATACTTTCGCTTATCTCCATGGTCGGTATAGCTCTTATTGTTACGGTAATAACAGCATCGGGCCGTGACAGCCTTCTGACTGTGGGCCCTCTTCTGGTCGTGACAAGCATTCTTCATAATCTTTCGGGGTACACCCTGGGTTATACTCTTGCATGGCTTTTCAGGATGCCGGAAAAGGATCGCAGGACCATCGCATTTGAGGTGGGGATGCAGAACGGAGGACTAGCATCGGGTCTGGCTAACCAGATGGGAAAACTTGCCACAGTAGGGCTGGCCCCAGCCATTTTCGGTCCCCTGATGAATATTACAGGATCTGTTCTGGCAAACTGGTGGAGAGGGAAGCCCGTCAGGGAAGACGAACGCCCGGAGAGTGAAGTTGCCAGCTGAGAGGACAGCATTACTATTTCGTGACGGTAGAAAATTAACGGTTGTTTTCCGGGTCACCGGTAAAAAATGAATTAATAAAAACAGATCAGGATATGAAGGTCATCACATTTGGAGAGATCATGCTCAGGCTTGCAACGCCTGGCCATCAGCGGTTCAGTCAGGCCACTTCCTTCTGCGCCTCTTTCGGCGGAGGAGAAGCCAATGTTGCAGTATCCCTTGCAAACTACGGCATAGATACCGAATTTATTACCCGGCTTCCCCGGAACGATCTTGGTGAAGCTGTGCTGATGGAACTGAGGAAGCATAATGTAGGGACGAGACATATTCTCAGGGGAGGAGAGAGGCTGGGCATTTATTTTCTTGAAACGGGATCGGTTGCGAGGCCCAGCAAGGTTTTGTACGACAGGGCTCATTCGTCGATAGCTGCTATTGAGAAAGGGATGATCGACTGGGATAACGTTTTCTCTGATGCCGGATGGTTTCACTGGACAGGGATAAGCCCCGCGATCTCAGAAGGTGCGGCTGATGTATGCCTTGAGGCTGTTAGGACAGCAAGGAAAAAGGGACTTACCGTATCGTGTGACCTTAATTACAGGAAGAATCTCTGGCTTTGGGGAAAGAAAGCCCAGGAAGTAATGCCGGATCTTGTTGAGGAATGTGATATAATCCTTGGTAACGAGGAGGATGCGGAGAAGGTTTTCGGCATCAGATCGCTGACCGCTGACATAACGGCCGGCAATGTAAAGGGCGAGCATTACGAGACTGTATGCAGGCAGCTAAGTGAGCGCTTTCCCAGGGCAAAAAAGGTTATAATAACCCTGCGGGGATCAGTAAGTGCCGATCATAACACCTGGTCGGGCGTACTCTTTGACGGATTACGACTTTACGAGGCTCCTGTGTACCAGATAACTCATATTGTCGACAGGGTGGGAGGGGGCGACTCCTTTATGGCAGGTCTTATCTATGGTTTGCTTACTTACAGTGGAGATGACCAGAAGGCTCTGAATTTTGCAGTGGCGGCATCATGCCTGAAGCATACCATTCATGGAGATTTCAATCTCGTTTCAGCCGCAGAGGTGGAGCAGCTTATGAAGGGTGATGCTTCAGGCAGGGTTATACGCTAGCTCCAGAGGCGGTCGTGCGATCTTTTGTCATCCCATTCGGGTGTAGGTTCAAAGAATCCTTTTGCCCGTGGATGGAGATGTTTTTTCACCTCCTCTTCGTTAAGTTCAATTCCCAGTCCCGGTGAATCGAGAGGCACATTGGCGAATCCCTTTGTTACCATCGGCTGTGAGCCTGTCATTCTTACAAGTCCTTCCCACCACGTAGTGTCAACGCTGTGATGCTCGAGAGATAGAAAGTTCTGCGTTGCTGCTGCGCAGTGGACGTTTGCCATGAAACATACAGGGGTTCCGGCCATGTGCATTGCCATGGCCACTCCGCACTCTTCCGCATAATCGCCTATCCGTTTCGTTTCAAGCAGGCCCCCGGATGTTGCAAGGTCGGGATGTATTATATCAACAGCACGGGCATCAAGCAGGGGTTTGAAACCTCCTTTCAGCATATAGATATCCTCTCCGGTGCAGGTAGGTGTCTCGAGGGCATCCGATACTGTTTTCCACTGTTCCGTATAGAACCAAGGTACCATGTCTTCGAGCCATGCAAGCCTGTATTTTTCCATTGCCCTGCCGAAGCGAATGGAGTTGTTGATATCGAAATGTCCGAAGTGGTCGGCGCAGAGAGGCATTTCGTAGCCTACTGCGTTTCTCACCTGTTCGACATACTGGGCCATTCCTTCCAGTCCTTTGTCGGTAATCTGTACCTGGGTGAAGGGATGCAGCGTATTTCCGTATCCCATGTATTCACGGAGGTCGTACTGGCCTGTTGCTCCTCCCCAGAATTTATTGTTAACAAGAGTGTCGGGTTCCTTCGCCACCACATGTATTCCCAGATCCATCTTCAGCCATGTGAAGCCCTGTTCTTCCACTCTTTTTTTCATCGTTGCGGCAAAAGCGGCAGGGTCGTTTGCTCCGGGAGTATCGGCATAAAGTCTCACCTTATCACGGTATCTTCCTCCCAGGAGCTGCCATGCCGGAACGCCGTATGCCTTTCCGCACAGATCCCACAATGCCATTTCGACTGCACAAACACCTCCTCCCTGCCTTCCGTGGTAACCGTACTGCCTTATTATCTTGAATATCATTTCAACATTACAGGGATTCAGTCCAAGTATCCTGCTTTTCAGCATCAGAGCGTAACGTTCGTCGGCACCGTCCCTTACCTCACCGAGGCCATAGATACCCTGGTTGGTGTCTATCCTAATAATTGCCGTTCTTCCCACATTGCCTACCACAGCAACCCTCATGTCGGTTATTTTAAGGTCGCTCGGGCTTGAAGCCCTGTTCACCCTGGAAGTTGTCTGCGCTATCGTGTCTTCAGGGGAAAGGTGCATAAGTCCGCCCAGGGCTATTCCCCCGAGAGCAGTCTTCTTCAGGAAGTTCCTGCGGCTTCTGTCGGTTGCCGGGTTATTGATCGCGTTGCGAGTTGCTTCAGCTTCCGCCATTTCCATCTGCCGGTTTTGTTCCCTGATTTTCGTAATAGTATCTTTCATTCTAAATGTTCTTATTATTGATTTTTCCAATTACAATCACCAATCACAAATCACAAATCACAAATCACAAATCACAAATCACCAGTTCCTCTCCTTAAAGTAATTGTCCAGCTCGGTTTTAGTCATGGGAAGTTTCCCCGGGTAGTTGCCAAGCCAGTCCATGAAGTCCTTTCTTATCTCTTCGCTCCACTGGCTGTCGATCTCACCGGGTTTGTACTTACCTTCCTTCAGGCGAAGGTGGCCGAATTCGTCGCGGAGAGCGGTTACCTCAGAAGTTATGACAAGCTCTTCCACGAGATGAGCCGGGATAAACACCACCCCGTATTTTTTTGCAAGCACCACATCGCCCGGAAGCACGGTTGCCCTTCCTATCCTTATGGGCGCATTTATCGACACAAGGCTCATCTGCATTATGTATGAAGGATCCTGGCCTTTTATCCAGCCGTTGAATCCCTTTATTTCGCTCAGACCTTCCTGGTCACGGACCGAACCGTTGAAAACCACTCCTCTTTTTGATTTTGCATAGATGGAGTTCCCCAGGTTGTCTCCGATGAGAGTGCCATCGATTATTTTACCGTAGCTGTCGGCCACATAAACGTCTCCGTCAATGAGAACATCAATAGGCCAGGAGTTTGTCCCTCCCTGCTGGGCACGTCCTTCAGCTTTTCCCTTTTCTTTAACATACTTCTCAAGATCGGGTCTGAGAGGCATATATTGGGCAGTAACTACACGGCCTGTCATTGGCTCGTCGGGATTTATTATCTGCCAGCCGCTTTCAAACTGGTTATGATATCCCTTGTTGCGGAGTACGCCCCATGCTTCTTCGATTGAGATATTCTTAAGCCTCTCGAGAAATGAATCCGGCACTTTTGGTCTTCCGTCAGGAAACCGTTCTCCCTTCCACTCGGAAGTAAGGGCCTTTACATATTCGGGGGAAGAACCTACATTCTGCGCTGCTGCAATTATGCACAAAGCAAGGAATACAGTGAGAAGCAATATTTTTTTGTTCATGGATCAATAGGTTTAAGTTTGAATAGATAAATTTAACAAAATTTGATTTACATTTCGTTCTCTTATTTCTTTAGGGAAATAAATGATTGCTATTTTCACCGATCAGAAATCAGGGAAACCCCTTTCATTATTCACTATTAAAGAAACATGATGAATTACAGGCTTTGTTGTTTAACGTTATTGGCATTAGTACTAAGTGTCTCCTGCGCCAGGGAGAAGACCATGGAAGAGGTTATTGAAGGTTCTCTTGATCTCTCACTCAGGCAGTACGGACTTATGATCGAAGAGATGAGGTCAAGGCCTGGTCTTCTGCCGAGGACAATCGATACTGCCGGAGTTCTGGTAACATCAAATACCGGATGGTGGACAAGTGGTTTTTTCCCCGGGAGTCTGTGGTATCTTTATGAATATTCCGGAGATAAAAAGTTCAGAGATGCGGCTTTCGCCTATACATCGCTGATCGAAAAGGAAAAGAATAACAGGGGGACTCATGATCTCGGCTTCATGCTTTACTGCAGTTACGGAAACGGATTAAGGCTCGCCGGAGACAACAGTTACAGGGAGGTACTCCTTACAGGTGCGGCATCGCTATCGACAAGGTTCAGGCCCAACATTGGTTGCATCCAGTCGTGGGGAAGCAACAGGAACTGGCAGTGTCCTGTAATCATAGACAATATGATGAATCTTGAGTTTCTGATGTGGGCTTTCAGGGAATCGGGTGATTCCTCGTTTTACAATATAGCAGTAAGGCATTCGGATACAACGATGGTTAATCATTTCCGCCCCGACTACAGTACATGGCATGTTGTTTCGTACGACACCATAACCGGGAGGGTGGAGAAGAAACAGACCCATCAGGGTGCAGCTGACGGATCGGCATGGTCGAGAGGTCAGAGCTGGGGCCTTTACGGCTACACGGTTATGTACAGGGAGACCGGTTTAACCAGATATCTTGATCAGGCTGTAAGGATTGCCGATTATCTGATACAGCATCCCAACATGCCGGAAGACAAGATTCCATACTGGGATTTTGACGCACCGGAAATACCCGAGGCAAAGAGAGATGCCTCTGCAGCATCAATTATGGCATCGGCTCTTATTGAACTCAGTGCTTACGTGGAAGAAGGAAGGAAACAGGAGTATCTGGGAGTTGCCGGAAAGCAGATACGCACTCTGGCGTCTCCTCAATATATAGCTAAGCCGGGAGAGAACGGGAACTTCATTCTGAGACACAGCGTCGGATCCTTTCCGGCTAACAGTGAGGTTGACGTTCCTCTGACCTACGCCGATTACTATTTCATTGAGGCTTTACTGAGGTACAGGGCTCTTACTGAG
>JAVEZS010000001.1:27338-61737 GCA_034002885.1 Bacteroidales bacterium
GCAGCTGGTCTCCGGCATCACAATAAACTCTGACAGAGCGCCTTCTGCCTGGCCGGGACAACCCAGGAACCTTAAGCTTCTGCATGTGTGATGTCTGCCCGAGAGACACTGGTCGCATTCACCGCACCACATTGCAGGTTCGACGGCAATGACATCCCCGTTTCTGACTCTTTTCACTGCAGGACCTGTGTCAACAACTATCCCGGCGCATTCGTGGCCCACTGTAAAGGGGTAAATCACCTTCTGTGAACCGATATTGCCTCGGTTGTAATAATGGATATCCGAGCCGCAGATTCCCAGGACAATAATCCTGATAAGTACATCATCAGGTTTTATGATCTCAGGGTCAGGAACTTTCTTCATTTCCAATGAACGTATCCCCGTAAGCATCATTGCTTTCATAAAGATCCTATTAGTATTGGACAAATATATACTATTTAAGAATCCCTTTCCTTTCTGACGGCATTGTGATCAGAAGCAAAATATTAAAAAGATTCATGCAGTAATTTTTACTTCACAATGGCATTTCAATTCTGGATTTAAAATTCGTATATTCACATTCTAACGAGTCATGGCGGATATGAGAATTTTAAAGGAGGAGACTGCGGCATTGCTTATAGACATTCAGGAAAAACTCTTTCCGCACATGTCTGATTCTGAAAGGATGCTGGCTTGCTGTCTGAAGCTCATTGATGGCCTGAAGGTTTTATCCTTGCCATTGCTGGCGACCCAGCAGTATACAAAAGGACTGGGGCCAACGATAGAGCCTGTGAAAGAAAGGGCAGAAGGTATAAGCTATATTGAAAAAATATCGTTCAGTTGTCTTGATGAGCCTCTTGTAAGGCAGCAGCTCGAAGCTTACCGGAGGGAAAGCATCCTTATTTTTGGAATAGAAGCTCATGTTTGTGTGCTTCAGACCTGTATCGACCTTCTTGCGGAAGGTTATCAGCCTGTAGTGGTTGAAGATTGTATCTCTTCAAGGAATAAAAACGATAAGATAATTGCCGTTGAACGCATGCGACAGGAGGGAGCTTATATCACCACTTCGGAGAGCATTCTTTTCGAGCTTACAAGAACAGCCGGTACAGGAATGTTTAAAATGATTTCAGGAATTGTTAAGTAAATGATATATCATGAGAAAGATTTATGCAATAGGAGAAACAGTGCTCGATATCATCTTCAAGAACGGACAGCCTCAGGCAGCAAAGCCGGGTGGAGCAATGCTCAACAGCATTGTTTCGTTGGGAAGGGTTGGCCTTCCTGTTCATTTCATAAGCGAATATGCTGATGATGATGTAGGGAAACTGATAGATGACTTTCTTAATGAAAACGGAGTTGATACGTCATATGTTCATCACTATCGTGATGGCAAGACAAAGCTTGCCCTTGCCTTTCTCAACGAGAGAAACGATGCCTCCTACACCTTCTACGAGAAATATTCTGAAAAGAGACTGGATATAGATCTTCCTTCACCGCAGAGAGATGACATTATGCTGTGCGGATCGATCTATGCGATAACCGATGAAATCAGGGCGAGTTTCAGGGATTTGATCAGCAGGTCGTACAATAACGGAGCCCTGGTGATCTATGATCCTAATTTCAGAAGCGCCCATCGCCATGAACTTGAACGCCTTAAGCCCCTTATCGTGGAGAACATGTCGATGGCTGTTCTGGTGAGAGGGTCGGATGAGGATTTCAGCAATATCTTCGGGGCAGCCAACGCAGATGAAGCATGGGAGGCAGTAAAGCCGTACTGCAAAAGCCTCGTCTACACGGCGAATGCAGAAGGTGTTTTTGTTAGGACTGAAAAGTTCAGCGGGAGGTTTCCTGTGAAAAGAATAACGCCGGTTAGCACGATAGGGGCTGGAGACAATTTCAACGCGGGAATGATGGCTGCCCTGTATCTCAAAGGAACAGAGAGAGAACGGTTACACCTTGCAGACGGGGACCTTTGGGCGGAGGTTGTCGGTATGGGGGTTGATTTTGCCAGTGAGGTCTGCCTGAGCTATGAGAATTACATAACCATGGATTTTGCTTCAGAAGTTAAGGGAAGACTTCAGGGATAGGGTATAGAGGACTGTATAGTTGCTACTCCTGCGATCAGTTGTCAGGCAGGCAGAGCATGTGGATTTATATTCAGGACTTGCAGGCAGTATCGGGGCAGTTACTAAATTGGCCGGCCGTAAGTGAGAAGGTATCTTTCAGCTTCTGGATTCCAAATGTAATCATTTGCTGACACTATCTCATGCAGACCTGCATAGAAGGGGTCTGTTTTTCCATGCTCGCCAAGTTTGTAGAGAGAGACAAGAGGCATTGAAATGTTGGTATAGATGAGTTTTTTACCTCCTGGTATCCGGGGAAGGTTGAGTGTTGTTTCAGGTACCGCATCAAGGCCTCCCACGTGGGTTATCATCACCGCGGGATTAATCCTGCCGTCGGCCATCAGCCGGAGTGATTCGCGCATATCGTCCGTATTTCCTCCTGAAGTACCAACGATATGGGTGAAAGCATAGTGGACATTATAGAAATTGAATTCTGCCCTGAATTCCGGATCTGTCGGACCTGCAAAGAAATTGAGGCAGCCGTCGAACCCGAGGAGGGCATCTCCCTGTTCGACCACCTGCCGTACGGGTGCAAATACGAATACATCATCAAAGCCTTTGTTTCCCGTGAGATCCCTGAGATGTTTCACGGGATCCGGGTTTAAGCCGGTGTTCACATACACGAGCCTTACTCCTTCCCTGAGCGCTTTTTCAGGCGGGAAAAGGCATGCGGCCCTGGCAAGCCTGCTGTCGTCGATGTCGGTGACAACAAGAAGCCCCGGCTTCCTGTTCTGGTTGATCGCATAATCTATGGCTCCCAGTCCCATGGGACCTACACCGGCGAGAATTGCCATATTCCCGCCTTCTCTTATTCCCATGATATGGTTGCAGGTTCCAGGAGGTACATGATAACATGCATGGAAAGCTCCCACAATGCATGACATGGGTTCTGAAAGGGAGGCAGGATAAAAAGCTTCACCCTCGTAGGGAAGCAGCGAGTCTGTCTCCATCACGATATCCGGAATGATGATATGGGTTGCGTCTCCACCGATAAACCTGAATGAATATCCAGGAGCATCGAGCGAACCGGTCTGTGCCATAGCAGGCTGTATCGAGAATTTCTGTCCGGGTGAGAATTTATTCTTCCATTTATTCCCCACTTCAAGGATCACACCTGAAAACTCATGCCCTATAATAGTGGGGTTAACATTTATATCATCAGGAATTCTTTTGTGTTCTTCTCCCTGAAGAGCTGCCTTATGTGATGACATGCATATACTGTCGGAGACAACACGGGCAAGGATCTCATCTTCCCCTATGGGAGGAAGTTCGAACTCTTCAAGACGGAGGTCTTTTTTCCCATAGATGCGTACCGCTTTGGTTTTCATATTGATATTAATTTATCATCACAAACGTCTCATTGTCATCCGATCAGGGATCCTGGTTTCTTCCCCGGATTATTGTTCCTAGCCCAGCATTACCTGGCCTCCTGTCACGGGCACTGCCTGGCCCGTTTCATATTCCTGGTCGATTATATAGAGCAGAGCCTTTACAACATCTTCAAGCCTGCAGCCCCTTTTCAGAGGTACCTGGTTCTCATAGTGCTTTCTTACATCATCAACTGTTCTTGCACCCGGAACCTTGCCTGTATTAAGGTACTGGACGAACAGGCCGTTTTTCGGGTCGGACCACAGGGGGCCCTCATAGAAATTACCCGGACAGATTGAATTAACCTTTATCCTGTAAGGAGCAAGCTCCAGTGCAAATGACTGGGTAAGGCCGATACCTCCGAATTTGGCTCCGGCGTATGCAAAGTTCCTGTTACTTCCTCTAAGGCCTGATTTGGAGTTTATCTGGATAATGTCGGAATAGTATCCCGGGCGTTCGGCATTCTGAATTTTCATTATTTCGGAAGCATACTTGGCACAGTAGAAATATCCGGCATAATTGATGTTTGTTGTTTTCAGGAACTGCTCAGGTTCGGTTTCATCGAGGCCTCCTGCCCTGAGAATGCCAGCATTGCTTATCATAATATCAATGCCGCCGAATTCACTTACAGCCCTTTCGATCATCTTTTCCACTGATGAGGGGTCTGACACATCTGTTTTTACGAATACAACACGGTTCCCTGTATTACCCGGATCGAGGCTGTTGATAAAGTTCAGGCCGGCTTCCTCGTTCAGGTCGGCAACGACAACATTAAGCTGCCGTCTGAAGAGAGCTTCAGCAATACCTGCGCCAAAGCCCTGCGCTCCACCTGTTATAACGGCTATCCTGTGGCTCAGTTTCAGGTAAGCGTTACGGCTCCCTGCAATCTTTCTTCTGTAATTTTCGACCTCCCATTTGTCGATGAAAGCCGACTGATCTGGTGTCAGTGATTTCGTCCCGCCGGACAGGGAAGAGTAATAACTTACTTTTATAAGATCCTCGTAAACATCCAGGGTGGTATCAGCCGATTCTGCAGAGCTGCCAACAGCAATTATACCTGCATTCTTAACTATTATCACCGAAGGAAGATAGCCGTATTCATTTCTGAAAACAGGCAGCTGCTGCTTTATTGACTCTAAAATCCTTTCTGAAGAAGATGACTGGTCGATATAGAGGTATCTCGATCTGCAATACACAATGATATCAGGTGTAAGGGGAAGGGATATCCTGTGAAAGTCCGCCTGTGAATTGTAGTATTTCGCTATAAGTGTGTTATGCCTGCATCTGATTACTTTAGGACCATCGTCCGAGAGAAGCATCCTCAGGGCAGGAAGTACCTTGTTAAGGAGCGGATTATAAGGCAGGTCTGTTGTTTCAGGAAGAGAGCCAGTTTCCTTTTTTATTTCCGATATAATCTGATCGTAGATACTCTTAATTTCTTCGGTCGAGTCGGCACCAACAAAGGAGCCATGATTTTCGAGCATTATCAGTTGAGGATCGGATGAGTAATTATTCCTGAATGTTTTAATATCCTCTTCAAGCTTTTTGAACAGGGTATAACCGGGATCGGTGTAGGGAACGAAAAGTGTTCTTTCGCCGAAAAGCCGCTGTACCGTTTTTTTTGCATTCCTGCTGCAGAGTATCCCGTTTACAAGTGAAGGATGCAGGTGGACAATGAATCTGTAACGGATAAGCTCATGCAATGATGTTTCGACTGATGGTCTCAGGCTAAGGTCTGATCCTTCAATACTGGCATAGAGATCATTTTTCACCTGTTCCTCTCTTAAAACAGGATCTTCGGAATACGTTTTTTCTGAGATAAGGTGAAGCTTTTCACGGCTAAGAGCTACCAGGCCTTCTTCATCGAGGCTTGCAAGGGACCTTCCGCTGGCCTTGATCCATATAGTTGAATCATCCTTGAATGAAGTATTGCCTCCACCTGCAATTACATATTCCTTGTTTTTCCCGTAAAATCTGGATATTTCAATCAGTTCTTTGATTTCCGGTCTCATGATATCAGTTGTTTGATAGGAAGAATTCGATTATTAGCCGACCCAGGTAGGTAAGTTCCTTTTTCTGTTCGAAGCTCGGCATTCCGCTGGCGAGGATATATCCCTGCATCCCTTTGGCTCTCAGGTACTGGTGGGCGGCAGTGACGCATGCACCTTCCCAGGCAATGCTTTTCAGGTCGTTGCCAAGAGCTTCTCCCCCCCGGGCTTTTACCGTAAGGGGAAACAATCCGGGAGTGTTGTGTTCCGTGCCGAAAAGAATTACGAAGTTCTTTTCATGAAAAAACTTTACAAACTTGCGGAGAACGGAGATATCATTTCGTCCGGGTATCAATTCTATGCAACCGACTTTAAGGTCAGTAAGGGATTTGTACAGTTTCCCCGGATCACTTTCAAACTCGGTGAATCTTCCCGAAGCGTCGTCAAGCAGAACCGGATAACATGGTATTCCACCAGAGCTAAGAATGATCCTGATGATCCTTCCTGTATCAAGGAAAGCCGCTTCGTTTTCTTCTACAAAAGCCCTGCCCCCGCTCTTCAGTAGTTTGGATCTTATTTCATTTTCAAGCAGTGACGGGTTCCCGTTCCCGGTTGCTGGTTTATTTCCTCCGTAAAGCTTTGAGAGAAACTCAATTCTCGCGTCGGGATTGCTGTAGGATTTTTCCGCCAGTATCCTTACAGCCTTTGCCAGGTGTCTTTCCCTCACCATTTCCATTGCCAGGTCGCTGCGAATCTCATCATATGAAATTTTCAGGGATGGATTGACTTCTCCGATTAGACTGTTGAGCTTTGCTATCATCGCTTTAATCTGCGACTGGCTTTCCTTTATTACAGAATTAAGTTTTATTCTGTTCAGGAATCCTGGATTAAAAGGATAATCGAGACCTTTGCCACTGAAGTAGATTCTTCCCGGATTATTGGGGTCGTTTATTCTTATTCCTTTCTCCCTTTCGCTCTTCATCAGCCCCGTAAATTCGATATTGAACAGCGGGAAAATCCTGTTTTTGAGGGATTCCCTGTAAAACGGCTCAAAGCCATGGGTGACAAAGAAATCGTTGATTCCAAGCACGGCTATTGATTCTTCCCTGGCCATTCTGAATATTTCTTCCATATCGCTGAATGAGCTGAATGAGAAGGGAGTGTGTATATGACCGTTCACTTCCCTGAAATCGGGGATTCCGGATCCTGTAATTTTTTTCCTGATTTCCTCAGGTGGTGGGTAATCTGCCAGAAAATGCTTATCCACACTTTATGAGATTTTATCGTTAAAACTAATTTTCGCAGGAATTAATAATTTTCAGTTCTTTATCTGAAGAACCGGTCAATTTCCCTTATCCTGTCTTTTCCAAGAGGTTTCCCTTTTCCGGTTATTTCAGTGATAAGGGTCATTTTCGCAGCGTTTTCAAGGACTTCCAGTCTGTCGAAAGCCTGGAGCAAAGTAGCGCCGGCTGCAAGAACACCGTGATTTTCGAGCAAAAGGATATCCGAAACAAGAATGCAGTCAGAAGCCAGTTTCGCCAGTTGCGCGGTACCCATGAGGGCATATGGGACCAGGGTAGGCTCGCCGCATATAGCTCTTGCTTCGGAGGTAAGGGAAGTGTTTATGCTGGATTTCATGGCTGTGAATGCTGAAGCAAAAAGGGGATGGGCATGGACAATTGCTGAAATGTTATTTTTTGCCCTGTAAATGCTTAGATGCATTTCACTCTCTATTGAAGGTTTCAACTCAGGTGTGAGGTTTTCTCCCTTCATGGTCATGATGCCGACTTCATTCCACCTCATCCTTCCCTTATCAGTGGCAGAAGGGGTTATGAGTATGATCTCCTGACTGATTCTCAGGCTTATGTTTCCGCCCGAAGTTGTTGTAAGGCCCTGCCTGTAGAGCCTCCGCATAAATAGTGCAACCTCTCTTCGTTCTTTCCAGTATGCCTCCTGTTCAGTCATTATTTTAAACCAGATCGATAATACCATTCAAAACATATTTTGGCCGGTAGGGAAAGCTGTCGATGTCCTCTCTGGATGTTATCCCGCTCAGCACCAGCAGGGTGTCGATCTCCGATTCCATCCCGCATCTGATGTCGGTGTCCATCCTGTCGCCAATTACAATGGCTTCTTCCCTTTTCAGTCCGAGTCTCTTCAGGGCAATCCTCATCATCAGGGGATTTGGTTTTCCGACAAAGTAAGCTTCCCTTCCTGATACAATCTCTATCGGAGCTATCAGGGCCTTAACAGAGGGGGATATTCCGGTTTCGACCGGTCCGCTCACATCGGGGTTAGTTCCGATAAGCCTGGCTCCTTTAAGAACAAGATTAACCGCCAGTTCAATTTTTTCGAAGTTATAGCTGCTAGTATCGCCCACAATGACGTAATCGGGATTAACATTGTTTGTGGTGTATCCCACGCTGTACATAGCATGAATAAGTCCGGCATCTCCTATGATGAAAGCACTGCCGTTCGGTTTCTGACTCGAGAGGAATCCGGCAGTGGCCAGTGCGCTGGTGTAAAAATGTTCTTCACCTGCAATTATTCCAAGCCTCTGAAGCTTTTCCTGCAGCTCCTTGGGAGTACGCTGGCTGGCATTTGTAAGGAAGAGGTATTTTTTACCGGAATCTTCCAGCCATCTGAGGAATTCAGGGACCCCTGGCAGAATCTTGTTTCCGTGGTAAATAACACCATCCATATCAATTATGAAGCCCGCTTTTGCTTTTATTTCTTCTGTTGGGTTTGCCATAGTTGTTTTATTGTTATCGTAAAGATATCAAAAAGGAGTTATACGCCTTCCTTATTTTGTGTTATGATAGTGTTATATGAAAGGTCGGTACTTACGGTATGATTTTTTAGGGGCATTATCATCTGGTGTATGGCATCGATTATCCAGCCGGGTTGAGGGAAGAAACTTGTCTCCATCTCATGGGCAGGGATTATCCAGTTTCTTGACCCGACAACAGCAGGGGGAGCGTCAAGGTGATCAAAGGCAAGCCCGGTGATTGTATGTGCCATTTCTTTCAGGAAGGATCCTCTTGACGAAGCATCACTGGCAAGTACTATTCTTCCAGTCTTCCTTACCGATTCCAGAACCGGCTGATAATTGAACGGGACGAGGGTCCTGGCGTCAATTATCTCAGCACTGACACCGTAACTATCCCAGAGAATATCAGCGGCTTTCATTGCGGTATATAGGGTAGCTCCGATTGTAAGAACCGTAATGTCTTTTCCTTCTCTTTTTATATCAGGTTCGCCGAGGGGTATCTCATAATAACCATCGGGAACTCCTTCCTTGTGAAACATCTCCCCTGTATCGTAGATCCTCTGGCTTTCGAAGAATATGACCGGATCGGTTCCCTGGAGGGCGCTGTTCATAAGGCCCTTGGCATCATATGGAGTTGCGGGGAAAACTACCTTCAGCCCGGGTATATGAGCCACAAGAGATGACCAGTCCTGGGAATGCTGTGCCCCGTACTTTGATCCGACTGACACCCTTACAATCACGGGCATTTTAATAAGGTTTCCGCTCATAGCCTGCCATTTTGGAAGCTGGTTAAAGACTTCGTCGCCTGAGCGGCCGAGGAAATCGCAATACATTATCTCAGCTATTGCCCTTCCTCCGCACATGCCATATCCTATTGCCGTACCGACTATTGCCCCTTCAGAGATAGGGGAATTAAAGAGTCTGTGATACGGAAGCGATTCGGTAAGACCCCTGTATACTGCAAAGGCTCCTCCCCAGTCGCGGTTCTCCTCACCCCAGGCAGCAAGTGTCGGGTCTTTGTAGAACCTGTCGAGTATAGCTTCAAAAAGTGCGTCACGCAGCTGGAAAGTCCTGGCTTTTGAAACAGGTTTTCCATCACCGTCCATGTAAAACCTTTCCTTTCCCTTTATTGATTTCACCCTGGGGTTTTCTGAGGCCGGTATCAGTACATCGGGACTTCGGTCCTCCATTTTATCGACCGACTGGTTTGAGAACATCATTTTCCCTATGGCATCCGGATCGGCAACGAGGTCTATTCGGGGGGATATTTCATCATCTGTTGCGAGTCTGAGCACGTGGGCAATAAGATCGCCGGCTTCGCTGTAGATATTCTCCAGTGTATCCTTCGTGGCTATTTCTGCTTGTTCCAGCTGAAGGGCGAATGAAGCTATCGAATCCTCGTTCTGCCATGCTTCAATTTCCTCCTTCGAGCGGTAAGATGAAGCATCGGAGGGAGAATGGCCGCTGATTCTGTATGTCAGGGTGTCAAGAAGAACAGGTCCCCTTTTTTCATTTATAATTTCCCTTTTCCTCATAAAAGCATCGATAACGGCAAGAGGATTGTATCCGTCGACACGTTCGGCGTGCATCATATCGGGATTAACACCGGCGCCGGCCCTGGCAAGTATTCCGAAACCCATTGTTTCTCCGGATGTCTGGCCTCCCATACCGTACAGGTTATTCATGAAGTTGAAAATCAATGGAAGTCCTCCCCTGAATTCACCCTCCCACAGCTTCGAATACTGGTCCATTGTGGCAAAGGTTATTCCTTCCCACACAGGGCCGCAGCCGAGTGATGCATCGCCGATGTTGCAGACCACCAGGCCCGGTTTCCTGTTAATCTTTTTGAAGAGCGCGGCACCAACGGAAATATCGCCTGAACCACCTACTATTGCGTTGTTGGGATAGATCCCGAAAGGAGTGAAGAAGGCATGCATTGATCCTCCGAGACCCTTGTTAAAGCCGTTTTCCCTGGCAAATATCTCAGCAAGGGCCCCATAAAGGAGGAAATGCTTTGCAAGTTCCCTGACAGTGCCGTTGAAGCCCTTTTCTACCACTCTCAGAGCCCTGCCTGCGAAGTAGTTCTTCATGATGCCGTAGAGGGTGTCTTCGTCGAGATTGTGGATTGCTGACAGCCCTTTTGCGAGAATTTCTCCATGACTGCGGTGGGAGCCGAAGATAAAATCATCGATACCGAGAGTGTAAGCCATTCCCACGGCGGCAGCCTCCTGTCCGATCGAAAGATGGGCAGGTCCCGGATGATTATAGGTTATTCCCCTGTACTCGTTGGTTGTCTTTATCAGGTTCAGCATGGTTTCAAACTCCCTGATTATTACCATGTCATGATATATTCTCAGGAAATCGTCATTGCTGAAGCGTTTTTTTTCCTCCTCGATGCTCCTTTTGTACTGGTTGACCGGGATCTTTCCAAATTCAATGAACTGTGGCTTTCGTATATCCCCCGGATAAAGGTTCTGGCTTTTTGGCATTTCTAGTGTTTATTAAATATCGTGTAATATTGTCAGCTAAGTTGAAACGTTTTGTTTATACCGGTTAAATCAGGGTCAGCAGCCGGGGAAAACGATCGTTTCAGTATTTAAAGAGTGAAATTCTCGATTTCCGTTTTGATTTCTTTCAGGAATAATGTGGCCGGGCCTCCGTCGACTGCACGGTGATCGTATGTGAGTGACAGACCGATAAAGGGTACGAAGCCGAAGGTGTTGTTCCCCAGGTCGGCAGGACGGTTTATTATTGTACAGACTCCCAGTATTGCAATTTGAGGAAGGTTTATAACGGGAGTGAACATTTCCACTCCGTAGTTCCCTAGATTTGACACGGTGAATGTTGCCGCGGTACTCTGTAAAAGTTCGGGATTTACATTTCCCTTACGGCATTCCACAGCAACTTTTTTAAGCGATGATGACAGGCTATGGATGTTCATTTCTCCTGCATTTCTTAGAGCCGGGACCATGAGGCCTCTCTGGGTATCTACTGCTATCCCGATGTTTATCATACTGAACCGCCTGATCCTGTCATCGAGAAAGTGAGAATTCATCTCAGGATGTTTCTCAAGGGCCCGGATCACGCACCAGCAGATCATGTCGTTGATGGTTATATCCTGCATGTTGCTGCCGGCTGTCATTTCCTCCTTGATCTTTCTTCTTGCCTCCAGAATGTTTCTCACATCGGCGCTCATATGGTGGGTAAGCTGGGCTGAATTCCGGAGGGAGTCGTGCATTGCCCTTGCGATAAGCTTTCTGATATTTGTTACCGGCAGGTCATCATACTCAGCCGCAGGCTTCCCGGAAGGCTCCGTTGCCGGACTGGTTCCTGACATTGCGTTCATCACGTCAGGACATATTATTCTGCCGTTGGGACCTGATCCCTTTAATAAGTTATAATCAATTCCTTTTCTTTCTGCAAGGCGTTTTGCCCTTGGAGATATCCTTATCCTTTGAATTTTATCAGCAACCAATGGTTCAATGGTTACCTCAGTTGCCGGAGAAGATTCCGCAGTGTGTTTTGATGCAGCATCGTTCCCTGCAGCGGTCGGTGATCCGGGCGGAGAAAGCAGGGATGCTGCCTGTTCTCCCTCCTGGCCTATTACGGCAACTATGCCGAGGACAGGTACTTCTGATCCTTCGGGATGGATTATTTCGATGAGAATTCCGTCAGCGGGAGATTCAAAGTCGAAAGCAGCCTTATCGGTTTCGTACGAAAAAAGAAGATCCCCTGCTTTTACAGAGTCTCCTTTTTGCCTGAACCACTGGGTTATTATGCAGGTCTCCACCGACTGGCCCTGTTTTGGCATTATTACCTGAGTTGCCATTTTTTTATTATTGATTGGTAATTGGTATATGTTATTTGATCATTTTCTTCTCCTTCCCTGCCAGTGTTGACAGGCCTTCGGGTTTTCGGATCAGGTAATCGGATCAACCTGAAAACAGTGCAGAGCAAGGAATTAACTTGTTAATATAAGTTACAAATGTTTCTATTTGATTTGTGTTGAATGTATTAATATTAATGTGATTACAAAAATATAAAATTAACATGTATTTACAAGTAAAAAACGCTATATTTACGCTAAAATTTCAAGGATGGTCGATAATCAGTCAGTTCCCCGTTACCGGAAGCTGTATGAAATACTGCGAAGGCATATTTCGGGTAATGTATACAGGGAAGGCGATCTGCTGCCTTCCGAGAATGAATTATGCCGCATTTACGGGATGACGAGGCCGACGGTGAGGCAGGCGTTGGGTTGTCTGGCAAATGACGGATTCATTAGGAAGCATCAGGGGAAGGGGAGTATAGTAAGGAAACCTCCCCTTGATATTGGAATATTGTCTGTTTCGGGAACGACGTCAGCTGTGGGAAGCAGGGATCTGAAGACCAGGATTATTGTAAAGCCGGTTCCCATACCATGGCCTGAGGAGTTCATGTTCCCGCTTTCAGCCCTTGAAATTGAATCGGGCTGCATCTATATGGAAAGGCTGAGGTTACTCGATGATGATCCTATTTTCTTTGATATAAGTTACATTGCGAATATAAATCTTCCGCGGATCACTTCCAGACAGTTTGAGGACAGGTCTCTGTTTGCGGTTCTGCGGGAGCATTACGGAGTTGAAATAAAAGCAGGGGAGCAGAGGATAAGGGCCATATCTCCTTCGCCGGAAGTAAGGCGGCACCTCGCCCTGAGAAGGGACCAGCCTGTTCTTCATCTTGAGAGGAGGATGGATACGAACGTGAATGGTTTGTTTCTTTACTCGTCGATCTTTTGCAACACAGGAAAATACTCTATATTTGGAAGATTCTGATATTTTGCGGACAAGTGCAAGCGGAATCCAAAAAAATCCTATTTTTATAATTCCTTAACTAACCTTAGTAATCAATTTAACTTAAACTAAAAACCTGATTTTATTTATGAAAGATCGAAAGAATTTATGGTCAAGGCGCCGTTTCCTGGGCTCTGCAGCAGCAGGGATGGCAGGGATGGTTATCATTCCCGGAATTGCAAGTTCATGCAAGGGAAAGAAGAAGGCAACTGAATCAACTGTAGATGAGATCACTCTGGGGTTCATAGGTCTTGGCCAGCAGGCCATGTTCCTTCTGAGCGGCTTCCTGCAGGTAGAAGGCGTAAAGGTTGTCGCCGGATGTGACGTTTACGGTATCAAGCGCACCCGTTTCGAAAGGAGGGTGAATGACTTCTACGCCAAGGCAGGAAAGGAATTCAAGGTTGACACCTATGAAAAGTATCAGGATGTTATTGCAAGGCAGGATATCGATGCCGTTGTTATTGCCGTGCCGGATCACAGTCATGCAATGATAGCCATTGCAGCCTGCAAAGCCGGAAAGGATGTTTACCTTGAGAAGCCTATGACTTTTACCATCAAGGAAGGGCAGGAGCTGAAGAAAGTTGTGAGGGAAAACAACAGGGTTCTTGCTGTTGGAAGCCAGCAGCGTTCGGATGCGGGATTCCAGCATGCAGTCAATCTTGTTCAGACTGGTGCTTTAGGAAAGATAACAAAGGTAAATGCCTATGTGGGTGCTCCGCCGACTCCTTACGATCTTCCTGAGGAACCTCTTCCAGCTGATCTTAACTGGGATCTCTGGCTTGGTCCGCTTCCGGCCAGTATTCACTTTAACAATCAGCTGAATCCTCCTATTTCGCTCGATCCTGTCCAGGATGAGCAGATATGGGGTGCATGGAGATGGTACAAGGAGATGGGAGGAGGTTTCACAACCGACTGGGGAGCTCATATGTTCGATATTGTACAATGGGGTCTCGGAATGGACAAGAGTGGTCCTGTTGAGATATCACCCATTGGCGACGGTACCGAATTTATCTCATGGAAATACGCGAATGGTGTTGTTATGACATCTGAGCCTTTTGACGATAAACTTACGAAAGGAGTAAAATTCCATGGTGAGAACGGATGGATAGAAGTATCACGCGGGTATTACAATGCCTCCGATCCGAAATTCAATCCTCCGGCATCAGCAACGGAAGCAGAGGAGGGACCATATGAAACCAGAATACCTCATCAGGTAAACTTCATTGAATGTGTCAGGTCGCGTCAGGATCCTGTTGCTTCCGTTGACATCGGGCACAGCAGCTGCACGGTCTGTACACTCGGCAACATAGCCTGTGATCTGAAGCGGACAATCAAGTGGGATCCTGCTACGGAGACATTTGTTGACGACACTGATGGTGAGGCCACAAAGAGGCTGCACTATGAATACCGTTCTCCCTGGACACTTGTTTAGAAGCAACAGTATATTAATAAAAAGAGGCTGTACTCAATGTACAGCCTCTTTCATATAAACATGTACGAACTTAATCTGCTTTTCTGACTTTAATAGCGACAGGACCTTTTTCCCGCATCTCAACCTCAAATTCGACAGCCTGTCCTGTTTCAAGTTCGGTATGAGGAACTACCAGACCGGAACGGTGGATGAAGATGTCCTTCTGATCCTCTGTCTGGAGAAATCCGTAACCTTTTACTCTGTCATACCATTTAACCGTACCTTTCATAATTCACGAGTTTAATATTACTTACCTGTAATTATCCCTCCTGTTGCCACCACCGCCTCTGCGGTCATTGTCGCCACCTCTGAAATTACTTCTTCTGTCTGATCTTTCAATAGATTCGTTAACAATAATCTTCCTGCCCTGAACTTCTGAGCCATTAAGAACTTCAATGGCTTTTTTTGCTTCAGCTTCGTTAGGCATTTCAACGAAACCAAATCCTTTACTTTTCCCGGAGTATTTGTCAATGATGATCTTTGCAGATGCAACTTCACCATACTCCTCAAATAGTTGTTTCAATTCTGCTTCATTCATTTTAAAATGAAGACTTCCTACATAAATGTTCATAATTCAAAAATTAAAGTAAATTAGTGTATCAAAGGTCATATTTATTTTTGATATCTGAAAATAAAACCGCACAATATATTGAAATTTACCGCATTTATTAGATTTTTACCGGTTCCGGAGTTCCATTTTGCCATACCTGAATAAATTCCTTTTAAATTAACAACCGAACCCCGGTATTGTTCCGGGTGAGTTTGCTTTTTTACATAATTTATCACTCGTTAATCATTGATGTATCCCAGGGATCTAACCAGTTCCTGGATTTCAAAGCCTTGGCCGCAGTTTTGCCCCGCAACTCTCAGCCCACTTCCGGCTGATCGGCAGAGAGTGGATCAGGCCACAATCCATTCAGGTATATCGGTTGATGGAGGAACTGTTTAATGAAACCCGATAATTATTGATTAGAAACAAAGATTATTATTAAATTTGCGACATTCAGTAAGTGAGATATAAAAAAATATCAATATGGGAAAAGGTGATAAAAAAAGCAGAAGAGGAAAAATCATTCTTGGCACATATGGTGTAAGACGCCCGAGGCAGAAAGCTGTCAAAGTAACAGGAAAAGGTGTATCTGCTCCAAAAGTTGAGGAGGTAAAGGAAAGAAAACCTCTGAAGGAAAAGAAAGAAGCACACGAAGCAAAGGAGCTTACTGAGCCCAGAACTGAAAAGGAAACAAGGGAACCGAAAAAGGAAAAACCGGTAAAAGAGGAGGCTGAAGCCAGAGTAGAAGCTGAAATCAGGGAAGAAAAAGCCGATAAAGCAAAAAAGGAACCGAAAACCCAGAAGTCTGACAGGGAAAAGAAGGAATCAAAAGAAGCGAAGCCAAAGAAAGATAAGAAAGGCTAACTTTCCTTGCGTACCACAAGCCATTTATAGTCGTCAGGATCAATACGGGCATTTATTATCACAGGCCTGTTGATGTTGAGTGATTCATTTAAAGCTTTTCTGAAACTTATCTCAGAATCTGCTGTAATTACATTGATCCCCAGAAATATATCTGACCCGAACATATCGGCTGAATAAAGGCTTGTAGCATAATGCTGCAGGTTTTTCCACGACTGTTTAAGTCTGATAAGATTGAGTTCACCATCGGAAAAGACCACAATGATTACCGGGAGGTTATACCTTCTGGCTGTCATTAATTCTCCGGCCATCATGAGGAAGCCCCCGTCGCCCGTTACGCAGACAACAGCAGAGGAGGGTCTCACCAGTTTTGCTGCAAGGGCAGCAGGAATACCGAATCCCATTCCCGACCAGCCATTGGTAATCAGCATCTGATGTTTGCCGCCTGTTTCCCATATCTGTCCTGCAAGATGCAGATGCGATCCTACGTCGAATGTAACTATAGCGTCATCAGGGATTTCTTCACCCAGAACTGCCAGTGCCGTAACAGGTCCGAAATGATCCCTGAAGCCTTCGAGAACAGATTTTATTTCATCGCGTACAGATCTGACCTTCGTGATATTTGTGAGTAAATATCCCCTGCCCAGATTTTTCAGTAGTCCGAACCAATCGGCGGGAGGACCTGTATACCGGAATATATTTTCCGATCCGGGCAGATCGGTGTAGTTGGTGTTGAAATGGATCAGGGGGACATCAGTTATCCACGACTCATAGTCGTATTCAACCGGATCATAGCCTAAGCCGATCAGGAGATCAGCGTCATTTATAATGTCCTCCAGACAGTCGCTGAGGGCATGGAAAAGTACTCCAGCATAGCAGGGATGATCTTCGCTTATCAATCCCTTTGCCATAGGTGTAAGAATCAAGGGGATACTGTGTTCAGCGAGAAATTCAGCAAGCATGTTTCCTATCCCGTGCCGGGCAGCAGTAAGCCCTGCAGCAATTACCGGCCTCGATGAAGATTCAATTATCTCCTTTATCTTTTTTACGTCGTTGAAAGGCTTGCCGGCTATGATATCAGCCGGTGGTTTTGTTCCGGCTATGATTTCAGACGAAGCGATGTCGGAAGGTATTCCGATATGTACAGGCCCGGGGTACTCGGCGAGACTGATACTGAATGCGTCATCAATAAGATGCCAGGAGTTTTCACGTGTCATTCTGAAGGTCGCCTTTGTTACCGGCCTGAACAATCCCTGGTGGTCGATATTCATCTGGGTTGTCCTTTTGATCATCCTGTCGCTAATTTCCGTAGTGAGGATTATTAAAGGAGAACGGTCAAGAAGAGCTTCCCCGGCTGCGGTTGCAAGATTCGCAGCACCCGGCCCCGAAGTGGCATGACATATTCCCGGAACGCCCGTCAGCCTGGCTGTGGCGTCTGCCATTATCCCGCCTGCAGACTCATGTGATACCAGAATGAATTCAATACCGGCATTCCTGAAAGCCTCCATAAGAGGGATGGATGGTCCGCCCGGAATTCCGTAGACATATCTGACTCCCCTTCTGTAAAGAGAATCCGCGATGTGTTCAGCAATAGTCATTTTACTGGTTCAGATAACCTTACAAATCTATTAAATATATTAAACATTTACAGGGTAGTCAATTTTTGCTGTTCACGAATTCATTGCCATAGTGCCCGGGATTTCATTTTGGGGCAAAATATAGTTGATCCTCCGGGTTTAATATCAATGGAAAAATGATTTTTTTTCTCATATTTGCCCCCTTATTATTTCCCGGTGGATACCAAAAGCAACACCATATTCTGGGCTGTCATCGCCTGTCTTTTATGGTCAACCGCCTACGCTGGAATCAAAATTGGCCTTCAGTATGATACTCCTTTGCATTTTGCGGGTATCAGGTTTATTATCTCAGGGCTGATGATACTGCCCTTTACTGTCAGGCCACGGATCTATTTCAAAATGATCCGTGAGAACTGGAAGGTTGTCATAATTGTGCTTGTGCTCCAGACACTGATAAACTACTCATTGTTCTATGTCGGTATGGATCTGGTTCCCGGAGCCCTGGGGGCTGTTATTGTAGGGTCGCAACCACTCGTTACCGCCTTGGTGGCAGCGATGATGCACAGGGAGGATCCGCTGACAAAGAGCAAGATAGTAACAATAATATCCGGAATAGCAGGCGTTATCCTTATCAGTGCCGGCAGACAGGCTTTCAGGATAGGTTCAGCGATCGAGCTTCTCGGAGTTTTTCTTATCCTTCTGGCCAATATAGCCACAGCAACCAGCAATGTTGTTGTCAGCCTCAGGGGAAGGGGAATCAATCCTTACGTCCTGAGCTCAGCTTCACTAGGAACAGGAGGACTGATACTTTATCTGATCTCATTTCCGGTTGAGGGCGGAGGTCGCGATCTTGGCCATGCTGTTTACTGGATCGACCTTATCTGGCTCAGTTTCATGTCAGCGTTTGCCTTCTCTCTTTGGTACAAATTATTGCAGCGTCCGGGAGTAAAGGTATCCGAGCTGAATCTCTGGAAATTCATAATTCCCGTTGTGGGCGCCATACTGAGCTGGCTTCTGGTGCCCGGAGAAAAACCCGAGTGGCTGACCATTACCGGAATGATAATAATTACTATATCCCTTATGATGTTCTTTATGGGAAACGGTATATTTAAGCCCGGGAAAAAACCCATTTTATAACGTCTATGAAGAGGAAACTTATATCTCTGCTTCTCTATTCATTATTCTGGATGGCCTTTTTTATATTTGCCAGACTCTATTTCATTCTTGTTCACCACCAGGAGGCATCTGAGTTCGGGTTCAGGCTTATGTCTGGTACATTCACTCACGGTATAAGGCTTGATGTTTCCGCGACAGCCTATGTACTTGCTATCCCATTTCTGGCCACTTTTGCTTCTGTCTGGGTTAAAGGGGAATGGTACAGGCATTTCATGAAGATATATACATGGGTCATTATACTGCTTTCTCTTGCAATAGTGGCCGGCGATGCAGAATTATACAGCTACTGGGGTTACAGGATGGACCATACCCCGCTCTTGTACCTTAAAACTCCGAAGGAAGCAGCTGCTTCTGTCAGCACCGGCAAGATAATATACTTTTTTTTAGCTGTTATTATATTAACAGTTATGTTTGGACTGATCTATAACCGTTTGCTTGACAGGCGTTTCTCTGTTTCGGGGCTTGTCAGGGGCAGGATCCCGGCGAGCTTCCTGATGCTTGTACTTACCGGTTCGCTGATTATTCCGGTAAGGGGTGGGTTTGGAGTTGCTCCGATCAATGCCGGGACCGTTTATTTCAATGAGAATCTTTTTGTGAACCATACCGCGGTAAATGTCGTCTGGAACGTGGGCAGCTCTGTCTTCCACAGCAGACCTACAGTCAATCCCTACATGTTCCATGAGCCTGCAAAGGCGGTTGCTCTTACGGATTCACTTCTTGTGACAGGCGGTTCCAGACTGGAAGTCCTGAATAACAGACGTCCCAATATTCTTTTTATTATTCTTGAAAGCTTTGGAAGTTCTCTTATAGGTCCTCTTGGCGGAGATCCTCTGACTACCCCTAACTTCAACAGGCTCTCAGAAGAAGGGATCCTTTTTACCAGTTTCTATGCTTCAGGCAACAGGACAGATAAAGCCATGCCTGCCATTCTTAACGGTTATCCGGCCCAGCCTGCCGTATCGATAATAAAAGAACCAAGAAAGACACAATCGCTGAGCAGCCTTGTCAGT
This sequence comes from Bacteroidales bacterium, assembly GCA_034002885.1. Taxonomy (GTDB): domain Bacteria; phylum Bacteroidota; class Bacteroidia; order Bacteroidales; family VadinHA17; genus LD21. Next base: position 47,044 of record JAVEZS010000001.1, read on the forward strand.
ATCTTTGACGAATTTGGATATAATACCTCATTCTGGTACGGAGGAGACATCAATTTCGCAAATTTCAAGTCATTTGTCATTGCATCGGGTTTCAGTGAGATCGTTACAATGGAAAACTTTGATCCTGATGATTTCAACTCTAAATGGGGAGTTCACGACGACGTATTTATGAAAGCCCTCCGGGATTCGATGGCCTCAGTCAGGGAGCCTTTCTTCAGAGTAGCCCTTACTCTTTCGAGCCATGAACCTTTCGAAGTACCGATGAACCCGGTGTTCGAAGGGAATGATGAGATGACAAAATTCAGAAATTCTGTCTATTACACCGATAAAACGGTAGGCAGCTTTATTGACTGGGCCAAAACAACTTCCTGGTGGAAAAATACGCTTGTCATCCTTGTTGCTGATCATTGCCGCCGCAATTCTCCGGATGATCTGGTTTATTCACCTGAAATCTTCAGGATCCCGATGTTGTGGATTGGAGGAGCGGTTGATTCTGCGGGATTGAAAATTTCCAAAACGGGTACACAGGTGGATATCTCGGCAACCCTTCTCAACCAGCTTGATATCCGGGGAGATTTTCCTTTTGCAAGGGATCTTCTGTCGGAGGGTTCAAACTCATTTGCCTTTTATACTTTCAATGAGGGTTTTGCTTTCTTATCCGACACTGCATCAGTCATATATGACCATAAAGCCGGATCTGTTGTACAGAGCTCGGGCCGGGGAACCGGTTATTCGGAGCAACTGGGGAAAGCGTTCCTTCAGAGGCTTTTCGACGACTATCTGAGCCGGTAATCCGCCACTCAGTCAGGTACTTCAGAGACGTATTAATCCGGGAATAAGCTCCGTTCTATTAGCAATTGATTACATTTGCATACATGGAGGCCAGACCTTTAAAGATATTCGCTGCCAGCAATACCTCCCGTTTAAGGTATACAGCTGATCTGATACTGGGTGAAATACTTGGTCTCAGATGGGAAATTGTAACAGACAAGCGTAAGCTGGGGAAGCATCATGTTATCAATTATTCCTGTGAGAATATACCTGATTCTCTTAATATCAGGCCTGAAGGTCTTCTTTCGGAGGAAGGAACACGTCATCATGATATAGAAACAGGTGAATGGAACAGGCTTCCGGCCATATTTATTACCAGAGGCGACTCGGATATTCCCTTCGATCTTTTCTCAGCAGTATTCTATCTTGTTACAAGATATGAGGAGTACCTCAGACATGAACCTGACCAGTCAGGACGATTTCCTGCTTCGGCATCGATTGCTTTCAGAAATGGTTTTCTGGGAATTCCCGTTGTCGATTTCTGGTCGCGCGAACTGGCAGTAATGCTGGTGAAAAAGTTTCATAACCTGACTTTCAGGAGGAAGGAATTCAGACGGCTTACAGTAATTGATGTTGATATACACGTTGTAACTCATAAAATCATGGTCATGCCGGTTCCGGAAGAGTTGAGCGGTGAAGCCTCACAGTTTATCAGGGAAGCAAAAGATATTGATCAGGACTGGAATAAGGAAGGAAAAGACTTTGATGAGATAATCGGGTACATTACCGAGAAAGCGAAAAACAACAATTCAGAGTTAAGGCTCTTTTTTTCGCTAGGGGATTACGGAACAGTTATCCTGCCTGAGAAGAAAAAGCACAGAGTTTTGATCCGGCGATTTTCTGAAAGCGGCCTTATCGGATTAAGCTTTTCAGGGCAAGCCCTGCCGCTGCAACAACAGGTTGAGTCTGAATTCAGGGAGTTGAGCGAACTGACCGGAGAAGCAGGCCGTTCAGTCATTTTCCGGTGGAAGGCATTGAGTCTCCCCCTGTCGTACAGGAGTCTTATACAGGCAGGAATTAACGAGGATTTTTCGATGGGATACCATGATATTCCGGGTTTCAGGGCAGGTATTTCAAGACCTTTTTTTTTTATGATCTGGTTGAGGAGAGGCAGACATTTCTTCGGGTCTTTCCGTCCCATGATTCATTCACAGCCAGTGAAGAAGGTGGCACAGGAGTAAAGGAACACGCGGGAGAGAACATACGGAATCTTATAAGGGAGGTCAGGAAAGCCGGAGGCACCTTTGTTTCGGTCTGGCATCATGAAATCCTTGGTCCGGGGGAAGAGTGCCGTCAGTGGAGGGACCTCTTTGAATTCACAATGAATGAACAGGCAGGTTAGTATGCCAGGGGGCCTTTAGTAACGGATAAACCCCCAAAAGTATTAATTCAGGCTTGCAGGAATCAGCCGGTCACAGGGATTCGAGCTCTATCTCCTCATCATCCCTGATCTCCGTTATTTTTCCATTATCACATTTAAGTGTGCGGGCACTGAATTTCTTGATTATTGTGTAGTTGTGAGTTGCGATTACGACAGCCCTTCCGGTGCTGCTTATATCTTTTAACAAACGTACTATGCCTTCAGATGTCTCGGGATCGAGATTGCCGGTTGGTTCATCAGCAAGAATAATTTCCGGTTCGTTCAGAAGCGCCCGGCCTATTACTACTCTCTGCTGTTCGCCTCCCGAAAGCTGATGGGGCATTTTGTATCCTTTAAGACTCAGGCCGACTTTGTCCAGAACCTCATCTATCCTCTTGCTTATTTCAGTCCTGTCTTTCCATCCGGTTGCCCTGAGTACAAACTCAAGATTGTCACTTACCGTTCTGTCGATGAGAAGCTGAAAATCCTGGAATACTATTCCAAGTTTCCTTCTGAGAAAAGGGATATCTTTTTGCTTTATAGAAGCAAGGTCATACCCTGCCACGATTCCTTTTCCTTCCTTAAGAGGAAGCTGGGCATTCAGTGTTTTAATAAGGCTGGTTTTTCCGCTTCCCACCTTACCGACAAGGTAGACAAACTCGCCCTTGTTCACCGACAGGGTTACTCCGGACAGGGCAAGATGGTCCTGTTGCCAGATATTGCATCCGGTAAGCTCGATGATCGGGTCAGGAGAGGGGGATTCGTCCATCGCAGTGGGTTTTGAAGCGCAAAATACAGAAAGAATTGATAAATAGTATTTATCTGTTAATAAAATCAGTAATAAAGGATCAGGGCCGCCGTTTATAAATTGTAATTTTGCCAGAGTCAGGAAAATCTTTATTAATTGTATGTGGCTAATTTTTAGTTAGTTATTAGCACAATATGTTTTTTGTGCGATTTTGATTAAGAAAAATGCAGCCTAAAAGCATAAGTTATGAACATAAAGAAAGCAGGATTTTTGTTTTATTTCTTTTTTCTGGTGGTGTTTGAAGTTTTGCCTCAGGCATCATTTTCGGGAGACGACCTGAGATCAGATTTTAACAGGGCTATCGACCTGTTCAACAAGGAGAAATATGCTGCAGCGATAAGATTGTTCGACGATTATGTACGAAGCGGTGGGGATGAGACAAGGATCCGTGTTGTTGAAGCAGAGTATTATGCTGCTCTCTCTGCGCTCAGACTTCACAATCCTGATGCCGAATACAGGATGGTGATCTTTCTTTCAACCCATCCCGGTTCGCCAAGGATTAACGAGGCCCGGATAGAACTCGCCGATTACTTTTATCAGAACAGGAATTACAGGAAGGCGGCCTCGTGGTTCGAGACAATTAACCGTCATGAGCTTGAGGCCGGTAAACTCCCCGAGTATTATTTCAGGTACGGTTATTCCCTTTATATGAAAGGCGACAAGGCAATGGCTTTGATGATGTTTTCGGAGATAAAGGATATTGACACCGAATACACGGCACCCGCCCTGTATTATTTTTCCCATATAGCATACGAGCAGGAAATGTATCAGAGTGCCCTTGAGGGCTTCATGAAGTTACGCGATGACGAGACCTTCGGACCTATAGTTCCGTTCTACATTGCCCAGATAATGTATATGAACAAGGATTACGAAGGAATACTTGAAATTGCACCGGCTCTTCTCGAATCGGCTCCGGTTGAGAGGGCAGCGGATCTTTACAGATTTGTGGGTGATGCTCACTTCAACAAAGGCGATTATGCTGAGGCATTGAAATTTTTCGAGAAGTATGCTGCCGTTGCAAAAACAGTTGAAAGAGAAGAGAAGTATCAGCTTGGTTACTGCTATTACAAAACAGGCAACACCGATAAGGCTATACAGACTCTTCTGGGCGCCGGAGCCAGAACGGACATTCTCAGTCAGAATATCTGGTTTGTCCTCGGCGACTGTTATCTTCAGCAGGGAGACAAGAAACGGGCTCAGTTTGCTTTCGGCCAGGCCTCCAAAATGGATTTTGACAAGAAGCTGAAAGAGGAAGCCCTTTTCAATTACGCAAAGCTTACATACGAAACCACTTCCTCTCCGTTTGGTGAAGCCATAGCTGCATTGCAGGAATATATCGAGTTATACCCCGGATCGGACAAAATAGAGGAGGCATATAATTATCTTGTCGCGACGTTCACTGAAATGCGGAATTACAGCGCGGCGCTTACGGCTCTTGACAAGATAAGGAATAAGGACAGCAGGCTTGAGGCGGCATACCAGAGAGTAGCTTTCTTCAGGGGTCTTGAGCTATTCAAGAACATGGAGATTGAGCAATCGATAGATCTTTTCAACAAATCGCTGCAGTATGAAAGCTATAACAGGGAACTAAGAGCCAGGGCAGTCTTCTGGAGGGGAGAAGCCTATTACCGGACCGGACAGTACGAAAATGCCAGGAATGACTATGAGCTATTCCTTGCCATACCTGGCGCCATGATGATTCCGGAGGCAGAACTGATAAATTATAACCTTGGTTATACTCTTTATAATCTCAGCGAATATCCCGCTGCTCTGACGCGTTTCAGGAATTTCGAGAGCGGTTACAGAGGAGCCAGGTCTGAGCTGGTTTCGGACACGAAGCTAAGGATCGCTGATTGTTATTTCATTACGACCAGTTATCCGCAGGCAATATCGTACTACGACATGGTAATCCTTAACGGGAAGGCCGATGCCGATTACGCTATGTACCAGAAGGGATTCTGTCTGGGCCTCACAAATAATCAGAGAGGAAAGACAGATGTACTAACAAGTCTCATAGCGAGATTTCCAACTTCGTCGTATGTTCCCAATGCCCTGTATGAAAGGGGTCGGGCATATCTGGTAATGGAAGATTACGGAAGGGGAGAAGCTGACTTCGTTAATGTGATCGCCAACCATCAGTCGAGTCCCTTTGTCCCCCGGGCTATTGTTCAGCTCGGCCTTCTCTATTATAACCGTGGCGAAAATGACAAATCTGTTGCTCAGTTTAAAAAAGTCATAGAGACATATCCTTCCACACCTGAGGCCAGGTACGCCCTTACAGGACTGAAAAACACATATATAGAAATGAATGATGTGGAGAGTTATTTCAGCTATGTAAGAACGGTGGGGTATGGTGATGTGAATATGGCTGAGAAAGATTCAATGCTTTACTCTTCAGGAGAGAATCTTTATATCTCAGGCAACTGCGAAAGAGCGTCGGAGGTTTTCAGAAATTACCTGAGGGAGTTCCAGAACGGAAGCTTCAGGCTGAATGCCCAGTTCTACCTTGCCGAATGTCTCAACTCTTCGGGTAGCAGGAGTGAAGCCATAAGCCTTTACAGGGAGGTAATAAAAATACCAAACAACCAGTTTATGGAACAGGCTCTTGTTTCTGCTTCCGCCATACTTTATGAGCAGGAGGATTATTCGGCAGCTTATGAATATTATGAGCGGCTCGAAAGGACTGCCACCACTTCAGAGTTAAAACTGGCGGCACTTCGCGGGCAGCTGAGATCAGCTTATCAGGAGGGAGATGCCCAGAAAAGCATAAAAGCCGCTGAAAGGATAAAAAGCTCTCAGGGTATTCCTGAGGAGCTGATGAGAGAAGCAATATTCGTAAATGCAAAAGCACACTACAGCCTGAATGAATATGATGAGGCTCTGTCAGATTTCAGAAGACTCTCAAAAGAAGTTGTAAGCGCAGAAGGAGCAGAATCCAAATACCGGGTTGCCGAGATTCTTTTCAGGAACGGGAATATAGAGGAGTCGGAAAGAAACGTTACACAGTTTATAGATCAGAACAGCCCTCATCCCTACTGGATGGCTAAGATGTTCCTGCTTCTGGCAGACATAAGCATCAGAAAAGGGGATACCCTGCAGGCGAGAGCAACGCTTCAGAGCCTGAGGGAATACTATACGATAACGGATGACGGAATTCTCGATGAAGTTAAAGTGAAGCTTGCTTCGCTCGATGAAGCTAAATGAGATTATGATATTCAGGTTTTTCGGCATAACATTAATAATACCAGTGAACGACAATATTACACTGAAAGATATGATTAGACGAACAATATTCGCCGTGGTGCTGCCGGTACTGTTCATACTTCCGGCAAGGGCGCAGGAGGGTAAGGAAGCACAGGATCTCAAGCGGGAGGTTACTCTTTATAATCCCTACAAGCCATCGCTGTCAGATGCGAGGAAGAAGAGCTTTCTTCCGGAAATAACCGATACGGCAAATGTAAATCCGGTATTTAGTTATGAAGTGTTCTCAAAGGCATTTACACCAACTTATTCGATAAGCACTATAAAGCCTGCTTCTCTGCTTTCTGACCCTCTATCCAAGCTTTACAAGGGTTATATCCGGCTTGGGTTGGGAAACAATAACACTCCTCTGGCTGAACTTAGCGTTACCAATCAAAGATCAAAGAAGGGTGCAATAGGAATGTATGCCAGTCATTACTCCTCAAACGGGAAAGTTCCCCTTGAGAACAAGCAGAAGGTATATTCGGGCTTTATGGACAATGATGCCACTGTTTTTGGAAGAAAATTCTTCCGGGAAGGTTACCTGGATATATCAGCTGATTTCCTTCAGAGGTCAAGATATGCATATGGATACAACACGAATGATTTTTACGAGTTCGGCAAAAAGGAAATAAAACAGACTTTCTATGATATCGGTGCTGATGCCACCGTGGCGTCACAGAATCTCGATTCAACAGAGTTTTCATACAGATTTGGCCTTTCATACGATTATTTCAACAACACGGCTGAAAGGAGCCTTCACCGTGTGGGATTCACGGGTGCTCTTTCAAAGCTTTACGAAGGCTTTTACATAGGAGGGCTTATCGACATTGATCATTACAGGCTTGCGGAATCTCTTGGTCTCGACCCGAAATACGTTATGACTGTCAAACCCTATGTGAAGAGGAGAACCGAACAATGGAACTTTAGCCTTGGCGCAGGAATTTCGTTTGAACAAAATCTGGAACCGGGGACCAAAGTCTATTTCCATCCCGACCTTTCTTTGGGATTTACTATCGTTCCTGAATATATTAACTTCTTTGCCCTGCTTTCCGGAAAACTTGAAAACAATGATCCTCTCAGGGTTATTTCGATGAATCCGTATCTGGTTCCTGACGGATCTCTTTTCAGGGTTCCAAATACCAACCATTCCCTTATTATTTCGGGTGGCCTTAAGGGAAACAGCGGACTTGGAGGTAATTACGAGATTTCAGCCTCCTATTCCCTTGTGAGCGATATGCTGATGTTCTCAAATATATTGTATCCCGATACTCTTTCGGTAACTGAAAGAGGAAATCATTTTATGGTTACTCCCGATGATGCTGATATCTTAAATCTTCATGGAGAGCTGAGCGGTAATTTCTCATCAAGGCTTTCGTTTCGTGCAAGGGCTGATTATTACAGGTACACGCTTTCGGCATTTCCTTTTGCTATTAACAAGCCTGACTGGGACGGCATGCTGGGATTCTCTTATAATCTTAGAAACAAGATCATAGCAGGAACAGAATTCAACGTCATCGGTCCAAGGAAGCTTCAGGTATTTCAGAGTCCGACGGGATGGACGACGCTTTCTCCTGTAACGGTCAGCAAGCCTGCGCATTTCAACATGGGATTAAGTGCCGAATACAGATACACCAGAATCCTTTCGTTCTGGGTTAAGGTTAACAATATTTCATGGGAACGTTACTATGAATGGGAGTACTATCCTTCCCAGATGTTTAATTTCCTTCTCGGCTTCACATACAGCCTGTAAAGCCCAGTAGAAATCAACATGCCGCTCTTCCTGGAAGACTGGCATGATCTTTTTATCCCACGGCAGCAGTGTGTGCCTTTTTTCCGGAAAAGAAGACAATATGACATGCATGACTGTTAATTTCTTTATGAAATTGTGGATTATTTTTAACTTGTTTTAACTAAAAAAAACAGCCAAATAAAGTATCTTTGTGGCTGTATTTAATATTCATAAAATCAATCGATTATATGCTGCTTTAAAAGATTCTGAATAAGGATGCGGCATATAAAAAAACGTTGTTGTAATTCTTTGAAATATGAGTGAAAATGAAAGGAAGTTGCAGGAGGGCGCTGCATACTCTGCTGAGAGTATACAGGTGCTTGAAGGTCTGGAAGCAGTGAGAAAAAGGCCTGCAATGTATATCGGGGATATCGGGATTAAAGGACTGCATCACCTTGTATATGAGGTTGTTGATAATTCGATTGATGAAGCTCTTGGCGGCTACTGCAGCAGAATTGATGTGGTTATCCATGAAGACGGATCACTTACTGTAACCGACGACGGTCGGGGAATCCCCACTGGTCTGCATGAAAAGGAGAAGAAATCTGCCCTTGAGGTAGTAATGACTGTTCTTCATGCGGGAGGTAAGTTTGACAAGGGTTCATATAAAGTATCCGGAGGCCTTCATGGTGTAGGTGTTTCCTGCGTAAATGCTCTGTCAAGTGTTCTTGAGGTAACCGTGATGAGAGAAGGTAAGATCTTCAGGCAGATATACCAGAAGGGTAAGCCGGTTACTGGAGTTGATGTAATAGGAGAAACCGATCAGTCGGGTACTGTAGTCAGATTTAAGCCCGATCATGAGATTTTCCAGACCACTGAATTCAATTTTGAGATTCTGTCGGCAAGGCTCAGGGAGCTTGCTTTTCTTAACAAAGGAATACTTCTGACCATCAAGGATGAGAGGGAACTTGTTGAGAATGGAAACGGGGGGAAAATGCGTTATGAGGAGTTCCGTTCAGAGCTTGGGCTTAAGGAGTTTGTCGAATACCTCGATTCGAACCGGGAGAGGATAATAGAAAAGCCTATACATATCACCTTTGACAAAACCGAGATACCTGTTGAGATAGCCCTTCAATACAACAGTTCATTTTCGGAGAATGTGCATTCGTATGTAAACAACATCAATACCATTGAGGGTGGCACACACCTCGCGGGCTTCAGGAGAGGGCTGACAAGAACCCTTAAGAAGTACGCCGATGAGTCGGGAGCAACTTCAAAACTTAAATTCGATATAAACGGAGATGATTTCAGGGAAGGGCTCACTGCAATTATTTCAGTGAAGGTAGCTGAACCCCAGTTTGAAGGACAGACAAAGACTAAGCTTGGGAACTCGGAAGTGATGGGAGCCGTCGACCAGGCTGTAAGTACTATGCTTACAAACTACCTTGAAGAGAATCCTAAAGATGCAAAAATAATTGTCCAGAAGGTTATTCTGGCTGCAACTGCAAGGCATGCAGCAAGGAAAGCAAGGGAAATGGTACAGAGGAAGAATGAGTTTTCCGGTTCAGGGCTTCCTGGCAAACTTGCCGATTGTGCGGACCGTGATCCGGAAAAGTGCGAGTTATTCCTTGTGGAAGGTGATTCTGCCGGCGGAACGGCAAAGCAGGGTCGCGACAGGCGCTTCCAGGCCATTTTGCCCCTGAGGGGCAAGATCCTTAATGTTGAGAAAGCCATGCAGCACAGGATCTACGAAAGCGAAGAGATAAAGAATATCTTCACAGCCCTTGGAGTAAGTATTGGTACTGAGGAAGACAGCAAGGCTCTGAATACTGCAGGTCTCAGGTATCATAAAATAATATGCATGACTGATGCCGATGTAGACGGTTCTCATATTGACACTCTTATTATGACTTTCTTCTTCAGATACATGCAGGACCTTATAAAGGGTGGCTATTTATACATTGCCATGCCTCCGCTTTATCTCGTGAAAAAGGGGAAGTCTGAGCGATACTGCTGGACTGAAGAGGAGCGTGAAGCCGCAGTAAGAGATCTTGCAGGCGGGAAGGAGAGCACTGTTTCCATTCAGAGATATAAAGGTCTGGGTGAGATGAATGCAGAGCAGCTCTGGGATACCACGATGAACCCGGATACAAGGACTGTGAAACAAATAACAATAGACAGCGCTGCCGAAGCTGACCGCATATTTTCGATGCTAATGGGTGATGAGGTTCCTCCAAGAAGAGAATTTATAGAAGCTCATGCAAAATATGCAAGGATAGACGTCTGACGAAACAATCTCTGAAAGAAAATCAGAAGAGGGTCAGGGACAGGTTATACTCCGAATACCTTGACCTTTATTTTTACGGCGTTGTAATTACATACCTCACTGCAGCAAAAGCATCTTATACATTTGCTGTCGGTCAGCACCACATAATTCTTTCTGTTTTCATCCATTGCAATGGCATTCCGGGGGCATATTTTTATGCATTCCCGGCAACCTGTGCAGTTCTCATGTATGAAAACAGGCCTTCTTTCAAATTTTTTCGGAAGCTTTATCCTGTTCAAAACGAACTGTAATGAAATATTCCTGTCGGAAGTGATCCGGATCCGCCTGAAATTCTTTTTAACAAGACTATCAAATTCCGGTCCGTTGTAGATAAGGGATTCCGGTGATTTGAGCCAGACCCCTCTTTTTAATGCAACCCTGTTTGTTGGAATGTCCAGAGGGTCATATCCTGCTATTTTTGAGGCTATTATATCGACAGCAAGTGGGTTGGAGGATCCAATAAGAACTTCCGTTCCAACTGGCGTTCCCTGTCCCGGTCCTGGTCCCTCCATCCCCTGAATCCCGTCCATAATGAAGAAATCAGGGGTGATACTCTCATTAAGATCTAAAAGAAAGGAACTGAAACTTTCCCTGTTCTGATAAAGTGCATGCTGTCTGGCTTTGATAAATCCGGGAACCAGGCCAAGGGTATTCTTGATTGCTCCGGTCAGATACATGAGCTCATGAGTCTTGAATTTTGGAAGGGATATTATCAGATCCACTTCCCTTGCAAAAGAGGCTATCCTGATACTTCCGTTTCCAAGCTTAACTGGAGTTGGTTTCTTCATGAAATCGATCCATGGAACACCTCTTTTCTCACAAACTTCGACAATACCTGCCTTAACAGGCCTGAAACCCCGGGAATGAACTGCAGGAGAGTCACCAGCAAACACTGTTGCCCCCCTGGCCTGGGCAAAAGCAATCATGGCTTCCAGAACTACCGGATGAGTGGTAACGCATCTTTCAGGCAGATTATCAGACAGAACATTTGGTTTAAGTAATACTTTTTTATTGCGTAATTCAGGCCCTCCGCAGACATTGTAGATATCTTCAATATGAGCGTATACAGCTTCGGGATCATATTCCCTGCACCTTCTTACTGCTACAGTGCTGTTCATAAAGGTCTGACAAATTAGTTATTCAGTATAGTCTCGGTTATGATTCGTTCAATGCCTGCCACGATGATTCCCGATGGTCCTGAGAAATTGCTGACAAGGATGCAGAATGCAAATTCCTTACCCGACTTTGCAGTAATATAACCTGCATAACTTCTGACTCTTGTCATTGATCCGCTCTTAGCTCTCATCCTGCCGGATATATCCGGGGAGTGGAAAGAGTTTTTAAGAGTACCTCCGGTTCCGGCCTGAGGCAATGAATTGTAAAAGCCTTCTGAGTTATCGGACTGTTTTCTCATGTAGACAAGCAATTCGGCCATTGATCGTGATGTTACGGCATTCAGAGGCGACAATCCGCTTCCATCCTCTGCAAAAAGGCCATAAGTGTTTATTCCTGATTCCTTAAGGAAAGTTTTCAGCACTTCCAGTCCGGCCGAAGTACTCCCGGTTTCTGCGAAACATTTTCCAAGTTCCTTCAGAAGATGCTCGGCATACAGATTTACGCTTTCATGGTTAATGACATTTACGATTTTCTCGAGAGGTGGTGATTCTATCTTTGCAATCAACGTCATTTTATAATCACTTACGGCAGTCTCATCAAGTCGGAAAGTCGTCGGGGATCCTGTTACCTCAGTGCCGGACGAATCGAGCATCATATCAAGGAGTCTGGCAGCAAGAAGGGGAGGATCTCCGACCGATCCCCTGAGGATGAACTCACTCCTGTTTGCGGGAATTGATCCTGCCATCCAGCCGGTATCGTTGTACGGCGCTGAAAAAATGAAGCCCTTATCGGTTTTTCCCGAGGAGATGAGCGCATTCACCAGTTCGTACCGGCCGATTGCAGGGGTAACGCCAGTTATTACCGGAACACTACCCTCTTTCCCGGTTCTGAAGCTTATGCTGATGGTATTGTCAAAAACCGACAAGCCGTAAACACCAGCCCCATAATAGTTTCCTAGGTCTTCCCATAGCCATTTCGGAGGCACCGGCTGATAATCATATCTTGAATCATCAGTTACTATTTTACCTTCTATCCTCCTGATGCCTGTCTGCCTGATCATGCTTAACCATTCCGGCAGGAAATTTCCGTAATGATCAGAGAAGTTTTCCGATCCCAGTGCAGGGTCTCCTCCACCCTTTATAATAAGATCGCCATATAGTGTACCGGATCTTTTATCGAGCTGTCCGGTATAGCCAAGAGAGGTTGTGAATCGATAATCGCGGCCAAGCAGCTCGAGTGCGGCGGCTGTTGTAAATAGTTTCATTACCGAAGCTGGAGCAAGGCTTTTACCCGGTTCATATTCAAACAGTTTATTGCCTGTTGAAATATCGAGGATTGATAATGAAACCGACGCGGCAGCCATCGATGAATCAGAAACAAGGGCTCTAAGGGCATTTCGCTGTGCTTCACCCCTTACCGGATACATCAGGAGCAGAAACAGCATAAGTATTTTTGTTGATGCATTCATGATCTGTTCTGTTCGAGGGTTGATAAAAGCCCGCATGCGGCCTGAATATCCAGACCCCTGCTTACCCTGATTGTAGTTATTATACCTTTTGCACCAAGAGCGTCCCTGAACTCAACTATCTGCTTTTCGTCGGGACTTTTCAAATCTGAATCAGGGACCGGGTGGAAGCGTATAAGGTTGATCCTGCATTTAATTCCATTCAGGATACGTGCAAGTTCCCTGACATGTCGGGGGGAATGGTTAATGCCTTCGAATACAATATATTCGAACGAGACTCTTCTCTGGCTTGTGAAATCAAAGCCCCTTATAATATCAAGAAGCTGTGCCACGCTGTTGGTTCTCTGAATGGGCATAAGCTTTCTTCTTTCCTCGTCAAAGGGTGAATGAAGACTTACTGCAAGGTGGCAACGGCTTTTCTCAAGAAATTCCCTGATTGTTGACAGTATTCCCACAGTGCTTACCGTTATCCTGGACGGGCTCCATCCGAAGCCCCATGATGAAGTCATTATTTCAAGGCTCTTCAGGACCTCGGTTATATTGTCGAGAGGTTCTCCCATACCCATGTAAACCATATTGGTCAGGCTAAGGTATTCAGGGAGGGACCGGAACTGATTCAGAATTTCGTTGGATGAGAGATTCCCCTGAAATCCCTGTCTGCCGGTCATGCAGAAAACGCATCCCATTTTGCATCCCGACTGCGATGAGACGCAGATGGTGGCACGATCCTTATCAGGTATGTAAGCTGTTTCTATATACTTGCTTCCCAATACCCTGAAAAGGTATTTTCTGGTTCCGTCACTTGATTCGGAGACGCCAACCGGATCGGTTAATCCAGTTTCGTAGTCTTCCGAAAGCTTTTCTCTCATTTTTTTTGAGAGGTTGGTCATTTCTTCTATCTGCCTGATCTCTTTCCTGTACAGCCAGTCGGCCAGCTGGGCTGCAGCATAGCCAGGCAAACCCGCCCTCTTTGTCACGGCGATAAGTTCGTCGAGCGTCTTTCCGAATAATCGTTCCTTAGCCATCATAATCTGTGAGAATCCGGTTCGTTTGACATGGCACCGGGTAGTAAAGACAATCAATTGAATCCATACCCCGCTTTCTGCAGATCCCTTATCGAATTGAATGGTTTCGGAGGATTCAGATATCGATTGAGGTGGTTATAGATCTTCAGCCTGATTTCTTTTGCCTCCATATAATCCATTCTGTCGAAGGAGTGGCCTCCGGGCATATCCCTGAAAATCTCGTAAGTGAAATTCTTCTTTCCTTCAGCCTTCAGAGACTTAATGAGATGTTCAACCTCCAGGACATTGACATCCTCGTCGTTTGTGTTTGTATGTATAAGAAGGGGCGTGTTCTGGTATTTTTCCACCTGCCAGGCAGGAGATCTTTTGCGGTATTCTGCTACATTCTCGTCGGCTGGTTTTCCAATAGCAGCCTGTCCTGAAAAAAGATCGCGGTAATTCTGATCCTTGTAACCCATTCTGGCTACAAGGTCACTGACCGGGACGCCGGCGAAAGCAACTTTATAACTACCCGGATATTCAAAAATATTGAAAAGTGCAATATAGCCTCCATGACTCCAGCCGGCAATACCCACCCTTTCACTGTCGACCAGTGAGTAATTGTCTATCATATACTGGCGGCTGGCATTGACATCCTGGACCTCAAGGCCTCCGTAGTCTATCTTGTCGTACATCGCCTTGCCGTAACCTGTCGATCCCCTGTATTCGGCAGCCGTCACAATATATCCCTGCGACACCAGTTCCCTTACAATATGGGTGTAATATGTATCGAAGTTTGCATGTACACCTCC
>JAVEZS010000001.1:61837-167709 GCA_034002885.1 Bacteroidales bacterium
ATCTTCAATCCTGAAATCAACGGTCAGATTACCGCCTTTTGTCCTGACTCTGACCGGTCCTCTGTCAAAATGTCCTGCTGTGACTGAAGCAATGGCAGAAGCTGTTACTCCTGTTCCGCAGGACAATGTTTCATCTTCCACGCCTCTTTCATAAGTCCTGACATATATACCGTCATTCCCGGTTTCAACGAAATTGACGTTGGTTCCTCCCGGTTTGAATCCTTCTGAGTACCTGACAATTCTGCCTTCCCTGAATACGTCGATTTCATCGATATTTTCCCTGAATATTATGCAATGTGGTGAACCTGTGTTTATAAAAGGGTTTCCGTCTACAGTTTGTGTTTCTTTTACATCGTTCATTTTCAGGTTTATCATTTCTCCATCGGGATAAGCCTCATGAATGCCGTCGAATGCCATGAATTTCATTCTTCCTGAGACGATACCTGTTTTGATCGCGAAGGCAGCGGCACAGCGTCCACCGTTACCGCACATGGAACCCCGGTATCCGTCGGAGTTAAAATACACCATTTCAAAATCATATCCAGGGAGGCTGTTGATAAGTATAAGTCCGTCAGCGCCTATTCCGAACCTTCTGTTACATAATTTCTCAATCAGGAAATGGTCGTGAGGATTAAAAAACGAGTTGCGGTTGTCTATCATTATAAAGTCGTTGCCGGCACCCTGATATTTGTTAAAAGGTAATGACATCATTGTTAAATAGTTGTTAAATATTTGTCAATTAGACACAAGCAATTAAAAATTGCATGAACTTTGCAGAACAAAAATGAAAAAAAACGGTTGTAAAGATATGAATCTTTTAAAACTATATTTATCCGGCTTCAGACCGGGAACTGAAAATGAAAAACGCGAAACGAAAAACATTAAAATAAAATAACTATGAAGAAAAAATATTTAATTGGTGGTCTTTTTATGGCTCTTGCAGGGGCTGCAATTGCTTTATTTGCTTACTCAAAGATAAGCAACAGACCGTTGGCCGGGATCTCAAGCGATACTTCCAGCATTGAAGCACGAAATGCTGAAGCCCTTCTTACATCTCTGACAATGCAGCAGGGGCAGATTGATTTTACTTATGCTGCTGAAAAAACAGTACATGCAGTGGTCCATGTCAGGACCAAAAGTATGGTAGGGCCGCAGGCCGGCAATCCGATTATGGAATGGTTTTACGGTGAGAGATATTCCCGTCCAAGGGAAGTACAGGGTTTTGGATCGGGTGTTATCATTACTGACGACGGTTATATAATAACCAATAACCATGTCATAGAGGATGCGGAAAATGTGGAGGTCAAGCTTAATGACAACAGGACTTTCCAGGCGGATGTGGTTGGCAGGGATCCGAGTACTGACATTGCCCTTCTGAAGGTCACTGCAAGCGATCTGCCTTTTGTTAAATACGGCGATTCTGACCAGTTGAGACTTGGAGAGTGGGTTCTCGCGGTGGGAAACCCTTTCAACCTCACTTCGACTGTGACAGCGGGAATCGTGAGCGCCAAGGGAAGAAGTCTGGGCATCCTTGATAACGATCTAAGGATCGAGTCATTCATTCAGACAGACGCAGCGCTCAATATGGGAAACAGTGGAGGCGCTCTTGTCAATACAAAAGGTGAGCTTGTCGGAATAACTTCGGCAATCGTATCTCCCAGCGGGGCCTATGCAGGTAACTCTTTCGCCATTCCGGTTACAATAGTGAAAAAGGTTGTTGAGGATCTCAGGCAGTTTGGCGAGGTTCAGAGAGCCATTATAGGTGTTACCATAGATGAAGTTACTCAGGAAGATGCAAAGAAATACAAGCTTTCGGAAGTCAGGGGAGCCCGTATAACAGGCATAGTTCCCGGAGGTTCGGCAGAGGCTGCAGGACTGAAGGAAAACGATATAATAATCAGGTTTGGAGGAGTTTCTGTGTCTTCACCCTCAGAACTGCAGGAGCAGGTGGGCAAACAGCGCCCGGGTGACAAATCCCTTGTGACTTATATCAGGAACGGAAAAGAGATCACGGTATCAATAACTATGAAAAATGTCGCTGGGAATACCAGTGTAGTCACCCGTGAAATGGGAGGTGTATCAGGTGTTGTATTCGGTGCAAAGCTTGAATCGCTTGGATCAGGTGAGAGAGAGAAATTTGATATTGATCACGGGGTCAGGGTTGGTGATGTCGGAGAAGGCAGGTTCAGGGATATCGGAATAAAGAGAGGTTATATCATTCTAAGCATAAACGGAAAAAAGGTGAGAAGTGCTTCGGAAGCCCGTCAGGCAACTGATAATGAAAAAGTACTTTCGTCGATTGAAGGTATTCAGTCTAACGGAACACTATTCAGTTTTGAATTCAGGAACTAAACATTTTTAGGATATAACTGATTGTTATGCAAGGGGCTTGTATTTAAAGCCCCTTTTGGCATAACAATTGTGTAATTATTTTGTTATTAATTAATAAAGCAATATCTTTGCGGAAATTTTTTCGGAGGCAAAATGAGACAGCTAAAGATTACCAAATCCATAACAAACAGGGAAAGTGCTTCACTCGACAAATACCTGCAGGAGATTGGTAAAGAAGAGTTGATATCTGTAGAAGAAGAAGTTGAACTTGCACAAAGGATAAAGAAGGGCGACAGGGCTGCTCTCGAGAAGTTAACAAAGGCAAATCTGAGATTTGTAGTTTCAGTTGCAAAACAATATCAGAATCAGGGACTTAGTCTGCCCGACCTCATAAACGAAGGCAATCTTGGGCTTATTAAAGCTGCTGAGAAGTTTGATGAGACCCGTGGTTTCAAGTTCATCTCGTATGCCGTGTGGTGGATCAGGCAGTCGATACTGCAGGCTTTGGCTGAGCAGTCGAGAATTGTACGGCTTCCTCTCAATCAGGTTGGTTCGTTAAACAAGATTAATAAGGCTTTTTCAAGGTTCGAGCAGGAGAATGAGCGTACTCCCTCACCTGAAGAGCTTGCCGATGTCCTTGAACTTCCCAAGGAAAAGGTAACCGATACTTTAAAGGTCTCAGGTCGTCATGTATCTGTTGATGCTCCTTTCATTGAAGGAGAAGACAACAGTCTTCTGGATGTTCTTACAAACTCTGATTCTCCTGTAGCTGACAAGCTCCTTATGGATGAATCGCTATCACGGGAAATTTACAGAGCTCTTGCAACCCTTACCGAACGTGAAAGGGATATTATAAGGTATTTTTTCGGTATCGGCTGCCAGGAAATGACACTGGAAGAGATAGGTGAAAAATTTGGTCTTACGCGGGAGAGGGTGCGGCAGATTAAGGAAAAAGCAATAAGAAGATTAAGACATACTTCCAGGAGCAGATTGCTCAAGGGATATCTTGGTTAGATGAGAAGTATCCATATTATAAAGGGGCGCCAGGCACGGCGCCCCTTTTTATTAAATACAAACCCCGGGGAGAGGCTTGTCTTTAAATAACTCGCATTTTTGGTCTGCGAGCAGGGGAAAATACAGTAATTCAGATTACCGCTCTGCGAAATAATGCTATTATTAACGATTACCGGCAAAGATAAACCGGGATAGTGTCGTATTTATCGAGAACCTACAGATGACCCTTTCCAGCTAACAAAAGCCTTTGAGAAATAAACAATCGGGAATGATTGTTTTTTCACCCTGGTGAAACCATCCCTGACCTTTCATGGCTAATCCCCGGATGCAGTATTTTGCAATAGTTATTTAATTGATATTTACAAAGTTCAGCGGGTGATTTTGCTTGTCATTTTATTGGGTTAGTTTATCAAAATTATTATGAAATATATGGAGGAATCCTTAATTTTATAAGTTAATATCCAGAATAGACCAGAGCATTCATTATTTCCTGGAAGACTTAAGCTTTGTGATAACTCAGGCCCGGATCAATGAAATACTTATTGTTTCTCATAATGCTATTTTGCGTGACCATTGAACTTGGCGCAAGAAGCACCGGCAGTTTCGATGAATCGTCAATCCGGGATGCCTTTATTGCTCAGCAGCAGACTCCCTTTTATTTTCTAAATCCCGTGCCTCCGGCGAAGAAACTTCTGGAAAGGATTGATCTCAGTTTTTTCCGTAACAGGATGACCGTATCCCTTTACCGGTACAGGTTGCAGATTCCTGCAGGAGTAGAGACCTCTGTTGATCGCCGGCTTACCGTCTGGTCTCCATGGATATCTGACGATCTGACTGAAATAAAGATTCCAAGGCTTGACCTTGAGGGTGGGTATAAACTTGTTATTGAATACAAACCGGTTGAAGGTAACGAAACAAAGATTCACGAAACACCTTTCTATGTTTACTTTCCCAATCCGGCCGTTCTTGCTTCAGCTGCACCTGCTTCAACTGAGCCGGTTCTGAATGGCAAGCCGGGAGGGCAGGTCCGTCCTGCCGAAAGTACTCAGTCAGGATCAGTAAGAGCTTCAACATCCGGGGAAAAAGCAGAGGCAAACCAGCAGGCAAAAGAAAAAAACCCTTCCTCCGGGCCGGTAAACACTGTAGAGAAACCTGAGTTACAGAGGAGAAATGATCTGGCCGAGCTGAATCTGGAAGTAAACATAATACCTGAGATTGTAACGGTTGATAATCCTGCCGACAGGCCTTCTGCCCCATTTGTCATGATCCCGGACGATCCTGAATATGTTCCCGATACCGGAATATCGATAAGCGACAGGGATGAGGAAGGTAACACTCAGCTGCACATAGCAATATTATCGGGCGATAATGAATATGCCAGATGGCTGATTGAAAAGGGTATCGCAACGGATGTACCCAATAATATGGGATTCCTGCCTCTTCACATCGCTGCGTTGCTTGACAACAGGGCAGTTGCTGCAGACCTGATCAGGGCAGGAGCCTCTGTTGATACGCAAGGGCCTTCGGGATATACTGCACTGCACATATCATCCGAGCTGAACCATTCAGGAATAGTGGCTGATCTGGTATTCAATGGTGCAAGAAAAGGCTTAAAGACAGTCCAGGGACTTACTGCAGGATCTATTGCAAGGATCCAGGGAAACAATGATCTGGCAAGACTCATTTCGCGACGTGATTCCGGCATGATCGGGCTGACAGTCAAAGGGAGTGTAATAGAATCTTCAGATAATCTGAACGAGAGGGTATTCGCCGGTTTTGACCTTCTATATAATAACTCTCTGGTCAGGAAGATGAAATTCAACAAGGCTTTAAGGATAATATCAGTTCCACTCGCTGTTGCTGCTTCTGCCTCATTCATCTATTTCAGGACGGAGGCTGAACAGAATCTTTCGCAATCGAGGATTGCAGAAACAGAACAGATGGCGAAGGAATTATATGATAAAAGCCTTGTTTGTGACCGAAACTCATACATTTCAGGCGGATTATCGCTTGTATCCGCCTATGGATTTATACAATCGTCGATTAGGAAAAAGAGTATAACACATAAAATGAGAAAAACATTTGACTGAAATGAGCATTTTTCCAAAATGGTTTTATAAGTGTCCTTTCCATGAAAGGAAACCTGCGTGTAATACTGTTAAGGTATTGCTGATAGTCCTTATTGTCTTTCAGGCTTCCTGCAAGAAGGAGGAATTCAGCTGGGGACAGAAGGTGGGAGATCTGACATATTCGGGAAACGTAGTGTTCCTTGGGGCTTCCGAACTCTCAATGCTTGATCAGGTCACGGACAACCAGCTTGTCTTCAATGGCACAGCCGGTGAAATTGAAAAAATTACTGAAACAAGCATTCTTGTTATGGGTATTTCGGAAAAGACACCCTACGGACTGCTCAGAAAAGTAACCTCATTGCAGAAAAACGGTGAAGAGCTTGTGGCAAGCACAACCGACGCGATTCTTCCGGACGCTGTAAAGGACGGGACCATAACACTGAGAGAAACCCTTCTGGAAAGGAATTTCATGCTGAGATCAAAAACACCGGGAGTGCTGATAAATGAATCATCGAAGTTTTTCGAAGGTCTGGCGATAACACTCGAAAAACTTGAATTGTTGAGCGGTGGCTCACCAGCTGCAGAAGTAAGCGGTTCGATGGGTCTCAGTGCCGAGCTTGAAATTTCCATGATTATCAGATCGAATGAGATTGAAAGAATAGAAATGGCAGTAGAACTGACCAGGATAGATGAACTTACAATCAGTGCGGGACACTCATTCAGCGGGTCAGGAGAGGTTACTGCAGCGGAGTTCGTTCACAGGCCGGTTATTATTGACAGCCTGGTTTTTGTTCCTGAGGTTTCGATGATAGCCGGTTTTGAAGGATTGGTCTCAGGGTCTGTAAATTCAGGAGTCAGACAGGACCGGGTAAGTTCATTAAGTACAAGGTATGAAGGAGGAACATGGTCTGACCAGCCTGTTGCTAATACAGTCCTATATGATTTTTTAAGGCCCCAGGTTCCCGGCAACTCCGATCTGATGGTGTTCTCAGGTCCGGTGCTGACTCTCCGACTTTTTGGCATCCCCTTCCTTGAAACGGAAGCGTCGAGCATATTTTCGATTGAACAAAATGAAGGCCCATCTGCCTTGTGGAAGCTCTATATCGGTAATGGAGGACAGTCGAGGATCATGCCCGGGATACTTGGTTTTACCGGGGATCATACTATGAACATGAATGCACAGTTGTCTGAAATAGGGAATGAGGGTTTAGAATGAGAAAAACCCACTTATAGCCTCACCGGGAAGCATTTATTTGGTTTTCAGTCGTATTGTCAGAAATTGATAAGGTGGAAGCTCCTCTGTGATCTTTCGTCAGCCACCCGGATGATATACTGACCCACAGGAAACCTTGACATATCTAGCTCGATTACTGAACCCGGTGATAATCTGTAATAATCAATATATGACAGAATATTCCCATTTATATCGGCTATTGCCACACTTATCTTTTCGAATTCCTCATCGCCAAGATCTATTGAAGCGCGTCCCGGTGCAGGATTTGGATAGAGCCTGGCCTTCCCAAGTTTTGAATCCGGCAATTGAGACTCCCTTCCCCTCTGGCTGATATTGATTATCCTGTCGGGGTTTGACAGGTATGAAACCAGCACAGAAGCCACCTTTTCCCTGATGGATATGTTTTCCAGGTAGCTTACTGTTACCTCTGATTCTGATCCATTTTTCTCTGCTTTCAGCCAGAGAGAATTGTCAGCTACATCCCATTCACTGTTTGTTTCGACACGGAAAGTGAATGATCCCGGTTCAGAGCTTGTAAGTTTTATGGTGTCATTTGTCCGCAAAAGCTGATTGTCAGGGCCGTAAACTCTGAGCAGGTACAATCCGGCTGCAGTTGATGGCTGCGATGTGCATCCTGAATTGTTTGTGACCGTGAAGGTATAAACACCGGGAGACAGCCCTGAAAGTGTTGTTCCCGGTCCTGTCCCGGGGAAAGAGGTGTTTCCTGGCATTCTGTTCAGAGTCCAGTTTCCTGAAGGTAAGCCTCCTAATGTTATGCTTCCGGTTGGCCTTTCCTCGGCAGGCTGGATAGTTGTTACCACTGAAGGTGCTGCTGGTGTCGGTGGCTGCGGGTTTATGATAATATTCTCAGCGGGCTGGGAAATGCAGCCATAGGAATTTGTTACGGTAAAACTGTAGGTTCCGCTTGTAAGACCCTGGATGGCAGCACTGACTCCGCTACCTGCTACTGATATGTTTCCCGGATTCTGTATTACGGTCCAGGTACCTGTTTCAGGCAGCCCTGACAGATTTACACTTCCGGTTGATGAGGTGCAAGTCGGATGTATTATACCTCCGGGAACGGGAGCTGAAGGGGTCGGGGGCTGATAGCCGACCGCGATTTCAGCCGATGCGGTGCTTATACATCCATCGCTGTTCGTTACCCTGAAGTTGTAGGTTCCCGGTGCCAGGTCTGGTATCTCTGCTGATAAACCTGTTCCTGATAGACTTATGGTTCCGGGGGAGCCTGTAATTGTCCACGGGCCGGTTTCTGGCAGACCACCCAGACTGACAATGCCAGTGGCAATAGTACATGTAGGATTGGTTGTTATGCCGGGAACCGGGGCCTGTGGAGTAACGGGCTGGGGATCAATTGTCACCGGATCTGATGGCAGTGAGGTACATCCTGAAGAATTTGTTACGGTAAAGGTGTACGTTCCGGCTTCAAGTCCATCTATTGTTGAATTTGTTCCTGTTCCGCTTCTGGTTTCGCCGGAGGTCATAGTCAGTGTCCAGGTTCCTGTTCCGGGCAGGTTGCCGATCAAAACGCTTCCTGTGGCTGTGGTGCATGAAGGCTGAGTTATGGATGTCACTGCCGGGGTTCCTGGTGTCAGGGGCTGAGAATTTACTGAAACCTCCTGTGAAGCTTCTGATGTGCATCCGGCATCATTTGTAACCGTAAAGGTATAGGTCCCGCTTTCAAGGTCAGTTATTGTTGCAGTTATTCCTGTTCCCTGTACGGAGAGACCATCTGACCCTGTCACAGTCCAGGTCCCTGACTGGGGAAGTCCGCTGAGAACGACAGATCCGGTAGCTGAAACGCAAGTTGGGTGTGTTACTGTACCTGTAACAGGAGGCCCTGGGGTAACAGGCTGTGGCCCGATTATGATGTTCCCGGAAGGTAAGGATGTGCACCCGGCGGCATTAGTAACTGTAAATGAATATGTCCCTGGTTGTACTCCGACAATGGTTGTGCTTGTTCCGCTACCGCTGGTGCTTATTTCGCCAGGATACCTTGTCAGGTTCCATGTTCCTGTTCCGGGAAGTCCGTTCAGGGTGATGCTGCCGGTGGGCAAGATACACGAAGGCTGAATTAAAACGCCCGGTACCGGAGCTGAGGGTGTTGCCGGCTGAGTATTGATAACAGCATTCCCTGAAGCCGTGGATGTGCAGCCCTGGGAATTAGTGACTGTAAAATAATAGGCACCTGCTGTAAGACCTGTAACAATATAATTTGTTCCTGAATTTGTTATTGTTATGTTACCCGGGTTTCTTGTAAGAGTCCACGTTCCGGTAGCCGGAAGGCCTGTAAGACTGACACTGCCTGCAGAGTTGCTGCATGTTGTCTGGGTAACGGATGATATTACCGGAGCAGCAGGGGTTTCAGGTTGGTTGTTTATTGTTACTCCAGCGGACGAAGGGGAAGTGCAGCCCAATGAATTGGTGACTCTGAAAGTATATGTTCCGGGAGGTACTCCGGAAACAGAAGCGCTGGTGCCGGATCCGGAAGTCATTGTGCTTCCGGGAGAACGGGTTACGGTCCAGGTCCCGGAGGAAGGAAGATCCCGGAGATTAACCGTTCCTCCCGGTGTTGTACAATCAGGCTGAATAACAGAGCTTATTCCTGGTGCCGCTGGAAGATCGTTTATAACGATAGTAACCGTTGTAGTAAGGGAACACTGTCCGGAATTTGGTGTAAAGGTATATGTTGTTGTCTGGGTATTGTTTATCGCCGGGCTCCAGGTACCCGTTACCCCGTTTGTTGAGGTAGTGGGGAGTGCAGGTATTGATGCTCCTGAGCAATATGGACCTGGTGTGGCGAATGTGGGTGTCAGGGTAGGATTTATTACAATTGTTAGGGTTGTTGTGGAAGCGCATATTCCAGGTGTTGGAGTGAATGTGTAGGTCGTTGTCCGGGTGTTGTTTATCGCCGGGCTCCATGAACCCGTTATTCCGTTCGTCGAAGTTGTGGGGAGTGCGGGTATCGCAGCTCCTGAACAATATGGTCCGGGATTTGAGAATGAGGGTGTTGTATTAGGATTGATTGTAATTGTAAGGGTTGTTGTTGTAGCACACTGTCCCGGATTTGGAGTGAAAGTGTAGGTAGTTGTCCGGGTGTTGTCTATCGCCGGGCTCCAGGTACCAGTTACCCCGTTGGTTGAAGTTGTTGGCAGCGCTGGTATCGGGGCCCCTGAACAATATGTTCCTGGAGCTGGGAATGTTGGGGTGGCAATAGGATTGATTGTGATTGTGAGGGTCGTTGTTGTTGCACACTGCCCAGGATTTGGAGTGAAAGTGTAGGTAGTTGTCCGGGTGTTGTCTATTGCCGGGCTCCAGGTACCTGTTACCCCGTTGGTTGAAGTTGTTGGCAGCGCTGGTATCGGGGCCCCTGAGCAATATGATCCGGGAGCTGGGAATGTGGGGGTGGCAATAGGATTGATTGTAATTGTAAGGGTTGATGTTGTAGCACACTGTCCCGGATTTGGAGTGAAAGTGTAGGTTGTTGTCCGGGTGTTGTCTATCGCCGGGCTCCAGGTACCTGTTACCCCGTTGGTTGAAGTTGTTGGCAGCGCTGGTATCGGTGCCCCTGAGCAGTATGGGCCCGGTGCTACAAATATTGGTGTGGCTGGCTGGATTATTTCAATTGTAAGGGTTGTTGTTGAAGCGCATTGTCCAGATGCAGGAGTGAATGTATAGGTTGTTGTCCGGGTGTTGTCAATAGCCGGGCTCCAGGTACCGGTTATTCCATTTGTTGAGGTTGTGGGTAGTGGGGGAATGGAGGTTCCTGAGCAGTATGGGGCCGGTGTTATGAATATTGGTGTATCGCCCTGATCTATTGTAATCGTCAGGGTTGTTGTTGTGGCACATTGTCCCGCTGCCGGGATGAATGTATAGGTTGTTGTCCGGGTGTTGTCTATTTCCGGGCTCCAGGTACCGTTTATACCGTTTGTAGAAGTTGTTGGGAGCGCTGGTACAGAAGCTCCTGAGCAATAGGGCTCAGGCGTTGAGAATAAGGGTATTATATTCGGATTGATTGTTATTGTGAGGGTTGTTGTGGTTGCACACTGGCCGGGATCAGGAGTGAATGTATAGATAGTTGTTTCATTGTTGTCTAAGTCAGGTGTCCATGATCCTGTAATGCCGTTGAGGGATGTGAGGGGAAGGTCAGGGATGATATCGTTTTCGCACCATGGACCTGAATCGGAGAACAGTGGAATTTTGAATGGATTTCCGTCATCTGCCACTGTAACGGTGGCGGTTGCGATGCATCCCTCACTGTCGGTATAGGTTATAATGACCGAACCTGCAGAGTTACCAGTAACAAGACCGGCATTTGAAACCGTTGCCACCTCTGGCGATGAAGATGTCCAGGGATCGGTTTCTGACGGGGTTCCTGTTCCTGTCAGCATTGTTGTTGATCCCGCGCAGACAATGAGGTCTCCCGAAATTTCGCACTGGGCCTGCAGGTTAACCAATGAAACCAGCAGGAGAAGTATTATTCCTGAAAATCTTTTCATTTCTTGTTCTTTAGGCATTCAGGCCATATGACATAAAGCAGATTAAATGCTCATGTCATCCTGACTGGCAATTGTAAATATGCTGGTAATCCATGAATTCAGAAACCTGTAATAATGCTGATAACAGATACATAAATTACAACTATCCGCAACACCTTAAAAAAGATGCATAATAGCAGTAACCTATAAATTTATTAACTAAAAAGCTAATATTCAAGGAATTTTTGATAAACAACAGAATAGTTTTGACAAGAATAGGTTCATCAGCATTGTGGAGGATAAGGCAGCTACAGGATATTGACATTAAGGTTCTTATGTCTTTTTGTTCAGGCTCTTTACAGGGTCTGATACTATTTCCCCTTAAGTTTTTTTATAAAATCGTTCTTGTACGAATCTCCCAGAAAAGCCTTGTTTTCTTCTGTGAGGAAGATCTCTCCCTGCCGGCTGTAACCGGCAACATGGTCGAGATTTATCAGATATGAGTGATGTATTCTGAGAAACCGTTGATCTTCGAGGAGCTCGTTGAAGTGCTTAAGGTTTTTTGAGCTGATTACTTTTCTGTTGCCGGTAAGGTAGATATTTGTACAATAGCCATCGGCCTGACACATTATTATTTCACGAATTCTGAGTACCTCAAAACCTTTAAGGTGGGGTATCAGAATTATCTGGGGGGTGGATGGCCCTGTTCTGAGGTTCTCGAGAAGTGAAGAGATGATTTCTCTTTCAGCTCCCTTTTCCCTGAATGATTTGACCTTTTCAACAGCTGAAATAAGCTCATCGATCTTCACTGGTTTGAGCAGGTAGTCAACTGCACTATATCTGAAAGCTTTAACGGCGTATTCCGAATATGCCGTAACGAAAATAACCTTGAAATCTATATTTTCAAACATCGACAGCAGGTCAAAACCTTTTCCGTCTGCCATTTCGATGTCAAGAAAAATGAAATCAGGCTCGTGCTTTTTTATTGCCCTGAAGGCCGATTGAACAGATGAGGCTGTTGCAGATACTTCAATGTCGGGGCAGTATTCCCTAAGGTAGTTCCGGATCATTTCCCTTGAGAGTTTCTCGTCGTCAATTACAATAGTGCGGAGCATAAGGCAGTTATTAATTCTTTTTAACAGGGATATCTATCACGACCCTTGTCCCGGATTCATTTTTATCGGGAAAAAGGTCGTTTATCAGTATCTGATTGTTGCTTTTTGCCAGATTGTTTATTATTCTCAAACGTTCGCTTACTATAGAAATTCCTTTAGACCTTTTTTTATCTTCCGGTGACTTGGTTTTTTCAGAACCGGCTCTCCCGATGCCATCATCCTCAACAGTACAGGTAACTTTTTCTTTAACTATTTCGAACATCACCTTTACATTTCCTTTCCGGTTACTAAGACCTCTGACACCATGCCATATAGCATTCTCGACAAATGGCTGTACCAGTCCTGGAGAAACCTGCAGGTTGCTCACTGAAACGGCCTCGTTGTCGTAGCTGATTGTATAATTGAATTTGTCACCGAACCTGAGGTGCTCTATTTTCAGATATTCTTCAATAGATTCAATTTCCTTGCCAAGAGAAATATAATCGGAATTGAAGTTATAGAGTATTGATCTTATGAGTTTTGAAAAATCGGCGATATATCTGTTGGCAGAAAGGGCGTCGTTCTTTGAGATGAAGTAATTTATTGAATTTAGTGAGTTGAAGATGAAGTGCGGATTCATCTGACCCTGAAGAGAGCGAAGTCTCAAGGTATCCTGTTGTTGTTCTGCTTTTTGTTTTATTTGTCTTATATACAGCCATATACTGCCGGCTATGAATAACAGAAGGATCAGTGGAAGTATTATCCTGAAAGACTTTGTCTGGTAAAAAAAAGGTTTTACCCTTACGTCAAGGAATTTTGATGAACTCCAGCTTCCCATCCTGTCTGTTGCCTGGATTGACATCCTGTACCAGCCAGGTTTCAGGTTTGCATAATTGATGCTTCTGTTCCTTGAATCCGTTCTTATCCACCCCTGGTCAATTCCTGAAAGACGGTATCTGTAGATTGTTTTTCCGGAGTTGACAAAATCGGCGGACGAGAACGATACCTGGAAATTATTGCTGCCCCTGGCAATGATAAGTGTATCGCTGAAGGAGTTATTCCGGTTAAAATTTACCGGTTGGCCGGAAACATTTATGTCAGTGAAAAAGACTCTCTGTTCAGCCTCCTCCTGTTGATGACTGTTTATCTCTTCCGGATAAAAGCTCACAATGCCTCCCATGCCACCCATGAAGAATTTTCCGTCTTCGTCTTTAAAGCTGGCACCGGAGTTGAATTCATTTATACTGAGTCCGTCACTAGTGCCGAAAGACCTGATAATGCCCGTTTCGTTATTAATCCTGGAAATACCCGTGTTCGTAGAAACCCAGTAGTTGCCGGAGCTGTCTTTAAGGATGCTGTAGGTTATGTTATTTGCGAGTCCTGATGATGTTGTGTAGAAAGTTCTGCTTCCGGTTCCCGGATTAAATCTGCAGACCCCGCCTCCCAGGAGTGCAAGCCATAGTTCTCCGTTCTCGCCATAACATATATCTTCAATGTTAAATTTAGCCCCGGTGATTACAAATGACTCCGTATGGTCAACAGCAGGATCGTATTTAATCAGGGTACTGTAATTTCCGCCTGCCCAGATAATATTGCTGCTGTCAACTACTATTTTGTATATTGAACTTGCATTTTCGTATTGTATTTTTTTTAATAATTGCTTCAATGTCGGATCATAAAAAGCAAGTGATCTTTCTGTTGCAGCGATCACAACAGAGCCATCCAGGGTTTGAGCGACAGGTCTTAAGTTTTGCGCGTCGACGTCATGCTTTGTGAAAGTCTGTTTATCAATGTCATAGTATAGCAAGAACTTACTGAAGAAACCGATCCAGAATCCTTTTCCGTCATAAGTAAGAGATCTTATTGCCCCTCCCTCATTTACAGGGATGAAAGCCGGAATTTTAACCGAACTTGTTCTTCCGTCAGGAGTTATCCTTAGCAAGGGATCTTTTCCCCTTAAACCTACCCAGATATTACCTGATTTATCTTTTGTAATTGCATATACGGATGGAATTTCTGTATCAGAAGAAAAAAGGGGATAGCGTTTAAAATAGTCGTTTGTAAATATTGTCATATTTAAACCCAGGGAGGATCCGTTCATGGAGAGATTTGAAAACCACAGAACATTATCCTTATCAAAATACATAGCCTTCACCAGCTGGCATTTCTCATGAGGGATTTTAAAGAGTTTATTCTTTTTTGTATCGTAGATTGTCATTCCTTTGAAAGGATCTGACCAGTAAACAGTTCCTTCACCACTGAATCTTTCTCCCGGAAATTCCCCATCAAATCTCCTGAAGATCCCCCCTGCTTCATCAAGACAGTAAATCCCTTTATTGGTGAAAAGCCATTTCTGTCCTATCCGGTCTATGGTCAGACGGTACCAGGTATGATAGTTGTAATCAACATTCTGAAAGCTTCCGGATTTGTCAACAGAGTATTCATTCAGTAATTGAAATGAGCCATTTGATGTTTTTTCAAATTCAAATATATCGTCTGCAACAAGCCATATTCTGTTAGGTTGCTGAACAGACACAAAGTAGTAGTTACCTGGCAGATTCAACTCTTCATCAGATCCATTCCTCCCGCTTAATTTGAAATGATCAAAATCGCCCGTTTCCGGATTGAACATGTAGATTTTCCCGTTTCCGATGAGCCATAGGTTTCCCGTTTCATCTGTACATATATTCATGAAAGTCTCTGGTAACCCGTTAAATAACTTATCTACCGTTGAGAAATTATCCCTTTTACGGTCATAGAGCGCTGCTTGTCTTGAATCGGTGAACAGCCAGAGATTATTATTTTTATCGACCACATTCCTGAGGATTGAGAAATAAGGGATTGAGAGTGAATCTTCGGAATTATAATAATAGTTTTTGAATGAGTACCCGTCGAACCTGCTGAGTCCGTCCCATGTAGCTACCCACAGGAAGCCCGAACTGTCGCGGGCAATTGACCTGACTTCGTTATGTGAGATGCCTTCTTTCGTTGTAAAGTTTTGAATATTGTATGTCTGGGATTTTGCCGGAATCAGTGCTGAGAAGAAAAAGATAACGATAAACAATGAAATCCTGACAATAAATTTCCTGATGGTTTCCATTAAGTATCGGGTTTTAAAATCTTTTCAAAGAGGTAAAAGGAAAAACTATCAAAAGAAACAAAAAAAACAGTATAATAAAAAGAACATTTTAATTTTGGCTTTCAATGGTATTTAAACTTATTTCAGATTTTCAGCCGACAGGTGATCAGCCGGAAGCTATTGCCCAGCTCGTTGACGGACTCAACACTGGTGTTCCATATCAGACCCTTCTTGGAGTCACGGGGTCGGGAAAGACTTTTACCATAGCGAATGTAATTGAAAAGGTTCAGAGACCTGTTCTGGTACTAAGTCATAATAAGACCCTGGCAGCTCAGCTTTACGGGGAATTCCGGCAGTTTTTTCCGGAGAACAGGGTTGAGTATTTTGTCTCATACTATGATTACTACCAGCCGGAAGCATATATTCCTGTAACGGATACCTATATAGAGAAAGATCTGTCGATAAATGAGGAGATAGAGAAACTGAGGTTAAGTGCCACCTCGGCACTGTTGTCAGGAAGGAAGGATGTTATTGTAGTCTCTTCCATTTCATGTATTTACGGGATCGGGAATCCAGATGATTTTCATTCCAGCAGTGTACATATCAGGGAGGGTCAGAATATTGGAAGGAATCTTTTCCTGAGAAAACTTGTTGACAGTCTTTACTCACGTAATGAACTGGAATTCAAATATGGTACTTTCAGGGTAAGAGGCGATACGGTTGATATAATGCCTTCCTACAGTGATACTGCGATCCGTGTTGTTTTTATAGGGGACCAGATTGAAGAGATTGCCCTGTTTGAGCCTGTTAATGGGTTGATAACCGAGAATATCAGGGAGTATGTTATTTATCCGGCAAATATCTTCGTAACCACAAGGGAAAGGATCAACTCTGCTATTAGTCTTATCCAGGACGATCTTGTCAGACAAGTTGCACATTTTAAGGATATTGGAAAAAGAGAGGAGGCCAGAAGGCTGGAGCAGAGGGTTATGTACGATCTTGAGATGATCAGGGAGCTTGGGTATTGCAGCGGTATTGAGAACTATTCGCGTTATTTTGACGGGCGTAACCCTGGATCAAGGCCTTTCTGTCTTCTGGATTATTTTCCGGACGATTTTATTACCGTCATTGATGAAAGTCATGTGAGTGTTCCCCAGATAAGAGCAATGTACGGAGGCGATCATTCCCGTAAGCAGACTCTTGTGGAATATGGGTTCAGGCTTCCTGCAGCTCTTGACAACAGGCCTATGCGAATGGAGGAATTTGAAGCCCTTACCGGCCAGACCATATTCGTAAGCGCCACTCCGGCTGACTATGAGCTTGAAAAAAGCGAAGGTGTTTTCGTGGATCAGGTAATCAGGCCGACAGGATTGCTGGATCCGCCTATAGAAGTGCGCCCCAGCCTTAACCAGATCGATGATCTGATGGCTGAGATAAAAAAGAGGGCGGGACAGGGGGAGAGGACTCTTGTAACCACCATAACAAAAAGAATGGCAGAAGAGCTTTCCGCATACCTTCAGAGATACAACATCAAGTGCAGATACATTCATTCCGATATAGACACACTTGACCGTATCGACATCATGGAAGGTCTCCGTTCCGGTGAATTTGATGTGCTCGTAGGTGTAAACCTGTTAAGGGAAGGGCTTGATCTGCCCGAGGTATCTCTGGTAGCAATCCTCGATGCTGATAAGGAGGGGTTCCTGAGATCGGCCCGGTCGCTCACTCAAACTGCAGGACGTGCTGCGAGGAATCTCAACGGCAAGGTGATCATGTATGCAGATACGATAACCGGAAGCATGAAGGAAACAATCGATGAAACCAACAGACGAAGGGAGAAGCAACACAGATACAATGAAAAGATGGGTATAACCCCCCGCCAGATAATGAAAAAAACAGGCTCAATAATGAGCGGGTTCAGCAAGAAAGGCGTTGCAATGAAAGCCTATGTCGAGCCTGAAAGGCCTGACATTGCAGCTGATCCTGTTGTCAGGTTCATGAACAGGGAAGCCCTGGAAAAAGCCGTTGAGACTGCCAGGAAAAATATGGAAAAAGCAGCTTCATCCCTCGATTTTATTGAGGCTGCAAGATTCAGGGATGAAATGACAGAGCTTCAGAAACTACTCAGGAACAAGCGCTGATGCCGCTAACCGGTTCAGCGGGAAGCAACCCAATCCGATAAGGTTCCTGAGGCATCTATTACAGTTCCTTTAATGATTTTATCGAGAACCCGGCCAGTGTATTTGTCTCCGTTAATCGTAAATGAAATCGCATCACCTTCAAGTTTTCCGTCACTCAGTGAATAGCTCCTGCTCCCGGCATTTAATGTACCGGAGAAATACTGGTATTCCTGGGTAAGGTTTAACTCCCCTTCACCAAGTTTCCAGATCCCTCCGACTTTTGCAGGGATTATCCAGAGGAAGGCTGTGTTCCAGCTGTTCCAGTTTTCTTCGGTTGTAACTTCCAGATCAGCTTTCCATTCTCCCATTGTGAAGGTGTTGGAGACAATCCTTGTACCAGGCTTAAGGTCGAGGAGCCGTGGCCGCAGTTTGAGGTTGATCTCCGGCAGGAGGAACATTGTGATCACAGAGGCTTCAGACAGGTCGGTCTCATAAAGGTCTGCCTTAATAAATTCTGCCCGGTCAGTTACTCCTTCTTTTTTTGCGTTCTCCTTTGAAAGTTCAACCATATCCGGATTATATTCTATTCCACGGGCTCTGGCTCCTATTTTGGCAGCTGTTATAACAGTCCGTCCATCGCCTGATCCGAGGTCAATGACATAATCTTCGGGGGTAACTTTAGCTATTTCCATCATTTTGTCGACAAGCTCCTGGGGAGTAGGGACCCAGACAACGTCTTTCCCCTGTTGTCCGATCTGTGGAACGTATTCAGCGCCCTGCTGATTCTGCTGTCCGTAAAGGTTAAAGGATATAACCGGCAGCGAGAGAAGGATCACTGCAATCATTATTGTTCTCTTTGTTTTCATTTTTGTATCGGTCTAATTATTATGAAGTATCAAATTTAGAAATATAATTCAGATTTTTATCAGGTTCCCTACATACTTTGCTATTGCCAGAGATGAAGTAAGTCCGGGTGATTCAATGCCTATCAGGTTGATGAAGCCCGGGAATCCCCTTCCGGATTCTTCCGTGATATAAAAGTCCCTGACGGGCTCTCCCGGTCTTTGTATTTTAGGTCTGATACCTGCCATTTCAGGAGATATATCATCAGGCTCGAGAAAAGGAAGAAATTTTTTAGCCGATGCATAGAAGGCTTCTCGTTTTGACGGATCAACACTGTAATCGAAGTTATTGGCTGTAAGATATGTAACGTCAGGACCAAGCTTAACTCCTCCTGCCGTATCGATTGTTACATGAATGCCAATGCCTTCCATGTTGGTATGGGGAACAGGGTAAACCAATCTGTTTATCAATCGGTTAAGCGGTGGTTTAAGCCTGAAGTATTCGCCCTTGCAAAAGAGTATTTTCAGGTCTTCGTCCTTCAGTCCAACCATGCCTGATACAATGTCTGAGGTCAGTCCGGCTGAGTTGATAACTATCCTGCTTGTAAATCTGAAATCACTCCCGTCCGGACCTTTAAGGGATATTTCATATCCTCCATTTGTTCTGATTATTCCTGTCACTTCGGATTTGTAGACAATATTTCCGCCATTATTGATGGTGTTTGTCTCATATCTTTTCATAAGAAGATGAGAATCGACCACTCCGGTCGAAGGTGAAAAAAGAGCCGCTAATGCTTTTATGTTGGGTTCCATTGAGGCGATCCTGCTTTGTCTGATGATTTCAAGATCGGCAACCCCGTTTTTTTCTGCCTTCTCCTTCAACTCAGCGATAACCTTCAACTCGTCCTCGCTGGTTGCGACAATAAGTTTTCCGCAGTTAATATATGGAACATCATATCTCGTGCAATATTCATACAGCAGTATCTTCCCCTCAGTGCAAAGCTTTGCCTTCAGACTTCCTGCAGGATAATATATGCCGGCGTGTATTACCTCACTGTTCCTGCTGCTAGTCTCCTGACCAAATGTATCGTGTTTCTCGATCACGAAGATGTCACTGAATTCACGCGACAGCTTTTCAGCAATGGCGAGTCCTACAACTCCTGCACCGATTATTGTTATCTGAGCATCCATATTCACTATGAACGGTATTAAATTCACAAAACTAATCAAATTCCGAAGTTCTAATTTCTATCTTTGTAAGAGAAGAGAATCAGAAAAATATGAAAAAAACACTTTTGTTATTGCTTGTCTTATCATTCTGCGGTCGGTGACCTGAGCCGGGTGGCAGGTTGCCTGGTCGGACGAGTTTAATTATTCGGATTGCCTTGCACAGCCAGACAGGTGAGGGAAGTAGGATTTATCAGTAGCAGCGAACTGCAGTATTGTACAGACAGGAGGATTGAAAACACAGGTGTTAACAGCGAAAATCTTCTACTTATAAGGAGGAAAGAGGAAGTTGACACCATCCGTTACACATCTGCCAGAAGCACTGCGACACAGTTTTTGTGGATTACATCAGAGTATATCAGAAATAGAACAATTTTGCATTTTGTAGAATCAGATGAACTGCTTGTTAATTCAGAACTGCATTCCGTATAATGAATGTTATCTGGTTCCGTATTACTTTCTATCTTAAGGACCGACAACCACTCCTGACGGTATTTTAAGATGGACTTATTAAGTGAAAATAGTATCAGACGTGCAGTATCGTACATGCAAAAAACCGTAACTGCAATATTGCCAATGTTGATTTATGGCGGTTTTGTTCTCGCTGCGGAGCGAGGCTTGTCAGCCGGAAAGACACTCCGTTTAGGAACAGACAGGCAGTATGACCAGGATACGGCAAAGGTTAATTATCATATCCGCCGAGGATTTTACTTTCTTTCATCGAAGAGTGTTTCATTTGATGAAGTCAAATTGTCGATTGACAGTGCTGTTCTGATTTGCACCAAAAAAGACATAGAGGTTCCTGCGTCACTTCATCTTCTTCTGGCAAGGTATCACTATGCTACAGGCGACCTGCGCACGTCGTCCGAAGAGGCTGCAATGGCTCTCAGAAAGTCGTCGGAGAACCGTCAGAACGACGTTTTGGCCAAGACCTATCTTTTTCTTGGAGATTATTACAGAAGGACAGGTATGTTCCAGGAAAGCATGGAATATTACAATAATGCTATCTCAGTTGGAAAGAAGCAGAAACTGAAAAGGATAATACCGGAAAGCTATATCGGAATCGCGAACATCTATTTCAGCCTTGATGACATGAAAGGTTACAGGGAGAACCTTGAATTGCTTATCGAATCTGCAAAGGCTGAAAATGCCTCACGATACCTTGTAGCCGGATATCACAGGTATGGAACCTCATTTCTTGGCGACACATCTACTTCGGAAAGAAGGAATTTCAGGGTTGCGGATTCATTACTCAGAAAAAGCATTGAAATATCTTCTGCGATAAGGGACACCTCATACATTGCGCTTTCAACGGCAAATCTCGGTTGGAATTTTTACCTGGAACAGAAATATGATTCTTCAGTTGCCTGTTATGAACGTTCGCTGAAGTACAGTATCAGGGGTAAGCTTTTTTCTATTTCAGCCAATTCAATGGGAAATCTTGGTACAATCTACCGTGATCTGGGTCAGACGGCTAAAGCTCTTTTTTATTACCGTCAGGGGATTGAATCGGCGCACAGGGAAAATGACCTTTATGAATTATGGTGGATCCATCGGGATATGAGCGATCTGTATTTAAGGAACAGAGACACGACGAACGCTTATCTGAACTATGTCCTTTTTAAAAAGTATTCAGATGCGTTCAATAAAGGCGTGAGCTCACAGGGACTTGCCGACGCACGGATAAGATATGAAGCTGATACTCATAACAAGGAGGTTGAGCTTCTGTCGCTGAGGCTGAAGAATAACCGTCTTCTGAATTACGGCTTCGCAGGATTCATTTTGCTGATTACGTTTATCGGGCTGTTGCTTTTCAGAGGGTCAAAGCTCAAGGATAAAAGGCGACTGAGCGAATTGAACCGCAAGGTGTCAGAGATCACACAGGCGAACCTTCGCCAGCAGATGAACCCGCATTTTATTTTCAACACCCTGAACTCCATACAGTATTACATGTACCAGCACGATAAGATAGCCACGAACAACTATCTGACAAAATTCTCAACGCTTATGCGCAAGGTGCTGGATAATTCCAGGAGCACCTCGGTTCCCCTGAGTGATGAGCTTATCGCGTTAAACCTTTATCTGGAACTTGAAAAATTACGATTCAGGGACAAATTCGAGTATTCAATCACCATTGACGATGAAATTGATCCCCTGATGCACAGGATACCTACCATGCTAATTCAGCCTTATGTGGAGAACTCAATAAATCACGGGCTTATACCGGGCGAAGGAAAGGGATTGGTAAGCATCGACCTGAAACTCAAGGATGGTTTTATCTTATGCACCATAGAGGATAATGGCATAGGCAGGGATGCGTCAAGGGAGATGAACAAGAAGAGAGGGGAAAACCATAATTCCCTCGGAACCCGAATCACTGCCTCGCGTCTCGACCTTGTTAACGAACTCTATGGTTCGGATCTGAAGATAGTCTACTATGATCTGAAAAATGAGAAGGATGAACCACGGGGCACAAAGGTTGAAATACATATACCAATAATCACATGACCAGGAAACTGAAAACTGTTATTGTTGACGATGAACAGGATGCAGTTGAGTTCATTGCATCAATTATCGGGGAATATTGCCCTTCACTCGAGGTAGTAGGTAAAGCAAGCAATGTCTTTCAGGGGGTTTCGGAAATTGAGGCCCGGAAACCCGATCTTCTTTTTCTTGATGTTGAGATGCCCAATGGTACGGGATTTGACCTTCTGGCGCAATTTCCTGAGAAGGAGTTCGAT
Organism: Bacteroidales bacterium; assembly: GCA_034002885.1. Lineage (GTDB taxonomy): Bacteria > Bacteroidota > Bacteroidia > Bacteroidales > VadinHA17 > LD21. The sequence continues at coordinate 84,085 of JAVEZS010000001.1, forward strand.
GTTATATTCATTACTGCTTTTAATCATTATGCAATAAAGGCCATCAAATTCAGCGCGGTAGATTACATTCTGAAGCCCATAAACATAAATGAATTCATTGAGGCGGTAGAGAGGGCGACAAGGAAAAGACTGGAGAGACATTCCCGGAGTAATGAAAATCTGAAGGTACTTATGGAAAACATAAGGACATCTGCTCCCACAAGGCTGGCAATACCTGTATCTGATGGCATGGAGTATCTTAATCCGAAGGACATCATCAGGATTGAGGCTGACAGGAGCTATTCATGGTTTTTCGTTACAGGGAACCGGAAGATGCTTGTTTCAAAACACCTGAAGGAGTTTCAGGAGCTTCTTGGAGACAGGTATTTTTTCCGCCCTCACAACTCACACCTCGTTAACCTGAAGTATGTAAGGAAGTATCTGAGGAAGGAGGGAGGGTATATTGAAATGTCGGATGGAGCTGTTATTCCGGTATCGAGAAACCGAAAGGATCTGTTTCTATCGCAGATGGCTAAATTCAAGGGCTAGAGAACAATTAATTGTAATACGGAAAAGGGGCATGCGATTGCATGCCCCTTATTGTTAAACAAAAACCTGAAACCAGTTGCGGCCGGACGGCCTGTTTAGGATCCTACTTTAAAGCAATTGCTTCTGTTGTATTGTTCAGAAGCATTGGGAAATATGCGGCAATGAGCTGTGTCGACTCAAGCTCGCTTCTCTTCCCGTGTACGATAAGTTTCTGATGGAAATACTCGGCTTTGTTGAGATCTGACTCGGATGTCTTAAACCCATCTTTCTCAAAAGCCTTATCCAGCTTTTCCACCCCGAAATAGTCTCCGTTACAGACGTACTGAACTGATAGCTTATCGGAGACAACAACATACTTCCTGCAGTTCCGGTCCTCAGTGCAGATTGCAACTGTAACCTTCATTGGGGAATTTTCATAGCTGATAACATATGAACGGCAGTCTTCTCCCATAATGGGGAGAGGGTTATCAGCCTTTTCGATCCTGTAGTCACCCAGGGATGTGAAGGTTTTCCCTTCAGCAACTATTTTCCCTGCGAACGATGCAGTACAAATTCCTGTTAGAAGTACTGCTGCTAAAAACACTCTTTTCATGGCTTAAAGAATTAATTAATGAATGATTTTTTCTATGCTAGTTTCTGTCCAAACTTCTTTTTCAAACTGAGGCTCTGAAAACTTTCAGTCTCACAACGAATTTATATTAAAACAAAAGACGGGAAAACACCCGGTTAACAGTTTGCATGTTCTGTTTAACGGATGACGTGCAAACGAAGAAAGCCGTTATGGCGGATGGTGTTTTTCACCTTGTTTCAGGGAAGGAAATGTAGAGCTGAATCCTGATCATTCCGGCAATATATTGGGTTGTTCCGGCGTTTATTGGTAAGAAAACCTTCAATAACATGAGAAGCAGGAAGAACCAAGCATCAAAAACAACGAAATTTGTCCGTGTCGATAACGCCACATGGATAGAAGCTGATATCTGGGTCCCTGATGAAGTTGCCAGGATTCAGTTCCTGCAGAAGGTCCAGCTTACAAAGCCGGGGCCTTATCTGGGTCACATAAAGAGCGACAACCTTGAAGTAAGAGGTTGAGAGTAAACCTGTCAGATTTTTGCCAAAAAAAGGAGGGTTCCTTACAAGGACACCCTCTTTTTCTTGGTAGGGGTGATAATCCATTTACGCATAGATAGTTCCTTTTATAAATTAACAAATTATAAGATTCTCGCTTGTTTGGGACTAACGAGACAGCGACTGTGAAGAAAAAGAATCTTTCCGGGTTATTCTTTGTGTTCAAATTCTGTTACAGGCATCTGTGCAGAAGTACGAGACTTTCGAATATATGAGCGGATAACATTAAGAAAGCCCGAATAAACCACTTACCGCTGTAGTCTCCGTTGTAATGATCAACACGTTTTTGAAACTCGTGTTCTGACATATACATCATCAATTGTGCAAAACTGTTTTTCCGTTATGCATTTTCGCTCAGAATATCGAATGAAGGAAAATATAAATTCAAATTGTAAAAACTTTTTAGCCTATTTAAGATTATTATATGTAATATATTACGTTAATTTTAACCGTCCATGACCGGACACTTTTGAATGGGCATTTATAATTATAACCTGATGAATAAAATATCCGGTATTATCTGATAAATCTTCAACGATGAAAAAAGTACTGTATGCATTTCTGATCTCTCTGAGCGTAATTGTTATCCTCCTGTTATTTTATATAAATTACCTTGCACCCGGAATAACGGGTTATGCAGCCAAGTACATTGCATCGGGAGTGTTTGTGGCAGGGAGGACGCAGGAGAGCCTTGAAAAGGAGGAACTCAATTTTTTCCCCGTTTATTACAGTAAAACTTATGTTGATTATGATAACAAAGAGGTCACAAGCCGTCTTTTTTCTGTCTGGAAATCCACAGCAGTCTTTAATGAAGGATTAGGCTGTACCCTGGTTGAGGATTTTTCTAAGGAAGAAGTCTTGAAAATGGATTACCCTAAGGTATCCCTGCCTGAGGGAGATCCTGATACAATACCATGGCCGCAGGGCGATTTACTATCTGATTCAGTGCCTTCAGGGATTGATAAAGCCAGATTAAATACAATTTTGGACAGATCTTTTTATGATACCTCCGGTTTTATAGGCACATTTTCAGTTGCAGTAGTTTACAAAGACCAGATTGTTGCTGAAAAATACCGGGATGATTTCACTTCCGAATCGAGATTTTTAAGCTGGTCTATGGCCAAGAGCTTCACAAATGCGATGGTGGGGGCCATGGTAAAAGAAGGAAGGGCAGACATACACACTCCCCTTAATTTGAAAGAATGGGCAGGAGATGACAGGCAAACTATAGCCCTTGACCACCTGATGAAGATGACCAGTGGTCTGGATTTTCTTGAGAAATACAGCAAAATAAGACTTACAGGCACTACTACCATGCTGCTGAAAAACGGTGATATGGGTAACTATGCAGCCAGTTATAAGCTCCTTGCAAAGCCTGATTCAATCTGGTATTATTCATCAGGATCGAGTAACATTATTCAGGACTACATAAGAACACTGTTTGATAATGATGAAGAATATCTTGCATTTCCGCGAAAGGAAATATTCAACAAAACGGGGATGCGAAGCGTGATATGGGAACCCGATGCCTCCGGAACTTTTGTAGGGTCGTCTTATCTCTATGCCACATTGCGTGACTACGCCCGCTTTGGTCTGTTGTACCTTCACAACGGTAACTGGCTCGGAGACCAGATCCTTCCTGAAGACTGGGTCCGTTATACCACAAATCCTGCCAACGGATCCAATGGTTCATACGGAGCCCTTTTCTGGTTAAACCGGGGAAATGAATTTCCGGGAATTCCTGAAGATCTTTTTTATTGTGATGGTTATGAAGGACAACGTATTTTCATAATTCCTTCTAAACAGCTTGTGATTGTCCGTACCGGATGCTCCGATCCTGGCGAGTTTAACTGGCAGTTATTCCTGGAGGAAATAATTGCAGCTACAGAATAATCTTTTTTAACTGCAAAAGCCGGAAGCATTGACCAGATTCCGGCTTTTGCAGTAAGTCGGGAACAAGATTATTTCAAAGTAATTGGAACTTCCCGTAAATGAGCAGTAGCACGATTTTTTGAAGCAAAATCATTATATGATCTTTCAACAGCATCCTCGGAAAGAGCCAGTACTTTTGCTGCCTCACTTTTTGGAACCTCATGCTCCCATGCATAAAGGAGATGATCCAGCTTGTCAAATGAGATCCTGAAAAAAAACTCCTGATCGCTTACAGGAAGACTAAATGTATCCGGACTGGGTTGACGATCAATAATTTCCGGAATTACTTTGAGATAGTTGGAGAGCTGGTATATCTGATTTTTGTACAGATGGGTAATTGGCTCAATATCAGTGCCACCATCACCATATTTACAAAAATCCCCCAGTAAAAATTCAGTACGGTTTGTAGTTCCGATAACAAGGAGACTACGTCTTTCTGCTTCTGCATAAAGATGCAACATCCGAGCCCTGATTTTTATATTTGCAAATGATGTTATGGCAAGTAATTCATCCAGATTCAACCGTTTGCTTTTTAATTCTCCATCAGGCATTTGAACCTGAAGACGGTAAAAGCTGTAGCTGGCTCGCTCCAGAAGGTCTGTAGGAAGGGTTATATTATATTTATATCCAGGCTTATATTCAGGAATCAGATTTTGAAGATATTCATCACGCCAGTTATACTTGACGACACTATCTACTGTGGAAGTAATATCGATTTGGCGATGTTCAATTCCTAATGCCTGAGCATGTTTTATTGCATATTCACTGCTGACTGGATTAGATTCTGATTCAGGAAGGACCAGTCCTGTTACTTTTTCCTTTCCCAGGGCATGAACTGCCACAGCTGCTATGCAGGCAGAATCGATGCCACCGCTCAATCCAACAATCACACCTCTTTTACGACGTGCATTCACCTGACCCACAATAAACTCTGAAAGTTTATCTAATTCCTGAACCGGGTCTATTTTTAATACATCAAGATTGAAATTCATCATTTATCTCGTTTGAATGTTTATATTTTGTTAAAGAAACTGAATTATCATGAATCGCTGGTTCATCCAATAAATAGCTGACTGCTGAACAGTTTGTTAAAATTGTGGTCTGTCACCCGCCAGGCTTTTATTGAAAATGTTAATTATTAAATAGTTATTAAATAATTAACATGAGTAAAAACCGCAAAGCAAAAATCTTAAACTTTATGATTAAAGTAATGTTTTAAAATTACAAAACCAAATAATTATTGAACATGTCGATGACTGGAAGATCCGGCCTTTGTGAGCACTCAATTCCGGTTTAATGTAAGCAGTCCATGGATAAAGAAGTCTTAAACATGTCTTTTTTTATATAAATCCTGGCATCAATTGCTGACGCTTAAGGCCGGCATCCTGACCTGACTGCTTTTGCAGTAAGGCTCAGGACCGGAACCAAAAAAGTGTGAATGTCAGAGTGAAGTTTGAGAATATCAAATTGGAAGGGATTTTCTCAAATATTCTTGTCCAGGGGTGACTTTCTGGTTTATTGAAAGGGTTATTTGTTTGCAAATGGTAAAAAAAGAAAAGGGCCTGCATCATCGCAAACCCTCATCCTGTCTTTGTCGGGGTGATCTGACTCGAACAGACGACCCCTTGCACCCCATGCAAGTGCGCTAGCCAACTGCGCCACACCCCGATTATTTTATACTTCATTCACTCTGACCAGACGACCCTGGAGCTTCTGGCTCCAGGCGCTAGTCCCGATCCCGTTTCATCGGGATCGAGGATCCTCGTCATGCAGTGCATGACGGGACCAACTGCGCCACACCCCTGATTAATTACATCTTTTGCCGAAAACCCGGCAGGAAGTCTGTAAAATCCCTGCAAAATTAATCAAGAAATCCAAACTGGGAAATTTTAAGGCAACAACCTGACCAAAAAATCCGCAATTATTAATAACTGCCCGAATTCCTGACCGGGATTATTCTTAGCTTTATAACTGATTACCTAACCAGAAACATCATATCCGCCATGAGACAGTTAATGTTCCTTTTTATTTTTATTTTATGTCTTTCGTGCACTGACAGGGAAAAGGTCCGTATCCTGCAGGTCCCGGGGTATGACAGCTATTGCATAGTTGATCCTGAAGGTGAGAGTGTTATTCCAAGCGGAAGGATAGTAAAACCGGCAGGCACTTTTATCAGGATTGCCCCTGATCCCTTTGGCCTTACTTTGTCACCTGACGGTACCGTTGCACTGGCCGTTCACAACAATGCGCTTACCCTTATAGGGACTGAAACACTTGAAGCAAGGAGGGAGAGCTCACCATTTCAGGGAAAGGGATCCTACATGGGTGCTGCAATCACAAATGACAACAGTATTGCATACCTGAGCGGAGGGGATAACGGTGACGTAATAGTGTTCGACCTTTATACAATGAAGGCAGTCCGAAGGATCAGTCTTAACGGCAATTTCAGGGGACGTTCCTACGAGGGAAGTTTTACGGGCGATATAAAGCTTTCGGACGACGGAACAAAACTTTATATTCTTGATCAGTTCAATTTCAGGCTGGTAACAATCGACCTTAAGAGAAGTGAAGTTATTTCCGCCATTCCGGTCGGACGATTTCCCCTCGGATTGGATCTTTCTCACGACGGGAAGTATGCATATGTTGCCAATACAGGGGTTTTTGATTATCCTCTTGCCCCAGGGCTCACCGCGGACAACATTGAGGAAGCAGGTCTTGATTTTCCTCCTTATGGTTTTCCGTCGGAGGAAGCAGTCAAAGGAGTTGAGATCGAAGGAAGATATATTCCCGGACTGGGCACCCCGGGTGTCCCTGAATCAGTATCAGTGTGGACAATAGACCTTGAGGGCGGCACTGTGGTTACGAAGGAAAAAACAGGATACAGGATGGGAGAGATGGTTGAGGGGCTTGAAATTGTGGGAGGCTCAAGCCCAAATTCAATTGCTGCAGGCAGGAACAAGGTATATGTCAGTAATGCCACGAATGATAATATTTCGGTACTCGATCCATTATCCGGGAAGGTTACCGACACCATAAAGCTGAATATCGACAGCAGGATTGATCCTTACAGGGGAATGATACCATTCGGATTAACTCTCAGCAATGATGAGAAACGCCTGTATGTTGCTCTGAGCGGACTTAACAGTATCGCAGTCGTAGATACTGAAAGCGGAACAGTTGCTGGATTTATCCCGACAGGTTGGTTCCCGACCAGGGTGGAGATATCTCCTGACGGCCTTACCCTTTATGTCGTTACCGCCCGTGGACTCGGCTCCGGTCCTAACGGAGGGAAAAATTTCAGCCTCACCGAAGCAGGAACTTACGTGGGCGATATCATGCTCGGGACCTTTGAAAGGATAGATCTGGCATCAATGGATCTGAAATCTGCAACGGAACGGGTGATCTCAAATACATTTGTGGAGATTGAAATAGAAGATGACGGGAAAAATCCGCTGCCACCGGTTCCCGGGCTGAGAAAAAGCCCTGTAAAGCATATTGTATATATAACAAAGGAAAACAGAACCTTCGATGAGGTGTTTGGTGAGCTGGAAAATGCTGAGGGTGATCCTTCACTGGCCAGGTATGGAACTGAGGCCAGGGTTGTTTCAAAGGACAATACAAGGATTGTGACTGAAGTGAATGTTATGCCTAATCACCAGAAGCTGGCCGGGGAGTATGCAGTCAGCGATAATTTCTACTGTGATTCTGATGCCTCGGTCCACGGTCACAGATGGATGGTGGGGACATATCCCAATGAGTGGGTTGAGATAAACAGCTCCATGAAAATTACCCGTGATCTTATGAGCAATGCTCCGGGCCGGAAATATGTTGCTGGTTCCTCAGGAGCTGTTTACCCGGAAGATTATAATGAAGCAGGAGGCATGTGGGAACATCTTTCAAGACATGGTATCGATTTCTTCAATTTCGGACAGGGTTTTGAGTTTTCCGGATCGGTTGAGGAACAATGGCATAAGTACACAGGGGTCAGGATGGGAGTCATGTTCCCGATGCCAAAACCATTATTTGACAGGACATCAAGGAAATATGCAACGTATAATACAAGTGTTCCCGATCAGTTCAGAATAGATATGTTTGAAGAGGAGCTTGAGGAAAAGTGGCTTTCAGGTAAAGAGGAATTTCCGGCAGTCATAACAATGATAATTCCCAATGACCATGGATCCTCGGAAAGACCCGGCGACGGATATCCATTCCGGGAGTCATACATGGCGGACAATGATCTCGCACTGGGCAGGGTGGTTGAAATGCTGAGTCACACCTTATGGTGGCCTGAGATGCTTATTATTGTAACAGAAGATGACGCACAGGACGGAAGGGATCATATCGATGCCCACCGCTCACTACTGATGTTAATAAGCCCATGGGTCAAACGCGGCTATGTTTCAAAAGCACATTCGAATTTCGGAGCCATATTGAAAACTATTTACAATATTTGCGATATACCTCCTCTTAACCAGTTTGATGCAACTGCCACGCTTCTGCAGGATTTCTTTACGCATAAGCCTGATTTTACCCCCTATAAAGCAGTGGAGGCAGACAAAAGGATCTTTGACCCGCAGCTTGCGCTTGATCCGTACGACAAGGAGTTCAGATGGGAATCGCTTGGTGAATCACCTGAAATTGACAATGAGGATGACTTCAGGTCGAGTCATAATGAGCAGGTCTCAGGAAAATGATTCACGGTAAATCTGGCCAGGTATAGTAAAAATAAGCACCTGCAGACTTTATTTATGGCGTATCCAAAGCTTTCAGGATCGTGTAAAATAACTATATTTAGCCGCTTAAAAGAGGAAAAAATGGGAAAATCATTAAACCGCAGGAGATTCTTCACCCTTCTTGGTGCTGGAGGTGCTTCGCTGGCAGCCAGGCCCTTACTTGCAATTGAAACAGCCGATAAACAGGAGCAGGCCAAACCGGTCACAAATATAAGTGATGCTGCAAAAACGGGAAGGAAACCAATCTCAATGCCGGGAAAGTTTCCCGGCAAGGTTGTTCTGGCAAGGGATCCTAAATCTGTTATTGATGATGTTCCTGTTGAATCCGCTGCATATAAGATGATCGGGAGATCAATGCTAGAGCTTACCGGGGTAGCCAGGATCGAAGATGCCTGGAGGCTCTTTGTCAGCCCGGGAGAAAAGATAGGGCTTAAAGTAAATCCGGTTGCCGGAAAGCTTCTCAGTACCAGTCATGCAGTGGTTCAGTCAGTAGTCAGGCAGTTGACAGAAAGCGGCATTGAAAGGAAGGACATAATTATCTGGGACAGAAGGGATATGGAATTAACTGATACGGGCTTCACCACTGAAAACTATCCGGGAATTACCATCCGGGGAACAGAATGCCAGGATTCTGCCGGCTCATTTACGGATGATAACGGTAAGCTTTACGGAGAAAGGAACATCGACAGGGAATGGTATTACTGGGCAGATGTTGATGGCGAATATGATGCAGAAACGATGCCTTACATGATAAACGGGGGCAAATATTCCTATTTCACAAAAATAGTAACGAGGGAAGTTGATAAGATCATAAATATCCCGATATTGAAAAATGCCGGGGGATCGATTACCAATGCAATGAAGAACCTTGCATTCGGATCAGTCTCAAATACCGGAAGACTTCATGCCTCACTATGGAACGAAACATGTGCGGAAGTGTGTGCCTTCGCTCCGCTGCGCGACAAGGTTGTACTCAACATTTCCGACGGGCTTCGGGGGTGTTTCAATGGCGGACCGGGAGCAAGTCCTCAATTCATCTGCAACTATAACACCATCCTTGTTTCAACTGATCCGGTAGCAATGGACAGGATAGCCTATGACATAATTGCTGCAAAAAGGATTGAGGAAGGAATTCAGAAGGAGCCCACACCCGGTGTCCTTACATTTCTTTCCATGGCATCGGCACTGGGACTGGGAGTGGCGGACAAAGAGCGGATAGATCTTAGAATTATCTGAAAGGGCTGATGATTATGATTTATGGTGTTAAAAAAGTAACACAAAGACGGCTGCATATTCCTGTCAAAGGGTTCTCAGGACTTGCAAAATTACTTTTCAGCCTTTCACTATGTTTCCTTTCTTTGAAAGGGATGTCTCAGGGGACGGGTGATTTTCCGTTTATAAAAGCTGATGATCTGACCGGGGCTAAATTCATCTCAACAAGGACCTTCAGCGGAACCTCATTATTCGGTTATATGAACGGAGGAGCCGAATTATATCTTGAATACGGCTTGTCGGATGCTGTTATTACCGAGATCGAATACAGGGGAAAGAAGTACAAGACTGAGATATACAGGATGAACGGTCCGGAGGAAGCCTTCGGGATCTTTTCCGTTTCAAAATACAAATGTCTCGGAATGCCGCCGCTGGGTGATTATTCATGCTATACGAAATATCAGCTTCAGTTCTGCAAGGGTGAATACTACGTGAACATAATCAATTCAGGCGGAACCCGGGCCGACAGCATTTCGGCATCAGAAATAGGTAAGATAGTTGCAGAAAGGATAAAAGGAGAAGAGGCGGAATTATCGGTTTATTTTCCTGATATTGAAAGAGATAAGATAGGTTCTGATGTCTTTCTTGCAAAAGGGCGTCTTGGCATTGTAAATGGCTCACCGGATCTGGAAGATCTTTTCAAAGGCATAAAACAGTTTACTGCTGTCGTGCTTAAAGGCGATAAAAATCTCGTTTCCGTTAAGTTTGACGACCCGGCTTCCTATTCTGCTTTTCTGGAGTTAAACGGAATCAATCCCGATCTTTCTTCTGTTAATGCGATTGTCAGAAAGGTATCAGAAAAGCATTTGCTGATCGGGTTTACTAAGTGATACTAATATTAAAATACTGATATATGGATATTTTTAAACCACTTGATCTTAAGGAGGAAAATACAACTCATGATATTGAGAGCGTTGAAAGGGTCCGCTGCCTGATTATTGGTTCCGGCCCGGCCGGATATACTTCTGCTATTTATGCTGCGAGAGCCAATCTTAAGCCTGTTCTATATACAGGTCTGCAGATGGGAGGCCAGCTTACCACAACAACAGAGGTTGACAATTTCCCCGGTTATCCCGATGGTGTTACAGGCCCCGTGATGATGGAGGAATTGAAGAAACAGGCTGAGCGGTTCGGCACGGAAGTCCGTTTCGGGATAGCCACCAGGGCTGATTTCTCCGGAAAGTTGCACAGGATAACAATTGATGATACAAAGGTAATTGAAGCTGAAGCGGTTATCATTGCAACTGGTGCTACGGCAAAGTATCTCGGAATTGAGGCAGAGACCCGTTATTCAGGGATGGGAGTATCGGCATGTGCCACCTGCGACGGCTTTTTTTACAGGGGTAAGGATGTTGCAGTTGTTGGGGGAGGCGACACTGCTGCCGAGGAAGCTACCTATCTTGCCGGGCTTTGCCGGAAAGTTTACCTGATTGTCCGCAGGAACGTTCTGAGAGCCTCAAAGGCAATGCAGGACAGAGTGATGAACACACCCAATATTGAAGTTTTGTGGGAGCATCAGGCAATAGATCTTTATGGTGACAACGGAGTTGAAGGAGCAGTCCTTGTCAGAAAAAAAGGAAAACCGGAAGAGGAGATAGTAAAGATATCAATCGAAGGTTTCTTCCTCGCAATCGGGCATACACCAAATTCAGAGATATTCAGGGATTTTATCGAGACCAATGAGGCTGGCTATATAAAGACAATCCCGGGAACGACATTGACTAATGTTGCAGGTGTTTTTGCAGCAGGAGATGTTCAGGATCCGGTTTACAGGCAGGCAGTAACGGCTGCAGGAACGGGTTGCATGGCTGCCATTGATGCCGAACGCTATCTAATTCAGACACATTCATGAAATGAAATCCTTCAGAAAAAGTTTCAGAATAAATGCAGAGCCCTCAGACATCTATGCGGCTCTGACCAACCCTTTCACGATAGAGTTGTGGTCGGGCTACCCGGCTGTAATGTCTGAGGAACCTGGTTCTGAGTTTTCCTTGTGGGAAGGTGACATAACCGGAAGAAACATTGAGTTTATTAAAGACAGGAAGATTGTTCAGGAGTGGTATTTCGGAGATCAGGCTGAAGCCTCAGTTGTCACAATAACAATCAGTCCGGCAGGTTCCGATTCAAATGTCACGGTGGATCATTTAAATATCCCGGATGAGGAATTTGAAGGGATAGCAGAAGGTTGGAGAGAGTACTACATAGGAGCTATAATCAGCTTTCTCAATCCTAATTTTTAAACTGTGCAATATCACTGATTTTGGCTGGCTGATCTCCCAGAAGGTCATTTATATCCTCGCAGCATGCATATATAAGGGTAGATATTCCCTTGTAACAGAGAGTTTCAGCGTATTCCTGCATTCTTGAATTCCATTCCGGCAGCCATGAAAGAACGTGAAGGTGAAGAAATCTCCTTATCTCATTTTTCATTTCATTGCGACATGCATCATCGTCGAAAGCTATGTATTTTTCAATGAGGAGAGTCAGGAAAAGCAGTTCAATACCCAGGTTATCGTCGGGAATATTATATCTCGTTCTTTTCTTCCACCCGTATGCATTGTAGAAATCGGTTACACTTTCTTTAGCACAGCTTTCTGATATCATATCCAGATAATATGATTTGTTGGGAGGCGCCAGAGGAAGTGCCGGATCAGCAAACAGAGCCAGATAGTCTTTTTTGAGCTTCATCTGGCAGGTTCCTGTATCGCGGCAGGATTCTCTCAGCTGTGATGCCGCTATCATAAAACGCGGATTGCCACTTTTTACCGGGAGCGATTTCAGAATGCCTTTCGACCAGAAATCGACGACACACTCCTCAACAGGTTCATACATTATCATGCTTCCTGTAAAGTAGAGAAGCATATTATATCCCTTGAGAACAGCGTTCTCTTCTGTTTCTTTAGTTCCCATCATCCGGAGTGCCAAATATTTTTATGGTAAAAGGCCATGTCAAAGATTATGCGATAGTAACCTTTCTGGATCTGTTTTTGTTCAAAGATCAGAAAAAAACAGCTTCAGGAACATGATTAATATTATCCTGGATCATGTAATAATAGAAGAGTTAGTGCGATCCAGAGCGGGATCAGCCAGTTTTGAATTTCCTTGCATGGTCAAAGGCCGGGATATGCCTGTAACCTTTTAAAATAATGAAGCAGAATGGAACCAGGGTCACTGGTTTTTAAAATCGGCCATTTCCCTCGGGTACTCATTATTGTCGACCTTCCGTTTGATTTCGCTGAAAGCCTTAACTGTATATTCAACGTCTTTGAGCGAATGGGCCGCTGTAGGAATAAGCCTCAGCATTACCACGTCTTTCGGTACCACCGGGTATATAACCACTGAACAGAAAATGTTGTAGTTTTCCCTGAGATCGAAAACAAGCTGAGTTACCTGTGTCAGATCACATTTCAGGAACACCGGTGTTACTGGTGAAGCGGTTTTTCCGAGATCGAGCCCCGCATCTTTAAGGCCCTTCTGCAGAGCATTAACGATTGTCCAAAGTTTTTCACGGTATTCGGGATGAGACTGAACCAGTTCGAGTCTCTTTATTGCTCCCAGCGTCATTGCCATAGGAAGAGCTTTGGCATAGATCTGGGATCTCAGGTTATATCTCAGATAATTTATCACCTCCCTTGTGCTTGCTGCAAAACCACCGATGCCTGCCATCGATTTGGCAAATGTTGCAAAATAGATATCTATATCGTCCTGAACGCCGAAATGTTCGCCGGTACCTCTTCCGTTTGCTCCCATAGTTCCAAAACCATGGGCATCGTCAACCAGGAAACGGAAATTGTATTTTTTCTTCAGGGCGGCAATTTCGTCAAGTTTGCCAAGGTCGCCTGCCATCCCGAATACACCTTCGGTAATTACCAGGATTCCTCCTCCGGTTTCCTGTGTTATCTTTGTAGCCCGCTGCAACTGTTTTTCACAGCTTTGAATGTCGTTATGAGGGAAAACGAATCTTTTTCCGAAATGAAGTCTCAGCCCGTCCATAATACATGCATGAGATTCGGAATCGTATACTATTACGTCGTGCCTGTCGACCAGGGCGTCGATTATAGAAACCATCCCCTGATAACCGTAGTTAAGGAGATAGGCATCTTCCTTCTGCTCAAACCCGGCTGCCATCCTTTCAAATTTTTCATGATTCGTTGTCTGTCCTGACATCATTCTTGCACCCATTGGATAAGCAAGACCATATTGAGCAGCATATTCCGCGTCAAATTTTCTTACTTCGGGATTGTTGGCAAGTCCCAGGTAATTATTCAGACTCCAGGTCAGAACCTCTTTCCCCCTGAAAATCATTCTGGGAGCTATTTCACCCTCAAGCTTAGGGAATGTGAAATATCCGTGAGCCATGTCGGAATACTGGCCAAGAGCCCCTTTGTTTGTTTTGATCTTGTTGAAAATATCCATTGTATGATGCTTTTGAAAATTTTGCACAAATGTAAGTATAAAGGAACATTTACTCATACCTATTTATACCTAATTTGCTTATGCCGGAAAACCGCAGTATCGGACAAAGGCTTCGGGCGACGTTCATAATTATTGGTGTTTTGAACTATTTATCAAAAAAAAACTGTACTTTTGCGCAACAATTTTTCTATGAAAGTCAGATTACATATAATACTTCTGATTTCTTTTGCTGCAGTGTCGTGCGGAGAGTATGAAAAGATACTCAAGAGCACGGATTATGAGCTGAAAAAAGCGAAGGCTGTGGAGTACTACAATGCAAAGCAGTACGGAAAAGCCACTGAGTTGTTCAGTCAGGTCATTCCCCGTTTCAGGGCATCAGCCGAAGTAGAGGAGCTTTTCTGGCTAAATGCCCAGAGTTTTTACAATATGAGGCAATATGATGTTGCAGGTTCTTACTTCAAGTCGATAGCCGAACAGTATCCTTTTGGGCCGTATGCTGAAGAGTCATCTTTCCTGGGAGCTCTGTGCGACTATAATCTTGCCCCCAGGGCTGAGCTGGATCAGACAAGCAGCCGCAGTGCTATTGAGGGTTTTAATCTTTTTCTGACAAGGTTTCCAGGCAGTCAGAAGGCCGAAGAAGCCAGGAAATATATTCAGGAGCTCAGGGACAGGCTTGTTGAAAAGTCATATCTGAACGCAAGGTTATACTACAACATGAAAGAATACAAAGCTGCCATTACTGCCCTGACCAACAGTCTTAAGGAGTATTCTGATTCGAAATACAGGGAGGAGATGATGTTCCTTAAGCTGAATTCCCTTTTCCTTTATGCAGAGAACAGCTACGCGATAAGGCAGAAAGAAAGGTATCAGTCAACATTGGATGAGTATTTCTCGTTTATGGAGGAATTTCCTCAAAGCCGCTATTCAAAGGAAGTTGCCAGGATTTATGATGTTACAACAAAGTATCTCAAGGTAAAGAGTCCGCAGGAACTTGAAAATTTACAGTAATAAAATTATATGGATTACAGAAAATCAATGGCCCCGTCAACTACAGTCACCCGTAATATGGAGATGATGGTAAAGGATACGGGCAATATTTACGAAACAGTGATCATTGTCTCAAGGCGTGCCAATCAGATCGCTGTTGAGATGAAGCAGGAACTCAACAAGAAGCTTGAAGAGTTTGCTTCATATACAGACAACCTTGAAGAGGTTTTCGAAAACCGTGAACAGATAGAGATATCTAAATTCTATGAAAGGCTACCCAAGCCGACTCTTATTGCTCTTCAGGAGCTTGAGGAGGAAAAGATTTTTTACCGTAATCCTGAACTTCCCGCCGGAAAAAGCAAAGCATAGTCAGAGATGCTTAAAGGGAAAAAGATACTAATCGGAATTACCGGAGGGATAGCTGCATATAAAAGTGCAACGGTTGTCAGGCTTCTTGTAAAGGAAGGTGCTGATGTGAAAGTTCTGATGACCGACCATGCCAGGGATTTCATCACTCCTCTCACTCTTTCAACCTTATCCAGAAATCCGGTCATGACAGGATCTTTCAATCCCGGAGACGGAAGCTGGAACAGTCATATTGAACTGGGAACATGGGCTGATCTTTTTCTGATAGCGCCTGCTACAGCGAATACCATGGCAAAAATGGCAGCCGGTATTGCTGATAATCTTCTTCTGGCAACTTACCTTTCGTGCCGTTGTCCCGTTATGATCGCCCCTTCGATGGATGTCGACATGCTGAAACATCCGGCAACAGCCCGGAACCTTTCAGAACTTAAATCAACCGGGGTCCTTATCCTTGATGCCCCGGAGGGCGAGCTTGCCAGTGGCCTGACCGGAAAAGGCCGTATGCTCGAACCGGAGGATATTTTAAACACGATTACCGGATTCTTTTCGAAAAAAAAAACTTTAAGCCTCTGACAGGGAAAAAGGTCCTGGTCAATGCGGGACCCACACAGGAACAAATTGATCCTGTCAGATATATCAGTAATTATTCCTCAGGCAAGATGGGGCTCGCAATTGCTGAAGCCGCATCGGAATACGGAGCCAGGGTAACCCTGGTTCTGGGACCCGTAAGCAATATCACAATCCCTGAAGAAATTAGTGTGATAAATGTAACCTCAGCACAACAGATGGCTGATGAGTGCATTGAACAGTTCAGATCGTCTGACATCGGTATTCTGGCTGCAGCAGTGGCAGACTATACTCCGGTTGTAAGGGAAAACAGGAAAATCAGGAGGACAGGTGATGAACTCATTCTCAGGCTTGTTCCGACCATGGATATAGCAGGAACTCTTGGAAAGATGAAAATCCGGGGACAGCTGCTCGTCGGGTTTGCCCTCGAGACTCACAATGAAGTTGAAAATGCATCAGCAAAGCTTCGAAGGAAAAATTTTGATTTCATTGTAATGAACTCCCTCAATGACAGTGGTGCAGGGTTCGGATATGATACAAACAGGATTACCATAATAGATAGTAACAATAATATTGATAAATTTGAGTTGAAATCGAAGGATGAGGCTGCTCGTGATATTCTCGACAAGATTGTTCAATACTTAAATACCAGCCGGGATGAGACTACTTAATAGCCTGAAATACACCTTATTGGTTTTTCTGCCGTTTTTCACCTCCACGGCGAAATCCCAGGAGCTCAATTGCAATGTTCAGATTTCAGCACAGAAGATACAGGGATCGAACCGACAGGTTTTTGAATCTATGCAGAGAGATGTATATGAATTCATGAACAACACTGTCTGGACAAACCATGTTTACAGCTACGCTGAAAGGATTGACTGCAACATACTCATAAACCTGACAGAACAGCTTTCAGCCGATGAATTCAGGGGAACAATACAGATTCAGCTCCGCAGACCTGTCTTTAACACAACCTATAATTCTACAATGCTGAATTTTGTTGACAACAATTTTCAGTTCAGGTACGTGGAATTTCAGCCTCTCGAGTTTGACCCTAATTCCTACAGATCGAGTCTCGTTTCGGTTCTTGCCTATTATGCTTACATCATAGTCGGCATTGACTATGACTCTTTTTCCCTTCTTGGAGGCACCGAATTCTTCCAGGTAGCGGAAA
Source organism: Bacteroidales bacterium (assembly GCA_034002885.1). Classification (GTDB taxonomy): domain Bacteria; phylum Bacteroidota; class Bacteroidia; order Bacteroidales; family VadinHA17; genus LD21. The sequence continues at coordinate 101,185 of JAVEZS010000001.1, forward strand.
AGATAGTCACCAATGCCCAGAATGCTTCTGAACCGGGTTGGAAGCCATACGACGGTTCAAGGAACCGAAACAGGTACTGGCTTGTAAAGAACCTTCTTGATAAGCAATATGAGGGAGTGAGAAGATTCATTTATGAATATGATATTAACGGACTCGACAGGATGGAATCGAGGATAGCCGAGGCCCGTACCAGCATGGTAGAAAGCCTGAGGCTGATCCAGGAAGTCTACAGGGCCAAGCCTGATCCTTTTTTGTATCTGGTTCAGATTATTTTGGAATCGAAAGCAGATGAACTGGTGAATATATTCTCCGAAGCCTTCCCCGAGGAAAAAAGCCGTGTGATTCAGATCCTTATTGAGATTGATCCGGGGAATAAAAGCAAATACGAGAAAATTACAGCTGCCAATTAACCTTAATACGGCAATGCTTCAGAAACTTACTGTCCGGAACTATGCCCTGATCAGGGAACTTGACCTTTCCTTTGACAATGGTCTTACAATAATTACAGGAGAAACCGGTGCGGGAAAATCCATACTGCTGGGAGCTTTATCCCTTATACTCGGTTCGAGAGCCGATTCTGCCCTGCTCCTCGACAGGGAGGAAAAATGCATTGTAGAGGGATATTTCAAGATTGACGAATATGATCTTAAGGATCTGTTCTCAGAAAATGATCTCGATTATGAGAGTCCGGCCATCTTCAGAAGGGAGATAACTCCCGGAGGTAAGTCAAGAGCCTTCATTAATGATACTCCTGTTACTGTTTCAGTAATGAAGGACCTTGGAGAGAAGCTTATCGACATTCACTCCCAGCATCAGTCACTGATGCTAAACAGCAGTATCTTCCAGCTGAATATTATAGATTCATTTGCAGGCACAGGGACTTTCAGGGCCGCATATACCGAAGCTTATTATGAGTACAGGAAACTCAGGAAGGAATACGATCTGTTGAAAGAGAAAGCAGACAGGAGCAAGGCTGACATGGAATACAACCAGTTTCTGTATAACCAGCTTTCAGAGGCAAATCTCAGGGCCGGAGAGCAGGATGAACTGGAAAGGGAACTGGAAATTCTTGAGCATGTAGAGGAGGTAAAGCAAGCCCTCATTAACATTTCGTCCCTGCTGTCGGGTGATACTGTATCGGTTTTGTCGATGATCCACGAGGTTAAAGCGACTGCAGGCAGGATCAGCAATTTTCTTCCTGCCCAGCTTAATCTGACTGACCGCCTGGCTTCGACTCTTATTGAGCTTGATGACCTGTCATCTGAAATTGAAAAGCTGAGCCGGAACACGGAAGCTGATCCCGGGAGGATGACTGAGATAGAAACGAGGCTTGACCTGATCTATACCCTTATAAGGAAGCACAGAGTTAAGGATATTAATGACCTGATCAACCGGAAGGAAGAACTGTCGGGGCTGTTGCAGTCGATAGCATCAGGGGATGAAAGACTGGAAGAGCTTGAGAAGTTACTGGAAACAGCAGGGCATACTCTGTCACGTCTTTCGGATGAACTTTCAACAAAGAGATTAACAGCCATACCAGATATAGAGGGGAAGATTACAGATCTTCTGAAACAGCTTGGAATGCCTAATGCAAGGTTCCGGATCAACCTCACGCGGGCCAGGGACTATACATCATATGGTATTGACGAGGCTGATTTTCTTTTTTCTGCGAACAGGCAGACAGAGCCGGAGAATATTGCCAGGGTGGCTTCGGGAGGTGAACTCTCGAGGGTCATGCTGAGCCTGAAATCTCTTCTTACAAGATCCAGGAACCTTCCGACAATAATTTTTGACGAAATAGATTCAGGAGTATCAGGCGAAGTGGCTGACAAGGTTGGCCGCATACTTGAAGGCATGGGAAGGTATATGCAGGTTATCAACATTACTCATCTTCCTCAGGTTGCAGCCAGGGGAAGAAGACACTTTCATGTTTACAAGGAAGACAGCGGAGATTCAACAATTACCAGGATACGTTTGTTATCTTCGTCGGAACGTGTCCTGGAAGTTGCAAGACTTCTCAGTGGAAGCGAGGTGACAGAGACTTCGATAAAGAATGCGAGGGAACTTATTAAGGCAGGCTCACAGATTGAATGATTACTTTAATATATATAAATCTAATGCTATGAAGGAGGGTTTATTAAATGGAAAAAAGGGAGTTGTTTTCGGTGCCCTGAACGATAAATCAATAGCCTGGCAGGTTGCTTTGAAGGCATGGCAGAACGGAGCAGAACTAATCCTTACCAATTCGCCTGTGGCAGTCAGGATGGGAACAATAAACGAACTGGCTGAAACGACTTCAAGCAGGGTTATTGTGGCTGATGCGACAAGCATGAATGATATTGACAGGCTCATTGTTCAGAGCATGGAGATTTTCGGAGGCAGGTTCGATTTCATCCTTCATTCTATAGGAATGTCTCCCAACGTGAGGAAAGACATTCCCTATGAGACTACCAGCTATGACAACATGCTCAAGACCCTTGATATATCGGCTCTGAGTTTTCACAGGGTTCTTCAGACAGCCTATAAATATGATGCACTCAACGAATGGGGTTCGGTTGTTGCACTTTCATATGTTGCTGCTCAAAGGACCCTGGCAGGCTATAATGATATGGGCGATGCCAAAGCCCTTCTTGAATCGATTGCCCGTTCTTTCGGGTATATTTACGGCCGGGACAGGAAGGTCAGGATAAATACTATTTCACAGTCCCCCACACCTACAACAGCAGGAAGCGGAATACACGGTTTCGATTCCCTTGTCGATTTCTCTGAAAGAATGTCGCCCCTTGGAAATGCTACAGCCGAGGAATGTGCCGATTATTGCATATCTCTTTTCTCTGATCTGACGCGGAAAGTGACCATGCAGAACCTTTATCATGACGGAGGATTCTCCAGCATGGGTATGAGCCAGAGAGCCATTGAGCAATACAGGAAGAGTTTTGAGGAATGTGACTGTAAAGAGGAGTAGTAAGTATAAATACCTATTTTTCAGGCGATTTACAGATTGATAAATCGCTTTTTTTATATTTGGATCTGATGCAGATCATAAAACAATGTTACAGATTATCCTACTAGTAATTTTCTATTTTACCTTTCCCCTTGTCATAATATGGATGTGTCGCCGATGGTCATTTTTCAGGAAGCTGGGATCAATAGTCCTTGCCTATGGATTTGGCCTCGTTATTAGCACTATAGGCATTCTTCCAAGGGGAAGCGATGCGTACCGGACAGCCCTTCAGGGGGATAAATATCTTCCGGCAGAAGAGGTTGAAGCTCTCTTTACATCGGGAAAGATCAGTGATGAAGACATTCTCGTCAATAATATTGCAACAACACAGGATACTCTTGTTGCTGTGGGTGTACTTGCATTTCCACTTTTACTTTTTTCCCTTAATATCCGCCGCTGGCTCAGATACGCAAAGGAAGGATTCTTTTCAATGTTTCTTGCCATAATCTCGATTATTGTGGTTGTGACAAGCGGCTTTCTGATATTCCGGGATATAGTTCCGGAATGCTGGAAGGTGGGAGGGATGCTCGTCGGAGTCTATACCGGAGGAACGCCCAATATGGTATCGTTGAAACTAGCTCTTGATGTGGAACCAAACATGTTTATCATGGCAAATACCTACGACATGGTTGTAGGAGCAATTACAATAATATTTTTTATCACTGCCGGACCCAGGTTTTTCAGGGCTTTTCTTCCGGCTTTCAGGAAGATCGGGGGAGCAGGCGAGTCAGGAGATGTAATGGATGCTGAAAGTTTTGAAGACTATTCGGGCATGTTTAAAAAGGGTGTTATCATGAACCTGCTGAAGGCCCTGGGGATAGCATTCCTGATTCTTGGATTATCAGTAGGGGTGAGCATCCTGGTTTTTGGCAAAATGCTTGATCCGGTTATTATTCTGTCTATTACAACACTGTCAATAATTGCATCCCTCTTCACCTGGATCAACAGGATTGAAAAGACCTTCCAGCTGGGTATGTATTTTGTTCTTATCTTTTCGCTCATTGTTGCCTCTATGGCCGATCTCAGGGCAATTTTCAGCCTTAGTATGCTTGGGGTGCTGGGATTTGTGACATGGTGCTATTTCGGTTCACTTCTTCTGCATCTCCTTCTTTCGATGATATTTAAGATAGACGCCGACAACTACCTTATTACAACCACTGCCTTCGTTTTTTCGCCTCCGTTTGTTCCCGTTGTGGCCGTGGCGCTTAAAAACAAGGATGTGATAATAACAGGTATAACTGTAGGGATAATAGGTTATGTGATTGGTAACTACCTTGGCGTTGCGCTTGGATTCTTTATGAAGGGATTATAATATTCTCTAGAAAAGGTAATTAAGCCCTATTGCAAAACCAATGTTCCCGTCCTGCTCGTTGAAAGCTTTGCCAATATCAACGGCAACCACAAAATTCTCGTTCATAACCGGCATAATGCTTATACCCAAGCTCTGATGGAGTTTCTCGTCTCCCGGTGAGAAGAAATCGTTATAGGAATACTTTGTAAGGTTATTATTAAAACGGGTCTGTAAGTCAGAAGGCATATCGATCTCATTGGTAATCATACCCATGTCGTAGAAGAGATTGAGCCCAAGGTAGCAATCCTGCTTCAGAAATGTAAAATAAAAGGGTTTCCAGCGCAGTTCAACATTGCCAAGGATGAAGCCGTCGCCAATTACACGGTTTCTCAGTACGCCCCTGAGGGTACTTGATCCTCCGAGTCCTTCGCTTGAATACCCTGTAAGCCTCGAAGTTATAACCTGCGATTGATAAAAGAACGGAACCTCACCCGAGAGAGTGGTCTGGTATCCTAACCTGTAAACAAGCGACAGATCCTTTTCAACCAGTGTGAAATACTGCCGGTGTGTTATAAAGAATTTGGAGAAACTCCAGTCGTTTCCCAGAAATCCCGGAGAAAACTCAATTCCCATTTCCGTCCAGATACCTTTCATAGGATTTGGTCTGTTATCCCTGCTGTCCCATGTTATCCCTGCCCTTAAAGTGTTCACCCAGCCTCCTTTTGCTTCATCTGAGCCAATAAGACCGAGTGAATCGCGGTAGATTTCAAAGAGACCTGGCTCTTCAGAAAGTGACGGCAGAAGATCTTCGTCCTTTCCTTTATTAAGTTTATCAATATTGACAGAACCGGCATCGAAATTCTGTATGCTGAATCCTGCGCTCCATTTCAGATGTTCACCCGATAATTTCCCAATAAAATCGTTTTTGAATCTGAACTGGTTCCTTTCAAACCTGTAGAACATTCTGGTCCTGTAGTCTGAGGATTCTTCGTCCATCCAGTTCTTGTTGAACACCGAATTATATCCGTTAAAGCCGTAGAAATGATTTGCCTGATCGGGAAGATAGGAAAGATCGCTTATCCATTCAACTCCCGGAATGAGATGATTCGACTCAAACATCAGCCTGTAAATACCGCTTCCCTTTGTGAATCTTGAGATCTCGGCATAGAGATGATCAAAGTATTCTGGATACTTGCTTCCATCTCCGTAATTGAAGAATTCAGCCAGCGCCCCGTACTGAAATCCAAGATCAGAGTCGAATGAGATGGCGGGCAGTGCCCCACCGAATTTCCATCCGGTCTTTATTTTTTGTTCCTGCCCTGAGGCTTCAGCCATCAGAGTCATCGCAAATAAAATTATCAGGATCTTTTTCATGTGTAAATAAATTTGTTTTTAAAGGTCACAGGGAATTCACATGGATAAGTTTTCATTCTTGTCTGAGTTTTGAAACATGTGGGTTTCATAAATTTCAGATTTGTTAGAGGACGATAAAGATAAAGAAAAGTATAAATCACAGATATTTTTTTCAATAATTGCTACCTTCGACATTATTTTAACTGTAAAAAGCTCATATGACGCTTGTTATTAAGAATATAAAAGGGCTGGTCGGCACCGGTGAAAAGCACAGGCCAAAACTTTGCGGTCGTGAAATGGCGGAAGTTAATATAATTGAAAACGCTTACCTTACGGTTGATGGCGAAACGATAACCGGTTTCGGCAGGATGGCTGATTTTTCCACTGAAATGCCATCCGGTTCAGACAATGACGCTGAAATCTTCGACGCTTCTGGCAGATTTGTTTTTCCCTCATTCTGCGATCCCCATACACACCTGGTCTATGCCGGAAGTCGCGAGCAGGAGTATGCCGACAGGATAAAAGGCCTCTCGTATGAGGAGATTGCAAGGAGGGGAGGGGGGATTCTCAATTCAGCAGCACTGATGCATAAGACCTCAGAAGATGAGTTGTTTATTCAGTCGATTAAAAGAATTGACGAGATTATTGCATCCGGAACAGGTGCGGTTGAGATCAAGAGCGGCTATGGACTTTCAACAGAGGATGAACTGAAAATGCTTCGAGTCATACGAAGGATAAGGGATAGTTCTCCTCTGGAAGTCAAAGCGACTTTTTTGGGAGCCCATGCAATACCTCAGGTTTATAAAAATGACAGGAGTAAGTATGTTGACCTTATAATAAACGAAATGATCCCCGTGGTCGCTTCTGAGGATCTCGCTGACTATATCGATGTATTCTGCGACACTGGATTTTTTACCGTGGATGAAACAGAAAGGATACTCATGGCAGGTCTCAAGTACGGGCTTATTCCGAAGATACATGCAAATGAAATCGGTTTCTCGGGAGGAGTGCAGACAGGTGTTAAATACAATGCCCTTTCTGTTGATCATCTTGAAAGGACAGGAGAAGAAGAATTTGAGGCGCTTTACGGGACTGAGACAATGCCAACACTTCTTCCGGGGTCGTCATTTTTTCTGGGTTTGCCTGATCCGCCGGCCCGAAGGATGATAAACAGGGGACTGGCAGTAGCCATGGCTTCAGATTATAACCCTGGTTCCGCACCCTCCGGCAATATGAAGCTTGTCATGTCGTTTGGCACGGTGAAACTCAGGATGACACCTGAAGAATCATTCAATGCAGTGACACTTAATGCAGCTTATGCAATGGGTATTTCCGATACCCATGGTTCGATAGAAAGGGGTAAGGTGGCGAATTTATTCATAACCAGGGAGATGCCTTCTTTTTATTACTTCTCCTATGCTTTTGGAAGTAATCTGGTGGAAAAGGTGATCCTGAAGGGAAAGATGATAGACAGAAGGATTGAAGAACCTTTAGCTTTCTTCCTGGATTAACTATGAATTTTAACAGACTATATTAATAATATATGGATATGCAAAAACGGATAATTGAATGTGTTCCTAATTTCAGCGAAGGCAGGGATATGGAAATAATAAAGCAGATTACAGACGTCATCGGGGCAGTAACAGGAGTAAGAGTGCTGGATGTTGATCCGGGAAACGATACCAATCGTACCGTGGTAACTTTCGCAGGAGAACCGGAACATGTTTGTGAAGCTGCTTTCAGAGCTGTAAAGAGGGCATCGGAGCTTATCGATATGGCGAAGCATCATGGCAAACATCCCAGGATGGGGGCAACTGATGTATGTCCTCTGGTTCCGGTTTCGGGTATTACCATGGAGGAAACAATCGTCTATGCCCGCGAACTGGCAAAAAGGATAGGAGAAGAATTATCAATTCCTGTTTATTGCTACGAGAATGCTGCATTTGAGGAGAAAAGAAGAAATCTTGCCAATTGCAGGGCAGGAGAATATGAAGGACTTAAGGAAAAGCTTGCTGATCCCGGATGGAAGCCCGATTTTGGCCCGGCTGAGTTCAATGAAAAGTCGGGGGCAACAGCTGTGGGGGCAAGGGATTTTCTTGTCGCATTCAATGTTAACCTTAACACAACCTCGACCCGGAGGGCTAATGCCATTGCCTTTGATGTCAGGGAAAAAGGGAGAATAGTTAAAAATGAAACCGGCGAATCCGTTACGGTTCCCGGAACTCTGAAGTATGTTAAGGCAATCGGATGGTATATTGCTGAATATGGTGTTGCCCAGATTTCGATGAATCTGACCAATATTTCGATGACCCCGGTTCACATTGCCTTTGATGAAGTATGCCGGAAGGCGGAGGAACGTGGAGTGAGAGTAACAGGTTCTGAGTTGGTAGGCATGATTCCTCTGAATGCCATGCTTGATGCCGGTAGGTATTTTCTTGCAAAGCAGAAAAGATCGCTTGGCGTTCCTGATGAAGAGCTGATCAGGATTGCTGTCAGATCGCTGGGGCTGGGAGATATAAATCCCTTCAGACACGAGGAGAAAATAATAGAATATGTTCTGGATAAGGATACAGATAACCGGCTTGTTAACATGAGCCTTAAAGATTTCATGAATGAAACCGCTTCTGAATCTGTTGCACCAGGAGGAGGTTCTGTATCAGCTTATATGGGTGCACTCGGGACCGCACTGGGGACTATGACAGCCAATATCTCAGGTCATAAAAGGGGTTGGGATGACCGGTGGAAAGAGTTTTCTGACTGGGCTGAGAAGGGAAAGGAGATACAGAATAAGCTGCTCGCTCTGGTTGACGAGGATACAAGGGCTTTCAGTAAGATCCTTGATGCGTTCGGTCTGCCCCGAACCACTGATGAAGAAAGATCACTCAGACACCTGGCTGTTCAGGCTGCAACAAGGGAAGCATCACTTGTTCCTTTCAGGGTGATGGAGACGGCTTTTTCAGCTTTTGAGCTGCTCAGATACATGGTTATTAACGGTAATCCGAACTCGGTTACTGATTCTGCAGTTGGTGCTCTTGCAGTACGATCCTGCATAAAGGGAGCCTTTCTCAATGTTAAGATAAATACAAATGGACTGGACGACAAGGAGTTTGTCAGGGATCTACTTGTCAGGGGCGAAGAAATTGAGCTAAAAGCTTCTTCCGAGGAAGAGGAGATCCTTAGGCTTACCGCCCGTACCCTTAATCTGTGAGCGTTTCACGGCAAATGTCTTTTCCTTAACCTTAAAAACACCTGCGGTTTTATCCTTTTTAATGCTAATTAACATCGGATTCCGATAAGGGATCAGGGTTGTTTTTCAGAGACTATTCAGCAAAAATACGCTTTTATGTTAATCCTGTAAAGATATCGGGGTGTAATTGTTATATGTATTAACCTCAGTAATGTTTTGTGTATTAATTTCATAGCCGGGATCTGAGAAATTAAAAAAAGTTAAAAGTGATGTTTGTCATTGCAAATAATTAGCCTATATTTATCGACGATTAACCTAAACCAGTTGTTTTATGAAAAAATTCCTAATGACTTTAACACTGTTTCTTGTAGCAGGTGTTCTTGTTATGAGTCAAACAGTGCAGATCACGGGTACTGTTACAAGTTCAGAGGATGGACTTGGCGTTCCCGGAGTTAACGTTACAGTAAAGGGAACCACAATCGGGGCCATAACGGGAAATGAAGGCAAATATGTCATTTCAGCTCCTGAAAGTGCCCAGGCTCTCGTTTTCAGTTTCATCGGCTTCATTACCCAGGAGGCTCCAATCCAGGGAAGGAGAAGCATAGATGTAGTATTGAAGCAGGACCTTTATAATGTAGATGAGGTTGTGGTTGTAGCCTATGGCACGCAGCAGAAGCGCGAAATTGCCGGTGCCATATCCGCCGTCGATGGCGAATCAATTGCCAAAATGAATCTTCAGAGTTTCGACCAGGGGCTGGCCGGTAAGGCAGCCGGTGTGGCAATTACACTCCCGAACGGTGTTCTTAACAATCCTCCTGTTATCCGTATCAGGGGTTTCAACTCGATCACATCCAGTTCAAACCCTCTCGTTGTTGTCGATGGTGTTCCTGTATTTACAGGTAACATCGGGGGAACTGCAATACAAAACTCCCTTGCCGACATCAACCCTTCGGATATTGAATCGATGGAGATACTAAAGGATGCATCTGCAACAGCTTTGTATGGTTCAAGAGCTGCCAACGGTGTAATTATCATTACTACCAAAAGAGGATCGGGAGCAAGGACAAAAGTAACCTATGATGGTTATGCCGGATGGACCGAACCTTACAGACTCTTTGACCTTATGGATGCCAAACAGTACCTCGCACATAAGAACCTTGCATATGCCAATGCAGGATCCACTGTTGTTCTGAAACAGGTTAATGATGCAGGTGGAAAACCAATCGACACAAACTGGGCCGACTATGTTTATCAGAAAGGTTTTCAGCAGAATCACGCAATAACAGTGTCCGGTTCTTCGCCTTCAACTTCGTATTTCCTTTCTGTTGGTTATACCGATCAGGACGGGATGATAAAGAAAAACTTCTACAACAGGCGGAATGCCAGGATGAATGTAGATCACAAGATAAACAAGTATTTGACGATTGGTGCCAATGTGGCCTATACAAATGGTTATACTGAATCACCGAACACGGGATCAAACTTTTCAACTGCCGGGGCTGCACGTCTTGCTTTCGTTCTTCCTCCGATAATAGGACCCTATCTTAACGATGGCTCCTATAACGTTTATGGAGGCGGTATAGGAGGAATGGGAACAGGTCTGGCAGCTGGTCTGGGTTATCATAATCCCGGTCAGATCTTTGAAACCAACAAACATACCACTGAATCAGACAGGATACTGGCAAACATCACAGCCAGCCTGGAGCTTATCAAGGGACTGGTGCTCAAGACTAACTACGGTATGGATAATCTTGCAAGGGAGACGACGACTTTCTGGTCGGCAATAGGTGGTGACGGGTATGGCTACGGCGGATATGCCTATAACTGGACCGGAAAGGATAAAAGATGGACCTGGACAAATACAGCCAATTACAATGTAACACTTAAAGAGAAACTGAACATTGGCGTTCTGGCAGGTATGGAACAGCAGAGAACAGTGGGAAGCAGCTGGAATGCAACCAAAACCGAGGTCTCTGACCCATTCTTTGAAACTTTTGCAGGAGCGTGGTCAACAGGATACGGTGTTCCTGGCGGAGGATTTGGTGAGAACTATTATATGTCGTATTTCGGACGTTTCAATACCAACTGGGATAAGAAGTATTATCTGGAGGCAAGTTTCAGGCGTGATGGTTTCAGCGGTCTTTCGAAAGATAATCACTGGGGTAATTTCGGAGGCGTGTCTCTTATGTGGAACATATCAAATGAAGGCTTCATTGCCAACACTGGTCTGAACAACCTGTTTTCCGATATGAGGTTGAAACTCAGCTATGGACGGGTTGGCAATATGTTCGGTATCGATAACTACAGTTCATTGTTCCTCTACTCAGCCAGTCTTTACGGGGAAGAACCCACACTTGCTTTTTCCCAGGCCGGAAATGCTGACCTGCAGTGGGAGACAAGTGACAAATATGATGTAGGCCTCAGTTTCGGACTACTAAACGACAGGTTACAGGCAGATATCAATTTCTTCTACAATGATGTAAACAATCTTATCCTGAGCGTACCGCAATCTCCCTCAAAAGGTATTCCTGGCAATTCGATCCCTGCCAACGTCGGATCGATGTATAACAGAGGTCTTGAGTTCTCACTTACAAGCTACAATATAGCCAAGCAGAACTTCAGCTGGACTACCAATTTCAACTTCACGACTATTAAGAACGAAGTCACCGAACTTGCTCCGGGTGTTGAGGAGATCCGTACTGCAACAGCAGATCTGGAAACCACAAACATTACGGTTGTGGGCAAGCCGGTCGGCAACCTTCTTGTGGTTGAAACACGGGGTGTGGATCCTGCAACAGGACGAAGGATATTTGTTAATGCCGCAGGCAAGGAAGTGCTTTATGATCATTCTGCAGCATCGAGATGGACCTATAAGTCTGACGGCTCGGTAGCACCGGCAATAAACACTGCAAATGATGGTGTGGCTTATGCATCGCCTCTTCCAAAATACTACGGGGGTATCGATAACACCATCAGCTACAAGAATTTTGATTTTGCACTTAACATGACCTATGCTTTCGGGTTCTATGTCTACTGCGGATCAAAGGCAGGGATCAGGGACCAGAGATGGTGGAACAACTCTGTTGAAGTTTATGAGACAGCATGGAAGAAGCAGGGTGACATCACCAATATTCCCAAGCCGGTAATGGGCGATAACGTTTCGAATGGTTCAGCATTTGCGATCAGCGAGAATGTTGAAAAAGGCGACTACTTGAAAATAAGAAATATCTCCCTGGGATACACATTCACCAATATCTGGCAGGATGTGCTGAATATCCAAAGTCTCAGGCTTTACGGACAGGTATTCAATCCTTATGTATTTACAAAATACTCCGGATCTGACCCTGAAGTTTCCACGAACACTGACTCCAACCTGGCCCCCGGGATCGACAGGAACTCCGCACCTCAGGCAAGGACATTTACCTTTGGGGTTAATGTAAGTTTTTAAAAACAAAAAAAAGAAACAGATATGAAAAATATATTCAAGTATACAGTCTTATCGGTGTCAATTCTGTTGATGACCGGATGCGTCAAGGATGAGTGGATGAATCCGGCACCAATAACCTCTCTTTCTGATCTGACAGTATTCGACACTAAGGAAAGGATCGAAAACCAGGTTAATGGTATGTACGCTTCACTTAAAAGCGGACAGCATCTGGGAGGAAGATTCCAGGTCTACAATGATGTCAGATGCGACAACTTCCTTCCGAACAGCTCCAACCTTGTAACCTGCTATGCAACGTGGAACCATACTGTGATCAGTTCCACTAACGAGGTCCAGAATTTATGGGGTGCAATCTATCAGACGGTAAACGTGGTCAACGTTTTCCTTGATGGTATGCAGGCTGCATGGGATGAAGGAAAGATAACAAGCTTTGTTACCCAGGATGAGTTTAACAATTATAAAAGTGAAGCTCTGGCAATAAGGGCGATGTGTTATTTCGACCTTATGCAGATGTATTCCAAACCCTATAATATGGGTAATGGAGCTAACCGTGGAGTACCTCTCAGGCTTGTGGCCAATAAGTCTGCTGAAGGAAATGATCTGGCGCCAAGTGATGTAGCTGCTATTTATGAGCAGATACTTACCGATCTGGATGATGCTGAAGAGTTGGCTGTTACGGATTTTGGTGACGATCACCTTAATGTGACAAGAATCCACAAGAACACTATCATTGCTTTCAAAACAAGGGTCTATCTTCACATGAACAACTGGGCACAGGTGGTTACTGAATCGGGCAAAATAGTACCTGGAACAGCTCCGTTCACTGCCACCAGCGGCGTGGCAAATGCCTTGAGTCCTGATTACGCAGCTATATTTGCTTCTCCGCACAGTACTAAGGAATCTATCCTGTCGATGCCCCACACGGGATCGAATAACGCCGGAACCCAGAACCACCTCGCTCATTATTTCGGTTCCGGATCAGGCGAATCATACTTTCTGGTAACTGCCCCTGGCTCGGCCTATGCAGAAATGGATGATACCGATGAAAGGAAGCTTATGATGGAAACCGTTGACGAACAGGTTTACCTTACCAAGTACGTTGATCAGGGAACCCGTACAGATTATGCACCTGTAATCAGGTGGGCTGAGGTTCTTCTGAACAGGGCCGAAGCCCTTGTCAGGTCAGGTAGTGCTGTTACACAGGAAGCTGTTGATCTTCTTAATGCAGTGAGAACACGTTCATTTGCAACCGGAGCCTATACTGTTGCAGACTTTGCTGACGCTGCAGCCTTTTACGATGCAATTCTGATGGAGAGAAACATGGAATTTCTTGGAGAAGGCATCCGGAATATGGATCTTATGCGGCTTGGCCTTACAATACCAGGGAAAGATGGTTTTGGTTTTGGAATAGTCGCTCCTGTCCCCACAACTTCGGAATCCTATTTCTGGCCTGTTCCTGACAGCGAATTAAGTTATAACAAGCTAATGACGCCATAAAGCAACCATGGGTTTTAATTACAAAGGCTGCCCGCTTAAAAGGGGCAGCCTTTGTTTATTTCCTAAAACTTCAGTATTGATCGGGATCCCTTCTTTCAGTCCACCCCTATAATCCGGTTACCCTCCGTATTGTCCTTAATTTGTGGGAATAGCCCCTGATCTCGTTTTTATAAATACCCTGGTGGTCAATCATGTCTATCCTTACCCTGCCCGATGCATGAATTACCAGCCCCCTGGCAAGGATAAGTCCGACATGTTCTATCCTTCCTCTCTCGTCGTCAAAGAACACAAGGTCGCCAGGCAGTGTCTCTTCGAGAAAGGTCACAGCTCTTCCCGTTTCAGCCTGCTGACGGCTGTCGCGGGGAAGGCTGACTCCCCTTATCTTATATACCAGCTGAACAAAACCCGAACAATCTATTCCTGATGGAATCCTACCTCCCCAGATATATGGGCTGTTAATGAATCTGATGGCGGTATCACTTATCGATTCCCTGAGATCAGTAAAAGCAGAACTGAAGTCAGGTTCAGTGGTGAATTTGTCTTCCCCTGCGTAAAAGATGCCCTCTTTGATATCAGGATCATAGACTTCACAACCTGCTTCCAGAATTAGTTTTGCGTTATCTTTCCTGTAGCAAAGCAGTGCCCTGTTCAGCACCTGTCCTTTATTATCGGTGGCAGAAACGGTATGCTGAAGATGATTTATATCTATCCACCCCTGATATTTGTCGAAAAGTGTCTCAATCCTGTACCAGTGGCCGGACATATCAGTTATCCGGTATTTCTCCCCAAAAAGTACCTGGCTGGTCATCTCGGCTTTGTGAGAAGGACCGGAACGGAGAGGGACAAATACATTCTCGCATACAAAAGTTTCCATCTGGATAAAATTTGTCCAAAATTACTAAATAATCCCTATTTTTGCTTTTGATTATCAGGTATATCAAATATTTGTGGTAATGGCCGGATCCAGAAAACCCCCTGAAGTTAAAACCAATAAGAAATACCTCTATCATCTTGCACTCTTTTTTGCCAGCATTCTTATTGTGGTGGCAATATCTCCGAGGGAGGGCAAGTTCAGGTATGAATTCCAGAAGGGAAAACCATGGCTTAGTGCATCATTGATAGCCCCATGGGACTTTCCCGTGCTTAAGCCGGCAGGTGTGATTGCTGCCGAACGCGACAGCATCCTGAAGTACTTTACTCCCTATTACAAAATGGATCAGGAAGTAGAAAAGAGGGAGATCAGTGATTTTGATAATTACCTTAACCTGCTTCTGACCAGATACGAATCGGACCACAGGCCCCTTGACCCGATGGCGTATGCCGCTGTCAAAAGAGAGCTCAATTCTGTTCTTTCTGAAATATATCAGAGGGGGGTGCTGGAGAGCTATGAGCATCTGTCTTCCGAAAGGATGCCTGAGGATATTACTGTTGTAAGAGGAAAAATTGCAGAAAAGAGACCCTTACGTTCAGTTTTTATAGAAAAGTCAGCATATCAGTATGCTGAAGAAAAAAAAGCTGATCTCCGGAAACGCTATTCTTCAGTTGCGGCGAGATCTCTCAGCGACTTCGTTTCGCTGGTCGCACTATATGAGTATATCGAACCCAACCTGTCGTACGATGCTGCAACTTCTGCTGCGGTAAGGGACAGGCTCGTTGAGGAGATAAGTCTTAACCGGGGCCTTGTGCAGGAAGGGGAGCTTATCATTTCGCAGGGAGAGATTATTGATGACAATAAATATATAATCCTTGAGTCGTTCCGCAGCGAGTATGAGAAAAGGCTGGGTCACAATGACATGTGGTTTCTCCTTCTGGGAAGGCTGATACTTGTTTCTGCATGCTATCTGGCACTGTACCTCTTCATGTTAAATTTCCGATTTGACGTGCTGAGCTCAACACATAAGACTTTCTTTATAATTCTTATCATTCTGCTCTTTATTATAATAACAAGGCTTGTGGTTCCTATTCCAGGGAATATAGTTTATCTGATACCTTTTGCACTCATACCGATTGTGATCAGGACCTTTTATGATTCAAGGCTTGCCCTGTTTGTTTACACTATTGCAATAATGCTTGCCGGGTTTATCGTACCCAACTCCTTTGAGTTTGTATTCATGAGCTATATAGCTGGGGTGATAGCAATTTTTTCACTTACCAATGTCTACAGGCGGGCGAAGTTGTTTTTTGCTGTTCTTATGGTCTTCCTTGCATATTCCATAGTTTATTTCGGAATAGGCCTGATGCAGGAGGCAAGCATGACGGAAATGAACTGGAGAAACTACATCTGGTTTGCCGGAAACGGTGTTTTTCTGCTTTTGAGTTATCCCCTGATTTTCGTTTTTGAGAAAACTTTCAGATTCCTTTCTGATGCCACATTGTTCGAATTGTCTGACACAAATCAGCCTTTGCTGAGAAAACTGGCAGATGAAGCCCCGGGGTCGTTTCAACATTCCCTGCAGGTTGCCAACCTGGCTGAGGAGGCTGCCAGGGAAATAGGTGCCAATACTCTTCTTGCAAGGACGGGTGCTTTATACCATGACATAGGAAAGACATTTAATCCTGAATATTTCATTGAGAACCAGGCAGAAGGTTTCAGTCCTCACGACAGCCTCGAACCTGTGGCGAGCTCTGATATAATTATCGGACATGTAAGAAAGGGAGTTGATCTTGCGCGGAAATTCAATCTGCCGTCCCCGATCATTGATTTTATCCAGACCCATCATGGAACAGGCCTTGCTTATTTCTTCTACAAAAAATACCTCGACCGCAATCCGAAGAGGACCGATATGGAAGAAAATTTCAAATATGCCGGGCCCAGGCCGTTTTCGAAAGAAACCGCCATTGTCATGATGGCAGATGCCGTGGAGGCATCATCAAGAAGTTTAGCAACCTATTCTGATGAAAACATCAGTGAGCTGGTTGAAAGGATAATTTACATACAGGAGCACGACGGACAATTTTCTGAAACACCACTGACATTCAAGGATATTTCGGATATAAAGAATGTTTTCATAAAACGCCTGTCCAACATCTATCACGCAAGGATAGCTTACCCGAAAAGGGATTCCGTGAGGGGTTAACGCATATCGATTACTTCAACCCCTTTGTACCTGTTTGCAGGATAAGCGAACTCAGAGGCCTCAGGAACCTTTTTCAGGCTGTATTCCCTGACTCTAAGCATAAGGGTTATTCCATTCTTGTATTTATATTCCACACTCCGGAGATCAAGCTCAGGTTTTCCGATAACCAGTCTGATTCTGATATGATCACTTTCAATATTCTCAGGATAAAGGTCGATCAGGTATGAAGAGTTCCTTTCCTCAAGGAGCCTTACCTTGTAATCTTTCTTGTAAATTGAGAAAACCGCTGAGGGTTTTGAATAAAATGTATCATCCTTCTTCTCAGGAGCTGAAATCGTGACCTCCTTTTCGGCAATGAGGTAGTTCCATGATGTTTCGCCGTTGTACCACATGATATTGTCCGGGAGTTCTATCATGTATTTGTCTTTGCTGAGAATCGCTGACCCGGATACCTTGCTGTTTGTCCCTTCAACCTGATCCGTTGTCTCAAGATCAAAGGTCATCGATACTGAAGGTGCAGAAAGGGCTTTCTGCGAAAACCTGTCAAGGATATTTACTGCGTCATCATCCTTTTGAGCGGAGGCTAATGCCGGAAGGAACATCAACAGGGCAAATACATTTAAAACTCTCATCATTTCAGTTTTAATCAATGCTCTTCAAAATCTGTTCCAAATGTGTGTAATCGGAAATCAGAACCTCCCTGGCCTTGCTTCCCTCAAATGGTCCGACTATACCGGCAGCCTCCAGCTGATCGATTATCCTTCCCGCCCTGTTATATCCTATTGACAATTTTCTCTGGATAAGAGAGGTAGAACCCTGCTGGTGCTGGATCACAAGCCTTGCAGCATCCTCGAACATCGGATCCCTTTTCCTGAGGTCAACATCCTGGCTTCCTGTTTCGCTGTCGTCGATATATTCAGGCAGATGCATGGCGTCGGGATATCCCTGCTGGGACCCAATAAATTCCGTAAGCTCCTCGATCTCGTTGGTATCGATAAAAGCGCACTGCACCCTTACGGGTTCTGCTCCTGATGAAACGAGCATATCACCCCGCCCTACAAGTCTGTCAGCTCCTGTGGCATCGATAATGGTCCTGGAATCAATGGAGGAAAAGACCCTGAAGGCAATCCTTGTCGGGAAATTTGCCTTGATGAAACCCGTAATGATATTTGTGGATGGTCTTTGTGTCGAGATTATCAAATGGATGCCGATAGCTCTTCCAAGCTGCGCAAGCCTTCCTATCGGAGGTTCTATTTCTCTTCCGGCGGTCATGATAAGATCAGCGAACTCATCAATTATCAGCACAATATATGGAAGATACCTGTGACCTTTTTCGGGATTAAGCCTCCGCGAGATAAATTTCTCGTTGTACTCCTTAATGTTCCTTGCCTGTGCCTCTTTAAGCAGCTCAAGCCTGTTGTCCATTTCTATGCAAAGTGAGTTAAGCGTATTTATTACCTTCTGCGTATCCGTGATTATGGCATCCTCTTCGCCGGGAAGCTTGGCAAGGAAATGGCGCTCGATCTTGGTATAGAGAGGGAGCTCAACCCTCTTGGGGTCGATCAGGACAAATTTAACTTCGGAGGGATGTTTTTTATAAAGAAGTGAAGTAATGACAGCATTTATGCCTACTGATTTGCCCTGACCGGTTGCACCGGCAACGAGGAGGTGAGGCATTTTTGTGAGATCGACAATAAAGGGATCATTTGTAATTGTACGACCCAGGGCAAGGGCGAGATCAAATCTTGTTTCCTGAAAAGCCTTGGAGGTGATCAGGGATTTCATTGATACTATCTCAGGGTTTTTGTTCGGAACCTCGATTCCTACAGTTCCTCTTCCCGGGATGGGAGCGATAATCCTGATTCCCAATGCTGAGAGATTCAGGGCAATGTCGTTTTCAAGCGATTTTATTCTTGCCAGCCTGACACCCCTTTCGGGAACAATTTCATATAATGTAACAGTGGGTCCGACAGTTGCTGATATCTGTCTTATGTTTATCTTATGATCACCCAGGGTCTTGATTATGTTTTCTTTATTCTCCAGTACTTCCCTGTCGTCAAAATCCTTTCCCGACTTATGATCGGTAAGAATGGAGACAGGAGGAAACCTGTATCTTGACAAATCGAGACGAGGGTCGTAATTCTCCATCATCCTCTCAACCTCATGATCAGGCAAAATATCTGTAGCCTCGGGTTTGGAAATATTTATCGGGACATCACTGCCGGAAGCAGGAGTGGCATTATCCTTCCCTATCACATGGATTATTGATCCCCGACCCGCAGCGCCTTCATAACTTTCCTCATCGCCGGAAGGATGTTTTATAATGAAACCGGTATCTTCATCTTCTTCTTCTGTTTCATTTTCTTCTACTGAATCATCATGATCATTACCGGCATGATCTTCATCAGCAGTTGTTTCAGATGATCTTTTTTGCTGCGATTTGCCCGACATTGAAATTACAGAAGGAATTACGTTAATTAGTGAAGAGGGAATTGTCTTTGTAAATGTTTCGGGCTTGAATTTCAGGGCAAAAATAAGGTATCCGGCAGTAAGCAGAAGTAAAAGTACCCCGGTCCCGATTTTCCCGGCAAAGGAATTGAACCATTCCGTAATCTTAAATCCCTGAGCACCTCCAGGTCCGCTACCAAGGTATCCGCCTGATTCTCCGAAGATAAATCCCAGAACAAGAGAACTAAGAATTGCTGCGAATGCGAACTGGGTAACAAGTTTCCACAGGTTGACTTTGGGAAGGCTGAGCAGGTAGAGACCAATGGCGCCTATTATTAGGGGAATAAAAAAAGCACCATATCCGAATCCATAGCTGATGATCATTTTTGCAAGAAAATGTCCGCTTTTGCCCGACCAGTTCTTTACATTGATATCTGCGTTTGATACCACCTGTGAATCGAGGAGACTCAGGTCCGTTTTCCACCAGAACAGGTAGGATATACATGCAAGTAGCAGATAAAGGGCAAAGCCGAATAACAGGAATCCTGTAATAAACTTAATTCTTTCATCCGTGAAGAAAGATCCGGATCCTTTTGTTTTTGTTTTCTTCTTACCGTTATTTTCTTTCTCTTTGCTCATTATCAATACAATTAAGCCTTCAAACCCATTCGGGAAAAGCAATCCAAAGGTAATAATTTTACGAAAGACGCTGACAGAATGATTTTGAAAGTTATCAGGCAGAATGCCTGCGTATGGTTTCAGGATAACATGAATCTCTGGTTTCTCAGAGGCTGATCATCTTATTTATGAACTTGTTTATGTCCTTTCTGGAAACCTCTTTGTACTTTTCCTTCCTTTCAAAGGTTTTGTCGGGAATCTCTTTCTTGTAGACATTCTGTGCTTCAAAGCGGAATTCCGACCTGCCGATGAAGAAGAAAAAGCTCATAAGAACTCCGTCTATCTCAAAGAAAGGAGTGGATGCATTCGGATTCTTGATAGGTATTTCCTCGGTATACCAGACTTCATATACTTTTAAACGGTCAGAGGGGAAGGTCACTTCAGCGCTTTTACAGTTCAACCCGCAGATTACCGCTGATTTTGATGTTTTTTTTATCTCGATCCCATGCATTGCTTCGAAACCAGGATAAATCTCTCCTGGTTTTGAGGGGTAATAATATCTTATAGTGAACAGGCTAAGGTATGTGTCAAAGATCTCCTTTGACGGATTTGAAAGGTTTGTGATCCCGGAATTGCCGACGGGGGAGATAAGCTCATACACAATATTGTTATCCTTGAACGATACAATAAGGTTTTTTGGCATCAGTTCCTTTGGCATCTTTGTGACCTGCCCCTCGTATTGCACGCTGTAATGTATCTCTCCCTGCTCCAGATGCTTACCCCCGGTCCTGCCGCATGAAAAACTAAGCAGGGCTGAGGCTGTAATCAAAAAAAGGAGTGCTTTCCCTTGTCTCACCAACTAGTGTTTTATTGAAGAATGTAAATGTATATAAATTTTTTTTACTTGATTAAAGCTCTCTGCTATTTATAACTAACTGAATTCATAAATGCTTCTTAGTATAATTTTGCAGGTGAACCGTGTGTTATTCTTCCGGATGCGGTTTTGCTTATTTTGTTAGCTTTGTGCCTTATTCAATTATTAAAGCAGTAAAATAACGGAATTTCTCTGCAAACATTACATAAATACCAAGGTTTGTTATGAAAAAGAAACTTGCAGTTGTAGCCCTGGGCGGCAATGCTTTGCTTCGAGGTGATCAGATTGGAACGATCGACGAACAGGAAGAAAATACTACTCTTACCCTGGAAAATCTTGTTTTTCTTATCAACGAGGGATATGAACTTGTTATCACACACGGAAACGGCCCGCAGGTAGGTAACATTCTGATGCGGAACGACGCGGGAGAACAGCTTTACAATATTGCACAGATGCCGGTCGATATATGCGTTGCTGATTCCCAGGGAGGTATCGGATACATGATTGAGCGCATGTTACGAAATGTTCTTAACAGGCACGGAATTAGGAAGAACGTAATATGCATTGTCACCCAGGTTGTTGTTGACAAGAACGACCCGGCTTTCGACGATCCTCAGAAACGTATAGGCAAGATTTATACCAGGGATGAGGCAGATAAACTTGCTGAAAGCAAAGGCTGGATCTTCAGGGAGGAAGTCAAGGTTGACGGGGGTTACAGAAGGGTTGTTCCCTCTCCTGTACCGAAGGATGTAATGAACCACACTATAATTCGCGAACTTGCTGAATCCGGAAACATAGTCATCGCTGCCGGGGGAGGAGGAGTCCCTGTTTATATTGATGAGAAGAACGATGTTCGTCCTGCTGAGGTCGTAATTGACAAGGACATGGCTTCCTCACTTCTGGGTACACTTATCGGGGCTGACGAATTCTATATTCTGACAGATGTACCTTATATATATTTAAATTATAAAAAACCCGGTCAGGAAATAAAGGAATTTCTGAATTATGAAGATACATTAAGGTACCTGAATGAGGGTCATTTTGCTAAGGGATCGATGGCGCCAAAGATACAGGCGTGTCTTAATTTCATAAAGAATGGTGGAAGAATGAGCGTCATTACAGAGGCATTTAAACTTGCAGATAAGAAATACGGTTCCAAAATAACCATGGAATATGACGACTGACGGTAATCCGGAATTTGTTCATGGTGCAGTTTACAACCCCGATCAATCCAAAAAATTATTACTTTTGGCTTTATAATATATCCTGATATGAGTTCCGGAAATACCGGAGCGGATCAGCTGAAAAATCTAATCTATTGTTTAACACTCACAAACCGCATTATTATGCCAGTTAATTTACGCAACCGTAGTTTCCTGAAGCTTCTGGATTTCAGACCTGAGGAGATAAAATTTCTTCTCGATCTTGCTGCTGAGCTTAAAAGAGCAAAGTATGCAGGCACTGAGAAGCAAGTTTTAAAGGGTAAGAATATTGCCCTGATCTTTGAGAAGGCATCTACCAGGACCAGGTGTGCCTTTGAGGTTGCAGCTTTTGATCAGGGAGCAAATGTGACGTATATTGGACCGACCGGATCACAGATGGGCCAGAAGGAATCGATGAAAGATACTGCCCGTGTTCTCGGGAGGATGTACGACGGAATAGAATACCGCGGCTATGGTCAGACGTTGGTTGAGGAACTGGCCTGGTATGCTGGTGTGCCCGTCTGGAACGGTTTGACGAATGAATTTCATCCTACGCAGGTCCTTGCTGACCTTATGACTATGATAGAACATTCAGGTAAGCCGCTTGATAAGATCTCATTCTGCTATCTGGGTGATGCCCGTTACAACATGGGAAATTCTCTTCTTGTCGGAGCTGCGAAGATGGGAATGGATTTCAGGACTGCGGCTCCAGCTGATTTTCAGCAGGGAAAGGAACTTGTGTCAGCCTGCAGGGAGATAGCAAAGGAAACCGGTGCAGGAATAAATATTACTGACAATGTTGAAGAAGCTGTCAAAGGGGCTGATTTCCTATATACTGATGTCTGGGTCTCAATGGGTGAGCCGGATTCGGTATGGGAAGAAAGGATCAGCAAATTAAGGCCTTTTCAGGTTAATGCCGGTACCATGGCCCTTACAGGCAATCCGGGCGTTAAATTTCTTCACTGCCTTCCTGCTTTTCACAACAGGGAAACAAAGATAGGGGAGGAAATATTCAGGAAATATGGTCTCGACGGAATGGAGGTAACTGAAGAAGTTTTTGAGTCGAGGCATTCGGTAGTATTTGACGAAGCCGAAAACCGTCTTCATACCATAAAGGCTGTGATGGTTGCAACACTAGGCTAAAGTTATCTTATCCACTCTTTTACGAAGTAAAAGGTAATAACAAAGGAGGTCGCCAGTTTAAGGCCCACCCCGGTAAGGAATCCCAGGAGGCTGCCAAAGCCTGCCTTTAAGGCATACTTTATGTCGTCCTTGAAAATAAGTTCTCCAACGAAAGCTCCAATGAAAGGGCCTATTATTATTCCAGGAGGCCCAAGGAACAGGCCAATTACCAGCCCGACTGTGGCCCCCCTTGTGCCGTATTTCGATCCGCCGAATTTCCTGGTTCCCCAGACAGGGACTATATAATCAAGAATTGTAACAACTGTTACAATTACGGCGAGTGTGATAAGCAGCGTGGAGCTAAAGTGGGCAAACTTCGTGAAGTGAATCAGAATGAGCCCCAGGTAGCTCAAAGGGGGACCCGGCAAAACGGGAGCCAGACAACCTATTATTCCCAGAATTATGAGAATAACAGCCAATATCAGAATAATATAGTCTACCATCCAGACAGATCCGCTTTATTTCTTTCCAAGGTCGTCGAAATCGACATTGGTAAATTCCCTGGTTGAGAGTTCAGCTGGTTCCCTCGTTAGTTCTTCTTCTGAATGAGTTGGTTCCGGTTTAATATCATTCCTGCCATTACCTATAAATGTAACAGCATCCTTCAATCCATCGGCAAATTTGTCAAAATCTTCCTTGTACAGGAAAATCTTGTGTTTTTCATAGAATAGTTTTCCGTCTTTGCCCAGGCGTTTTTTACTTTCCGTTATTGTCAGGTAGTAATCATCTTTCCGGGTTGCCTTTACATCAAAAAAGTAGGTCCTTTTACCGGCTCTAACAACCTTTGTATAAATCTCCTCCCTTGGATTCTTTTCATCATTGCCATTTGAGGCCTCGATAATTCCTTCTTCTTCTTCCATTTCAAGTCAGTTTAGGTTCAGGTCAGGTGAGTGTTATGATTTTCAAATGTACAAAAATTTTTATATCAAATACAAGCCGGGAATATGTATCTAAATTTTGCCAGGAAGTTTTGAAGGTCATGGAAAAAGGTTATTTTTGATGCCAAAATCTGAGGTTCTTTATTGATGATAAGCAGAAGATTATTGAGGATAAAAGCCCTGATGGCACTATATGCTTTCAACCGGAGGGAGGATGACAATATTGCACAGGCAGAGAAGGAACTGGTATTCAGTATAGAAAAGACATACGATCTTTATCATTATCTCCTTCTGCTTGTTCTTGAAGTGGCAGCCGTTGCTGAAGAGAAAATCGATCAGGCTCTGCAGAAGAGGATGCCGGCACCTGAAGATCTCAACCCCAAAAGAAGGTTTGTGGATAATCAGGTAATTGCACAGTTAAGAAATAACAAATCCTTCAACAGGTATATTTCTTTGAGAAAACTGTCATGGGTCAATTTTCAGCATATTCCGCGCCTGATGTATAATAAAATGGCCACATGGGACAGGTATGAGGAATATATGTCTTCGGAATCGCATAACTACATGTCCGACAGGAAGTTTGTTATTGACCTGGTGACAAGGCTTTTTGCAGCTTCTGAGGATCTGGAGTCTAATTTCGAGGAGCAGAGCATTTACTGGAACGACGACACGGAATATGTTTCGGTAATGATCGAGAAGACACTTAAGAAGTTCAAGGCTGGCAGCGGAGAGGATGCTGAAATGATGCCCCTCTTCAAGAATACGGAAGACGAAGATTTTGTAAAGCTTCTTTTCAGGAAAGCGGTGATCAATTCAAAAAGCTATTCAGAACTTATCGACCATAATACAACAAACTGGGAAGTTGAAAGAATAGCCCTTATGGATATTCTGGTAATGCAGCTTGCAATTGCGGAAATAATTGAGTTCCCTGAAATCCCGGTTAAAGTGACACTTAACGAGTATATCGAGATTGCCAAATATTATTGTACTCCAAAAAGCAGTACATTTGTCAACGGTATTCTTGATAATATTGTTAAGGAGATAAGGGAAAAGGGACTTTTCAGAAAGAGTGGCAAGGGACTTATCGGAGAAGAACTCATCAAGGAATGATGTTGAATATGGAAAATATGGCACTTGCAACACTGCTTTTTTCGGCAATGGTTCTGTCTTCATGCACTCCGGCAAATAACAGGGGAAATGGAAATATCCCTGCTTCAGAAGGAGAAAAAGGAGCGGGCAATATTGTTTTCAGGGAATATGAGCATGATTTTGGCAAAATTACAGAAGGAGAGAAGGTTGCACATATCTTTTCGTTTGTTAACAATGGGGTGGGCGACCTGGTGATTTCATCGGCATCAGCAAGTTGCGGTTGCACAGTTCCGAAGTATGACCGAAAACCCATCTCCCCGGGGGAGGGAGGAACTCTGGAGGTAGTCTTTGATTCCTCAGGCCGAAACGGTGTTCAGACCAAGACCATTTCAGTCAGGTCGAATTCTCCTGCCGAGGTGGTAATACTAAAGATATCAGCTGAAATCATTCAACGTAACTAAACAGTACTGATTCAGGAGTACGTCAATCATCAGGCGGTAACTGAGGTAAAATATAATATTGATAAGAACAAATAGTTAGACAAGCTTTTTCACGGTCAGGAACACAATTCATGGCTGACGATAGCGTGCAGAAAATAATAATTAACTAATAAACACTCACTATGAACAACTTAGCCTTTTTACTACTTCTGCCACAGCCCGCAGGTGCTGCCGGACAGAGCAACGCACTTGTTACATTCCTTCCCCTGCTTCTCGTTTTCGTTGTTTTCTACTTTTTTATGATAAGGCCTCAGATGAAGAAGCAGAAAGAAATGGCAAACTACAGATCCTCACTGAAAAAGGGAGACAAGGTAGTCACTACGGGAGGCATTTACGGCAGAGTCTATGAAGTTAAAGACAATCATGTTATGCTGGAAGTCGGAGGAGATATCAGACTCAAGGTCGACAAAAGCGCTCTTCTGAAGGATCCTACTGCCGATGTTCAGAACTGACCATTGCTAAAGGTTTGTGAGATTTCATTATGGCATATGGCTGAAGAAAATTCTTGAAAGGGGAGGGAAAGGGCTTAATACGGAAATCATAACCTTTTCCTTTTTCCTTGTTCTCTCTTTTATTTTCTGGTATCTCAATTCCCTTGAAAAGGATATTGAATACGAGATGAAGTATCCTGTAAGATATGTCAATCTGCCTGAGGACAGAGTTCTTGCTGATGATTTACCGGCAAAGCTCGATCTTTACCTTAAAGGCCCGGGATATTCGATACTAAAGATCAAACTGGCAGGCAATAAGACCCCGGTCGATCTCGATATGTCATCCATTAGCTACAGAAGGGTTCCCGGAAGCAGGACTTTAAGCTATTATGTCGTCACATCGGGTCTGATCCCGAAGCTTAAAAACCAGCTCAGGGCCCAGTGCGACATAACATTCATAAAGCCTGATACACTTTTTTTCTCTTTCGACAGGATAGTCTCAAAAGATGTGGCTGTTGTTCCTGATGTTGAAGTTGTTACAGAGAGGCAATATCTGGTAAAAGGAAAGATAGCGGCCGAACCTGATACGGTAAATATAACGGGCCCCAGAAGAATGGTAGACACATTGAAGACCATAAGAACCAGATTCAGGAGGTTCAGGGGGGTCAGCGAAACAATAACGAAGTCAATTGCAATCGATGTGCCTGACGAATGCTCGGTTCCGGTTAAAAAAGTTATGGTGACGATACCTGTCGAGCAGTTTACAGAGGCGGAATTCCAGGTCAGGGTTAAGATACTCAATTCACCTGATACAATAAATGTAAGGATCTTCCCTGATAATGTGACAGTGAAATGTATGGTTGCCGTGAGCGATTACAAGAGGATAAAAGAAGTACCCTTCGAGGTGATTCTTGATCTCGCTGAAGCCGATCTCGGGTCGAGCGAAAAGATACCCCTGTCGTTCAGGAATATACCTCCTTTCATAAGCTCGCTCAGGGTATCTCCTGAAAGGGTGGATTTTTTGATTGAAAAGAAGCTGAAATGAGCGGAGACACAAAATGCCATCTTAAACTGGGGGTTACCGGGGGTATCGGAAGCGGAAAGACAACAGTCTGCAAGGTTTTTTCAGTTCTTGGCGTTCCGGTCTTTTCGGCAGATGATGAGGCCAGAAAACTCCAGGACAATGATCCTGACCTCCGGCGTAAAATCAATTCTCTTGCCGGAAAGGACCTTTTTACTTCAGGTAAACTTGACAGGGCAGCGCTTGCAGAACTTATTTTCAGGGACAGGGAACTGCTTGAAAAAGTCAATTCCGTGGTGCATCCCGCGGTTTTCGGTTATTTCAGGGAGTGGGTCAGAAAACAGGATGCCCCTTATTCGATAATGGAGGCGGCTATACTTTTTGAAAGCGGAGCCTCCGGGATGATGGACAGGATTCTGACTGTGGTTACACCTTTGGAAGAAAGGATTGAGAGGGTTGTGAAGGGTAACAGGTTAACGAGGGAGCAGATAACTGAGCGAATGATGAACCAGATAGATGATGAAACGAGGATCAGCAAGTCGGATTATGTCATCTTCAACTCTGAGAGCGACATGATCATTCCGGCGGTGCTCGGTGTTCATAAGGAGATGTTGCGTCAGTATCAAAAGCATTCCGGATAATGGGAAGTTATGGAAAATGGATAGGAGGCGGCCTGGGGTTTGTTCTTGGAGGACCTATTGGAGCGGTACTGGGTTTTCTTGTCGGTTCGATGGTAGATCAGACTACAATCCAGACAAACACATACTCTTCGCCAGGCCGGCAGGTTACACCCGGCGACTTCGGGATGAGCCTTCTCGTTCTGATCGCAGCGATGATGAAAGCTGACGGTAGAGTTTTAAAGTCGGAACTGGATTATGTAAAAGCCTTCTTCTCACGGCAGTTCGGTGAATCATCAGCCAGGGAGGCTCTTCAAATGCTGAAGAACATTCTTAAACAGGAGATCCCCGTCAGGGATGTGTGCATCCAGATCAGCGGAAATATGGATTATTCCTCAAGACTTCAGCTGATTCATCTTCTATTCAATATTGCAGTTGCTGATGGGGCAGTCAATCCGGCTGAACTTGAGGCTATTGAAAGGATGTCGGGCTATCTTAAGATAGCTCCGTCAGATCTTAGCTCCATAAAAAATATGTTTGTTCCCGAAACCGATTCGGCTTACAAAATTCTGGAACTGGAACCTTCTGCAACTGATGAGGAAGTTAAAAAAGCCTACCGGAGGATGGCGATGAAGTATCATCCTGATAAGGTGAGTCATCTGGGAGATGAGTTCAGGAAAAGTGCCGACGAAAAGTTCAGGAAGGTAAATGAGGCATATGAAAAGATAAAAAAGGAGAGGAACATTGTTTAAGGCAGAACAACAAAAAATATTTACTCAAAACCACGAAATAAACGGGTAAGAATTAAATTTGCAGTCAAAATTCTATAAAATGGTACTGAAGGATATTATTGCGATCTCAGGAGAACAGGGGCTTTTCAGATTCATTGCCCAGAGTAAGAACTCCATGGTGGTTGAACATCTTGAAACTGGAAAAAGGAAAAGCGCCTTCACAACAGCCAAGGTAAGTTCTCTGGAGGATATTTCGGTTTTCACTGACGATGAAGACCTGCCTCTCTCCAAAGTTCTCGACAGGATATACGACAGAGAATCCGGAGGACAGTCAATTGACCCTAAAGCAGGACAGGAACCACTTAAAAATTACTTTGCAGAGATTGTTCCGGAATACTCAAGGGAACGGGTATATGCAAGCGACATTAAAAAGATCATACAGTGGTACAATCTTCTTCAGAGCCGTAATATGCTGATAAGGGAAGACCCGGAGAAGACAGATGATAAAACGGGTGTTGAAACGGAAGAGCCGAAAAAGGAAGAGGTCCCGGCTCAGCGGAAGAAAAAGAAAAATAATCCTGAAGGATCTCAGGTATAATCCCTGATCCTCTAAACAGATCATGCAATGAATTTTGGCGGCGAAGAGGTACTATACGATTATTCGGCTTCAAAAATCATAATTGTACCGGTCCCCTACGACGAGACCAGCACATGGATTAAAGGTGCAGACAAAGGGCCTGATGCAGTTATGGAAGCATCTGTGAACCTGGAGTTCTATGATGTTGAAACCGGTACCGAAGCACATCTTCACGGAATTCACACAACAGATCCTGTTACAGAAAAATCAACACCGGAAGCGCTTGTAAATGCAGTTTACGAAAGGGTACTGGCACTTTTCAGGGAAGATAAATTTCCCGTTGTCGTCGGAGGGAACCATACAGTAAGTATAGGAGCCGCAGGAGCAGCGGCACATTCCTTTGATAAGCTGTCAGTCCTCCAGCTTGATGCTCATTCGGATCTAAGGCAGGAATATGAAGGCTCTCGTTACAATCACGCTTGCGCCATGGCAAGGATCAGGGAATACGCCCCTGTGGTACAGGCCGGAATAAGAAGCATGTCGGCAGTTGAGCTTGAATATGCTGAAAGCGAAAGGATTTTCTATGCGCACCAGCTGCATTATGATAAATCGCTTTACAGCAAAGCTGCCGGTTTGCTGACTGAGAACGTCTACATTACAATCGATCTCGATGTTTTTGATCCTTCAATTATGCCCTCGACCGGCACTCCGGAACCGGGTGGACCGGGTTACTACGAGATAATGCATTTTCTTAAGGAAGTTGCCAGGAAAAGGAGGATCGTCGGTTTCGATGTGGTTGAACTATGTCCTGCGCCGGGAGTCAGGTACCCTGATTTTGTTGCAGCAAAGGTAATCTACCAGCTGCTTGGTTATATATTTTCCTGATCCTCCTTTTTTGCTTCTTCCCATATCTCATTCATCTCCGCAAGGCTCATATCCTTAAGCGAAATACCCCTTGAGAGGGTTCTGCTCTCAAGAAAATTGAACCGTTTTATGAACTTCCTGTTGGTTTTTTCAAGGGCTGCCTCGGGGTCAATGCCATAGAGCCTTGAAGCATTTATCAGGGAGAACATTACATCTCCGAGTTCCGATTCTATCTTCTCTATATCATTGTTGTCAATCTCTTCCCTTAGCTCAGTGATCTCTTCAATTACCTTATCCCAGACCTCCTCCTTCTTTTCCCAGTCGAACCCCACTCCCTTGACCTTCTCCTGTATCCTGTTGGCTTTTATAATGGCGGGCATGGATGAGGGAACACCCGACAACACAGGCTTGTAACCGTTAAGTTCCTTTATCTTGAGATGTTCCCAGTTGCTTTCAACTTCAGTTGCTCCTGATACCTTAACATCCCCGAATACATGCGGATGGCGGTATATCAGCTTTTCATTTATTCCCTTCAGGACATCGGCCATAGAAAAAATTCCTTTCTCCGATCCTATTTTTGCATAGAATACTATATGGAGCATCAGGTCTCCGAGTTCCCCTTTTATACCTTCATCATTACCAGAGGAGATTGCATCGGCAAGTTCAAAGGTCTCTTCGATTGTCAGTTTTCGCAAACTATCGTTTGTCTGCTTCTTATCCCAGGGGCATTTTTCTCTCAACTCACCAATTATATCGAGGAGCCTTTCAAACTCCCTGCAGCTTCTTTCCTTGTCGGTCATTATAAATGTGGTTTAAAACAATTTGTCGGCCGGTGTCTTGTCATTCACAGCTTCAACCCTTACGGAGGAACCAACCTCAAGGCTGAGGAGTTCTGCGATGTCGGCGCCGTTTATTGAAATTTCAAGAAGATCAACGGAGTTGAATCTTGCAAGCAGATCTCCGACCGGAACATCACTATAGGAAACCGAGATCTGCTCTGTATAGTTCTTGGTGCTCTGAACGGCGATCCTGTACTTTCTATTTTCAAAAATCCTCAGGAAAATTTCCCTTGTGATATTTGAAATGGCATTGCCGTAAGAGTCAATGAATATTATGCTACCGATTATCACTTCCTTGTCGATTGTTGCCCTCAGAGGCATTACCTCGCTGACGCTTTCAGGAGGTTCTCCCAGTTGCGAAAGTTTTTTGCCCTCTCCAATGCCTGCGGCTGCCATCGCGAAAATCTCAAGTTCATCCGTCGAACCTTTTGTGTCGATGGCAACAATTTCTTCCGGCTCTGAATTGAGGATCAGGCTGAAAATCCCGTTGTCGGTTCCGATGAAGTAATGGCCCCTTGCTCTGACGATCAGGTGTTTATATGGTTTGTCTGTTTCTGAATGAACGCAAATGATATGGATCGAACCCCCGGGATAATTCATGAACGTATTGCGTACAACAAAGGCGGCATGTGAGATATCAAAGGGAGTTATTCCTGATGCATTCTCAATTATTGTCATTCCCGGGCAAAGGGTGCAGAGCCGGCCTTTTATGATACCGGTGTAGATATCATCCGGCCTCCATTCAGTGGTAAGGGTAATGACAGGCATAGGGAAAAAACTTGTGACAAAGATAATCTTCTAAAGAAAAATAAACTTACTTTGTATCGACCAATGATCTTTTTTTAATAACCAAAAGGAGCATTTCGTTATTTTAACCGGCAGGGAGAAAAATAAACATTTAAAGGATTCAATGACAGAGATTATAATATTTCTTGAGGATATTGATCCTGTGATTTTTTATGGTGCCAATAACTCTCTGCTCGACAAGATCAGGGGATTTTTCCCGAAAATAAAGCTAATTGCCAGGGGCAATGAACTAAAATGCGTCGGAGAGGAGGCAGAGATTACTCTTTTTGCCGAAAAATTCAATGAACTGATCGAGTATTACCAGAAGTATCACAGGCTTGAAGAGGATGATATTGAGAAGTACCTGTTTGATCCGGGTCATATGAAGACTGCTTCGAATGGTGAATTCGAGCAGGTCATTGTTTTCGGGACCAGCGGCAAACCTATCAGGGCAAGGACAGTCAATCAGGTAACGCTTGTAAACGAATACAGGACAAATGATCTGATAATCGCTGAAGGACCTGCCGGCACCGGCAAGACTTATACTTCAATTGCACTGGCTGTAAGGGCATTGAGAGAGAGGGAGGTGAAGAAGATAATACTCGCCCGGCCTGCTGTAGAGGCTGGAGAGAGACTTGGTTTTCTGCCGGGTGATATGAAGGAGAAGCTCGACCCTTACCTCCAGCCTTTGTATGACGCTCTTCATGACATGATCCCCTTTAAAAAGCTTGAAACATGGCTTGAAGACGGCACAGTTCAGATAGCTCCTCTGGCTTTTATGAGAGGACGGACTCTGGAAAATGCATTTGTAATTCTTGACGAGGCTCAGAATGCTACTGTAAACCAGCTTAAGATGTTCCTCACACGGATGGGCATAAGCTCCAAATTCATAATGACAGGCGACACTACCCAGATAGATCTTCCAAGGAGGGCAGAGTCAGGTTTGCTGCAGGCAATGAGGATACTCGCCAATGTGGAAGGTGTCTCAATCATTCGTTTCGATGAAAGGGACATAATCAGGCATAAGCTCGTGAAAAGGATAGTAAAGGCATATGAGCAGGAAGAAACCGATCAGAATAATAAAGCAGGAGCATACTGACATCCCGTTATTTATCAGGACCTTTTTTGAGGTGCTTTATTTCTTTACGGTTGCTGATGGTATAATACCCTGGAACGGTAATAATAATTACAATACAAAATATGGATAAAACGATTATCAAAACAGATTTTACTTTTCCGGGCCAGAAAAGTGTTTACAGGGGCAAGGTAAGAGATGTTTATAACATAGACGACAAGTATCTGCTGATGATTGTTTCAGACAGGATATCGGCATTTGATGTGGTACTGCCAAGAGGGATCCCATACAAGGGACAGGTTCTTAATCAGATAGCATCCAAATTTCTTGATGCTACAGCTGATATTGTACCCAACTGGAAGATTGCTACCCCCGATCCGTCAGTTACAATAGGACACATATGCAAGCCTTATCCTCTCGAAATGATAGTAAGGGCTTATCTGACAGGAAGTTCCTGGAGGACATACAGGGATGGGTCCAGGGAGATATGCGGAATAAAGCTGCCTGACGGGATGAAGGAAAATCAGGCTTTTCCCGGTCCTATTATCACTCCCACAACGAAAGCTGAACATGGCAGTCATGATGAGGACATTTCAAGGGACGAGATACTTAAAAGCGGGCTGGTGAGCGAAGAGGAATACACTGCACTGGAGAAATATTCCATGGATGTCTTCAGAAGAGGCTCGGAAATAGCGGCAGAGCATGGTCTGATTCTTGTTGATACTAAATACGAATTCGGGAACATGAACGGGAAGATCATACTTATTGATGAGATCAACACGCCTGATTCTTCAAGGTACTTCTATGCGGAGGAGTACAAGTACCGTTTTGACAGGGGGATGCCACAGAAACAGCTTTCGAAAGAGTTTGTCAGGGAGTGGCTCATGGAAAATGGTTTCCAGGGAAGGACAGGCCAGAGGGTCCCTGAGATGAGTGATGATTTCGTAAATCAGGTTTCTGAAAGATATATTGAACTTTATGAGAAAATAACCGGTGAGGAATTCATCCGCTCCGATATTTCTCACGTAAAGGACAGGATTGAAAAAAATTGCCTCGATTTTCTTGAAAAACTTAACTGAAAGAAATGACTGTAAAGAAAATATCTCTGTATTTCCCTTTTTTCCTGATGCTTACGCTTATCAGCTTGAGGGTCTTTCCGCAGGTCCCCGTGGAGATATCCAAAGACAGAATAGTCATATCGGGGGTTGAATATTACCTGCATCTTGTAAAGAAAGGAGAGACAGCTTACTCAATTTCGAGAGCATACGGCATTACCGCTGATGAGCTGGTGAAGGAGAATCCTGCCTCTGCCAGCGGTATAAAGGAAGGACAGAGCCTAAGGATAAGGGCAAGCATTGTGAGACCGGCGTCCGTTTCAGCACCATCAGGTCCACAGTTACCCAGGGATGAATCAAAATATATTTATCACAGGCTTCAGTCAGGCGAGACAGTATATTCTCTATCGAAGAGATACAATGTCAGCGAAGTTGAAATAGTAAAAAGCAATCCGGGTATTGACATCACCAGGCTTTCTCTGGGACAGGAGCTTGCCATTCCCCGTTTAAGACAGGTTGCAGTTGAAACAAACCAGCACGGACAGGATCCTGATGTGTATTAT
Source organism: Bacteroidales bacterium (assembly GCA_034002885.1). GTDB lineage: Bacteria > Bacteroidota > Bacteroidia > Bacteroidales > VadinHA17 > LD21. The sequence continues at coordinate 135,389 of JAVEZS010000001.1, forward strand.
CACAGGGTTACAAGGGGAGAGACCATGTACTCAATCTCCAGGCTTTACGGTATAACAGTCCGCGATCTCAGAAGGGCGAACAATGAAATGCGGTTTCCACAGGTAGGGGATTATCTTAAGATCCCGGGCATGAAGCCAAAGGTCAGGGTTGCCGAGGTGGAGATTATTCCGGATACTTTAATTGCCGAGGCAGATACCATGCCCGTCGTATATGAAAGACCTCTCATACATACTCCTGTTGAGAATCTGAATGGTTCATTCGATGTTGCAGTCCTGCTGCCCTTCTACCTTGAGGAGAATTCGCTCAGGCACGAAATTGATTCTTCCAGGTCTATCAGGGGAAAGAGAGTCTATTCTGAAATAAACAGGTCAGATGACTGGATACACCCACGGAGTCTTGGTTTTGTCGAAATGTATGAGGGTTTGCTTCTCGCTGCCGACACCCTCAGGGCTTTGGGCCTTGATATCAATATATATGCTTTTGACATAAAAAGTGATACACTGGGCGTTTCACGGCTAATTAAATCGGGAAGGCTCAACGGAATGGATCTGATCATCGGACCCGTTCATCCTTCCAATCTCATGATGATAGCTTCCTGGGCGGGAAATCATGGTATTCCGGTTGTATCACCGGTACAGCTGAGCAATAACAGTGTTCTAAACTATAATAGCCTTCTGTTCATGGCATCCCCCTCACTGGAAATAGTTCAGGCCACCCTTGCACAAAAGATGAAGGATTATCATAACGGCAATTTTATTGTTATTCATTCTGCTCAGGATCAGGATATACCGGCACTTCGGAGGATGATCCTGGAAGAGGTGGGTTCAGAGACACCTCATCAGCCTGTCAACCTGAAGGAGATGATCTTCTACAGTATGTCGACAAGCCGGGATTCAGCCCTCCGACTGTCAAGAAACCTTTCCCCGACAATGGAAAATGTCATCCTTATTGCTTCGGAGGATGCACCGGTCATGAGTGAATCCCTCACAAACGTTCATGCCCTTTCAAGGAAATATAGCATTGATGTATACGGCTACCCCGGAATGAGATATCTCGAGAATTTCGACCACAGGATATGCTTTGAGCTCGGTCTCAGGATCTATTCTCCTTACTGGATCGATTATTCAATGAAGGACGTAATGAGATTCAATTCCCGGTTCAGGGAGAAGTTCCTTACTGAACCTTCCGAGATGAGCTATGCATGGCAGGGATATGATGTTCTTTACTATTTCTTATCGGGCCTTTCAATTCACGGAAAGGACTTCCTGGTTCATCCGGAAATGCATAATCCCGATCTGCTTCACACTGAATTCGACTTCAGGAGGAAAAGCCTTTTTCACGGGTTTGAAAACAGGAAGCTGTATCTGGTCAGATATTCAAATAATTACGAGCTTGAGTTGATGCGCCCCACAGAAAATATCACGGTGGAACCGGAAGAAATTGAACATTTCTGAAAAGAATTGTTAATAAAAATTAACATTAGGGAATATTAGCGCAATAATAATTGTCTACAAAGCGTATGATTGATGGAATCGTACAGGAAAAAAGGCGACGATGATCTGGTAAGGGCTTCTCTCGGAGGTGATAAACAGGCTTTTGGAGAAATAGTAAACCGCTATCAGGGAATGGTCGCCAGAACCGTGAAGGGGATGCTTGGCGATTCTGTTTTTACGGAAGATATCGGACAGGAAGTGTTTATTAAACTATACAATTCCCTTCCGGAGTTCAGAGGTGAGGCAAAGTTGTCGACATATATTCAGAAGATAGCCATAAATCTCACGCTGAACGAGATAAAGCGAAGAAAGAGGTTCTTTTCTATGTTTGCGCAGAAAGGAAATAGTGAAATGCATGAGATTGAGGTTCCTGACTACGAGAGTGAAGAAAAAAGGGATGCCAGGGAGGTGGTCAGCAAGGCACTATTAGGCCTCGATCCGAAGTTCAGAATAATAGTGGCGATGAGAATGCTTCAGGGATATTCTACAAAAGAAACCGCTGAGATTCTTGATCTGCCGCTTGGTACGGTTCTCTCACGTTTGTCGAGGGCACAGGAACAGTTGAAAAATATACTTGAGAAATTATAACAGGCATGAAGGTTTCTGATTTAAAAGAGTTAATGATCAGATCGCTTGATAAGGATAACGACCCTTCAGCATCAGCCCGCGAAATTGAGAACTCCGGAGCGGTCTTCAGTTTCGGCGAAGGATTTACTGAAAGGGTACTTGACACGGTATTTTCAAAGAGTTCAGCCGTTGTCAGGAAAACAGAGTTCGTCAGGGATCTGAACAATGTGTTCTACAGAATAGCACTCTCAGGAGTGGCCGCAATAATTTTATTGCTGATTTCCATCTTCATTATGGAAGGTTCATTTTCACTCAACTCTTTTCTCGGTCTGGGGGACCGGTATGATGAAACCATATTGTGCCTGTTAACCGGAAACTGATTTAACAATGAAATCAAGGACAATAATACTCGGCATAATAACGCTTGTTATCGGATTTGTACTCGGAATGCTGACCTCAGCCCAGCTTCGCCTCCACCGCCTTAAGCCCGTGAGGATGTATTTTTCCGAAGAGAGGTTCAGGGAGGGGCTTTACAGGACAATTCAGCCGGACGATGCGCAGAAGGCGAAGATAGACCAGATACTTGATAAGTATGGCAAACTGAACAGTGATATCCAGAATAACTTCAGAAAGGAATTTGAAGCCAGTGGGAGAGCGATGAGAAAAGAGCTGGATTCTAACCTGACAAAGGAACAACAGGCACGCCTTAAGGAAATGGACGAACGCAGGCAGGAAATGATGAAACTTGAGCGGGAGAGGCGCCAGAATGATACCACTGGCTTCAGAAACCTTAGACATCGTCCTTCGGATATTACCCGCAGACCCGGATACCAGGCCCCACCTCCGCCTCAGTCCAATGACAGGGAAACGGGAAGGTCAGCCGATTGAAAAAAGCAGAAAATCAAGTAAGATAGGCAGGTCTTCCGGATTTACGCCAAGGGAAACAAGCAATGGCTTGTCTTCTTCCATTGTCTTCATGAATTCTTCCTTCGACATCTGCCCGCTTTCAATGCACAACCTGTAAAAATCAACAGCCTCTTTTTTTCTGTCCTGAGCCAGTGCCAGGTGACCCTTGTTAATATAATCATGCGCAGTCAGCTTTCCGGTAGATAATCTGTCGAAATATTTCGTTGACTCCTCAAATCTTCCCAACGCCATGTAACAAAAAGCAATCGGCCTGAGGATCTTTATATTGCCCGGGTCCTTGTATTCGACCCTGAAATATTGTTTGAGGGCAGACTCATAGTCGCGAAGATCGAGGTAGCAATGTCCGGTCATGATTGTTGTATGCAGATCGTCCGGATCAAGTGTTCCCGCCTGAAGATAGTAATCGAGTGCTTCCTCTTCCCTTCCCAGGCGCCTGAGACAGAGCCCTATTTTCTTCAGGGTCCATACCTTTCTTTCAATCAGCTCAGCTCTCTGGTAGAATTTAAGAGCTTCTTCATATCTTTCTTCCTGCTGATAACAAAAGGCTATCTTTTCATATATCTGTGAATCATCGGGTTTATCCTTCGCCAGCCTTAGAAACAGCTCCAGGGCATCAGCGAAATAATTCTTGCTGAAAAAATAATCAGCGAGACCTGCTTCAGCTTCGCCATAATTGCATGTCATCCTGAAGAACTCAGAGTTGTAGATATCAAGTTTCCCTGAGAAAAGATCCTCAAACTCCTTTCTGTAGGGCGACAGCTTGAAGAACCTGTAAATATCCTGAAGATACTGAGTCACATTTGTACGGAAGTTCCTGAAAGGATCAGACTCTGATTCAGTCTCCTCCAGTTGTTGCAATCCGTCCAGCTCCATGCGGAACACCTTCAGCATCATTGTTTTCTGCGATGCCGGAAGAAATTTGAGATTGAGAATCAGGGAATATTTATCGGAGTTGCAGATAAAGGGTGTTTTGTAAAGAGCCTCAGCGAGCTCATTTGTACCCGGACCAAGCACCTCGTCATTAAAGATCTCGTTTATTATTTCATGATCGGGATGGAAAGGCACAAACCAGTTCTGAAGATCCCTGAAGAAATCAAAATGCTTGAGGTTGGCAAAAGCCGACATGTAAACATCAGCACCCTCCATCTGGAGTTTTGTAAGCTCCTCCATTGTTTTGAATATCTCGTCGGATTCACTGAACATATCTGACCAGTCGGGATTCTTGTCACTGTATTTGTCTTTGGGAAGGATGTCGTCGAGTTCAAGCTTTTCCTCTATTCTCGGCTTCAGCTTTGCCACCTTTGGAAGTATCTCCTCATGAAGTTTTTTGCTCAGGTTTTCTGTTTCTCTCGATCGTATTGTCTGCAATACTATTATACGGCAGTGTTCCCTGAAGCTTCTTCTCTGACTTAATTCCTTCAGCCTTGAAGTAATCTCAGGATAAAACAATATCCTGTTGTTATAGTAATGGAGGCTGAGAATGAGACCGGAGAGAGCCCTTTCCATTATTTTCTCCTGTCCTGTTTCATAAAAACCTGTAAGGTAGAAAAGCTTTTCAGGCTGAAAGACCCTGAAACTGCTCAAAGTGATCGCACTGACAAAAAGACTTGTTTCAAACCATTGGAATTTTCCTGAATCGGCAATAATCCTTATCAGACTTTCCTCTGCGTCACCGTAGTAGTCGGTTAGCCACAGATGATTATATATTCTTCTTATAAGCTGTTTATGCCGGACCGAATCCTCTGATTCAGGATTCGGATCAGTGACATTTGAATTTTTAAGCCATTCATCGAGTTCTGACTTGAATATCAGGTCGTCAATCGTTTCTACAAGGCTCTTTCCTGTCAGTTTCTGCTCCTTCAGAGCCTCCTGCATTACCCAGTAGGTATGCCATCCGGAATAACGTGACAATATGTCCTGTCTCAGGCGGTCAGCAAGACGCAGAATTGACTGAATAAGCTTGAGATATACTTTTGGTCTTTCCGGATCGTTGATGCCTTCTATTGTGTAGGAAAGCATGTTCCGGTAAGTCATTACTATATTATTATATTCATCGTTAAGATCGCCCAGGGATGACACATCAATCATATCCTGCAGAATATCAAGACTTTGTTTGATTTTCTTCTCCGAAATCAACTTGCAGATCAGTTTGTGCTGAAGTATGACCTTACTGGTATTCACTTTCTATAATATAAACATTGTTTTGAAAAAGAAACAATTGCCTGATTAAGCAGTACAACAATCGGGCCGACAGAATAAGCTCAGATTCTTAACAGACATCACATCTGTTTCTGTGATAAAAATTCAGTAAACTGGTTTCTCAGAAAGTAAAGCCGATGCTAATGTAGCCTTTGACAGAACCGAAGAACCTTTCGTTATTGCTGAATCCCTGCATTATACCAGCCCTGAAGGGGCCAATTACCGAATTGTAACCTATACCGATTCCGTAGCCTCCAAGGAAAGTCCACGGATCCTGTGCCAGTGTCTCCCTCGCAATTGCAGCATTAGTCATGATACTCAGATAAAGATCTTTTCGGAACTCAATATCAGTATCAAATCTTAAAAGACCTATCTGGTCAACGGCGATTTCGTTGTTATTAAAACCTGTCATAGGAACCGAGCAGGGAGTTGTGCTTTCATTTCCACCAAGGTAGTAATAATTCTGCGGTGAGGTCAGTGAGTCGGAAGTATAGGTAAGAAGGATATTTCCTCCATAGGAAAATGATACTTTCGCCGACGGGGAGATGAAATGCCTGTAGTCTGTCTTTAACGACCAGGCTCTTCTGAAATTGAATGGTCCTTCCTGGTCTTCCCTGTAGGTGAGTTTTGAAAAATTTGTTTTTATTCTGCCTGTGACCAGTTTTGAAGTATTAACCGATGCCTGAAACAAAATCCCTCTGTCAGGGAAATATTTCCTGTCGATAGAATTGACCTCAGTCTGATACCCTCCTGAAAGTGTGTTAAAACTGACCCTGTTGAACTTGTTCACCGGGATAAAGTCAGGTATCAGGTTCAGATTCTTATAGTTCAGGTATATTGTCATGAGGTTGTTCAGCCCTGCTCTTTTGTTTATGCTCATTGTCTGGGTGAAGCTCCTTGCGAAAAACCTTCCTGTTTCATCATTCATTGTCAGGTAAGGCAGCTCTGTATTTGACACGCGCGACGACAATGATAGGGCGGTATTCTGGTTTTTACCTATGAATTGTGTCAGGTTTATGGAGAATCTGTAAAACTGGCCTATGTAGGATTCAATATCAACTGATGATCTGTGTGAGAGAAGGTTCTTGAGCGATAAATTAACAATTGCACCTTCTCTGAGGTAGTTGTCATAATGAACAGAAGCGTAAAGCATCGACTGGGGTTTCTCATTGCATTCCAGAACCAGTACAAGTGAATCATTCCGGGGCCGGATACTGTATTTAACTTTATCGAACCATGCCCGTCCGTAAAGAAGATCAATCTGCTCACTCAGGTAATCCCGTGTAACAGGAATACCCGGACTTATCTCCATCAATCCGGTTATCTGGTCGTCGGGGATAACATTATTTCCATTTATCTCAATCCTGTCAAAAACATAATCCTCCCTGTTTTCGATTACCTCCTGAGGTTTCTGGGGCCCGAGTCTGTTAAGGGAATCTGCAAGCCGCCTGAACTTCTCCCGGAAAGGTTCAGCTGATCTGTATCCTCTCTGTATTATTGTATCGGCGTTCGTGAATACCATTGATGACAGACCCGTATGATCGGGCTCTATTAGGTAGTCAATCATTTTTCTCTGTTCGGCAAAGTCTAAAATGCTGTTAAAAAAGCTAAGCTGTTTCAGAATCCCTGTTATGGATTGCAGCTCCTCCTCATCGTTCCTTTCAAATCCTGTATATGATCCGATAACAATATCTGCTCCCATTTCCTTCAACTCAGTAATCGCAATATTTCTTACAAAACCGCCGTCGATTATTACGGCAGTATCAATTTTAAGGGGAGTGAAGGCAGAAGGAACAGCCATACTTGCCCTTATTGCATCAGGGAGATAACCGTTTCTTATCACTACTTTACTGCAGGTGACAAGATCGGTGCCAAGGCACAGGAAAGGTATGGGAAGTTTTGAAAAGTCATTTATCCTTGCTGACGGCCAGGCATAGTAGCTGAGCATTTTTTCAATCTGCTGACCGTTAATAAGTCCTGAAGGCAGTCTTACTTTACTTGAAGATATTGGCAGTGATATTATACTGTTGTTGAAGAACTTCTTCTCGGTAAAAATAACCTTGTTTTCCGGAACATTATTTGAAAGGACGAGGTTCCAGTTGGTGTTTTTGAATATGCTGTGAAGAGAATCGGCACTGTACCCTAATGAATACATTGCGCCAACGATGCTTCCCATGCTTACTCCTGTTATATAATCAGGTCTCAGCCCGGCCTCTTCCATAACCTTAAGAACTCCTACATGGGCCATACCAAGGGCTCCGCCACCACTTAACGCAAGTCCGAGCGATGGCCTTTTGTTTTTGTCCTGCGCCAGTGCCGTATTGAACCGGGAACACAAAAGCAATGAAAAAATCATCAATATCACGCATATCTTTTTCACAGGGGCAGTTGATCAAAGGATTACATACTAACTGTCATTGCATGGCAAGAGTGAACTGACTCTATTGACATTGACAGGCAAGTTAATAAATTTAAGTAATTTTACCGAGTGAATAACTCTTCAAAAAACGCGCAAAATTTTCTCCCGGCATCACGAAAAGAAATTGAGGATCGGGGTTGGGACCAGCCCGATGTTATAATTTTCACAGGTGATGCTTATGTCGATCATCCCTCCTTTGGAGCTGCTGTTATAGGAAGGGTCATAGAGGATGAGGGATTCAGGGTTGCCCTGGTTCCGCAACCTAACTGGAAGGATGATCTGCGTGATTTCAGGAAACTCGGGATTCCGAAGTATTTTTTTGGCATCACTGCCGGAAATATGGATTCGATGGTGAACCATTATACTGCAGCACGCCGGCTCAGATCGGATGATGCCTATACCCCCGGAGGCAAAGCTGGCTTCCGGCCCGACTATCCTACAATCGTCTATAGCAGGATACTCAGGGACCTCTTTCCTGATATTCCGATCGTCATAGGAGGTATTGAAGCGTCAATGCGGAGGCTCACCCACTATGATTACTGGAAAGACAGGCTTGAGCCCTCAATTTTGTACAGCAGCGGAGCCGACATGCTTATTTACGGGATGGGAGAACAGCCGGTAAGGGAAGTTATGAGGCTTTTGAGAAAGGGTGTTCCTTTTTCATCTGTTACCACTGTGCCTCAAACCGGGATAATTCTGGAAGCGGATGCAGATCTGCCGGTCAACAGGAACTGGAAGGATATAACTCTAAAGAGTTTTGAGGAAACTCTGAGAAGCAGGGAAGCATTTGCATCAAATTTCGTTGTTTTTGAAAAAGAATCAAACAAACTGGTTTCGGCAAGACTTATTGAACCCACAGGTAAAAAAAAGACAATAATAAATCCTCCTTTCCTACCGATGGAAGAGAAGGAGGCTGACAGGACCTATGACCTTCCCTACACTTACCTCCCTCACTGGAGATACAGCAAAAAAGGTCCTATACCCGCTTATGAGATGATTAAATTCTCTGTAAACATTCACCGGGGATGCTTCGGAGGATGCAGTTTCTGCGCTATAGCGGCGCATCAGGGTAAACATATAGTAAAGAGGTCGGAACGTTCAATTCTGGAAGAAATTGAAAGAATCAGGAAAATAAGCGGTTTCAGCGGATATCTATCTGATCTTGGAGGGCCTTCGGCCAACATGTATAATATGAAGGGGATTGACAGAGATGTGTGCCTTAAGTGTTCAAGACCTTCCTGCATCTGGCCATCGGTATGTTCAAACCTCGACACTGATCATAAGGTCCTTGCAGGTCTTTATAAAAAAGTGAACTCGCTTCCTGGCATTAAGAAAGCCTTTGTAGGCAGCGGGATCAGGTATGACCTTTTTTTCAGGGAATGGAACAAAAAAGCTGGAAGATCAGAGGATGAGTATTTCAGGCAGCTGGTTGTGAACCATCTTTCAGGCTGGCTGAAGGTGGCCCCTGAACACACTTCACCAGGTGTATTACGTCTAATGAGGAAGGCTCCCTTCAGTTTCTTCAGGGAACTAAAGCAGAAGTTTGAGCGGATCACCTCAGAGGAAGGCCTTAATTACAGGATAGTTCCATATTTTATCTCTTCCCATCCAGGTTCTTCTGAGAAGGAGATGACGGAAATGGCCGGGGAAGTCAGGAGTCTGGGGATAAAACCCGAGCAGGTTCAGGACTTTACCCCGACGCCGATGACCCTGGCGACAACTATTTATTACTGTGGTTTTGATCCCTATACGGGAAAAAAGGTATATGTAGCAAGGAAGGCTGAAGAGAGAAAAAAGCAGAAAGACGCTATGTTCTGGTACCGCAGGCCTGAAAGACAAAAAACAAAAAAAAGCCGGGGCAGAAAATAATCCTGTTGCCTTTCGCCGGGAACTGCTGTTTAAATGTGGTCCTGAAAAAACATACCAACGAAAAAGGCTGTCCTTACCTTGAGGACAGCCTTTTTTCAGATCACAAAGTTCCCTGGATTTTTAATATTATTCGTACTCCTTAAGGATATTTTTAACGTCATCGGGTGCAACCCTTCCATAGGTCTTATCACCGATAAGCACAACAGGAGCAAGCCCGCATGCACCTACGCACCGCAGGCTTGAGAGGGAGAATTTGCCGTCTTTTGATGTTTGTCCGACCTGAAGGTTAAGCTCCTTTTTGAATTCATCAAGCACCTTTTCAGCACCCCTCACATAACATGCCGTACCCATACAGATGCTTATCGGATGCTTTCCCTTCGGGGTCATTGTAAAGAACGAATAGAAAGTAACTACTCCGTAGATTTTTGCAACAGGGATACCTGTTTCCGAGGATATTACCTCCTGCACTTCAGCAGGGAGATATCCGAAATGTTCCTGGCAGCCATGGAGGATGTTTATCAGCTCCTGTGGATCATTATTGAAGGAAGTACAGATCTCTCTGATTTTTGTAATATCCTCCTGCCTCAGTTCAATTTTAATACTCGACATAGCATTGAATTTTATTTTGACCTAAAAGGTTTATTATTACGGTTTAACAACAATCTTTTTCTTCTTATCAAAGTACTTTGTATGAAGAAGATGATGTGCCTTCTCGCTGTTAGGTTCTCCAAGGAATTCCTCATAAAGTTTCTTGATGAACGGGTTCTCATGAGACTTTCTTAGAGGTTTGTTCCTGTCTTCGTTATATATAGCAGCAGCTCTTGCTTTGATAATTTCCGAGTTGCCATGGTGAAGCGGCTGGCCTCCTCCGCCAATGCATCCGCCGGGACATGCCATAACTTCTATTGCATGGAACTGTGATTCGCCTGATCTGACATCATTGAGAAGCTTCCTTGCGTTTCCAAGTCCGTGGGCAATGCCTATATTCAGTTTAAGTCCGTCGAAGTCGATTGTAGCCGAACGAACACCTTCCAGTCCCCTTAGTTCTGTAAAATCAATCCGGTCGAGTTTCTTCCCGGTGTAGATCTCATAGGCAGTTCTGCAGGCAGCTTCAATAACACCGCCTGTTGCCCCGAAAATAACGCCTGCTCCTGTTGATTCACCCAGGGGTGCATCAAACTCACCGTCTTCAAGGTTATTCAGATCGATATTGGCCTGCTTGATGAAAGCTGCCAGTTCCCTTGTTGAGATTGAGAAGTCGACGTCCCTGTTGCCTTCTGTGGAGAATTCTTCTCTCTGGCATTCGTATTTCTTTGCAAGACAGGGCATTATGGATACCACAACAAGGTCATTGCGGTTCACTTTTAACATGTCGGCAAAGTATGTTTTTGCAATAGCACCGAACATCTGCTGCGGTGATTTGGATGTTGATGGTATGTCCTTAAGGTCGGGGAAGTACTCTTCGAAGAAGTTTACCCATCCGGGGCAGCACGATGTCAGTATCGGAAGTCTTGCGGTCTTGTCTCCGTTGAGGTGTCTTGTAAGTCTTCCGAGAAGTTCGGTCCCTTCTTCCATTATTGTAAGGTCGGCAGCGAAATCAGTGTCGAAAACATAATCAAAGCCAAGGGCTCTGAGTGCAGTAACCATTTTCCCTGTTACCAGAGTGCCTGGTTTCAGTCCGAATGCCTCGCCGAGTGCTGCGCGGACAGCAGGAGCGGTCTGGACGACAACTGTTTTTGTCGGGTCGGCAAGAGCTCTGAGCACTTCAGGTGTGTTATCAACCTCGGTAAGGGCTCCAGTGGGGCATACTGCCACACACTGCCCGCAGTAAGTACATGTTGAATGTTCGAGATTTTGTTCGAAGGCAGGAGCCACGGTGGCCATGAAGCCTCGGTTTACTGCGGAAAGGGCTCCCACGGTCTGTACTTCGTTGCACATCATCTCGCATCTGCGGCACATAATGCACTTGTCGAGATTTCTTTTTATGGAAGGCGATGTGTCGGGCTTGTAAGTTGACACTGCAGCATATTCAGCCCCGGGTATTTCCCTTATTCCCAGACGGTGTGCCATATCCTGAAGTTCGCAATTGCCTGATTTTGCACAGACCAGACAGTCCTTCGGGTGGTCGGAGAGGATAAATTCCATTACCGTTCTCCTGGCATTCAGCACTCTGGTTGTATGAGTTTTGATAACCATTCCTGACTCGCACTTTGTTGAACAGGCAGGGGCAAGATTTCTTCTTCCCTGGACCTCAACAACGCATATACGGCATCCTCCCGGTTTGTTTTCTATATTCAGATCCTCAAGGCGAAGGTAGCAAAGAGTGGGTATCTCAATTCCAATTTTTCTTGCTGCCTGTAAAACGGTGATCCCCTTTTCTACTTCAACCTCTTTATTATCTATTGTTAGTTTTATTGTTTCCATGAATATTCCTGTTATCTGATAATTATTGCATCAAATTTACATTTCTCCTTACATGCGCCGCATTTTATGCATACTTCAGGATTAATATGGTGAATCTCCTTGCGTTCGCCGGTTATGGCATTTACAGGACAAACCCTTGCACAGGCGGTGCATCCCACGCAGTTCTCGGGAATAATATAATATTCCATGAGGCTCTTGCATTTTCCTGCCGGGCATTTTTTATCCCTGACGTGAGCCACATATTCATCCATGAAATTATCAAGAGTTGAAAGCACAGGATTAGGGGAGGTCTGTCCCAGTCCGCAAAGGGCCGTGTCTTTGATAACATTGCTCATGTTGCGCAGCCTGTGAAGGTCCTGTTCGGTTCCCTTTCCTTCAGTGATGTGGTTAAGAAGTTCGTGGAGGCGTTTGTTGCCGACACGGCAGGGAGCACATTTACCGCACGATTCCTCGACTGTAAATTCGAGGTAGAACTTCGCTACCGATACCATGCAGTCGTCCTCGTCCATAACGATCATACCACCTGAACCCATCATTGATCCTGCTGCAACAAGGTTGTCGAAGTCGATGGGAAGGTCAAGATGCTTCTCTGTTAGGCATCCTCCGGAAGGGCCTCCTGTCTGTACAGCCTTGAATTTCTTGCCGTTCCTTATTCCTCCTCCAATTTCAAAAATGACTTCGCGAAGGGTGGTTCCCATCGGAACCTCGATAAGACCGACATTGTTTATCTTTCCGGCAAGGGCAAACACCTTCGTTCCCTTTGATTTTTCAGTTCCGATGCTGCTGTACCATTCGGCACCTTTAAGAATGATTATCGGAATTGCAGCATAGGTTTCAACGTTGTTTACGTTTGTGGGTTTTCCCCTGAAGCCTGATTCAGCAGGGAAAGGCGGTTTTATGGTTGGTTCACCCCTGAGTCCTTCCATTGAATGAATAAGGGCAGTTTCCTCACCACAGACGAAAGCACCTGCTCCGTAGCGTAACGATATGTCGAAGCTGAAATCGGTGCCAAGAATGTTTTTGCCTAAGAGGCCGTATTCCCTTGCCTGTTTGATAGCTATCTTCAGCCTCTCTATTGCCAGGGGATATTCGGCCCTTATGTATATCAGTCCCTGCGAAGCTCCGATGCTGTATCCGCAGATTGCCATAGCTTCCAGTACAGAGTGGGGGTCTCCCTCAAGCACCGAGCGATCCATGAAAGCTCCCGGGTCGCCTTCATCAGCGTTGCAGACAACGTATTTCTCATCACCCTTGCTTTTACTGGCTATTTCCCATTTCAGTCCCGTCGGGAATCCTGCGCCTCCGCGTCCTCTCTGACCCGAATCCTTGATAACCTTTATCACATCCTGAGGGGTCATTTCGGTGAGGGCCTTGGCAATTGCCATATATCCGTCGCGGGCTATATACTCATCTATATTTTCAGGATTAATAAACCCGCAGTTGCGAAGAACTATTCTGAGCTGCTTCTTGAAGAAACCCATGTGTTTTGAATCGCCGACAGGTTCTTTCGTCTTGGGATCGTGGTACAGGAGCTTTGGAACTTTACGGCCCTTGATAATATGTTCTTCAACAATTACCTGTGCGTCTTCAGGTTTTACCTGCACATAGAAAGTGTTGTCGGGCATTATTTTTACTATCGGGCCCTTTTCACAAAACCCGAAACATCCTGTAAGAATCACCTGAACTTTATCTGACAAACCCTTTGCTTCGAGTTCGTCTCTGAGATTCCATACTATTGCATCGCTTTCAGAAGCATGGCAGCCTGTCCCGCCGCATACAAGAATATGCATGCTGTATTTTGACATGTTTTATCCTCCTATTCTTTAGAATCGATTGTTTCATAATTCACGGGGATGATGCCGTCGATCAGCTCTCCTTCCTTAATGTATTTTTCGATTATCTGATCAGCTCTTTTAAGATCAACATAGCCGAAAACGACAGGATCTTTGCCGGGAAGCTTTATTTCGACGGTAGGCTCTGCATAACAGTATCCCATGCACCCTGTCTGGGTTACGACTCCGGGAATGCTTCTCCTGTCAAGCTGTTCGATAAAGAACTCCATGATGGATTTAGCACCGGCGGCAATACCACATGTTGCCATGGCAACCTTGATCTGAACATGTTTTTCAGGATCAATGGCCTTTATCCTGACGTCCAGACCTGCCTTGATTTCTTCGCGTTTCTTTTTCAGATCCGCAAGCGACTTGATTTGTGACATGCTTAATACAATTTAGTGTTTCGAATTTATTGTTTTTATGCTTTTTATCTGTGTGATCGTTTCAATTATTTTATTCAGCTGCAACAGTTTGTCGGGTTTTCAAATAAAGTCCGATGCTCCAATTTCATTCAGATTGCTGTTAAGCATTTCCTTAATGTCTCCAAGAAGCGCACTCCCGCTAAAGTCTTCAATTCCCAGATAATCCTTTGTTTCTGCTGATGAGAAATCGTAGAGGCCCTTATCTGTTTTGTGGCTGTAAAGAAAATCAATTCCGGGATTAGCCGACATGAGAATTGTCATTACTCCGGCTATGTCGCCGAGCGGCTGCCTGTCGACATGCGAAAGAGTGAAAACAGCCTTAACAACCGTTCCTGTTCCTGCGATTGAATCGAGCGAGAGAGAACCTCCGGTGATCTCTGCATGATATTTCAAAAGAGGAAGACCCATTCCGGTTTTCCGGGTTGTACGAGTGGTAACAAAGGGATCTGTTACTTTTTCAATGATGGCTTCAGGAATCCCCGATCCGTTGTCGCTTATTAATATTTCCATGATATCGTCGGATTCCGATTCCCCGACGTACACAGAAATACGGGAAGCTCCAGCCCTTATTGAGTTCTGTACTATATCCAGGATATTAAGCGCGAGTGTCTGCATGATCAATAGTTTTTCTTCCGTTTTCTCCTTTTAGGGCAAGTCTTACTTCCTCAAACGTCAGGCTCTTCATCAGGAAGGTGTTGTAAGGCCTTCCTATTGCCTGCGGGTAGTGAGAATCAGAATTTGTTACCAGGGTAAACTGCCTGATCTCAGGGTGAAGTGTTGCAAAGCTGGCCGGTGTGGTTCGTTTCGAGACCTCAAGGGCATCAGCCACGAGGTCGTCAGGAAGAAAGCCCAGCTGGCTGTAGATGCTGTTCTTCATCCTGTCGATGTGAGCCGGAATAAAGATCCCGTCGTGATCAAGCACCCATTTGCTCAGCACATCCAGGGGAATTTCTGTGGCATTTATCAGGAGCCTGTTTTCAGTGTAAATAATTATCTCATTCTCGTCAACCGCAACCTGGTCTCCGAACAACAGGGGATTATTCTCAAAATCCGGGATGTTATCATCGAGAAACAACTGAAATATTTCCAGAGTATCATCCTTTTCAAAAAACGCAAGGCAATGAACCTCTTCTGTTGTTGTCACCTCGGCTCCCCGCATTACGAATATTCCCTTTTTATCACCCAGTCTTTTTACAACCGAAGCCTGCCTTGTTGAATTGTGGTCAGTTATGCCAATGATATCCAGTTTTTTCCGGAGAGCTTCGGAAATAATGTTCGCCGGGCTCATTTCCAGGTCTCCGCACGGCGACAGCAGTGTGTGAATATGCAGGTCGGCCCGGTATTCTTTCATTCCTTCTTTAATAGATTAAAAAGCTCGCCGGCAATTGTAAAAGTATCACTACTGGTTGACAGTACCGGGATATGCTCTTCATTGCTTCTTCGTATTGTTTCATCGTCTGGTTTTGCTCCCCTTACGATGATAACGGCGGCAAGGTCCTTCAGCGATGCTACAGCAACCACATTATGGTGTATCTGCAGGGTGATCCACACGCTGCCTTCCTTTGCATTACCGATAACATCACTGAGAAGGTCGGATACATAAGCTCCCGAGACTTCTCTTTCCATTCCATTTTCTCCTGATATGACAGAGAGGTTCAGTTCTTTTGCAATATCACATATTTTCATCTTCAGCACCAGTTTTGTTACAGTTTTTTTCAAGCCTTTCGGCACCCCAGATCTCTCCGGTAATTTTTGTTGCTTTTTCCTGGCTGAGGAGCTTCTGGTTTATCATCTGCTGCTGCAGAAAGATGCAGTGTGATATCTGTGCGCGTCCCTGAACAATATCTTCTGCCAGGGTCTGGCAGTCGGGAGCGCCGCAGGCGCCACAGTCAAAACCAGGGAGAAAACACATCAGCCTTCTTTTGCGCTTCATCTTTTTTATTGCAGCTGACATGTTCTCATCAAGCTTTTCTATATTCCGGGGTTCTATGTTGCCAAGAAAGCTGTGTTCCTTGAGGCTTATATAACCATCTGAGAGTTTCGATGTATTGTTTTCTTTATTCTTCTCAGCTGAGGAAGCCATTTTCCGAAGTCGCTCCACGTTGAGGAACCTGTTTCCGGGCATCAGTATGCCACCGGCGCAACCCTCATCGCATGCTCTCAGTTCGAGGAAATCGACGCTGTCGAGTTTGCCGTTCTCGACATTTTCAAGGATCTCGGTGACATTCCTTATGCCGTCGACCGGAAGGGCTCTCTTTTCCGAATGGACAGTTTCTCCTCTCGTAAGACTCCAGAGTATCCCTGCAGGACTCAGAAGATTATCCGTTACAGGCATTTCACTGTCCTCTTCTTCTTTCTGAAGAAACCCTTGTATCTTATTATAAAGGTAATTCATATTTATCACCCCTGTTATCACGGATTCCGTTTCTCCGACCGGACTCTTTATTGCAGCTATCTTTGCGGCACAGGGCGTTGCGTAGAACAAGCCTATATCTTTCGCATCATTTCCTTCGGCAAGAAGCTTTTTCCTGTAATAGAGTGCCGACATGTCAATTGGCGGGTTCACCCTCATTATATTATCAACCAGGGATGGGAACCTCACCTGGATGAGCCTTACGATGGCCGGGCAGAATGATGAAATAAGAGGACGCTGTTTGTTTGTCTGTCTGAACTCCCTGTATGCGTCAAGAACCATATCAATTGTATTCTCAACCTGGTAGACGTGTGTGAAGCCTGTTTTTCCGAGGGCAGCATATATTGCCGAAACCGGTATCTTGTGGGAGAAAAGTCCTATCAGAACGCTTGGGATCAGTATCGCCCTTGTTTTAAATCCAAAAATCATGCTTAGATCGTCCTGTTCAACACCGATTGCTGAAACGGGACATGATCGGTAACATTCTCCGCAATCAACGCAGCGGTTTGCAATTATCATGGCTTTTCCGTTCCTGACCCTTATTGCCCTGGTCGGACAGACTGCCATGCAATGAATGCAGCCGGTGCACAGTTCCTGGTGAACTTTCAGTGCGTGATGAAACCCGGTATCTCTCACCATGTTATTCATGCGGTTCAAGATTTGTTATCAGTTCAACGGCAGTCCCTTCGCCGGGAGTGCTTGTAATATTCATTTTGTCGCTGTTCCTCTTCATGTTCGAGAGCCCCATACCTGCTCCGAATCCCATTTCTCTCACCTGTGGAGATGCCGTGGAGAATCCCTCTTCCATGGCTTTGGGAATATCTGGTATTCCTGGTCCCTTGTCGGTAATCAGGATCCTTATACGCCCGTTGTCAATTTCCACCTCTATCACTCCGGAGTAGGCATGAGCAACTACATTGACCTCTCCTTCATAAAGAGCAATAACCACTCTTTTGGATATAGAATGGTCGATGTTAAGCTGGCGGAGAATCTTTTTCACAGAGCTTGCAACAGTACCGGCATTGGCAAAATCGCCACCTGCTATTTTGTACTTGTACTGCATTACTAGAAGAGGGGTTTTATTCCCGCCTTGTATAGCTCACCCGATATTCTGAAAACCGAATACGGGCTCTCGATCAGAGTAATCCCTGTTTCTTTTGCCAGGGAAATGATTTCGCTGCCTGCCTTCTTGTTTCGTGCAAAGACGATACAGTTGATCTCTGACATTTCAGAAGTCCTTACAGCCTGAAGGTTTGTTAGTCCGGTTATAAGCAGAACGTTTTCCTTTTCGACCTTCAGAACGTCACTCATAAGATCGGAGGAAAATGCGTATTCAATTTCTTCTGCATTATTATTCCCGTAACAGACTATCCGTCCGTTGATCCTTTCTGCTACTTCGCTGATTGTCATTGTGCAAATTTGAGAATTCATGGTTTCCGTCAGCTTGGTTATATTCTGACGCAACAAAGGTAATAATTTAGTGTGAATAAAATAACAATGTGAATAAAATAACACAAAAAGAATTTCTTTATTGTTTCTGCTTTCTCTTTACTGAAGGTTACACTAGTATTTTCTGGTGTCCGGAAAGTATAATCAGCGGGTGATAATCATTCTCTCAGACTCTTAAACTCAGAGCCCGGTTTCCATGCAGGAAAGCTGTCAGACATTGAAAGACGCCAGCCTATTGTAAAAGCAAGTCTGGCATCCTCGGCTACTCCCTCCAGATCCCAGGTAAGCGGATCATAATTGTCGGCAGGGCGGTGGTATCTGTTTTCAAGGTAGTCTTTTTCCATCATTGCAGCCCAATCCTTTCCGTGTTCACGACTGTCAGTATTGCCCCTTGCGAAAAGGGAAGGTACGCCCTTTTTTGCAAATGAGAAATGGTCTGACCTGAAATACATTCCTGTATGCGGGTTGGGATCAGCTGCGACATACCTTTCCTGTTCCTCAGCTGCTTCTCTGGCGTAATCGTCAAGATCCGACTGTCCGTAACCTGTGATCATAAGGTCCTTCATTCTGCCGATGGGAAGAAGAAGATCATTATTCAGGCATGCTACTGTTTTTTCTATGGGAAAGACAGGGTGTTCAGTGTAGAAAAGCGAACCTGTCAGTCCCTGTTCTTCGGCTGTAGGGAAGAGGAGTACGATGCTTCTTTCAGGTTTCTGCCGCAGGCCGGAGAAAGCTTTCCCTATGGCCAGTTCCCATGCCATGGATGTTCCGTTGTCAACAGCTCCGTTAAAGATTGAATCAGTGTTTTCCGGCTCACCTATCCCGAAATGATCCCAGTGTGCAGTATAGACAATGCTTTCCTCAGGCCTCAGTGTTCCTCTCAGGACCCCTGCAACATTCCTGGAGCTGTTGTATTCCACGGTGTTACTTATTTCAAGAGAGATATTCATTCCCAGAGAAAAGCCTCTGAAATCACTTCCGCAGGCCTTCGTTCGGAGTTCTTCGGTGTTATGTCCAGATTCCCTGAGCAGTCTGTCTGCCTGCACTGACCTTATCCAGCCGGTAAAACGGCACTTTTCGGTATCTGACCCGATATAAAGGTTAGGGTTTACGGAACTGTTCCTCGGGACGTTGTAGGAGTAACCTGCTCCTTTGGGTTCATGTATTATAAGTATCCCTTCGGCTCCCTGACGGGCAGCCTCCTCATACTTGTATGTCCATCTTCCGTAATAGGTCATCTCATTGCCCTTGAAAAGGGACGAATCGCCTGTATAAAGTCCCGGATCATTAATCAGGACGATAACGGTTTTGCCTCTTACGTCAAGACCGGCATAATCGTTCCAGCCGTAATCGGGAGCGACTATTCCGAATCCTGCAAAGATCAGTTCTGATTCTTCGACAGTAACGGTTTCTTCCTCCAGCGGCGATATTATTGCTGCGTCTTCAGGTGTATTCAGTACGAAGGAACCTGACTTGTATTTAACCCTTGCCGGGTCTTTTACAACCGACCTGATCTTTACCATCGGGACTTCCTGGAAATAGCTGTCGCCGAAAGCAGGCTCAAAACCTATGTTCCTGAGTTCTTCGGCCAGATATTCCACTGTGATTTTTTCTCCTTCAGTAAAAGGCTCCCTGCCCATGAACTGGTCTGAACCAATATCCCTGACGAGTCTTTCAAGATCACTGACGCTGATTGATTCCCTGGCTTCCTCAAAAGAACCTGAAGGGCTGCATGCTGTTATAAAGGCAGCTAATGCAGGCACTATAAAGAGAGTACTCCTGCTTAACATATCTGATTGTTTTTCCTAATATACCAATTAATTACGACAGGAACAGTACACCTTCACCTGAAAATCACATTCCAAAGGAGTATCCTTCCGCTTTTCCAGAATGCTCTGAAGTAGGGATTGTCGGTGACATATATAACCATTCCGTCGCCGATTCTTTCTGATCCTACAACAAGTGTGTTTTTAACAAGTTTCTGGTATTTATATCCTGCAAACCCTGAGACAGGGCTGCTTTCAAGAATATACCCGGCGTTTTGTCCTTTTGAAAGGTACGGGTATGGCTGGGAGCGTTTTAGTATGAACCACTCTTTCCCCAGTCCGAACATCAGTGGATTAGTGGTATCTGCAGCTACTCTGTAAATGCTGGCTGCCGATCTTTCGGAAAGCATATGTCTGTTTTCGTCCCCGAAGTTCTTAAGATGGACAGGGTCGCCGCTTACGGCTTTTTTGTCTGCTGCCTTGAGTTCATTATTTCGTGTCTCAGTATCAGCTGACAGCGATGTCGATTTCACTGTGCTGAAGGTTGAAATGGCGTTCTCGAAAGCCACGACCCTGCCTCCTCTTTTTGCAAAATCGACTATGGTATCTTTCAGTCGCGAGTAGTTGCCCGAGGGAAGAAGCAGAACATCATAAACCGTAAGATCGACGCGGGATGCATCGGATGTATTTATAACAGTTACCGGATACTCAAGCTCCCTTTCGAAGAAATACCACAATTCGCCCGCTGATCCCTGTGAAAGCTCTTCGCCCATAAGCATTGCCACCTTCCTTTGTCTCCCCAAAACCGAATAATCCGATCCGGCATCCTTCCCTTTTTCTGCCAGCCCGGTGGTCATGACCGAGAGTTTCACATCCGATTCATTGGCCGTTTCGTTGATTATCCTGTCGAAATTAGCATCAAGGGGCATGTTATCACTCCTTGTAATGATGAAGCTACCGGCCGGGTATTCTGAACCCCCGTTGCCAAAGGGTTTAAGTACATATCTTGTCCTGATTTGTTTGCAGTAAAGCAAAGAAATGAATTTCAGGGTGCTGAAGCCTCTGTTTTCAACTGCATACGCATAAGGCTTTACAGAGGGCATTGTATTTATGGCTTTTTCGTGGGCTACCCTGCCTTCAGCAGGCTTTATCTGCTCTTCAATGGCATAAGCTTTAAGATTGTAGGCATAGGGAAGGGCCCATGCTGTAAGATCGTAGCTGAGCGAATCAGATGCTTTGCTGTCGGGCTCAAAAAGTACCTGCATAAACTTAGACTGAGGCTGATAAGCGCTGATAAGAATATCGCCCCGTTCAATTGTGACTTCACCTTCCCTATTCTTCAGATAATCAAATCCCTTGTATTTCTTACCGGTATTGCCAGCATAGGAATATCTTATCTGGTTCCTGTCGAGAAGCTGGAAAAGGTCGGCGAGATCAGTCCGGCCCTCCTGATTTTTAATAACAACCGATTTGTATCTGAAGGCCGGCCGGTTCATGTTGTCGGAAAAGAATTTATTGAATTCCTCAATGAGTCTTAAACGGTTCTCATACGATACTTTGAGTGTCGCCATTGAGGCAGTGAAATGTCCGTCGATCCTTTTTTCCAGTGTCAGAGTATCTCCGGCCTCTCTTTTCAGGGCCAGCCCTGAATAGCCGCCTCCTCCCTGTTCATAGGTAAATCCTGCCGAACCGTTGAAAAGCGGCCATGTATCTCCGAAACTCGGACAGAAGAGGTCGTAGTTCTCCTTTGTATAATATAGTAATGACTTTCCGTCAAAAAGACTGGCATTGGCTTTTCCCGTCAGGTTGTGAAATTCATGCTGCCATGAGCTTATTACTTCATGCCACGGATCAGCGCCCGGAGGGAAGAAGAAAGTCGATTCGGCCCCCATCTCGTGAAAATCTGCATGAACATGGGGCATGAACTGGTTGTACAGAGCGATCCTCTGGGCGGTCTCTTTCTGTGTCTGCCAGGTCCAGTCGCGGTTAAGGTCGAAAAGGTAATGGTTCAGCCTTGCACTCGGGAAGGGCTGATTATGTTCCCTTGCGTTACCGTCAGGGTTGGGTGTAAGATTCCTTGTATTCCTGAACCTTCCGGCGTACAGATCCCGCCCGTCGGGATTCTGGCAGGGATCGATAATTATTATGCACGATCTCAGCCAGTCAGATGTTACGGGAAAAGAGCCGGTTACAAGGGTCCATAGTACTTTCATGGCAGTTTCCATTCCTGCCGACTCATTTCCGTGTACATTGTAAGCCAGCCAGATTATTGGGATCTGCCGGCCTGTAAAGTCTCCGTCATGCAAACCTGTCTTTATCAGATTGTTCTTTCTAAGTTCTTCGATGTTCTTCAGATTTGCCTCATCAGAAACTATGCATACACCCAGGGGACGCCCCTCGTAAGTGGTCCCGTATTCCCTGTATTCGGCAAGCGGGGACTTTTCTGCAACATACCTGAAATACTCATTCGCCTGGTGGTGAAAGGTGAATTGACTGCCGGTCTCGTAACCCAGAAATTCTCCGGGTGATTTAATATTTTGACCAATAATATTAACAAGACAAATACAAAATGTTAGAAATGTAAATAGAAGACGTCTCATTCAAATGAAATTAAAAGTTTGGCGGCTAATATACTATAATTCGTTAATATAATATCTGCAAATATCCGACAGAATGCCATAAAATCGGGGTCTGCCATCATGGGTATATTAAAATCGTTATTTTTGTCGAAAGGTAATTCAAACTAAAAAATAATATACTTTGATTATGAAGAGATTTTATCCTGTTTTTCTCGTTGCTGCCCTTCTTTTAACGGGCTTTTTTGCAGAGATGAGTTTATATTCTCAGATGCCTCAGAGGGGCGGAAGTCAGTTTCGCGTTACGGGCTGGCTTGATGATAATAACTGCATCGTTCAGACATTTGATGCCGGGATGAATCCTGTTGTAAAAAGCGTGAACCTCAAATCGGGAAGACAAACGGTGATCCAGCCGGTTAAGTCGGCAAGGGAACTTCTTTCGGAGTCTATGCCCTCGGGTGTAAATATTGCTTTTACAGATGCCGTGAGTGATGATAACAAGAGTGCAGCATTATTGAGGGATAATGATCTTTATTTTATAAGGACAGGAGATAAGGAACTGCGCCGTCTTACCAGTGATGAGGTCCCGGAAGTGAACGCAAGGTTCTCTCCTGACGGGAGAAGGATTGCCTATACTAAGAATAAGGACCTGTATGTTTATGACCTTGCGGCATCAAAGGAAATAAGACTCACATCCGATGCATCGGAAAGAGTTTATAACGGTTATTCATCCTGGGTTTACATGGAAGAGATACTCGACCGGCCAAGCAGATATGCAGCATTCTGGTGGGCACCCGACGGAAACCGTATCGCCTATCTGAGAACCGATGAGACTGATGTGCCCGTTTTCACCCTTAACCGTCTTGATGAACCTGATGGGATCCATGGCACTCTTGAGCAGGTTCCTTATCCAAAGGCAGGAGATCCCAATCCCAGGGTAAAGATGGGAATAGCTGATGTCTCAACAGGCAAAACAACATGGGTTAAGACAGACTACGGTGTTGACCAGTATATTGCCTGGCCCTTCTGGACTCCCGACAGTAAAAAGATGGCGGTCCAGATAATTAACCGCGGACAGGATGAGATGCAGATAATTCTTGCAGATCCTCTTACCGGCGATTTCAGCCTTGTCTATAGTGAAAAGCAGAAGGCCTGGCTCGACTTCTACAAGGATATTTACGTGATGAAAGACGGATCTGGTTTCATTGTCAGGAGTGTAAGGAACGGATGGGAGAACCTTTATCATTACAGCTGGAACAACACCCTTGTTTCTCAGCTCACCGATCTTGACTTCAGGGTCACGGGAATTGAAAAAGTCGATGAGGGGCAAAGACTGTTGTATTTTACGGCGACAGGAATGGAATCGACCGACAGCCATCTTTTCAGGGTAGGTCTCGACGGGAAGAACCTGATACAGGTCACAAACGGACCAGGGGCTCACAGTGTCAGCATTTCACCCAAAGGAACATGGTTTGTGGATTCATGGAACAACCTCAGTTCACCAGGATCGGTTATTGCCATTGACAAAAGAGGAAACCCTGTAAGAGAGGTTTATAAAGCTGAGCAGACTGCCTTTGATCCTGCAAAACACTCAAAAGCTGAACTTGTAAGGATTACGACATCTGACGGGCTTTTCAGAATGCCTGCGATCATAACCTATCCTCTTAACTTCGATCCGTCAAAAAAATATCCGGTTATTTTCAGGATTTACGGGGGCCCTGACTCAAGGAATGTCAGTAACAGATGGCTGGGAAATTCACCATCATGGGATTCACAGAACGGCATTATCACCTTCACGGTCGATCACAGGGGCTCAGGTCATTTTGGAAAGAGAGGTCTCGACTACATGCACAGATGTTTGGGGAAATGGGAGATTCTCGACTATCAGGATGCCGTTAAGTGGCTTCTTGAAAAACCCTATGTCGACGGCTCCAGAATGGGTATTACCGGAAGCTCATACGGCGGTTATATGACCTGTCTGGCACTTACAAAGGGATCCGGATACTGGACTCATGGTTTTGCAGGTTCTTCAGTAACCGATTACAGGCTTTACGACAATGTTTATACCGAACGTTATATGGATACTCCTCAGGAAAATCCTGAAGGATACAAAGAAGGCTCAGCCCTTACATGGGTTGACAGATACAAGGGCAAACTCTACATGACTCACGGAGATATTGACGATAATGTACATATGCAAAATTCGATATATCTTATTTCGAGACTTCAGGATGAGGGCAAGACCTTCCAGTTCATGATATATCCGAATAACAGGCATGGATTCAGCGGAGCAAAGGCACAGCATTCGAGGAATGAGGCCAACAGGTTCTGGCTCGTAAATTTCTTTGGAAAAGAATAAATATTTGTTGTTATATTAGTGTTATTTTTATAACAATCAGCCCTGAAATCTAAACTCCTAAATCTAACTCTATGATTATTGGAATTTTAAAAGATTCCGGACCAGAAAGGCGCGTGGCTATGCTTCCCGGCGAAGTCGCTGCAGTAAAGAAAACCGGAATCGATGTTCTTACTGAAAAAGGAGCAGGAGCAAAAGCATTCTCAGCGGATGATGCATTCCTCTCTGCCGGGGCAGTTGTAAAGGAAAGGTCTGAAGTAATATCAGGATCGGCAGTTTTGTTAACAGTTAATCCTGTTCCCGAAGCTGATCTCGATCTTTGCAGGGAAGGGCAGATACTCTGTTCCGTTGTTAATCCGGCGGAGAACGGAGAATGGCTGGAGAAGGCAAGGATAAAGGGGCTTACTGTTCTGGCTCTAGATCTTGTTCCGCGCATAACGAGGGCCCAGTCGATGGATGTGCTTTCGTCGATGTCAACCGTTGCCGGATACAAGGCTGTACTTGCTGCTGCTTCAGTCCTTCCCAAATTTTTTCCAATGTTCATGTCGGCGGCAGGAACAATAAAGCCCTCTAAGGTGCTTATTCTTGGAGCCGGAGTTGCTGGTCTGCAGGCTCTGGCCGTAGCCCGTAAGCTGGGAGCTGTGGTGGAGGTTTTCGATGTAAGGTCGGCCGTAAGGGATGAAGTAAAAAGCCTTGGAGGAAGGTTCATAGAGGTTGAAGGAGCAACAGAAGACAAATCAGCAGGCGGGTATGCCATCGAGCAGACTGAGGAATACAGGAAGAAACAACAGGATCTGATCCAGAAAAGCGCTGTAGCTGCCGATGTTGTAATAGCAACGGCACAGATTCCGGGAAGGCGTGCTCCGCTTCTTATCCTGAAAGAAACAGTTATGTCAATGAAGCCCGGGTCGGTTATCGTTGATCTGGCCGCATCGACAGGGGGTAATTGTGAACTTACTGAAAATGAAAAGACTATTGTTGTCAATGGAGTTACAATAATAGGGAAATCAGACTTTCCTTCCGAAATGCCGGCCGACTCAAGCAAGATGTTCGGATCGAATATCGTGAACCTGCTTAAGATCATCACAGAAAAGGACGGATCACTGAACCTGAATATGGAGGATGAGATCATTGCCGGAACGACGGCTGTGCATAAAAAGGAATATATTAGTCAGAGGGCAAAACAGATGTTAGGAATTAAATGAGATTGAAATGGAACAGTTATCGGAATTCTTCTTACAGCACCGCGAGGCAATTTTCATAGTTATTCTTTCAGTTTTTCTGGGGATAGAGGTGATAAGCCATGTTCCCGCGATTCTACATACCCCCCTTATGTCGGGAGCGAATGCCATCCACGGAGTCGTAATAATAGGGGCGATAATAGTAATGGGCCATGCAGATACTGCCCTGTCTTTGATTCTCGGCTTCCTGGCCGTTGTACTGGGGACCCTTAATGTTGTTGGCGGATTCGTTGTCACCGACAGGATGCTCGAAATGTTTAAGAAGAAGAAATAAGGATGACAACTAATGATACTTAAATATTAAAGGATGAGCGGACTAACTCAAATTCCATATGGAACGGCAATACTGGAAATAACCTATATAATTGCCTCGGTATTGTTTGTCATCGGACTCAGGATGCTCAGCCACCCTCTCACGGCAAGAAGGGGGAATATCCTTGCGGCGTTCGGCATGGCCTTTGCAATTGTCGCAACCATATTATTCCATGAAAAGGATGGTGAGCCCATAGGCAATATTCCTCTTATAATAGCAGCTATTGCAGTAGGGACTGTAATAGGCTGGCTGATTGCCAGGAAGGTAAGGATGACTGCCATGCCTCAGCTAGTTTCTTTTTTCAACGGGATGGGAGGAGCTGCTGCGGCCCTGATCTCGCTGATGGAATTTCCCCATGTCAGTCCCGGGCTGATAGCATCTTCCGGGATGGCTAACGGACATGTACTTGCAATTCTTCTCGGCCTGGTGATAGGTACTGTTTCCTTTTCGGGAAGCATGATAGCATTCGGCAAGCTTGACGGAAGAATAGGGGACCTTCGTGTGAAAGCCATGCGATATGTAAACATTGCCTTTCTGATTGTTATCGCAGGATTCATAGTATTCATCATGACCCGCGATGTCAGTGCAAGTTCTGAGCTTTCACGGTTTGTTTATATCGTTTTTGGTATCTCGGTAGTTTACGGGATCCTTTTCGTTATGCCCATCGGCGGTGCCGACATGCCTGTGGTGATATCGCTTCTGAACTCTTTTACGGGTGTAGCGGCTGCGATGGGAGGCTTTCTTTACAACAACCAGGCGATGCTTACCGGTGGTATTCTTGTGGGTTCTGCCGGTACAATCCTGACAATTCTGATGTGCAGGGCAATGAACAGATCGCTTCTTAACGTAATCGTCGGCGTATTTGGAGGTGGCGGTTCAGCTGCCAGCACTGAAGCGGGTACGATAAAGGAGATAACCCTTTCGGATGCCGCGGTCCTTCTCAGTTATTCGAGAAAGATCGTCATAGTACCGGGTTACGGCCTCGCAGTTGCTCAGGCTCAGCACATATGCCATGAACTTGACAGGCTCCTTGAGGAGAAAGGAGTTGAAGTTAAATATGCAATTCACCCCGTTGCAGGAAGGATGCCCGGTCATATGAATGTGCTACTTGCTGAAGCTGACGTTCCGTACGAGCAGCTTGTTGAAAGTGATGAAATAAATCCTGATCTGCCTAACACTGATGTCCTTATTGTCATCGGGGCCAATGATGTTGTCAATCCGGCAGCCGAAGATGATCCGTCAAGTCCTATTTACGGCATGCCCATTGTAAAGGCACGCGATGCGAAAAACATAATCGTGATGAAGAGGGGAATGGGGAAAGGTTATGCTGCAATAGAGAATATGCTTTTCTTTAACGATAAGACAAGAATGCTCTTCGGAGACGCTAAAACCACACTGCAGAATCTGGTCAGTGAAATAAAGAACCTATGAGCGTAACTTCTGAAAGGTTGGCTTTGCTGAGGGAAGCTATTCATCAGGGCGACATGGATTTTTTTATCATCACGATGACTGATCCCCACCTGAGTGAAAATCTTCCCGACCACTGGCAGATAATAAAATGGCTTACGGGTTTCTCGGGATCCTCAGCTACTGTTGTTGTTACAGATTCCTTTGCCGGCTTATGGACCGACTCAAGATACTTTATCCAGGCCGAACGGCAGCTGGCTGGTACCGGTTTTCAGTTCATCCGCCCGGGCACCTGGCAGAGGAATGATTACATGGATTATATTGTTGAGAATGTCAGACCGAAGCAGCGAATAGGCTTTGACGGGAGAACATTCTCAGTAAACTCTTTCAGGCGTCTTTTAAAAAGGGTGGAAGGCATCAATCCCTCACTCGTTGCAGGAAATGACGTAATTGACAAAATCTGGGCCGACAGGCCTCCCATGCCTTTCTCAGTCGGATTTGATCATCCTGTAAAATACTGTGGTAAAGAGAGATCGGTAAAGATTGAGGAGGTAAGGCAGGAAATGAAAAAGACTGGTGCGGATTTCCATCTTATTACATCTCCCGAAGACGTAATGTGGCTCCTGAACATCAGGGGGGCCGATCTGCAATACACTCCGGTTCTGTTATGCTATGCCCTTTTGGGCATGGAGCAGATACTACTTTTCATTGATGAAGCAAAGATTCCTTTGAAGCTTGCTTCTCTTTTCGACAGTCTCGGAATCGTTATTCTTCCATATGATGATTTTGATGAGATAGTTCCGGAAGTGACAGGAGACCATTCCTTATTGCTTAATCCCCAGACAACCTCGTTCGACCTCTTCAATTCCGTCTCCAAGAGATCAAAGATAATCGAGGACACAGGTATACCGGCCAGGATGAAAGCTGTTAAGAACCATACAGAGATTGAGAATATCGGGAAATCGATGGTAAAAGACGGCGTTGCTCTTACAAGGTTCTTTCACTGGTTCGAAAGCAATCATGGCATCATTCGGATGTCGGAGAAGTCAGTTGCTGAAAAGAACCACGAATTCAGGTCGCAACAGAGTGAATTCCTTGGCCTTTCATTTTCAACGATAATTGCCTGGAATGAGAACAGCGCCCTTCCTCATTACCGGAGAGGTGCTGATGAAGGTGCGGAGATAGGGGACAGGGGCTTGATGCTTGTTGATTCCGGGAGCCAGTACATGGGAGGGACAACTGACATCACACGTACAGTAGCAGCAGGTGTGCCGTCGGAAAGTCAGAAAAGGGATTTTACCCTGATTCTGAAAGGACATATAAATCTGGCTCTGGCAAAGTTTCCGCAGGGAACAAGAGGATACCAGCTCGACCTTATTGCCAGACGATCAATGTGGGGCTCGGGGATGAACTATGCACACGGAACAGGACATGGAGTGGGATTCTGCCTGAATGTTCACGAAGGACCCCAGAGTATCAGTCCTGCTGATAACCGGACTGTTCTCGAGGCAGGAATGCTCACCTCAAATGAACCTGCTATTTACCGCGAGGGGGAGTATGGCATAAGGACCGAAAACCTGATTCTCTGCTATGAGGACGAGGTAACGGAATTCGGTCATTTCCTCAGGTTCGACACGGTATCTCTTTGCTATATTGACAGAACGCTTATCGAAAGGTCACTTCTCGAAGAGAAAGAGATTGAATGGCTCAACTCATATCAATCGGAAGTGTATGACAGAATAAGCCCGTTTCTTGAGCAGGAAGAGAAAGAATGGCTCAGGATGAAAACCGAAGCCCTGTAGGTCAGTCGGCTTTTCTTTATTCCGGGTATCCCATCTATCTTATTTCGTCAACAATCTGCCGGATATCAATAAGTGGAAATTCAGTTATCCTGAGTTTTGCACTTCCATAAGGAACCAGACGGATCATTTCGGCAATGCCTTCAGGGGTAACCGGACTACGGGGTGGAATTCCGGCTGAGTTGTTCTCAATGGTCCATCCGGCGATCTTCATACCTCTGGTTTCTATAACAACGGGAGCGTCCTTATCCCATGGAATGTATCTGGCAGAATCGGCCGACCATATCATGTCGCCCCTGTCAGCAAACGGATATTTGCTTATTTCATTCTCGGTTATTTCTATGCCTCTTCCAAGATTGTTCAGATCTATTACCAGGCCATAATTCCAGGGACTCTTCGGATATATTTCCCAGTCTACACTTCCCTTGTATGCGAAGTTGTCGTAGTTGATCTTTACACTTTTGTAATCCTTTTCAATCCTTAATGAATACACAATGGGTCCCCTCATTACGGTAACTGAATTGTTATATCGTTTCTCAGTGCGTATCTCCATCGGCAGGCTGAGCGTTACCACATCACCCGGATCCCAGCGGGCATACAGTCTGACGGTCGATCCTCCCGCTGCTTCAGTAGTTTTGTTTTTATACTTTATAACAGCCTTATCAGCCCAGCCGGGTATTCTGAGATAGAAAGGGAAATTGACAGGGTCGTCCGATCCGAACTCAAATTTTACCTCGCCTTTAAAAGGATAGTCTGTAGTTTCTGTTATTACCACTTCTTTCCCGTTCCCTGCTTTTGCAGTGACTGTCGATGGAGAATAGGTGACAGCAATTAGTCCGTTGTCGTTCGTTGCCATCCATAGACTCTGGGTGAATTTGGGCCAGCCCTGGTGCATGTTAGCCAGGCAGCACGCGAAGTTTGGCATAAGCCCGTAAATATTCGAATAGTTGCCGTTTGTGCTCCACGCCCTTTTGTCTCCGTTCACTATCACCTGATTCGACTGCTGATCGTACTGATGGGCCCACATGTCGGCTGTTGTTGTTCCGGGCAGGGCATTGAAAGCGAGTAGTTCGAGCCTGTCGGCGAGTTTGTTGTCGCCAAAAATTGAATAGAGCTCTTCAAGCGAGTACATATATTCCACCACGGCACACAGTTCAGTTCCCCTGTCGGGCGACTTTCCCGAAAGATGCTCATCGCCTGAAAATCTTCCTCCTGCCTGGCCATGATTGAGGTCATACTTTTCAATGCCCGAGAAAACGGCATTTCTGTACCTTTCTTCTCCCGACTGCTGGTACCAGAGCCCGGGATACTTGATTGCCATGGCATTGTTCACCACATGGGCGGTAAGTCCTTCGGGGCCCCAGTTAAGAGGTATCTTCCCGTCGGCCGAAGCAGCAGAGTCCCAGGGGAACTTTTCATAATAGCCGGTCCAGTCGAAGCTGTTTTTCTGAATTGATTCAATGACTTCTGTTATCCATTCCTCTCCGGTCTGTCTTAGCAGCCAGTATCCCGTTACAGCGTTCTCCATCGCCCTTACTCCCCGCCAGTCTTTGTCGGGCCAGTCGGGGGGAGTATCATGCAGGTACCTGAAGTATCGCGTCAGTACATCAAGGGCCCGCTTATCGCCGCTTGCTTCATAGTATTGCATCAGCACTTTTCCGGCAACGGCAAGAGGCCAGCGGTCAGTGTTCTTCTGAGGTCCATACCATCCTGTGTCAGTTGCACTTGCAAGGATGGGTTCGATCCAGTCGCTCACCTTGCTTTTCAGCCTTTCATCGTCAAGTTGAAAAGCCAGCGGCACCAGTCCATCCAGAAAATAGGGTCCTCTTTCCCATGCTTCTCCGTCCTTTCCTCTCCATGAAGAATTAACAAGGTCGGGCCAGAAATCATCAACATTTCCGGTAAGACCTTCTGCCTGGGCCTCAAGTTGTGATTTCAACCATCCTTCAGGCTTTACCGCCCCTAGAGGAAGCTTTATGTAGGCATTCTGGCTGAGGGTTTCCGGATTTCCCGGGTAGTTGATATTCTCATGTTTACCTGAGCAGCCAGAAAGAAGCAATAATGCTGCGAGTGATATTGTTAATGCTTTTTTATTCATTGGTGGAGGTGTGATAATTCATATAAAAATACATTAATTCTGATCGGTTTCACCTAACTTCCTGAGGTTTGGATTTACACTCCTGTAGATGTCCACAGCCTCAAAGACCTGTATCATGTCGAACCAGGCTGTTCCCTTTCCCGGCATCCTGAGGACTGCGTTTACCCTGGGTGAGGGAATGGTGTCGGAAGGAATTGTAACAGATGTTACAAACTGTCTCCATTCATTGGCCGGACAGAACTTCTTCTTTCCATAATCGCCGAGCCCGAGTTCAAAGCAGGGCTTGTCCCTGCCATAGTTAAGTGTCGTGTCGGTTTTTGCCATCACCGTAATAATATAGGTTTTACCCTTCTGCACATTTACCGGAAAAAATCTGAGGCGTGTCCCCCTGTTTTCTATGGGAGTCACGAGCCGCAGTGAGTGTGCCCCCTCATAGTATTCCCGGGTGTCAGTGAAAAAGGTTGCCCCTCTGTCGCCCTCATTCCATGCATAGGTGGCTGCAGGGATCCCCGGACTGGAAAGATCCTCAAATCCGGGATCCGATGTGAGGTTTCCCCTGTATGGCCTGATATCTTCCTTTAAATGTGCGATATCGATCAGATAAACCTGTGAACCCAGGGCAGGTAAGTAATCGGAAATTGTTCCCGAACTCAGGGTAATAGTTCTGTTTTCAAACAAAACCCTTGCCCTTTTATCCTGAATTCCACTGATTCTGATGTCGCATTTCTGAGGGGCATTGACTTTGTT
>JAVEZS010000002.1:0-64867 GCA_034002885.1 Bacteroidales bacterium
TCATAATCTATAAATATACCGTTTTTATGAACGGTAACAAATGTATAATTTATTGGCGACAGAACAAACAGGTTTTAGTGGCCAATACCTGATCAGGCACATCTGGTTGTTTTCGGGAAGACTATGAATACTGATGGATTTCAGAAAAAACCGGGTATCAGAATTTGAACCCGAGCTTCAGCTCAAGGCGGTTGTAGTTATTCCTGTAAGTGTAAAGGATATCATTGTAATTCTTTTGCCTGTAACTTGTCTGGGCGTACCTGTAAGCAAAGCTGAAGTAAGTTTCAAGATCGTCTTTCGCCCAGGAAATGCCTGTTCCGGCTGTGAAGGAAGTGCCTCCCCTGTAATCCTTTCTGTAGTAATTCTGGTTGTAGCTGTCTTCCTCCTCGTCATTTCCCGTATGCAAAAGTCCACCACCCCTGAAGAAAATAAACGGGCAGGTCTTTCTTGTGTGGAGAAGTTTTCTGTATTCAAGGAAAACAGGAGTAAAAGCTGATCCAAAAAACTCTACTCCCGATCCTATCCCGATAATATTGCTGGTTGAAGCAGTATAGTTCACTATCAGGTTAAAACTGAAAGGAGCCTCAAACTCACTGTTCTGCGCTCCTGCAAGCAAACCTGCCTCAAGGGCGAACCCGGGTCCGGAGGCTTTTCTTCCTTCAAAGCGGGGCGATTCCTTTAACAATTTATCGACCTCATCGTAATTATAGTTGAAAATGCTTCCGTCAGAGGTCTGAATACTGTACCTGTTGCCGGATATCTCCAGAAGCTTCCCGTAGATAATGCTGCCGTTTTTTAGATATAGTGCATCCTTTGTCTTTTGTGCAACAACAGGCATCATCACTGTTGCCAGAAAAGCAAAAATTAAAACAACTCTTTTCATTGTGGTCAGGGTTAAGATCAAGTTGGTTTTTTCAGGGTTTAGCATGATTTTTGTTATTTTCTGATAAGCCAAACCTGAAGACTATGAAAACAAAAATCATTCCAATTATTGTAATATTAGCGTTCTTACCGGCATTATTTCAATCGTGCGAAGATGCTAATTACAGGGAGTACGACGGATACGCTCCTGTTTACATGACTTACGAAGACCTCAGAGAGGCAATAAAAACAGTAGCGAACAAGGAACTGGAGAATCCCGGGAAAATCTATTACAAGGATGATTATATCTTCATTGTTGAAGAACTGAAGGGAATTCATGTATATGATAACAGCAATCCGGCCTCACCTGTGAAAAAGACATTTATAACTGTTCCGGGTGTTGTAGACATATCAATTTCGGGGTATATTCTCTATGCCGACAGTTTTATTGACCTGGTGATGCTGGATGTTCAGAACGTTGACAATATCCGGGAGGTCGGCAGGGTTAAGGACGTTCTTCCCTATACGATACCTCCTGTGGAAGATGATCATCCCATGGCATATGTTGATCAGAAGAAAGGCGTGGTTGTCGACTGGGAGTTCAGAACCATTAAAGAAAGGATTTATGAGCAGCCCAATGTCTGGCCTGTTTACTACAGGGGAGGCCTGGAGTTCCTTGATTCCAAGAATGCTATGGGTGCTTCTTCGGGTGTGAGCGGAGGCGGAACCGGCTTCGGCGGATCCATGGCAAGATTCGGATTGCGAGACAAGGTGCTTTACATAGTTGATCAGAACACCCTCAGGGTTTTCGATATCACAAACAGGACAGATCCGAAAAAGATGGGTGATTTTTTCCCCGGCTGGAATATTGAGACCATGTTCCTTACAGAGAGAAACATGTTCCTTGGAACGACAACAGGTATGGTTATACTGGACCTCTCAAATCCACTTGTGCCAGTTAATATTGCCTTTTTTAATCATGCAAGGAGCTGTGATCCTGTAATTGTAGACGATACCCTTGCATATGTAACCCTGCGGTCGGGGACAACCTGCGGCGGGTCAGTCAACTGTCTTGATGTGGTGAACGTGAAGAACCTCCAATCGCCTCAGCTTTTGGCAACGTATCCGCTTACCAATCCCTATGGACTTGGAAAATCGGGGGATCTTCTCTTTATCTGCGACGGAAATGCAGGATTGAAGATATATGATGCCCGTGATCCGCAAAACATCGCCAGCAGGCTTATTTATACATACCCAAACATAAATGCCTATGATGTTATTCCCATGGGAGAGCTGCTTGTTATGATAGGCGATGACGGATTATTTCAGTATAGTTTTACGGATATCCGTAACATCACCCTTCTGAGCAGTATTGTGGTGGGTAAATAGCCTTAAATAATTGTTCCATTGCAGTTTCAGAACTTGTTTATTTTCATTCTAAATTAGGATGAATGATATATTGCTATTTTTTTTTAAAGTATTGTTATTAATTTAACACAACTTTTTTTGTTGGGTAATCGTTCTAATATTAATCTTTAAGTACTTTAAATTTAAATAGTTATGTATCAAACTGGAAATCTGGTGAAGGAATTATCAGAAAAACATGGCCGGGAGAGGAGCAGCCTTATTCCAATACTTCAGGGTGTTGTTGACAGATATAATTACCTGACCGATGAGGTGATGGTTGAAATCGCCAAAGAACTGGACATATCAGCAGCCGAGGTCTACGGAACAGCATCCTTTTACACTTTCCTTGATACCAGGGAAAGAGGAAAATATGTTATAAGAGTCTGTAAAACAATTACCTGTTCAATGAAGGGCAAGGGTGAGATCATTCAGACACTTGAAGATATGCTTAAGATCAAAGTTGGAGAGACCACTTCAGACAAGCTTTTCAGCATAGTGGAGACTAACTGTATTGGCTGGTGCCATAAAGCCCCGGCAATTCTGATAAATGAAATGCCTTATACCGAGCTTACACCTGAAAAGGTGGTTGAAATAATTAAAGGGTACATGAACAAATAAACATCTGCTGAAACATGGAAACAAAAGGATTAAACAAGGTAGGGCTTATTTTCGAAAAGATAGAAGCACGCGAGGCTCTTACAAAAGCGTTCAAAATGACCAATGATGAGATTATTCAGCAGGTTCTTGACTCAGGGCTGAAGGGAAGGGGAGGAGCAGGATTCCCGACGGGTTTGAAATGGAAGTTTACCGCAGCTGAAAAATCCGATGAAAAATATATCGTTTGCAATGCAGATGAAGGAGAGCCAGGAACATTCAAGGACAGGGAAATCCTCGACAGGGTTGCATACAAGGTGCATGGTGGCATGGCTATAGCAGGAAAAACTATCGGAGCAAAGAAGGGAATAGTATACCTCAGGGGTGAGTACAGGTTTCTTCTGCCCAAGCTTCTGAATGAACTGAATGAGTTTCATAAAATGATCGATGAGATAGGATACGACTTCAGAATAACCTACAGGCTTGGAAGCGGAGCCTACATTTGCGGAGAAGAGAGTGCCCTTTTTGAATCAATTCAGGGCGAGAGGGGAGAACCGAGGAACAAACCACCCTATCCCACAACATCAGGAGTGTTTTTCAAGCCTACATCAATTAACAACGTGGAAACACTTGTTACAGTGATGATGATAATTATGCACGGTGCTGAATCGTACAAGCTGCTGGGGACAAAGGATTCGAGAGGTTCAAAAGTCTTTTCAATTTCCGGCGACACCCCTACACCGGGTATATTTGAACTTGAGCTTGGTATGACAGTTCAGGAATTTGTAAATGAGTTCGGCGATGGAGACACCAAAGCCGTTCAGGTCGGAGGAGCTTCAGGTTTTTGTGTTCCGAGAAAGAAATTTGCCGATACCATTATCGGATTTGAGGGCGTACCAACGGGAGGGTCGATGAAGCTATTCAACAGCTCACGGTCGATGTACAACGTGCTTCACAACTACCTTGATTTCTTTGCCGAAGAATCATGCGGCCAGTGCACACCCTGCAGAGTTGGTTGCCAGCAGCTTCTTAAAGGTGTTGAAAAGGTCAAGAAGGGTGAAGTCAAATCAACATATCTGAATGAACTTGTCAAGCTTGCCGACACAATGAAACTTGCTTCCAAATGCGGACTGGGTCAGTCGGTAGGAAATGCCTTCAGAACAATTGTTGAAAATTTCAGGGAGGAGATCATTTACTAAAAATTAACCGCAAATTCTGACAATTATGATAAATCTGACAATAAACGATCAAAAGATTTCAGTACCTGCCGGCACTACAGTATTGGATGCGGCGAAACAACTGAAAATCAATATCCCGACACTCTGCAACCATTCGGATCTTTGTGTGGCAGGTAACTGCCGGGTATGCCTTGTTGAGCAGACAGGAGCAAAAACTCTTATTGCAGCATGTGCAATGCCTGTTTCGGAAGGCATGGAAATTCACACCAACACTCTAAAGGTAAGGAACGCAAGAAAGCATGTTGTCGAACTCCTTCTTTCAGAACACAGGTCCGACTGCACAAAGTGCTATAAAAACCAGAAATGTGAACTGCAGTCGCTTGCCAATGAATTTGCTTTTGGCGACACCATTTTCCTCGACCTTGTTGAAGATCATCCCTACACTATCGACAGATCGTCGCCGGCTTTCATAAAGGACGACAGCAAATGCATCAGATGTCAGCGCTGCGTAAGAACATGTGCAGAGCTTCAGTACATCTCGGCAATAGCTGTGGCAAACAAGGGTGCACATCAGAAGATCTCCTCATTCCACGACAGGCCGATGAGCCATGTGGTTTGCACAAACTGCGGGCAATGCGTAAACCGATGCCCCACCGGTGCCCTTGTTGAGAAAACTTATATCGACTATGTATGGGACGCTATCTATGATCCTGATAAGCATGTAGTTGTTCAGACAGCACCCGCTGTCAGAGTTGCTCTTGGTGAAGATCTTGGATATGACCCCGGCGAAAGGGTAACAGGAAAAATGGTGACAGCCCTCAGACAGCTTGGTTTCGATTCAGTGCTCGACACTGATTTCAGTGCCGACCTGACAATAATGGAAGAAGGAACCGAACTTCTTACAAGGCTTAAAAAAGCACTTGCCGGGGGAGACAGTTCGATCCAGTTCCCCATGTTCACATCCTGCTCTCCCGGATGGATAAAATTCATAGAACACAAATATCCCGAGTTCCTTCCTAACCTTTCAACCTGCAAATCGCCCCAGCAGATGTTCGGAGCTCTAGCCAAGACTTTCTTTGCAAAAAAGAAGAATCTTGATCCCTCTAAAGTGGTATCTGTTTCTGTGATGCCCTGCACTGCAAAGAAATATGAGGCCGACAGACCTGAGATGAGGGCCAGCGGTTATAAAGACATCGACTATGTACTTACAACCCGCGAACTTGCAATAATGATAAAGCAGGCAGGTATCGATTTCAGAAACCTCGAGCCAAGCAGCTATGACTCAATTATGGGAGATTCTACAGGAGCTGCTGTCATTTTCGGAGCTACAGGAGGAGTTATGGAAGCTGCTCTCAGAACAGCCTATGAAATAGTTACGGGCCGTGAAGTGCCGTTTAAGAACCTTAATATCACTCCTGTAAGGGGTATGGAAGGGGTGAAGGAAGCATCCGTTAAGATTGAAGGTTGTCTTGAACCATGGAAATTCCTTGAAGGAGCCGAGCTTAAAGTGGCAATTGCTCACGGACTTACCAATGCCAATAAAATAATGAGAGATGTCAGGGCCGGAAAATCGCCATATCATTTCGTTGAAATAATGGCTTGTCCAGGTGGTTGCATCGGAGGAGGAGGACAGCCAATACCGACCAGCATGGACATAAGGCAAAAGCGTATGAAGGCTATTTATGCTGAGGACGAACATATGGTTCTTCGCAAATCGCATGACAATCCTGATGTAATTGCCATCTACAAGGAGTTTCTCGATGAGCCCAACAGTCATAAATCTCATGAGCTTTTGCACACTCATTATGTTAAAAGAGAAAGTTATTAGGAAATATTTGCTTACTTTGAAAGCCGGCATGCATAATGCCGGCTTTTTAATTTGTTACTATGAAAGATCTTAAAGTTACGTCTGCACAGTTTGAGAACAGAAGCGGCGATAAGGAGTATAACCTTTCGGTTATTGAATCACTTGCCAGGAAAGCCTCGGAAGATGGCTCTGAGGCAATTGCATTTCATGAATGCTCTGTGACCGGATATACATTTGCCGGAAGACTTTCCGGTGAGGAACTTCTTCAACTGGCAGAGCTTATTCCGGAAGGCGACAGCACAAGAAAGCTGATTGAAATTTCCCGAAGGAACAACATTGTCATTCTGGCCGGTCTTTTTGAGAAAGATTCTGAAGACAGGATCTACAAGGCATACATCTGTGTTGATGCAAAAGGGCTTATCGCTAAGCATCGGAAGCTTCACCCCTTTATTCATCCGGATATCATCCCGGGCGATTCATACACAGTGTTTGATCTAAAAGACTGGAAATGCGGAATTCTGATCTGCTACGACAACAATGTGACCGAGAATGTCAGGGCTACTGCTTTGCTTGGAGCCCAGGTGATCTTTATGCCTCATGTTACCATGTGCACTCCTTCCCCACGCCCCGGAGCCGGCTTTGTTGACCCTGAACTCTGGCTGAACAGGGAAAATGATCCGGAGTCGCTTAGAAGAGAATTTGACGGTCCGAAAGGAAGGGAATGGCTTATGAAATGGCTTCCGGCACGGGCCCATGACAATGGAGTTTATGCAGTATTTGCAAATCCGGTGGGAATGGATGATGATCAGCTGAAGAATGGTTGTTCCATGATAATAGATCCATTTGGAAATGTCATTGCAGAGTGCCGCAAACTTGACAATGATCTGGTTTCAGCAACACTCACCCCAGATAAACTGACTGATTCGGGAGGGTACAGGTACACAATGGCAAGGAGGCCTGAGCTTTACAGGAATATCATAGGTCGTGATCACACCTCTGTTCAGAAAGTAGCCTGGCTAACCCCGAAACAAAAGAAGGATATTAAACTTTAAGATTTCATCATTGCCCTGTTATGGTTCAACCCACGAAAGAACTTATTCAACGTAGTCTTGTGCCCTTTTAATATTGTGATAATAAATGGAAGCTCATTACACCTGGAGAACAACTCTTTTCAGCAGGAAGTTTGAAATCTTCCGTCAGGATTTTCCTGCTGGTATGCTAGGCAAGGGCGGATGGCTGTCTGGTGTTGAAGGAGAACTTAACGGCAGGAGAATAATGTTCCGGACAAAGGGTCTTTTCCGCTTCGAGACAAAGATCATCGATATGCATAATGAGCAGGAGATTGCTTACATAAGGTTTCGGAATCTCAGACTCGAATCGACTGTTATGTACAATGGAAGGGAATACAGCTGCCATTTCGAAAATCTGCTGAAAACGCGATGGTCGCTCGGAACCAGGAGCGGAGCCCTGGTAAGGTATCATTCCCAGCCGTTTAAAGGAGTAATAACCTCCTATACAAACGACGAGGTGCTTATCCTTTCGGGATTCTTTATAAGGAATTTTCTTAAGCAGCGCTCTGCAACAATAGCCTCTTCGGCGTGATCAGCCTATGTCTCAAACCGGAATAAGAAAGATCATCCATATCGACATGGATGCCTTCTTCGCATCGGTCGAACAACTTGACAATCCTGATCTGAGAGGCAAACCAGTGGCTGTGGGCAGGAGAGGAGAAAGGCATGTTGTTGCTGCAGCGTCGTATGAGGCCCGTAAATTCGGAGTCAGGTCAGCTATGCCTTCAGTCATTGCAGAAAAACTTTGTCCCTCGCTTATTTTTGTCAGGCACCGCTTCGATCGCTACAATGAGATCTCTGAAAGAGTCTTTGATCTGTTAAGGGATTATACTGATCTGGTAGAACCTTTATCAATCGACGAGGCATTTCTGGATGTTACTGAAGACAGGAAAGAAATTTGTTCCGCAACCTTGATCGCCAGGGAAATAAAAGATGAAATAAAAAGCTGCACGGGGCTCACAGCATCGGCAGGTGTCTCTTTCAATAAATTCCTGGCCAAGATAGCATCCGATATCAACAAGCCAGACGGGATCTTTGTTATCCGGCCTGAGGATGCAGAGAAGTTCGTGGAAGGCCTTCCTGTTGAGCGTTTTTTTGGTATCGGAAAGGCAACATCCGGTAAGATGCACAGGCTCGGGATCCACACAGGTGCCGATCTGAAAAAATGGGAACTTCATGCACTCGTGAGGAATTTTGGAAAAGCGGGACAGTTCTATTTTGATATTGCAAGGGGAACGGACAATCGTCCGGTTATCCCTTCTCATAGAAGGAAATCAATAGGCACGGAAATTACCTATGAAAAGGATCTGACAACCGGATTCGGAATCATTGCTGAGCTTTATCAGGTTGAAAAGGAGCTTATGGAGCGGCTGGAGGCTGGTGGTAAAACGGGAAGAACTATCACCATGAAAGTGAGATTTCATGATTTCACTATGATAACACGTAGCAGGTCGCTTCCATGCTATATCCGCGACTTTAAAACTCTTCACAGGGAGGTTACTGCTTTAAGAAAGTCTCTCGGACTCGAAGGCAGAAGGATAAGATTGTTAGGTCTGACTGTTTCAAACCTTGAGGGAGAACATCAGGATGATACCCAGCTCGATCTTTTCGGCGAAGGATCGACTGTCAAATAATGTAGCGTTTTAACAATAGTTTCTGCCGCTGAAGATCTTTTAAACCACTATCTCACCACTTTTTTTTCTGGAATGATTTGTCATCATTGATTATGGTTCAGTTCATTATAAAGCCTGTCGAAAAAATCCCTGATACCGGGGCTGATAGCTGTCTCTCCACAGAGCTCATTTATTCCTGACGGATTAATTTTTCCGTCAACCATCCGGTATATCATATTTACTATCTGGTGCTGCAGGTTTTCGCCTTTATCAATTATAAGGGATCTCTCAAGATGCATGTTGTATTCCGACATAAATGAGTCGAGGATGTTATATCTTTCCCTGTGTTTACAGTAAAAAGCAGAATATTTACGGAAGCAGGCAGCGAAGTTTCTGAACCTGGCTCCGGCGTTCTTTCTGATCTCATGCCCTATGTTACCAGGGCTTATCCCACGGGTGATGTATATTTCCAGATACCTGTAAATACCTGCGTATCCGAAGGCGTCAAGATCGTCAGCTGCTGCCAGAATTTTCAGTATACTGTTATTACTGTGGACAGTTTTGGTGTAATCTTTTTCATCATGATGTTCGATCGCATCGAGAACATCGTCAAAACCTTCAGGGGAAAAGTTCCGGTCTTCAAGGAACCTTCTGCATAGTTCCCCGCTTGCAGATCCGTGTTTGAAACCTGGTTCCGAAACCATTCCCAGATCGTGGATGTACGAAGCTATTAGAAGTTTCTCAGGTTCAACCCGGTAAGCTTCATCATCGCTTTCTGAATACAGCGACAGGATCTCCTTTGCATATTGCCAGACCCTCCTGTGATGATGGATGTCGTGAGAATACAGTCTCGTTTCGCCCCACACGGATGTGAAGAAATTTTCCAGTTCCTTTCTGTATCTAATTTCTGCAGAATCAATCAGATCTTTGATTTCCATATCTTAAAACAAAAAAAGCAAAAGACGAAGCCTTTTGCTTTTGAACAGGCCTCAAAGGTTAATTACTTCTTAATCATGCTTTCAGCCAGATCGAGAATCGTTGTATCATCAAAGGTAACTATTCCGCCTCCCGGACCCTGCTCAAAATGAATGCCCACACACTGTCCCTTTTCAAAATTTGTTCCTCCGAAGTAGTTTCTGACAGTTTCTTCATGCAGATCAAGTTTCTCTGCAATTTTTCTCATACTACCGGAGGGAAGCTTGTCTTTGATTTTCCGGAGCTCATTAAATGTTATAGTTTTTGCCATGATATAATGAATTAGTTAATGTCGTTCAAAATCCCTGACAAGGCAGAGCGCTTTTACAAAGTTAGTTATTATATAAGTAAATATGAAGTTTAAATCATAAATCATAATCTCGAAATGTCCCTTATTATGTAGACATTATATTCGCCAAGATGCCTGAATCCGTATTTCTTGTATAGATTTATGGCTTTAATATTGTTGTTGTGTACTTCGAGTTTCACCTGGTAGCCCTTTTTCTTAACAAACTTCAGTGATTCTTCGAGAAGGAATTTTGACAAGCCGTTGCCCTGAAGCTCGGGCCGGATTCCAAAATGATGAAGCAATATCCTTCTTCCGTCAAATGTCATCCACGAAGTTCCGGCTATTCTTCCCGATATTTTTTCTTCCATTACAAGGAGTGATCCTCCGAGTCTTATCGTGTCTTCCACCACTCTCTTGCTGTCTCCTCTCTCAGGACTGCCCATTCCTGTTAGCTCCCAGAAACCTGCGATATGTTCATAATCGCCTTCCCTGTATTGCCGGATCTCAAAGTCATTATTCATCCTGTCAGATTCTATATCTTTTTAACAAAATCAAGAAAGAGATCCATAGCCCTTTTTTTCTGGTTGTCGAGTACGAAATCTATATTGAAGGAAAGGTATTCTCTCAGTTCGTCACCGTTGATGGGGCCACAGTTTCTGAATCTCTCAACAACCATGTCAAGGTTATTTACACCTCTGGCCAGTGCTTTGTTAAATTCGCTGACAAAAGAGTCAGGCAGC
This sequence comes from Bacteroidales bacterium, assembly GCA_034002885.1. Taxonomy (GTDB): domain Bacteria; phylum Bacteroidota; class Bacteroidia; order Bacteroidales; family VadinHA17; genus LD21. Next base: position 10,535 of record JAVEZS010000002.1, read on the forward strand.
TCCTTGTTTGCCACCCAGCAGGCAAAAACAAAGGGCAGCCCGGTATTTATTTTCCACTCCTCAGCCAGATCCCAGCGGTACAAGTATCTGTTTTCATGTGTAAAGCACTGGTCACCAATGAGAACAACGGCCTCATTTCTTTCTGCCATCGCGAAATCAAAATTTTCGTCAGTGGCGATCCATTCAAAATCCTTTTTCCAGAAGTTCCCTGCGATAACCTTAATAAGCCTTACAGACGTTCTCGACCTGTAGTCGAGGTAGATTCTGGATACATCCTCCAGTTGCGAATTGCTCATCATCTGAACAGTCCTGACCTTCCCATCAGCCCCGATACAGTAGTCGCTTATTATAACCGGCTGTTCTATTTCAGGAATTGCTCCAACCGGAACCAAACCCAGATCTGCTTTTCCCGAGATAACCTTTTCAGCACACACGGAAGGGTGATCCGTTTCAAGAATCGCAGTTCTGTCGAAACCACTCTCAGTAAGGCCATAAATAAAGGGATAGGTGTTGGCATACCTTACTGCAGAAATCCTGATTTTATCCATTCATTGTTTTTTACTGCATCTAAAATAGTACATTTGTGCACACAGATATAACAATTAGCAAGCCAAAAAGGTGAATAATGGAATTAAATAATCTGACCTCAATCTCTCCGATTGACGGAAGGTACAGGTATAAGTTAGACGAGCTCGGCCGTTATTTCTCGGAGTTTGGTCTTATTAAGTACAGGCTGATGGTTGAAATTGAGTATTTCATTGCTCTCTGCGAGATCCCTTTGCCTCAGCTGTCTGATTTCAGGAAGGAGAACTTTAATACCCTTAGGGAAATCTATGAGGATTTCAGTTTAGCCGATGCCGGTAAGATTAAGGAGACTGAAAAAATAACAAACCACGATGTGAAAGCCGTGGAATACTTTCTGAAAGAGAAGTTTTTCCAGTCGGGCTGGGGGAAATGGTCTGAATTCATCCATTTCGGACTTACTTCACAGGATGTAAATAACACTGCTATCCCGCTTTCGCTTAAAGATGCACTTTCTGACGTTTATTTCCCGCTGCTTCTGGAACTCAGGGAAACCCTGGCTAACCTGGCTGACGAATGGAAAGATATTCCCATGCTTGCACGGACACACGGTCAACCTGCATCGCCGACACGTCTTGGAAAGGAAATATCTGTGTTTATTTCGAGGATTGACGAACAATCAAAGTATTTCGGACAGATACCATATTCTGCAAAGTTTGGAGGAGCCACCGGTAATCTTAACGCTCACAGGGCAGCCTACCCGGATATTGACTGGGTGACCTTTGCGAACGATTTTGTAAACGAGGTTCTGGGCCTTCAGCGTTCCTTTCCCACAACACAGATAGAACACTATGACAACCTTGCAGCCCTTTTTGACAATATCAGAAGGATTAATGTTATTCTGATTGATTTTGCCCGTGATATGTGGCATTATATCTCGCTTGATTATTTCAGGCAGAGGATAAGGAAGGGTGAGATAGGCTCATCTGCAATGCCTCACAAGGTAAATCCGATCGATTTTGAGAACGGAGAGGGAAATCTTGGTTATGCCAATTCCATTTTCGGACACTTTTCCGGAAAGCTACCTGTTTCGAGGCTTCAGCGCGACCTGACCGATTCTACTGTCCTCAGGAATTTAGGGGTTCCCATTGCACACACAGTGCTTGCTTTTCATTCGTTGCAGAAAGGACTGAATAAAGTGTTCGTTAACACTGAAAAGATAAACAGCGATCTCGAGAATAACTGGGCTGTTGTTGCTGAAGCCATACAGACAATACTCAGGAGAGAGGGCTATCATAACCCTTACGAGGCACTTCTGGCACTGACCCGGACAAATGAGAAAATCACCAAGGAATCTGTTCTGGATTTCATTGAACACCTTGATGTCAGTGAACAGGTTAAAACGGAGCTGAGATCCGTTACTCCTTTCAGCTACACTGGCTTTTAACTTCTTAAGCTATATGAATAAGGCCAGATTGCTTCTAAAATATATTGCCCCCTATAAATGGTCGGCCATCAGGAGTACTCTGTACAACATGCTGAGCGCCGTATTTGCCCTTGCGACTTATACCCTGGTCATTCCTTTCCTTAAGATCCTCTTTAACCGTATCGAGGAGTTGCCTGACCCGGGTAGTTTCAGGCCCACGATCGAATATCTTGGTTCGGCGGGCAAATATTATCTGTATTCCTTTATAGAAAGGAACGGAGAGGCTAAAACTCTTTTTCTTGTCTGCCTCATTGTTATCGTGGCCAGCCTTTTCAAGAACGGTTTCATCTTTCTCGCCAACAACAGCCTGGCTTATATACGTTCCTGTACGGTGAGGGACCTTAGAAAAAAAATGTACGACAAGATACTGAGGCTGCCACTGTCTTACTTTACCGATGCACGGAAGGGAGATGTGATGACAAGGATCTCCAATGATGTTCAGGAGATTGAGATCTCGGTTATGGCTTCCCTGACAATGCTTTTCAGGGATCCCCTTTATATTCTTGTTTTTCTTCTTTACCTTTTTATAACTAGTTATCAGTTAATGCTTTTTGCCATTCTGTTGCTTCCCGTGAGCGGATGGTTTATCGGGAAGACAAGCAGGACACTGAAGGCATCTGCCTTTTCAGGGCAGCAGCAACTGGGAAAGCTCCTTTCCGTTGTTGAGGAAACTCTCACCGGGTTAAGGATTGTAAAGGGATTCAATGCCGAAAAGAAGATGGAGAAACAGTTTACCGGAACAAATGAGAGTTATTCGAAGATTTTTAAAAGGGTAACCCGTAAGGCGTATCTTGCCTCTCCTCTGAGTGAATTTCTTTCTACGATTGTGCTTATGATAATAATGTATTTTGGTACCTCTCTCGCACTGAAAGGTGTAGGCAATATGGAAGTGGAGAGACTTATCGCATTCATGGTCGTATTCTCTCAGGTTATCCCTCCGGCAAAAAATATTACAACTGCCTGGTTCAATATCCAGAAGGGAATGGCATCTATCGACAGGATAGACCAGCTGCTCGAAGCAGAAGAGAAGATAAGTGAGAGGAAAGATGCACTTCCTGTTAAGGATTTTAAGGAATCGATTGAGTTCAGGGGCGTATGGTATGGTTACAACAGCGAACCGGTATTGAAGGATGTGAACCTTAAGATACTTAAAGGCCAGACAATTGCAATAGTCGGTAAATCCGGAGCCGGCAAATCAACTCTGGCCGACCTTCTTCCCAGGTTCATCGATGTTGACCAGGGGGCGATCTGTATTGACGGAACAGATATCCGCGATCTAAAGATAAAGGACCTCAGGAGCCTGATGGGAATTGTAAGCCAGCAATCAATTCTTTTCAATACAACCTTCAGGGAGAATATCGCATTCGGTGTGGAAACAGCAGAGCCAGGGGATATTGAAAACGCCGCAATGATAGCAAATGCTCATCAGTTCATCATGGAAACAGAAATGGGCTATGACAGCAGCGTGGGAGAAGCCGGAACCAAACTAAGCGGAGGACAAAGGCAGAGGATAAGCATAGCCCGGGCAATAATGGCAAATCCCCCGGTACTGATACTTGATGAAGCAACATCGGCACTTGACACCGAATCAGAACGGCTAGTTCAGGATGCCATTGTGAATCTGATGAGAAACCGGACATCTATAGTCATTGCTCACCGGCTTTCAACTATACAGCATGCTGATCTGATTGTTGTTATTGACGACGGACGGATTGTCGAAACAGGTACACATTCGGAGCTGATGAAAATGGAGGAAGGATATTATCGCAAGCTATATGGCTTCCAGGCTATTTAGAACACCACTCTTAGGTTAACAGTCAGGATAAACTATACTATTATGTCGAAATTACTGATATTCATATTTTTAGCTGTTATTTTTTTAACAACGACCCTTTTTTCGCAGAAACAGAAAGGGAAGAATACATTCTCGTTTGGAGCAACTGAATTTTTGTTGAATGGTGAGCCCTTCCAGATTATTAGCGGAGAAATTCATCCGGCAAGAGTCCCGTTTGAATACTGGAGGCACAGAATTCAGATGGCAAAGGCAATGGGGTGCAATACAATAAGTATTTATATTTTCTGGAATTATCATGAACAGGAGGAGGGGGTGTTTGACTTTACGACCGGAAACCGAAATCTTGGTGAGTTTTTCAGGCTTGTGAAGGAAGAGGGTATGTGGCTTATTGTAAGGCCCGGTCCATATGTCTGTGCAGAATGGGAGCTTGGAGGAATACCTCCGTATCTTCTAAGGATACCTGACATCAGGCTCAGGTGTCTGGATTCAAGGTATATGGCAGCTGCGGAACGCTACATGTCAGAACTCTCACAAGTGATAAGGCCCTACCTGATCACCAGGGGCGGGAACATACTTATGCTTCAGATCGAAAATGAATATGGTAGTTATGGAAGCGACAGGGACTACCTGTCAAGGTTGAAGGATATCTGGGTTGAAAACGGCATCGATGTTCCATTCTTTACAGGAGACGGTCCCACGGAAAAAATGCTTTCAGCAGGTACTCTTCCCGGATGTGCGGTAGGTCTTGATCCCGGAACCAAACCTGAGCATTTTGAGCTTGCAGCCAGAATCAATCCCGGAGTACCTGTCTTCAGCAGCGAAATATACCCGGGATGGCTTACACACTGGGGAGAGGAGTGGGCCAGATCCGACACTTCGATACTCTATGATGAGGTACGCTTCCTGATGGAGAATAAGAAGTCCTTTAACCTCTACGTCATTCATGGAGGGACTAATTTCGGATTTACGGCAGGCGCCAATTCAGGTGGAAAAGGATATGAGCCCGATGTAACAAGCTATGATTATGATGCGCCCGTTAATGAGCAGGGTCAGCCTACGGCTAAGTATATGGCTCTTAGAAAACTGATAGGTTCTTACCTTCCTAAGGGCAAAAAGCTTCCAGAGATACCTGAACCGGTTCCGGCATATGATGTGCCTGCAATAGGGCTGGCCATATTCACTCCATTATGGGATAATCTTCCCCCGGCGATCGATGCCCCTCAGCCGGGATCTTTTGAAACGTATAACCAGGATTACGGATTAGTCCTGTACAAGACTGAACTTCAAGGTCAGAAAAAAGGCAAACTGACAGTTGATGATCTCCACGATTATGCAACAGTCTTCCTTAATGGAAAATACCTGGGATACCTCGACAGGCGTGAAGGTACAAACAGCATTGATATTCCCGAATCGGGGGCTGGGAATCCAGTTCTCGAGATTCTGGTGGAAGGTATGGGACGGATCAACTACGGGCAGAATATTATCGACCGGAAAGGTATTGCCGGAAGTGTTACAATTGAGGGTGAGTCCCTTATGAACTGGAAAGTATACAATCTTCCCATGGACCAGAAGTTTATCTATAACCTCAGGTCTTCAGGGAAAAATCCCGGAAAGGAAGGCATATTTTATAAGGGAAGCTTTTTTCTGGCAGCTCCGGGGGATACTTATTTTGATATGTCGAATTTCAAAAAAGGGATCCTGTGGATCAACGGCCATAACCTGGGAAGATACTGGAACATCGGACCGCAGAAAAGACTATACTGTCCGGCTTCCTTCATGAGAAAGGGACAGAATGAGATGATAGTTTTTGATCTCCATCAGATGGAGCCTCAGATCGTTGTCGGATTTAAAACACTTCAATGAAAAAAAATCCCCTTCAGATATTGAAAGGGGATTTTTTTTATTGAGATCTATGCTCAGACAAGGATTCTGGTTGTCAGGTTTGTGATGCTTTTCTGAATGTCAGCAAACATATCACCTCTCGTTTCATCCTGTTCAACGATCATATATTTCATTCCTGCAATATCCTTTGCAGCGATTATCTCCTTAAAGTCAATTACACCTTCTCCTACAGGAGCAACATCATCCTTAATAACATCAAAGAAAGCGGGTTGCTGTGTATACATATCCTTCAGATGGTAAAGAGGGAATCGTCCAGGGTATTTTTTGAAGATGTCAACAGGATTATGACCTGCCTTGTTTGTCCAGAACATGTCGAGTTCCATGATAACAAGATCCTTGTCGAGTTCGGCAAGCATTACGTCGAAATAGGGCACTTTGCCTTCAACGGTAGCGAACTCGAAGTTATGGTTATGGTAGCCGAACTGAAGTCCGTTATCCTTCATAATCTTTCCTATTTCATTCCAGTTGGCTGCCATTCGCTGGTAACTGGCTATGGATGTACGCATCTCCTCCACAATCCATGGCTGAATGCAATATTTGGCACCTATGAGGGCATGGTCCTCAGCCATTTTCTTGGCCGACTCAAGAGTAACTCCGGCCCCTTCGACCTGGGTGTGGCTGCTTAAAATTTCCATTCCCAGATCATTTACCATTTTCCTGAATTCTTCAGGTGTATAGCCGTAAAATTTCCCGTCGGTATAATCAGCAAGCTCGACATATTTGTAACCATAGTCCGATACTTTTTTCAGCGACCCCGGAACATCAACAGCCATGGCATCCCTGATCGTATACAGCTGAAGCCCTATTCCGAATGATTTTGGATCAGCTGGTTCCTGAGCAGCCTGCTGTGAGGGTTTTGAAGCATTGCGGCAGCCTGGTTGTGAGATTACAATTGCTCCTAAAGCACCTGCGGCCGATAATCTTAGGAAGTCTCTCCTGGATTGCGATTTTTTCATAATACTTATTCTAATTTGTTATTAGTTAATCGATTGTTGTAATTTCAGATTTCTGAGCATAAAAATAATACAATTCTTTTTTAAGAAACAAGTTCTTCCTTATTTATTCCGAACAGGCGGCAGATGTGTCGGTTGTAGATATTTTCATAGACACAGTCAGAAATGATCTGCTTGTGATCGTTCAGAAGACGAGAATAGACCTCCATCTTTTCTGCAGCCATTTTGTATGCCACGTGTACAAGTTGTCTCATGCCGGGATTATAATCGGGATTATCCTGATTGTGCCTCAGCGAATCCGCAAACTTTCTCCTGTTCCAAGCCGACACCGTACCGGCAGATGGCAGAGCCGACCTGTCAATATCAATAACGTCAGCATAAGGCGCACATAATTCATCAATTTTATCGAGCGACCTTACATAAATATCCTTTGCAAAATCCAGAGCTTCTCCTCCGGCTTCAGCAAGTCCGATAACCTCTTCAAGCCATGTGGTGCCGGCTGTCTTAAGATGAACGCCTTTGTTGTGCTTACTCAGCAACCGGGCTATGTGAGGGTATATAGCAAACTTGTCCGATCCGGAATGTATGCTTATTTTAAGGTTTTCAGGCAGGCAGAATTCCCTTGCAGCAAACGAAATGACAAGGATATCCTCCTCAAATTCCTCAGCAAACCTCATTGGATCTCCCACATAGTCCACTCCCTTATTGAACCTGCCCGAAAATTTCGGAGCTATGGTCTGCAGCGGTATTTTTTCCCTTCCAAGCATTGCGAGAATGAAGAAAAGTTCCACAGGTGTCTGAGGATGTGCCACCTCATCCATTGATACCTCAGTCACGAAATTAGCGCTGCCCTTGGCTTTTTCTATTTTCCTGTAGATTTCTCCAGCCTTTTTAGCTGCAAACAGGTAGTTTTCGGTTATTAGCTGAAGCTTTTCAACAGAACATTTCAATCCGGTCTTCATTCCTTGAACCTTGGTCTTTCCGCAATATGCCTCGGCATACGACATAAATTCACTTATGTCTTTCTGCTCAGCACGCTTTCCTATGTAAGATGCAACATCGATCGTGAAAAAATCCGAGCTCTCTATAAAGCGATCTACATTTTCCAGATTTATATGGTCTGCATCAACAAAGTAAGGTTTTCTGAATCCTGTCAGTACTGTCACCGTGTCAGCCTCATGTCTGACGTCGGCAGGGTGTGTCCCGATGATGTTGTGTTCGCGGTTCGACTTATTCCACACCGGGGTTATCTCAATGCCCTTTTTGCCGGCTTCAATTACAGCTCTCAGCTGAGCATCGCCCTGGTGTCCGAATCTGTCACCAAGCCCCATTGAGTATTTTCCGAGTTGTTTCATAAGCTATATTACAGGTTTTCAACTCTTTTCATTCTTGGTACAAGAAAATGCATTACAATCCATGCCAGCAGGTAGGCAATACCGCAATAGATGAACATTAGTCCATATCCAAGCTCGACTTTTCCCAGCGCTGTATAGTGTTTCAGGAGCAGTCCGGCAACCTGTGCGATCAGAATTCCTCCCACTGCTCCGGCCATGCCTCCGATTCCTGTAACGGATGCAACAGCCTTCTTTGGAAACATGTCAGTAACTGTTGTGAAAATATTCGCCGACCATGCCTGATGTGCCGCGCATGCCAGGCCTATTACAAGTACCGCATACCAGGTGTTGAACTGTCCCAGCCAGCTTGCAAGGAGAACGGTAAGGGGGATAAGCGCGTAAATGAACATCGAAAGTTTCCTTGCCTTGTAGGTGGCCATTCCTCCGTTGATGAATTTTTTAGGAAGCCATCCCCCGAATATCGAGCCTATGGTTGATATTGTATAAACAACTGCAACTGCAAGAGTCCAGCTTATTACACCCGGAACGCCGGCACCATCGCCGGCATATGAAGGATTAATATTTTTGAATTCCAGTATCTTCCTTGCATTTTCGCCGCTCAGAAAAGCGGGGAGCCAGAACAGGAAAAACCACCACACCGGGTCAGTCAGGAATTTGCCGAAGAAAAACGACCATGTCTGTCTTTTATTAAGAAGCTTTGACCATGGTACCTTTTCTGTATTGATTTTTTCAGCTGCTTTCTCTTCCTTCTCATCCAGGTCGCTATGGATATAATCGTACTCTGCCTGCGACAGAATACCTGCCTTTAGCTTCTGTTCAGGCGTGGCGTAGGTCCTGAACCAGAAAAAGAGCCAGATGAGCCCTATTGCACCTACTATTACGAATGCAATCTCCCATCCCCAGTGCATGGCTATCCAGGGTACGAACAACGGAGTAAGTATTGCTCCTATATTTGTTCCCGAGTTATATATTCCGGTAGCCAGAGCTCTTTCTTTCTTTGGGAACCATTCAGCCATAGTCTTATTGGCAGCAGGGAAGTTTCCGGCCTCGGTAAATCCCAGTGCTGCACGCCAGATTCCGAATGTAAAGGCATTGTGTGCAAGGGCATGTCCCATTGCGGCAATGCTCCATCCAAGAAGTGAAAAGGCATATCCTCTTTTTGTTCCTATCCAGTCGATGAACCTTCCAGCTATCGTCATCCCTATGGCATAGGCAATCTGAAAACTCATCACCACCCAGGAATAGTAAAGTTCCTGGTTAGCCTTGTCGGGTCCGAAAATCCCTTCCTCTGCAAGTATTGGCTTCAGAAGCCCAAGCACATTCCTGTCGAAATAGTTTACTGTTGTTGCGAAAAAAACAAGAGAGCAGATCGTCCACCTGTATTTCCCGATCTTTTCATTGATTGAAGATAATGACATATTGAAACGGATTAGGTATGCTTAGACATTATAAGTTGTCGATGCGGTTGTCCCGCCCCGGCCAGTCCAGTTGGTATGGAAAAATTCACCTCTGGGTCTGTCAGTTCGTTCGTAGGTATGAGCCCCGAAATAGTCGCGCTGGGCCTGGAGCAGGTTTGCCGGAAGATTTTCACATCTGTAGCCGTCGTAATAACCCAGTGCTGACGATATTGCCGGAACTGGTATCCCTGACGTCACAGAAGCAGCCACAACGTTGCGCCATCCGTTCTGAGCCTTATCAATCTTTGCCTTAAAGAAAGGATCGAGAAGGAGATTTGTTATATCTGGGTTATTATCAAAGGCTTCCTTGATCTTGCCAAGGAAAACAGATCTTATAATACAACCTCCCCTCCACATCAGGGCAATTCCTCCGTAATTGAGTTTCCATCCGAATTCTTCTGCTGCTGCTTTCATGAGACTGTAACCCTGCGCGTACGACACAATTTTGGAGGCATATAAGGCATTTCTCAGGTCATTTATAAATTCCTGCCTGTCTGTTTTACTTAGCTTATCTGGTCCGGTAAGAATCCTTGAGGCTTTTACCCTTTCATCCTTTATTGCTGAGAGGCATCTTGAGAAGACAGCTTCCCCGATAAGGGTAAGGGGAATTCCAAGATCAAGGGCAGTGACAGCGGTCCATTTTCCTGTTCCCTTCTGGCCTGCCGTATCCAGTATTTTGTCAATTAGCGGTTTCCCGTCTGTATCGCTATAGTCGAGAATGTCGCGGGTGATCTCTATCAGATAGCTGTCAAGCTCCCCTTCGTTCCATTCCCGGAAGACTTTATGCATTTCCTTTGCGCTCATGCCGAGAAGCTCGCGCATTATGTGGTAAGCTTCGCAGATAAGCTGCATATCACCATATTCTATTCCGTTGTGAACCATTTTAACAAAATGTCCCGCCCCGTTTTCTCCAACCCAGTCACAGCATGGGGTTCCATCTTCAACTTTTGCAGCAATGGCCTGAAAAACAGGTTTAACCTCAGGCCAGGCAGCCTTTGATCCTCCGGGCATAATTGACGGCCCCAGAAGGGCCCCCTCTTCTCCTCCCGAGACACCAGTTCCGATGTAAAGCAACCCTTTGCTTTCCACAAACGCTGTTCTTCTGTCAGTATCAGGGAAGTGGGTATTCCCTCCGTCAATGATTATGTCGCCTTTCTCAAGATGTGGGATCAGGGTATTTATCATTTCGTCAACTGCGGCACCTGCCTTAACCATTATCATAATTTTCCTGGGCCTTTTCAGCGAAGCTACAAGATCCTCAATTGAATGAACTCCAGTTATCCTTTTGCCCTTAGCTCTCCCGGCCAGAAAATCATCAACCCTCTGAGTAGTCCGGTTATAGACAGTTACCTGAAATCCCTTGCTTTCCATGTTAAGTACAAGATTTTCGCCCATGACTGCCAGACCGATAAGTCCGATATCAGATAGTGTATTCATAATTAATATGTTATGTTTAATTTTTAAAAGGTTTTACTCTTGCTTTAGATTAATAAATTCTCCATTGTGTATTTTATTAATGTTTTCCGGAGTTTCATTAGTTTCAGGTTTTATTGTAGTATTCTCTGACAACCTCATCCATCACGCGGCTTGTGCGTGCTGCAGTAATTCCTGTGCTGACAACACTGCCATCCCCTTTGCCCGAAAGTGCATTGACAATCTGTTCGATGAGGTAATACTGAATATTCGCGGGTTTTTCGTTCTCATATGCCCTTGTGCCATTGCTGTTACTAACCCTCACAGGCTCGTAGGTAAAAGTCGAAGTACTTATTATTCCTTTATCTCCGATTATCTCAAAGGTATCCCTGTTAGCTTCCCGGGAAGCAGAGAAACTCCATATTCCCGTAGCAACGATATTGTTCTCAAAAAGGAAAGAAGCTGAGACAAAATCCTCTGCCCTGTAGTGCCCTCCCTGGTTTATTGCCAGTGATGAAACTCTGGCTACCGGACCGAAAAGAAAGTCAAGGTAGTCGAGTTGATGTGATGCAAGGTCAAAAAAATGTCCGGCTCCTGAAATTTCAGGAAGAACTCTCCACGGCAGTCTGCCTGCCATTTCATCTTCTGAAGGATAATTGAAAATATGAAAATTAACGAACCTGGGTTTCCCGATCTCCCCCGACTCTATCAGTTTTTTTATAAGAAGAAATCCTGGAAGGGTTCGTCTGTAATATGCCACATATACTGGAAGATTGTATCTCCTTCCTGCCTCGTTGATAGAAACACACTCATCATAATTCAGCGCCATGGGTTTCTCAATATAAACAGGCTTTCCTGCTGAGAGTGCTTTTATTGCGTATTCCCTGTGACTTCCGGGAGGTGTTGCCACATATACAGCGTTAACCTCACTGTCGTTTATAAGTTCGTCGGCATCGGAATAGAACCTTGGAACATTGTGTCTCTTTGCATAATCTTCGGCAAGAGTTACATTTCTTCTCATCACTGCGACAAGGCTCGAACCCTCCACTTTTGAGAAAGCAGGACCGCTTTTAAGTTCGGTCACATTTCCACAGCCGATTATACCCCAGTTGATCATTGAAGTTTGTCTTTGGAGGCCCACAGACCGACAGCAGGATTGGAGATGTAATAAATCTCCTCACCGCCGGGAAGGATATTGATGCCTTCCGAGAGTCGTGCAGGGTCATATTTAAGCATCATTGACTGAAGATCCGAATATCTGAAATTTACAGACTCTATCTCACTTCGTGAAAGTACGCCGGGGCAATAGGTAATTGAAAACCTGCCTTCAGAGCTTCCGTGAATAAGGTGGGCTGCTGCACTGAGATTGTTCAGGAGTTCATTATTGTTTTCAAGCGCCTTGAGTGTTGCGGGTGTTCCGCGGTAACCATATTTCCTTATAAGACGGTCAATCTCTCTGTCTTCACCGAATTCCCTGAGGCCGGGAGCAAGAATAATAAGTTCTCCGTCATCGGCCATGGCCATCCTGGTTCTGTATATACTCTTGTTCCCGAGCCAGGTGCTTTTGAACTCTGAGGGATCGAGGTAAACAACTGCCTTGCTAAGCGGTCTGTCAACAACAGTGAAATTTACTTTCAGCGAAAGTTCCGAGGCGAGGGTGAAAACTTCGTGATCATCGCCAATGAACAGACCCCTTATCACAAGCTTTCCCGTGTTATCGCGCCCAACGACTGTATGGATATAAACAACGGGAAGATCGGGAATGAATTTATCGGATGCATAGTTTAGCAGTCTCCTGACCGGTGTGTCTGCTTTTCCCATCATTCTTTCCATTCCGTATACGGCTCCCACAAAGTGACTTTTGTTTATTCCTTCCGGACCTCCGGTTCCCACGAAAAGGTTCTTGTTATAATTTGCCATTCCTACAACTTCATGAGGGACTACCTGGCCAATTGATATAATCAGGTCATGTCCGCCGTTCCTGACCAGTCTGTTAAGCTGGGCAGGCCAGGAATAGTTCAGTTTCCCTTCCGTAAGCTCACTGACATACTCCGGGGGCACAGTTCCCACAGTAACCACATCGTTTCTCCAGTCATGAACCCTGAATAATTCTTTTGGCACGCCTTTGTACATTTCAGCTATTTCACTGCCGGTCATTGGTGAATGTGTGCCCAGGGCAGGAAGGATGTCGCTGAGGTTTTCCCTGTAATAATTGTAGATGAGGGTGGTTATGTCGCCGGCCCTTGAATGAAACCTTGTAAAATCAGGAGGAACAGCGAGGACTTTCTTCTTTGGTCCGAGTTTTACAAGGGCAGAGAATACGCCATACTCAAGGTCGGCCGGCCCCATTACTGTATTTTCTGAACCTGACTGGTAGTAGATCATGTGATTGTTCCTTTATGTTTGTAAATACTTTTCTTCTTCCCTTCTGGCGTAATGCCGTTTTCCGGCAGGTTATTCATTCCAGGAACGTGATTTTTTCAGACCCCTGAATAGGCGCTGAATCCTCCATCGACTGGTATTACGACGCCTGTTACAAACCTTGAAAGATCCGAAACAAGATACAGGAGTGTTCCCGTAAGTTCCTCCGGAGTGCCGTATCTTTCCATAGGAGTGCTGTTGAGTATCTTGACTGACCTCGGTGTGGGTTTGCCGGTTTTTTCATCTACCAGGAGGAATTTATTCTGGTTCGTGAGAAGGAATCCCGGGGCAATTGCATTCACTCTGACCCCGGTTTTGGAAAAATGAACCGCCAGCCATTGTGTGAAATTATTAACAGCAGCCTTAGCAGCTGAATAGGCAGCAATTTTGGTAAGCGGACGATACGAATTCATCGACGAGATGTTCACTATCGTGCCCGATTTGCTTCTCACCATATCCGTAGCAAACACCATGGTTGGCAATAGTGTGCCTTTGAAGTTAAGGTCAAAAACCTTGTCGAAACCTTCAAGCTTGAGTCCGAAAAAGGTATCATCAGGGTTCTCGGGTTCTACACCCTCCATCTTTTCAACCTTTGTCGTTGCAGCTGGCGAATTGCCTCCGGCACCGTTTACAAGAATATCAACCGGCCCCATCTTTTCGTGGATCACCGCCCTTGCGGATTCGAGAGATGACTTGTCGAGAACACTTGCCCCAAGTCCCAGCGAACCGGTTTTGAATTCATTTCTTATTTCTTCCGCTACCCTTGCTGATGCTTCTTCGTTGAGGTCTAATATTACTGTTTTCGCTCCGCAGGCAGCGAGCGATTTAGCCATGACCGAGCATATCACACCGGCTCCTCCGGTGATGACGGCAATTTTACCAGTTAGATCAATGGTATCTTTCATAAAATAGGTATTTTACCCCGTGCTGTCTGTAAATGCCTTCCGGCCTGAGGTAGTGATTCTTTCCGGTACTGTTCCGGTAGGAATGCAGTCCATCGGACAGGTTCTGCACCGAGGCGGGTTTATTTGTCAAATCCAAAATATTCTTTTGCGTTCCTGTATGATATTCCCTCTATCAGAGGTCTTACAAGTTCTTCTTCGTCAGGTATTATGCCTTTGTCAATCTCTTCCCCTACAAAATTGCAGAGTATTCTTCTGAAATATTCATGCCGCGGGTAGGAAAGGAAACTTCTTGAGTCTGTCACCATGCCTACGAATCTTCTCAGAAGGCCCAGAGCCGAGACATCCCTGAGGTGCTTTTCCATTCCGGTTTTCTGATCGAGGAACCACCAGGCTGCACCATATTGTACCTTTACCGGCCGGGTCCCGTCGTTGAAGTTGCCGGCCATGGCCACCATCATCTCATTATCGGCAGGATTAAGGTTGTACAGAATTGTCTGGGCAAGCTGTTCTGTATTATCGAGGGAGTTGAGGAATGCAGACATTTTAACTGCGTCCTGAGAAACTCCGATTGAATCCCATCCGGTATCAGGTCCCATCACCCTGAACATCCTTGAATTGTTGTTCCTCAACGCGCCCACATGAAACTGCTGAGTCCAACCTCTTTTATGGTTCATCCTGCACAATTCAGTCATGGCAGCAGTCTTGAATTTTTCAGCATCCTCCGTGGAAATTACATCATGATCGAGCAGTTTTTTGAAAATCCGGTTTACCTCCCTTTCCGTGAATGGCGAGTAATAAAATCTCTCTAACCCATGATCTGAAAGGCGGGCTCCGTTCCTGTGGAAGAGATCATGTCTGTCATCCAGCACTTCAACGAGGTCGGTGAAAGAACTTATATTCTTTCCCGATGCGGCCTCCAGGCGTCTTATATAGTCAGTAAATCTGGCGGGGTCTTCCGTTTTTATTACATTATCGGGTCGGAAGGTAGGCAGAACACGCACCTCAAAAGAATCCCTGAGAGCCATATGATGTTCGAGAGAATCGGCCGGATCATCAGTTGTACAAATGACCTCCACTTTCATTTTCCGTATAAGCGAACGGGTGCTGAACTCAAGACTTCTGAGCATCGACGATGCTTCCTCGTATATTTTTGGAGCGGTTGCCGGGGAGAGCAGGTCGAATATCCCGAAATACCTTGCCAGTTCGAGGTGGGTCCAGTGGTACAGGGGATTTCCTACAGCCGCCGGAACTGTTTCAGCCCATTTTCTAAACTTTTCAGGAGGTGAGGCATCGCCAGTGCAATAGCGTTCGCTGATACCGTTTGTCCGCATGGCCCTCCATTTATAGTGATCGCCTTCAAGCCAGGCCTGCCCCAGATTTTCAAACTGCCGGTCGTCGGAAATCATCGCAGGCGACAGGTGACAATGGAAATCAATTATTGGCTGGTTCTCAGCATACTCATGAAACAGTCTTCTTGCACTCCTGCTTCCAAGAAGGAAATCGTCATTGATAAAATTTTTCATCTATTTGGAATTTAGACTTTTGCAAGTTCTTAAAAGGAACAGGTCCTTAGAAAAATATCTACTAAAATAGTAAATTAAAGTCTGGAATTGACCGGACAACTGATAATTAATAAATTTTAAGCATTGAGTTGCCTTTAACCTCAAAGAATGTAATTTTGAGCCTGAATAAACCTGATTAACAGATTGAACTGAAATGAAAGTTGAATTAAGATACTCGGTACATCCTGAAGATTTCAGGAAGTATGACACTGAAAAGCTGAGAAAGGAGTTCCTTGTCACTGATATTTTCATCCCGGATGAGATATCGCTTGTATACTCCATGTACGACAGGTACATTGTAGGAGGGGCAATGCCTGCAGGCAGGGATCTGCGTCTGGAACCGGCTGATGAACTTAAAACCTCGTCTTTTCTTGAAAGGAGGGAAATGGGAATAATAAATGTGGGAGGCCCTGCTGAAGTTAGGGCTGACGGGGTTACCTATGAACTGGGTTTCAAGGAAGCCCTTTATATCGGGAAAGATACCATGGATGTTGTCTTCCGTTCATCGGACAGGTCGAATCCGTCGAAACTCTATATCAATTCGGCGCCCGCACATCACAAATACCCATCCGTAAAGGTCACGCGCAGCGAGGCCGAAGTCGTTACCCTGGGCTCTCCAGAAGAATCGAATCACAGAACTATAAACAAGCTGCTTATCAACACAATTCTTCCCACCTGTCAGCTCCAGATGGGAATGACAGAACTTAAACAGGGAAGCGTCTGGAACACAATGCCGGTTCATACCCACAATCGCCGGATGGAAGCGTACTTCTACTTTCAGGTGCCGGAAAAGCAGGCAATATGCCATTTCATTGGAGACCCTGATGAGACGCGACATATATGGATGACGAACGAGCAGGCAGTTCTTTCTCCATCATGGAGTATCCACAGTGCAGCAGGAACATCAAATTATACATTTATCTGGGGCATGGCAGGGGAGAACCTCGATTACGGTGATCAGGACGTCAGGTTTCCCGACACGCTCAGATAATAATCCATAGTATTCCCGGCTTCACGTTGTGCAGCGCGGTGTTTAGGAATAAAGAGGAAGGAGATTGAAATAAACCGAAAGAAATGAAGGACGTTAAAGAATTGTTTGATCTGACCGGTAAAACAGCCCTCGTAACAGGCGGAACGCATGGGATTGGACTCGCCACCGGACTCGCTCTTGCTAAAGCGGGAGCGAGGGTCTGCGTGAACGACCTTTCAGAGGAAAAAACAGCTCAGTGCAGGAAAGAGTTTAGAAAGGAAGGACTTGATGTATTTACCCTGATATTCAACGTCACTGATGAGAAAGATATCGACAGGGGAATAACCAGGATCGAGAAGGAGAGAGGACCGATTGATATACTTGTAAATAACGCAGGGATAATTAAAAGGATACCCATTCTGGATATGAAGATCCAGGATTACCGGCAGGTTATTGATGTCGATCTTGTTGCTCCCTTCATTGTATCGAAAAGAGTGGTTCCGGGAATGATAAACAGACGCCGGGGGAAAATAATTAATATGTGCTCGATGATGAGTGTTTATGGCAGAAACACTGTCTCAGCCTATTCAGCATCCAAGGGAGGCCTGGTTCTGCTTACCCGGAATATGACGTGTGAGTGGGCAAAATACAACATCCAGGTTAACGGCATTGGACCGGGCTACATCGCCACTTCCCAAACAGCTCCGATAAGAGAAAATGGTCATCCTTTCAACGACCTGGTAATGACACGCACTCCTGCAGGAAGGTGGGGCGAACCCGAAGACGTTGCTCACGCGGCCCTATTCCTTGCCTCCGGAGCCAGCGATTTCATCAATGGTCATATCCTGTATGTCGATGGAGGTATCCTTGCAAATTTCGGATATGTGAAAGGGGAAAATGATATCCCGGGAAACCTAATCCATAGCAGTAAATGAGTTTTTCGGAAGAACTACTTGCTGTCTTCATCGGGTAAAGGTTTTGCATAAAGATCCTCGACTTTTACCTTCTGATCTTCATTACCCGATGGCTCCCAATCGGTAAGCTTCTGTTCCCTCGCCCTTGAGTTGAAATAAAGCACTGCTGCAAATATTGGAAGAAGAGGCATCGTAAGTGCATTCATCAGAGCTGACAGGGCTATGTATAAAGGCTTTGATGCCAGATCTGAAACTGCTGTTGCTTCTTCCGGGTTTGTTAGAGTCCTGAAAATACCTCCGCTAAATGGCAGAACTATCAGTCCCGAAATGATGAATGTTATAACAAGCAGAAGAATGAGGAAAACTGCTGTCCATCCCAGATTCGACCAGAAGTTCCGATGCGAAAGACTGATGGTCCTTGAGATTGTATTTCCAATGTCGGGTCCTTCAACCATCATGACCGGCAGAATGAAAAGGTAGAGCATCATTATCCAGATGGCTGCAAAAGCAGCACCGATTACAAGGACAATAAGACCGAGAAAAAGCGCGAAAGATCCGGCTATTGCCAGAAAAACCATTATTATCAGATAGGGGAAATAGTACCTGAGGGAATTGATGGCACAGCTGAGTGCATTCTTGTCGCTGTCGAGAGGATTGTAGATCACATAATATTGCATTATGGCAGTGAACAAGAGGCTTACCAGTGAGACAGCCAGCATCGGCCAGAGGTAATCCTTCATGCTGTTCATCATTTCGTTTATGTCAGTCATCGATTGAAGCTCCGTGAGGTTTATCGACGAAGAAATGAAGTGGATAATGAGAGACATTATCAGTCCCATGAGGAATAAAGGAACAAATCTCTTCCTGTAGAAATCCCATATCGAATTCATGGCTGTGTCAATACTATGCAGCTTATAGAGCGGATGGTCTGTTATCTGATTCATTTTTTAAATTTTTATTTTCCTTTGCGCCATTCCCTTATAACGTTGGTAAAGGGAAAAATAGAATTCTGCTTCCGTGATGTGAAGATACCCTCGTTTACTGCTTTCACATCTTCGATAGTGAAGAAGGCTTTTGGATTAAAGGAATTGATCACCTTAAGTACATTTTCAAGTTCATTCCTCTGAACAATTGAATAAACGAGATGAACCTTTTCCTTTGCTCCGTGAGCTTCAATCGTGGTGGCTCCATAACCGTTGCTGTTGAGAAGCCTCACCAGATCCATCCCGCGATCATTTGTAAATACCCTTATCATCTGAATTCCCATAGCGAGTTTTTCCTCGATAATCATTCCGACGAAGTTGCCTGTGGCAAAACCTGCAGCATAGGCAACATAGTTGATATAATTATCAAGGTTCTGCATTATCTTGGATATGGCTATTATCCAGATAAGGACCTCAAAGAAACCAAGGATGGGAGCTATGTTCTTTTTCCCCTTTGACACGAAGATGATCCTCATGGTGCCTATCGATACATCACAGATCCTGGCCAGGAAAATCAACAGGGGCATTATCCCGTATGAAAAGATGCCTGAGTCAAAAAATGAAGTTTCCATCTTTAAAGATTATTGAGTTTTCAAATATACGAATAGAATTCTGTCTGCTGAAATTGATACCTTACGATGCATAAGCTTAAATCCCTGTATTGAGAGCAAGGCATGCATAACAATACTCAATATTATCTGCCCTGCAAATAATTGTACTAACTTGGTGCCATAAACTGTTTAGATATGCCGCGATTCAAACTTACAATAGAATATGAGGGAACCAGGTACTCAGGCTGGCAGATGCAGAAAGGCGGAAAATCGATCCAGGGGGAGATCCTCGATGCCTGCCGGGACCTTTTCGGAGGGGCTGTGTCTGACCTGTACGGGGCCGGAAGGACCGACAGCGGGGTTCACGCAATCGGTCAGACTGCACATCTCGATGCAGAGACAGATCTGCCTTTACTCAGAATCAGGTACGGAATAAACGACCGGCTTCCCCCTGATATCTGCATTCTTCACGTCGAGGATGCAGAACCACAGTTCCATGCACGTCATGATGCTGTTGCAAGAAGCTATATCTATCAGATAAGTCGGAGAAGAACAGCCCTTGGCAAAAAATATGTATGGTGGATAAAGGATGAGCTCGATGTCAGGAAGATGAATGAAGTTGCAGGCCATTTTACCGGATTGAAAAATTTCAAGTCTTTTACCGATCCGGAGCAGGAGCAGGCATCATCTAAGGTTGAAATATTGCATTCATCGGTAACAGAACATGGCGATATGATAATCTATCATGTTATAGGGTCTCATTTTCTCTGGAAGCAGGTAAGAAGAATGGCCGGAGTTCTGGTTGAAGCCGGGAGGGGAAAAATCGAGGTGAGTGATGTCATCTCGTTTTTCAGGAACAGATCAGATATACCGGCAAAGCTTACTGCCCCTCCAGGCGGTCTTTTTCTTGAAAAGGTCTATTACAGGAACGACAGGATTCTTTATACCACTCATCCTGTAATCGACCTGAGACCATCCGGAACGCGGTGATTTTTCTAAAGATCCCAGCCGGCTGTTCAGGCTCTGATATATCACAGTTTAATTTGTATGTATGTGAACAATTTCATATATTTTGCATTTATATGAACAGCTAAAAATTTCACCCATGAAACGCCGCGATTTTATAAAGACAGGTTCACTTGCAGTGCCAATGATCAGTTTGTTTCCTGCTGATCTTAATGCTGTTGTTCGTTCGAAGAAAAGGAACAGGATTGAAAAGAGAATGCTCGGACGAACCGGTCAGATGCTTTCAGTGATTGGTTTTGGAGGCATTGTGGTACGGGATTCATCTCCGGAAGAAGCTTCACGGCTTGTTGCTATGGCAATAAATGCCGGAATAAACTACTTTGACGTGGCTCCATCCTACGGAGACGCAGAGATAAAGCTCGGACCGGCTCTTGAGCCTTACCGAAAGGAAGTGTTCCTTGCCTGCAAGACAACTGAAAGAACCAGGGAGGGAGCCCGTAAGGAGCTGGAGAATTCACTGAAAAACCTTCGTACCGGGTATTTTGACCTTTACCAGCATCATGCGGTAACAACACTCGCCGATGTTGAAACGCTTCTTGGTCCCGGCGGATCGATGGAGACTTTTCTTGAAGCCAGGAAAGAGGGAAAAATAAAATACATAGGATTTTCAGCACACTCTGTTGAAGCAGCAATGGCACTGATGGACAGGTTTGATTTTGATACCATACTCTTTCCGTTTAATTATGCCACATGGCATAAAGGCAATTTCGGCCCTCAGGTAATGGAAAAAGCCAGGCAGAAAGGAATGGGCATACTTGCTCTTAAGGCAATGGCCAAAGGCCCATGGCAAAAAGGGGCCGACAGGACAAGATACCCAAAGTGCTGGTATGAACCGTTAACAGGTGAGGAAGAAATAAAATTGGGATTGCGCTTTACAATGTCGCATCCGGTAACTGCGGCAATACCTCCCGGTGAAGCTGAGCTTTTCACAATCGCCTTAAATCTTAGGAATGAAATCAAACCGCTCAGGCCAAAGGAAATTATGGCGATAAAGGAAAAAGCTGCCGGAGGCGTGCCTCTCTTCAGCTATGAAGCTTAAGCCGGAAGATTATTTTTTCAAGGGGGTCAGTATCTCAGCCTCAGATCGACAATTCTGTCATAAACGTAATAGCATGCGCTTTCGCACTTATCCTCAGTGTACCTGACTTTGGGAACTGAAGAGTCGACAGCGGTGAAGGTTTCGTTGCCTCTGACATAGAATGCTGTAACGGTGTATTTCTTGTTCAGGCTGACATTTATCCTGTATTCATTTAACATGGTTTCATGACTTAAGTATACTATGCCATCTTCAAGCTCTCCTTCGTATATTGTAACTACCACGGGTTGATCCGCATCCGAAAGCCTGACGATAAGTTCCACTGATTCAGGTTCATTCGCGAAACAGTCAGAGCAGTTGGTAAACCATCTCTGATCTTCGCATGAGAGAAAAACAGCCAAAGCAGTCAGAAATGTAAATTTTATAAGAAGTTTCATTTCTTAATCCCATTTAATGGTTTTTACTGGCATTCGTGCCTTGCTAACGAAATACGTGTAACCCAGGCTGAATCTGATCCAGAAAGGAGGCTGGCCGGCAAATCCAGAGTTCATATATTCACAATCCACCTCGGTGTTTATATGTTTTTTTCTCAGTTTAATCCCGATCCCCGGCAATAACTTCAATCCGTTTTCAGGTGCAATATTTGTTCCCCTGAACTCAGGTCCGAACTTGTAACCTGCTGATATATAAGTTGTAGCAGAGATGACCATGTCCGATCCGGTTTCTCCAAGCCGATAATCCTTGAATACCCCTCCGTAAACGATGGAACTTTTATCGTAGTACTGGTAAAAAGTCCTTTCATTTGTTTCCACGAGCACCCTGGTATATTGAGGTTTGATTTCAAAACCCAGCCTGAATCCCGCATTAATTAGAGGCTCTTTCAGCGTTATTATTGCTCCGGTATAATAATCCCTGTTGTTGAATTTTATATAGGGAGAAAAAGAAATCTCGTCAATTCTAAGTCCCTGGTGTCCGGCAACATTTCTATCTTCAAGCAGGCCGGATATTTCTTTTCTTCCAAATGAAGCTGCAACCGTATAGGGATTTACTCCGTTTTTCTCTTCAGTATTCCACAAATTCCCTTTTCTGAGGAGAAGATCGACGGCATGAATATGATTTGATTCGATAGCAAGCCCCAAGGCATTATAATTATATCTGTTTTTTTCGTACAGATCGACTCCCTCCTTCAGCAAAGCGTTCATCATAAGTGTATCACCTTTCTGCGCTGCAATAAGAAATGGAGTAAAACCGTCCTTGTCCCTTGCTTCCAGATTAGCACCGTTTTGCATAAGAAGAAAGGCGATGTCGTTATAACCAAGCAATATCGCCGTCATAAAAGGTGTGGTGCCGTCGTAGGCTTTTTTATTGCAGTCGGCTTCATAGTAGATCAGCATGTCGGTCATCTCAGTATTACCTGATAAAACTGCATGATGAAGGGGAGTGACACTGTTGTTGTCTGCAAGTTCCACATCTGCTCCGTTCCTTATCAAAACCTCTGCTATCGCGGTGTTCTGATTCTTGACAGCTATCAGAAGAGATGTCTCATAATTTGTAGTCATTTTGTCTATCTCAGGATCATACTGCAGAAGTTTAATTACAGCGTTTATCCTGTTGTTCGCCACAGCAAAGATCAGTGGTGTAGCCCCTTCGTATGTCTGCCCGTCTATTTCAGCACCTTTCAGGACAAGCCTTTCAATTTCACTTTCGTAGCCATACATTGAAGCAACCATGAGGTTGTTCTCAAGAGCGCCCTCGAACATAAGCGGGAGATAGGCCGAAGTGTCGATGATCACAACCTCCTGGGCTGTTATTTTGACAAATCCCAATGAGAAAAATAGCAGAATAGTACCGAGGGTTTGTTTTATTCTTGTTGAAAACATGTTTGCAAAGTTAGTCTTTTGAAAATTACTCATTTTAAAAATTAAAACAAAAAAGACAATATTTGTAAAGTCAATAAGTTAAAATTGGTATAAAACATTTGCAATACACTCTCAACCTTGGATTTTTTTTTATTTTTACAGCGCAAAGTGAAATTGTTGATTAGTTCGCGTAAGATATTATTTGCAATTCTGCTGCTGACGGTAGCAAGCTATAACCCCGGAGCCATTGAGACAACAGAAGGTTATCCCGACAAGATAGTTCCAGGGAACATAAGGCTTACTAATTCCTTTTCATCAGGTTCAGGGTTTGAGTGCTGCGAGTCGGCAATGGTTTCTTTCATGAAGAAATGGAGTATTGCCGGGGCATCAGTAGCGATAGCACGTGAGGGAAAGCTTGTTTATGCAAAGGGATTTGGTTACACCGATACTGCCTCAGGAGTTGAAACCCAGCCATACAATAAGTTCAGGATCGCAAGTATTTCAAAGCTGGTTACAGCGATTGCTGTCATGAAACTTGCTGAAGAGGGCAAACTCTCGGTCAGCGACAAGGTTTTCGGACCGGAAGGCATTCTTAAAGATTCGATTTATTGCAGCCCTCGCGACAAACGGGTTTTTGACATTACGATAGGCCATCTTCTGAGTCATGAAGGAGGCTGGTCGCAGCGCTGGGGAGACCAGATGTTCATGCCGCAGGTTGTTGCGGCAGAAATGCACGTGGACCTTCCTGTTGACCTTAAAACAATAATCAGGTTCGCTCTGGGGAAGAGGCTGCATTTTACACCGGGAACCGCACGTTCGTATTCAAACCTTGGATACAGCATTCTGGGGCTGATAGTTGAAGAAGTCTCGGGGATGCCTTACAATGAATACTGCAGAACTGCGATATTCGAACCCGTGGGTATCTATGATATTATTCCTGCACGAAACCTTGCCGATTTTAAAGCTCCTTTCGAGGTTTCATATTATGAGGCGTCAGGAGTAAATCGCCGCCCATCTGTATACGGAACCGGCGAAATTGTTCCAGTCCCATACGGAGGAAATGATATCGAGACGCTGGGAGGAGCGGGTGGCTGGCTGGCTACAGCCCCTGATCTTATGAGGCTTTTGCTTGCAGTTGACGGATTCGATTTTAACAGGGACATTCTTTCGGATGAGAGTATCAGGTTTATGACCGATCCGGGGAACAGTTATTCTCCGGTTGGATGGAAGAGCACAACTATGGGAGGGGAATGGATAAGGACCGGCTCATTTTCCGGTACGGCAGGAATGATAAAACGTCAGCCCGACGGAATATCCTGGGTTGTTCTGCTTAATTCCAGTGCCTGGAACGGACCATTGATCAATGCATACATTAACCGCATGATGACTAAGGCTGTATCAATGGTCGCGGAATGGCCCGAAACAGATCTTTTCAGAAATTCATTGCCCCTGCCAATTAAGATGCAGCTTACGGGCATCAACTGACAAAATAATGTGTTTTACTGTAAATGTAAATCTGGTCAGGGATGAGCTGGAAAACAGATACGCCGTTTCATTCCCTGGCTATGAGAGATATTCTCCCAGTTATTACTATCATGCTTTCGGACTTCCGGAACTTCCGGCTCTCTGTTCCGAATTCCCTGACGAACTGCGCCTCCTGCGCTGGGGGCTTATCCCTTCCTGGACAAGAAATCCGGCAGCCGCTGAGGAAATAAGGTACAAAACCTTCAATGCAAGAGCTGAAACAATCAGGACCTTACCTTCATATTCCCGTCCATTTAAAACAAGAAGATGTATAATCCCTGTCAGAGGTTTTTTTGAATGGCAGCACGCAGGAAATAAGAAGATCCCTTATTATATCTACCGCGAGGACGGGGACATTATGTCTCTGGCAGGAATTTACGACTCATGGACCGAAACGACGACAGGGGAGAGGCATGATACTTTTTCGGTCATAACAACCGACGCCAACGACCTCATGACAGTGATACACAATTCAAAGAAACGGATGCCGGTAATTCTTGAAAGGGAGGAAGAAAAAATATGGATATCGCAGGGTGTTACAGAAGATGAAGCATTCAGGATTCTTAAACCATGTCCTTCTGCGACACTTAAGGCTCACATGGTCAGTAACCTTGTAAATGACCGCAAGGCAAACCGGAACAATCCCGAGGTGATCCGTCCCTTTACGAGACCTCAGGATTCTCTTTTCTCCTGAAATTACGCAATGGCTTTGATAATAAAAACTATCTGAAGCCGGTTTACTGAGCTACAAAAATATAGGTTAACGTTCCCTTCTGAGTTTTTGGAGCATTGAGGTCAGGTTCGAATCTCGAGACCAATGCAGTACTGATAGCGGTTTCAATAAGGCATTCATCACTTGTGTTGCTTTCGGCCTGTGAGATCTGAGCATTCTCAACTCTGCCCCTCTGGTTAACTTCAATTACCAGCACCACTTTTCCCGACCCCTGGCATTTATATATCGGTATTGGAAGGTATATGTGATCACGTCCGCTAAGATCGTAGTATATTCTGGTGGGCCCCTGATAATTAGCTGCCATTTTCCTTGCGTTGTCGGTTTCTTCCTCCTCCTTTTCTTCCTCCTCACGGTTTATAACAGCAACATGGTCTTCTTCAGCCGAGGCCGCGTTTCCTCCCTGCCGGTCGAGATAATTGTCAACTCCAAGCCTGCCTGTCTGAATCAGTTCATCCTTTACCTGATCAATATAATCGTTGGGATCGATTTTTACCTCGCTTCTGCTCGTAAGGTTTCTCGCAATATTAAGCATCTCTACATCGTCGTAGAGGACATTCTCAACAGTTGTTGGGGGAGGAGGTTCGGGGGCTTTTTCAGGGATTTTGTTTTCCTCAATCTGTGAAAATTCAATCTCGAATTTTTCAACTTTTTTTATAACGGTCTTTAGTTCTGTCAGCTTGAACGACATAAATATAATGCCTGCCAGCAGATGAATTATCACAGTCCCGAGGATCCCGATTAGTTTACCTTCGTTTAGCTTCACTGTTTCTTTTTCTTCTTGTTTCTGGTTTTGGCCGGCCGGGAAGGTTTTTCAGAATCATCATTCCTGAACAGGCCGTTTTTAAGACTGTTTACGAATTTTGCCCATGCCAGTGGGTTCAGAAGGTTATTGATGGGGTACTGGCTCCTGGTTGCTGTCATATTGAAATTCTGCTGCATGGCGTACCTGTAGCCTGCCTCAGGAGTTATCCTGACATCCCTTGTGTTCGAAACTGCCTCAGCCACCGATTCAATGTTCTTGTTCATGTTCTCTATCTCCGGGTCGAGCGGAGATATTTCCGTCATGTCTTTAATAAAGTCGCTGTAACTCCTCCACGGCATTACCACTACATTCTCAATAGGAATTGTGTCAGTGCTCAGTGAAACATCCAGCGTAAAATGCCTTCCTTCAAAATCGACGGGAAGGACTATCAGCTTTCTCTTAAAACCAAGAGCCCTGAAAAATATTGTATCACCAGGGGTACTCGTTATGGTATAGATACCAGTTCTTTCGCTTACCGAACCTCTTTTGAGTTTAATGGAAATGATGCCTGCATTTGGCACAGCCCTGTCCTCCTCATCGGTAATAAGTCCCGATACCTGGAAAAACCTCTCCCGTTCCTGATTCTGACCAGTCATTACAAAGAGAGGGAGGCACAAAAGAATCAAAGTATAGAATATTCTGGTCAAGTCTGTCTTCTCCTTTTTTCAAAGCCTTCACATTGAGTGGGCGGTTGCAAAATAAGCAATATTGGCCGTAACGGTAAAAACATTTAACTAATTTTTAAATAAATTTCAAAATTGAACTTTATAAGGTACTTTTACGGCTGATCAATTATCGGGTTACAATCTTGCTGAAAATAATATGCAAAAATTACTTTTATTAGGCGATGAGGCTATTGCGCAAGGTGCAATTGATGCTGGCATGAGTGGTATGTATGCCTATCCCGGCACACCTTCCACCGAGATCATGGAATACATCCAGGCCTCATCGGAGGCTTCCTCCAGGGGAATCCTGAGACAGTGGTCGGCAAATGAAAAAACTGCGCTGGAAACAGCTCTCGGGATGTCGTATACAGGCAGGAGGGCTATGGTGGCGATGAAGCATGTCGGACTTAATGTGGCAGCCGATCCGTTCATCAATTCCGCTGTCACCGGAATAAACGGAGGTGTTATTGTAGTATCTGCTGACGATCCGTCAATGCACTCCTCGCAGAATGAACAGGATTCAAGGTTTTACGGCAAGTTTGCATTTGTCCCGGTATTTGAACCATCCAGTCAGCAGGAGGCTTACGACATGGTATTTGACGCTTTTGACCTTTCTGAAAAATACAGGCTTCCGGTTCTTTTCAGGATAACCACACGTCTGGCACATTCAAGGGCAGCTGTTGCAAGAAAGACTCCCGAGATGCAAAAGAAATTCAGTCTGCCGTCCGATCCCCGTCAGTTTGTCCTTCTTCCTGCTATCGCCAGGAAGAAGTATTCAGCTCTGCTCAAGGCGTATGAATCGCTGAAGTATGAAAACAGACTTGCAAAGTACAACATCTTCTCTGATGGCCGGAATCGCAAAATCGGCGTCATTGCATGCGGTATAGCCTATAATTACCTGATGGAGAACTTTCCCGGGAATGGTCCTGATTTCCCTGTGCTTAAGCTTTCGGCTTACCCATTCCCCGGGGACATTATAAATGACCTTACTGGAAGATGCGAGGAGGTGCTTGTCCTTGAAGAAGGCTATCCGGTAATAGAAGAGGCTCTCAGAGGATTGCTCGATAATAATCTGAAAGTTCTGGGAAGGCTTGATGGAGCTATTCCGCGTGCAGGAGAGCTTAATCCATCGATTGTGGCAAAGGCACTAGGACTGAAAACAGAAACGACTTATCGTGTTCCCGAGGTTGTCAGGACAAGGCCTCCCTCATTTTGCAAGGGATGCGGTCATTCAGATACATTCAACGCCGTTATTGAGGCCCTCGGCGGGCATAAGGGAATCGGTGTATTTTCCGATATCGGATGCTATACCCTGGCAGCTCTTCCACCATACAGCATAATCAACTCATGTGTCGATATGGGTGCTTCAGTAACGATGGCTGTCGGAGCTTCTGATGGCGGACTTCATCCTTCCGTTGCAGTAATCGGTGATTCCACCTTCACTCACTCCGGAATGACAGGACTCCTGGATGCTGTAATAAAGAAATCTCATGTGACGGTGATCATTTCCGACAATTCAACAACAGGTATGACAGGCGGTCAGGAATCTCATGCAACAGGACGCCTGAAGTCGATATGCGAAGGACTCGGTGTTGAACCGGAACATATCAGAAGCATCATTCCTCTTCGGAAAAATCATGAAGAAAATGTACGGGTCATGAAGGAAGAGTTTGAGTACAGGGGTGTATCTGTGGTAATTTCTTCAAGGGAATGTATCCAGACTGCCTCACGGAAGAAAAGGTCTGCTTTGACGGAAAACTCAGAAAAGGAATCAGCTATATGAAAAACGATATAATACTTGCA
Organism: Bacteroidales bacterium; assembly: GCA_034002885.1. Taxonomy (GTDB): domain Bacteria; phylum Bacteroidota; class Bacteroidia; order Bacteroidales; family VadinHA17; genus LD21. Next base: position 39,172 of record JAVEZS010000002.1, read on the forward strand.
GGTGTAGGTGGTCAGGGAATCCTTTCAATTGCTGCCATAATAGGGCTGGCTGCAGTAGATAACGATTTGTTTCTCAAGCAGTCTGAGGTTCATGGCATGAGCCAGAGGGGTGGTGATGTCCAGTCTCACCTCCGTCTATCGGCAAAGCCCATTTCATCCGATCTGATTCCTCATGGAAAGGCTGATCTGATAATATCGGTCGAACCGATGGAGTCGCTTAGGTATCTTCCATGGCTTTCAAAGACAGGATGGCTTGTTACCAACTCAACTCCACTGATCAATATCCCTGATTATCCGGCTTTAGAGCTTCTCCTTGGCGAGATAAGGAAAGTCAGAAACCACAGGATCCTTGATGCAGATTCCATTGCAAGGGAAGCCGGATCAGCACGATCGGGAAATATCGTTATTCTGGGAGCAGCCTCTCATTATATCGACATACCTTATTCATCGATTGAGAAGGCTGTCATGGCCTTCTTCGGCAGGAAGGGAGAGGAGGTTGCTGAGGTTAATATTAAAGCCCTCAGGGCCGGAAGGAATTCATAAGAGGGAGGTTGTCCCTTTCAGGAACAGCCTCCCGCAGGAAATGCAGCCGGCAGTGTCCGCCACGGCAACTAATCACCATTCTGAGGACCTTCGTTTCCGGTCCTGATGAAAAGAAGATCGTGAATCACAACTTCCGTGACATACCTTGTTACTCCGTTTTTGTCCTCATAGCTCCTGTATACAATCCTTCCTTCCACGGCTACCTGGCTTCCCTTTTTGAGGTACTTGCCGCTGAGATCACCAAGCCCGTTCCATGCGACGATGTTATGCCAGGTAGTCTGTTTTATCTTCTGACCCTCGGAGTTTTTGAATTCATCATTAGTGGCGATCGTGAAGTGCGTTACTTTCTTTCCGTTGCTGAGGTCTTTTGTTTCCGGATCCTGACCCAGGTGTCCGATCAGGTTTACTCTGTTCCTAAGTGAGTTCATTGCTTTTAAGTTTTAGTTCAACATTTGTTAACAGCTGAACAAACTTACACCCGGCTCAATAATGATGTCGGTAGTTAATTGTTTATATCCGGATACTAACCGCTTTTAGTCGTTTGTAAACGATTTTCATTTTCATCTTCAGCACTATAGCCTAATAAATTTAAATTTTTCCTATCTTTATGAAAACATTCGTGCTGTGGAAAGGAAATGTCTCGATTGCGGCGCCGCTATACGCGGTCGCACAGATAAGAAATTCTGCTCTGACCAGTGCAGGAACAATTACAACAACAGGTTAAACCGCGATACAAATAACTATGTCAGGAATGTACATGGGTTATTGAGGAAAAACAGGAGGATCCTGGCCGACCTTTATGAAGAGCGAAGGCGCAGGATCCATAAGGATGCATTGTTTGCCCTTGGCTATAATTTTGCTTTCTTCACCCATGTTATCGAAACAACTGATGGAATGCGCTATCATTACTGTTTCGAATACGGTTACAGGGAAGAAACCAACGACTTCATTGAGCTAAGTCATAACAGCGCTTATATCGAAATTCAATAGAAGGGAAAGTACTTCTTTATATTTTCCTTTGTAAGCCTGGTGCCGTATCCTGAATCCTGAAAGGCTTCGCAGTATTTTACAGCCGATCCCTTTTCACTGCCGTAATGCTCTATTAGTATTTCCCTGTAGGGCTCAGCGTTAGAGCGTCTTGACCAGGTTTCTCCCAGCCAGGCCCTTCTTTCCTTTTCAGTGGCAGGTACCTGGTCAAGCTGACCCCTGTTAAAGGGTAGCCACTCATACATCTGTGAAGTATGCTGGTGATACATGTCAATCTTCTTTTCAATAACATCATCGATAGCGACACATACATCAGGAATGAATGGTTCGGGATGAACGAAATCGTCTGCCGTATACAGGAATACAGGATTCTTGTCGAGATGCCTTACTTCTGGGAGAATTTTCGGTACAGTAACCATATAGGCGGCGTCAAGGACCAGAGTCCCTGTATACCGGTGGTCGGGATGATAATCATAGGGACGATGGAAGATAACGATATCTGCCTGATGTTCCCGGATCAATTTTATTACCTGGAGCCTGTTCTCGTATGTAGGCATAAGCTGGCCATCATGGTTGTCCAGGGTTATATATTTCACCCCGATCACCTCTCCGGCTTTTCTGGCTTCTTCACGCCTAACCTTTGCAAGGGTTTCCGAATCGAGCGACTGATGTCCGGCGTCACCGTTCGTAAGAGAAACCATAAGAACATCATGTCCCATCTGGGCCCATTTGTAGGCTGTTCCTCCAACTTCATCCGGATCATCGGGATGAGCGCCGATTATTATTACATGAAGTTTTTCCTGTGTTGATGGTTTCTGACCCATAGCCACAGAGAATACACCGAGCATCAGGATTATGAACGCAAGTGATTTAAGTATTTTCATGAGTTTCAGATTTTGGTTTGTCCGAATATAAGAAAAGCGCTAAAACAATCAAAGATTTATCAGCAATAAACAAAAAAAAGGCTTACCATCTGTTGTTTGCGAGGTGCCAGGTATTTGCAAAACTTATCTTAATAAGAAGCTCCATGATATCCCAGTCGACAGTGCTCACTTCATCGGCTGGCGTGTGATATTCTTCCCTGTGCCCGGGTTTGAACCTCATAACCGGGATGCCCGCCTCAGTAAAGGACCTGTGATCACTGCCTCCGGGAGGATCGGGCGAGGGTTGAAAATCGACATCAAGATCAATTCCCAGTTTTCTGAGGTTTTCCTCCGTGATGTTTCTGAATAAAGGGTATGAATCAGTATAAGTCATTGTAACCTTTTTTGGTGAATCGTCGGCTACATATCTTGAGATCATATCGAAATTAAGGTTTAGCTTTATCCGGTCTCTGGGGTATGGCAGGTTTTCAACGAAATAATGAGATCCAAGCAGTCCAACTTCTTCTGCCGTCCACAACGCTATAATAATGGTCTTTTCAGGCCGGACCCCTGTCTCCATTATTGCCTTGGCAAGGGTAAGAACCCCTACGGTTCCTGATCCGTTATCGTCGGCTCCGTTCCATGTATATCCTCCTGAAGCCCCCATGTGATCATAGTGAGCACCTAAAACAATATACTGATCAGGGTCTTTTCCTTCAATAATTCCGATAATGTTTCTCACCCTCACCGCTTCCTTTCTGACGCTAGTTTTGATGAATATCCTTTTATCCTTTATTTCAGTTGAACTCTGGTAAGGTTCCGATTCTGACCGTCTGACAAATTCCCCGGCATCAATTCCGCTTCCGTCCAGTATCATGGCGGCAGTTCCCTCAGAGACTGAGAATCTAAGGATCTGGTTTCCCGCCTCCCGGGAAGGGAGCTGATAATCTGCATACATGGCCTCAGGTACCGGTCTCCGTTCTGCAGGCGACAGGTTAAGGAACTCCTGAAGCGGAGGGTTTCCTGCAACAGGGCGGCCCGGGCTGAATTCGATGATTCCTGCAGCTCCCAAACTCCTGATGATCCTTTCACTTTCCCGTGAACATTCTGCCAGTTCTGATACTGAGAGTGCTTTTCGTGCAAATGGAGGATAACCCGCAATTCGGAGTATGAATTTACCTTTTAAGTCAAGCTTGCCAAAGTCGTCGTATCTTAGTTTTTCGCTTTTAAAGGCGTAACCCGCAAAAACCACGGGTGCTTCTGTTTCTATCGAACTGTCGGGTGATCTGAGGTAAAAATCGATGTTATAACTCATAACATTTGTCTCAGTTGTTTTTCCCGAAATACTTTTTATCTGCATCACATGGTCGTTGCTACTTTCAGTTCTTATCAGAACGAAATTCTGAAAATAGCTGTTTCCAAAGGCAGCTGCCTCACCGCCTGAAGATCTGGACGTGATAATGTCACCTCCGGGTTTGACACCATAAAGCTGTAAAAGGCTTGCTATGTAATCGCCGGCAAGATACTCACCCCTTTCGCCGGCCATTCTGCCCTCTGTCCAGTCTGAGGCCAGAAACCCCAGTTGTGCTTTCAGCACCGTTTGCTTTATGTTGTCGAATGCTCTCTTAAACCCTTCAGATTCAACCTGACCCTTGGCACCAGGCACTGAAATAATGAATACTGCCATAAGGAAGAACGCCCTTATAGCCAGGTATCCAGTATAGGTGGATTTTGAATTAATTATGTCGTTTTTTTTGCGGATGCAGAACATCGGAGTCTATATTTTGAATTATAATTGCAGGAAATTCTTAACAATATTAATTATATTTTGTTAAAGCTGTTGGTACCGGTTGTCTCTTAATGATTTTTAACAGACATAACCATGAACCAACGGCGATTTAATGTGATTGTCATATCAGACCCTCAAATGAATTATCAGATGAAAAAAGAAACTGCCCTTATTTTTTTGTTTATGATTTTTGCTTCTTTTTCCGAAGCACAGGAAAAAAAAGTGTACAAGGATGATTATCTGGTCAGGACAGGTGATATGGCTCCTGATTTCGTAATAAATGAGGCAGGAGGAAAGTCATACCGGCTTTCTGATCTCAGGGGCAGTGTCGTTATGCTTCAGTTCACTGCAAGCTGGTGCTCGGTATGCAGGAAGGAAATGCCTTACATAGAAAAGGAGATATGGATGCCCGGAAAAAAGTCAGGACTGGCAGTGATTGGAATAGACAGGGATGAACCCCTTGCAAAAGTTCTCCGGTTTAAAAAGGACATTAAGGTTACCTATCCCCTGGCTCTTGACCCGGGAGCTGATATTTTTGGTCTCTATGCCCTTAAGGAAGCAGGTGTTACCCGGAATGTCATTATTGACAGGGAAGGAAAGATCATTTTTCTCACCCGACTGTTCGACAGGGAGGAATTTGATGAAATGAAAAGGGTGATTTTTAGCGAACTTGCCTCCGAATGATGTTATCAGACCCACTGACCAGCCAGATTCAGCTATAAAAATATCTCCCCTGAAACTATTTTCAGTGTTCATCCGTTATAGACAACAGATGTCTGTGTTGTTATTATTGTTTAAAATTGTTATTTCTAATTAAAACCAGGAATTATGAAAAAATTCGCTATTATCTTATTATCAGTTCTTTTAACTATTCCGGCCTTCTCACAGGTTAAATTCGGACTAAAGGGAGGATTGAGTACCACAACCCTCAAGATGGAAGATCTCAAAACACTGACAACGGGTGATACAGAATATACAATTGATGTTCTCGAAGGTGCTAATTATGGTTTTCACGGTGGTGCCTTTATCAGATTCACCATGATGGGGTTTTACATTCAGCCGGAATTCCTTTTTGCATCAAGGACCGACGAATATACCATAACGGATCTTGATTCCCCTGCCTCAGAGGTTATCAAGAAACAGAAGTTCAACAGGATTGACATTCCGTTGATGCTTGGAGGCCAGTTTGGCCCTGTTCGCATCAATGCAGGTCCGACAGCCCGCCTTCTGATCGATTCCCCGGGTGCTCTTGTTGATAATCCGGATTTAGAGGCCATGTATAAAGATCTAACCTTTGGTTATCAGGCAGGTCTGGGATTTGACATAGTAAAGAGGATAACCCTTGATCTAAGGTATGAGGGCAGCCTTCAGAAGTATCAGACAAAGATCCAGAACCTGACCGGAGATGAATTTGTACTTGACGACAGGCCAAATGCATTCCTTCTGAGTGTTGGAATAATGTTCTGAAAGATATACTTGTAAAAGGGGGCTGTCGCACTATCGTTTAAGGTCAGGCTGACGGTTTTGAGACAGCTCCCGTTATTTTGAGAACAGCATCTTAACAGCCACGGCAAGAAGCAATATGCCGAAGATCTTCTTCAGGAGCGGTTGAGGAAGATCAATTGCAAGCTTTGAACCGAAATACGATCCTGCAACAAACATCACGGCCAGAATGAGGGCGTATTTCAGATTGACATGACCGGCCTTGAAGTAGTTGTAAGCCGCAATCAGCCCAATGGGCGGAAGCATTACAGCCAGACTTGTTCCCTGGGCGCCCTGCTGACTGAGACCGAGAAGGAAAATAAGAGCCGGAACCATAATGATAGCCCCACCGATGCCCAGAAGACCTGCCATGAATCCTGTCAGTATCCCTATTGCGATCAGAAGAAGAATTACAGATGTTGCCATTTTTGTCTATATTGGTTACTATTTTTCTCAGAGCACTAATTTATAAATTAATCATTTTGACTTTTCCGGAAGGTAGAGCTAAATTTGCGGAGAACATCATATAAGATGCGCAAAAGACTTTTGATTATAATTCTCCCGGCCATCCTGGTTTTTGCCGTTATCGCCTGTATAATGTACGACAGGCTGCTTGCGGACAATGTTGAGCCGGATGGAGAGAGGGCAGAGATTTATATTCCGGAAGGAGCTTCATATCAGCAGGCAATGGATTCTGTAAGAGCAAAGCTCAGGATCAGGAATCCAGCGGTTCTCGAATGGTTTTCGGAAAGAAAAGGTTATACCGGGCTTGTCAGACCGGGAAGATACGTGGTTGACAAGCCTCTTGGCTATAATGAACTTATTAATATTCTGCGGGGAGGCCGGCAGTCGCCTGTAAGGGTGACATTCAGCAATGTAAGGACAATTTATGAACTGGCAGGAAGGATAGGAGGGAAGATCGAAGCTGATTCAGCCTCTATCGTGCACTTCTTTTCCGATCCTGATAACTATTCGGGTGACGGTTTTACGAGTGAGACAATAATTTCAGTGTTCATACCTGATACTTATGAGTTTTACTGGAACACGGATCCCCCGAGGCTTTACAACCGTATGCTGAGGGAATACCGTAAGTTCTGGAATGATGAGCGAATGCAGAAAAGCAGCCTTCTGAACCTGACACCGGCTGAGGTTTCCACCCTTGCCTCAATTGTCGATCATGAGGCTCTGAAAGCTGACGAAAAACCCAGGATAGCAGGCGTGTATGTTAACAGGTTAAAAAGAGGAATGCCACTTCAGGCTGATCCGACAATAAAATTCGCTGTTAATGATTTCACACTGAACAGGGTGTTGAATCGTCATCTTGAAGTGGATTCTCCATATAACACCTACAGGAATCCGGGATTACCCCCCGGACCTATTTCATGTCCGTCAATAGAAGGGATAGATGCTGTTCTTAATGCTGAAGAGCATGATTATCTGTATTTTGCGGCAAAGGCTGATTTTTCAGGATACCATAATTTTTCCAGGACACTTTCTGAACATAACAGATATGCCAATGAATACCGGCAGGAACTTAACAGGAGAAAAATCTACAGGTGATTCAGATCACTTCAACTTCTCTTTCGAGCAGAATTCCAAATTTATCGTTCACTGATTTCCTTACAAGTTCCGACAGGTCAAAAAGCTCTTTGCCGGTCGCATTGCCATGATTTACAATGACAAGTGCCTGTTTCTCATGAATCCCCGCATCCCCGATCCTTTTTCCCTTCCATCCGCATTGCTCTATCAGCCATCCTGCGGCAAGCTTTGACTTCCCTGTAGCATCCCTGAATACAGGCATCTGCGGGTATTTGCTCTTGAGCTTTTCTCCGAATGCAACTTCAACAACCGGATTTTTGAAAAAGCTTCCGGCATTTCCAACAATGGCCGGATCAGGAAGCTTGCTTTTCCTGGTTTCGATTACAGTTTTCCTTACATTTGCAAGAGATGTCGAACCCTTCCGGACAGCAGCATCATCCTTCAGGGATCCGTATTCAAGCCTGAGCTGGGGTTTTGATGAAAGTCTGAAAAAGACTTTGGTAATAAGATATCTGCCTTTAAGTTCTCGCTTAAAAATACTGTCCCTGTAACCGAATCTGCACTCTTCGCGGCTGAATTCCCTGATACTGCCGTCTTCGATGCTTATTGCCCTTACTTTTTCAATGGTATCCCTGACTTCTGCTCCGTAGGCTCCTATGTTCTGAACAGGCGCTGCTCCCACCAGCCCGGGGATGTAGGAAAGGTTTTCCAACCCTCCCAGCCCTTTCGATACAGTCGACTCGACAAGCTTGTCCCATTGTACTCCGGCGCCTGAAGAAATTATAACGTCGCTGTTTTCAGTTCCTTCATGGGAAATCTCATCCATCTCCGGGTGAATGAGAGTGCCGTGAAAATCGTTCGTGAACAGCAGATTACTTCCACTCCCGATTATAAAGCACTTTTCAGGCTCACCCTTCTTCTGCTCAAAAAAATGAATCGCATTTTCTTCGTGCCTGAATGTAACAAGACGGTCGGCTCTGACATTCAGGCCGAAAGTGTTGTATTTCTTCAGGGATACGTTTTCGTAGATCATTTCAGGATAAAATTCCGCTGATTAACCGTGGTTTCTTTACACAAAGATAGAATATGTTTTCAATAATTATAACGGGAAACCATGGTGCATTATTCTTTAAAACCTTTCATACCGGCCATAATATGGCTTGATGTTTACAAATTATGTTGTATTTTCGGGGAACTGATTATTCATTCCTAAACCGATTTACAATCTCTATGAAAAGCAATCGCCGTAACTTCCTTAAAACAGCAACAGCGGCTGGTGCAGGAGCCTTTGCAGGCAGTTGGCTCACTGGCTGTTCTCCTGAAAGAACTGAATCTAATCTTCGAGCTATTCTGGATTCGGCCGGAAAGAGCTATGTCCAGAAATTTAATATGTCCGGATATGCAGCTCCTCCCATACCTTCTGTCCGGGTTGGGCTTATCGGTCTTGGCGACCGGGGAAGCGGCGCAGTTCAGAGGCTTTCATATATTGAAGGAGTTGAAATAAAAGCCCTTGGCGACATGAGGCCTGCTGCAGTGGCAGGTTCACAGAAATACCTTTCGGGAATCGGAAGGCCTGAAGCCCTTGAGTTTTCAGGAGATGAAAATATATGGCAGAGGCTGACGGAGTTACCCGACCTTGACCTCATTTACATTTGTACACCGTGGGCATTGCACGCTCCAATGGCTCTAAAGGCCATGGAGAACGGAAAGCACGTGGCCTGTGAAGTCCCGCTTTCACGGACTGTCGACGAGGCCTGGCAACTTGTTGAAACATCCGAGCGAACCAAAAAACATTGCATGATGCTCGAAAACTGCTGTTATGACTTCTTTGAACTGCTAACCCTCAATATGGCACGTCAGGGAATGTTCGGGGATATTGTTCACGGAGAGGGTGCATATATTCATAACCTGGTGGGTAATAACTTCAGGAAACCTTCAGATGATCAGCCATCCGACGGCGCCTACACCGGAATGTGGAGGCTTAAAGAGAACGCAGAACGTAACGGAAATCTCTATCCCACACATGGACTCGGCCCTGTCTGCCAGATAATGAACATTAACAGGGGAGATAAAATGGACTACCTCACTTCGATGTCAACAATTGATTTCACAATGGGTGCTCATTCCCGGCAACTTGCTGCCGGAGATCCGTTTTATCAGCCCTTTACAGGTAAGAACTACAGGGGTAATATGAATAACACGCTGGTCAGAACCACACTGGGACGCTCAATTCTGATTCAGCACGATGTTTCATCGGTTCGGCCGTATTCAAGGCTTCATGTTGTAAGCGGAACTTTAGGTTATGCAAGCAAGTATCCTGAACCTGAGCGTATTGCAATGGGACATGACTGGCTTGGTGAAGAGGAGATGAAACAGATTAAGGAGAAATTCACACCTGAAATCGTCTTACGGGTGGGCGAGATGGCAAGAAAAGTCGGAGGACACGGAGGAATGGATTTCATTATGGACTGGAGGTTGATTGATTGTCTCAGAAACGGACTTCCCCTCGACCAGGATGTTTACGACGGCGCCCTCTGGAGTTCCGTTGCTCCCCTTAGTGAATGGTCTGTTGCAAACAGGTCACAGTCGATCGATGTCCCTGATTTCACCTCAGGTTCATGGAAAACCAACAAACCTCACGATATAAACCTTGAAAAAGGGGGGAACACTCTCGTCCTTGAAGTAGTTGAGAGGAAAGAAGAGATGCAGATGAGCATCAGCTGACCTGCTCCTGATCCGGAATTAATCCTGAAAACCGGATATGACATTGGTTATAAACAGTTGTAAATAAGGATATTTACAATTATAATCTAAACTAATACCAGAGTATTATATACTGTCAGGGTATTTTATTCTGAAATATTCTTTCCGGAGATAATAAGAAAGATATTTTTTTACATTTGCGCTCACAAATTTCGGTCATTGATTTTCAATTGATGAGTCTTCTCTTTTTTCTTGTTATTATTCTGACGGTACCCGTTTTTATTGTCCCGAAACAATACAAGTATCACTATTCCCTCATTTTATTACTTGGCGGAATTATTGCTACAACAATCAAGGCTTTTGTCTCTCTGGGTGCAGGCAGCGGAGCCTGCGAAACCGGACAAACTATGCCTGCAGGCCCTTTGGAATTTAGTGCAGACGCTCTTTCCGCATTCTTTATTCTGGTCGTCAATATTACTGTTCTGACAGGCTTTCTTTACTCCAGGGGTTACCTTAAGCCATACTATAAGACAAAAAATTCCCTGAGATTCTCCCTTCATTATTTTTCCTATCTCTGGCTTTGGTTGTCAATGATTATGGTCCTCATTGTCAGGGACGGGTTCATGTTCCTGATTGTATGGGAAATAATGGCTTTATCATCATTTATTCTGGTCATCTTCGATGCGGAGGATACAAGGATAATGAAAACTGGTATCAGTTATCTCATTCAGATGCATGTCGGGATGTTCTTGCTGCTTCTGGCGTTCCTGATTTCTGCAGGTGATTCCGGAAAAACTGGTTTCGATGTTCTTCAGGGGTATTTTTCCGGTCACTCCAATGTTGTGATATTTCTTCTTTTTTTCGCGGGTTTTGGTATTAAGGCGGGATTTATACCCTTTCATACCTGGCTGCCTCAGGCTCATCCGGCAGCCCCTTCACATGTTTCGGGAGTTATGTCGGGAGTGATGATAAAAATGGGTATTTACGGAATTATGAGAGTGCTGATTTCGGTTCAGCACAACCACATGGAAATCGGTGTCATTATCCTCTTTATTTCGCTTCTGTCAGCAATAATGGGCGTAATGATGGCAATAATGCAGCACGACCTGAAGAAGCTCCTTGCATACCACAGTATTGAAAATATAGGAATTATAGGTATAGGCCTGGGACTTGGTACCATAGGTTTTTCAGCAGGAAACAGCGTTCTTTGCCTGCTGGGTTATTCGGGAGCCCTTCTTCATGTTCTCAACCATTCTCTTTTCAAATCGCTTCTTTTCTTCAATGCTGGGTCGGTTTACTATGCTGCCCACACGCGGAATGTTGAAAGTCTCGGAGGACTGATGAAAAAGATGCCCTTTACAGCGCTCCTTTTTCTTGCAGGGTCACTGGCAATATGTGGACTCCCTCCATTCAACGGTTTTATCTCGGAGTATCTTATCTATGCAGGAATGTTTAAAAGCCTTGCTTCTGCCAGCCTGTATCAGTCGCTCGCCCTTCTTGCCTCAATTGCAGGGCTTGCCCTTACGGGTGGCCTGGCTGTTTTCTGTTTCACAAAAGCTTTCGGGATAGTTTTTCTCGGGCAGCCACGAACCATTAAAGCCGCTGCGGCTGAAGAAGTACATAAGGGGATGCTGATACCTCAGTTGCTGCCTCTCAGCCTTATCATTCTGATCGGTTTGGCTTCGCCATTCTTTCTAAAGCCTGTATTTGATATTGTATCCGGCGGTTTCGGGCTGGAACCGGCAGGGCTGCAGGAGGAAACAATGACTGCCAGCCTGGGTGCGGTAAGCATCCTTGGAGGAATCTTTGTTGTTCTGACAACAATTCTGCTCATCGTCAGAAAAATGCATCTCGCAACAAAGGAGGTCTCATCCGGACCTGTCTGGGGTTGCGGTTATCCTGAAGCCGGACCGGCTCAGCAGTACACTGCAACATCCTATGTTTACAATTATAATCACCTGGCCCGGCCCTTGCTTCAGACAGAGAAGATCATGGAAGATATCCGCGAGGATGAGATCTTTCCTGCTAAAAGGTCGTTCAGGTCTGAAAGTCATGATGTTTTCAGGAAATACCTTGTCGATAAGCCCGTGGATTTTGTCTCACGGCTTCTGAAGCTGATAGCTGTTATGCAGACCGGCCGGATTCAGCATTATATTCTTTATGCCTTTCTGTTTATGCTTGCAATACTATTACTAACCTATTTTGGGATAATCTGATGACAGGTTTAATTCTGATACTGATTGCAGCGCTTTTTTTCCCGGGAGTAATTGTCAGAGTAAAAAGCATTGCCTCCGGAAGAAAAGGACCAGACCTTTTTCAGCCACTGAGGGATGTCCTGGTTTTGCTGAGGAAGGGAAGTGTGATAGGCACAACCACCGGAATAATTTTCCGGATCGCCCCTTCAGTATCGCTGGCTTCTGTCATCTGCGCCCTGCTTGTACTTCCTTTCGGAAATATGCCTGCCCCTGTATCATTTGAGGGAGACTTCCTGTTTTTTATTTATATGCTGGCTCTTGGCAGATTCTTTTCGATAATCGGCGCCCTTGATACGGGCAGCAGCTTTGAGGGGATGGGAGCCAACCGTGAAGCCTTCTTCTCTATGCTGGTCGAGCCGGCATTCTTCATCCTCATGGCAGCCTTTGCTATGTTCACCGCTAATACGTCATTTTCGGGGATCTTTAGTAGCTTTTTTATTTCCGGAAATCATTATGTTTTGATATATAGTATTATAGGCTTCTATATCCTGGTGCAGATAGCCCTTGTCGAAAACAGCAGGGTCCCTGTTGACGATCCAAAGACACACCTTGAGCTGACTATGATCCACGAAGTTATGATACTCGATTACAGCGGATTCGATAAAGCTTTTATACATATTGCCTCATGGCTGAAGTTTGCGATGTATGGTTCATTGATTTTCAATGTAGTTGTTCCCTCAGGCTGGAATATATTCCTCCATATCTTTCTTTTTCTGGGGATACAGGCACTATTTGCTGCTATTGTGGGCTTTGTGGAATCATTCAGGGCGAGAAATAAAATGAATAAGAATCCCAAGTTCATACTGACCCTTTCGGCAATAGGTGTCATTGCTTTCCTTGTAATACTTATAACGACAGAAAAACTTACTATATAGCACTGAATGATAATCTATCTGATAATATTATTTGCAGTAACACTTGTGTATTTCGCTTCAGCCGAAAGACTGGTGACCTATATCAGACTTGTTGGACTTCAGGGCTTACTTTTATGTGGAATTGCCATTGCTGAACTTTCCGAAGTAAATACGGTTAACCTGATAATAATTGTCGCCGAGACCCTGATTTTCAAAGCTGTGCTTATTCCTTTCCTTCTGAAAAGGATAGTAACCGCTTCAGGAGTGACAAAAGTTCACCGGCAGGCAATGCCGGGCTTTTATGTTCTGGTACTGTCGGTAATGTCGCTTGTTTTAAGCGTAGTTATTGCCAGTTCGCTTGTGAATCCCTTTATAAACACTATTTACCTGACAGTAGCGCTATATACACTTTTCACAGGACTTATTCTGATAGTTACTCACCGTCTGATTATCTCGCACCTGATCGGTTTCCTGATAATTGAAAACGCCGTATTTGTTTTTTCACTTGCTGTTGGAAGTGAGATGCCGATGCTGGTAAATATCGGAATACTCCTTGACCTTTTTGTGGGTGTACTGATACTGGGCTTTTTCGGATTGCGCCTGAGACCGCATACAAATGAATTAACAATGCTAAAAGACTGAAATGCTTCTTCTGTTTTTTATAATGTCTGCACTGTCAGGCCTGTTAATGATGCTGACAAGGAACAGGACTTTCACAAAAGTGCTCGCGGTTCTTTATTCCCTGATGCATATTTCACTGTCGTTCCATGCCTGGATGAACCTTAACGCCTCCGAGCTGAGATATTTCACATTCAACAGTACGGGAGTTCTTCTTCTTACGGTTCTGTCAGTCCTTGCCCTTCCGACAGTTTACCACGGTTTTGTTTACACCCGGAATGACGATTCGCGGAAATTCAGTATCTATCATTCTGCGCTTATTATGCTGATGACCTTCATGTCGGGGGCATATCTTGCAAACGGGATGACTGTACTGTGGATATTTGTTGAAGCAACAACACTCGCGGTAGCGCTCCTGATCTACCACGACCGTACGGGAATAGCCCTTGAAGCTACCTGGAAATACGTATTCCTTTGTTCAGCCGGTATTGCCCTGGCATACCTGGGAATTTTATTCCTGGGATTCATATATGGCAGGGAAGATGCTGCAAATCTTTCTTTTTCTTCTCTTGCAGTGATAATCAACAACGCAAATCCAAAATACCTTAAGATCGCCTTCCTTTTTGTTCTGACAGGTTTCAGTACAAAAATGGGACTGTTCCCTATGCATACCGCCAAAATCGACGCGACTTCCGTTGCACCACCCCCCGTGGGTGCCCTTATTTCAACAACTCTGATGAACGTTGGATTTCTCGCTGTTTTCAGGGTTTACACATTGTTTTCATCTTCTGTAATCTTTTCATTTATGAACAATGTCCTTATAATTTCAGGGATTTTATCGGTTCTGGTTTCTGCGGGATATATGCTTAAGGCAAAACATCTTAAGAGAATGCTTGCATATTCAAGTCTCGAACTTATGGGGCTTGTGGCTATCGCAACCGGGGTAGGGGGGAGCGGATGGTATGCAGCGCTGTTCCTGATTGTTCTTCATTCATTTGCAAAGTCAAGCCTGTTTTTTCAGCTGGGACAACTTTCAGGAATTCTCGGAACATATAAGCTCGATGAGTGCGGAAGATATATGAAACTTTTCCCTTCCGGAGCCCTGGTGCTTCTGACAGGGATGGTCGCAATACTGGCCATTCCACCTTCCGGGCTGTTTTTAGGTGAGTATCTGATATTCAAGGAATTGGTATTGAATCAATATTGGTTTGTCCTGATTGTAACAATCATACTCCTTTGTTTTATTGTTTACGCAATGAGCACAAGGTTCATGCACATAATCTTTTCTGATCCGCGTGGTGAATTACCTCCTTTTCCTGCCCGCAAAGTCAGAAATATTGAAACAATAAGCCAGTTCTTCCTGCTGGGTATCGTAATTGCATTGTGCTTCTGGCAGCCTCCGTTTGTAATTGAACTTATTAATCAGACTATAGCTGTTCTTCCCAAATAGAAAAGTGATGAGCAAACCATTCTTTACGATATCAGATAATCCAGGATATGTCGGTCTGAATACAACAGTATATTCTGACCATAATGATTTCTGTAATGAAATTTCAAAATTGCTTAAGCATGAAAATAATCATTGCGTAAACTATTATAGTATTAAAAATGAGGATAATATAGAACTTATATGCATTATCGCTGACGACACTGAAAAGACCCTCAGGATTTACATTTCTAATGTTTTTCAAAGGGATAAACCACTCTGTTCTCTGACTTTATCCTCACCTCAGATGCATGTATTTGAAAGGGAGATTCATGAAAACCACGGGATCAGTTTTAAAGGACATCCCTGGCTTAAACCTTTGCGATATTCCTGCAATCGTTTTGACCGGAATGGGAAAATGTCTGAATACCCTTTTTACCTTATTGATAGTGAGGAACTTCATGAGGTTGGAGTTGGTCCGGTTCATGCCGGAGTGATAGAACCCGGGCACTTCAGGTTTATCTGCAACGGCGAGAAAGTCCTTCATCTTGAAATCCAGCTTGGATATCAGCACAGGGGTATTGAAAAGCTCATTACTGTTTCAGAGAATGCACTTAAGAGATCAATTCTGAGCGAAAGCATAGCAGGCGACAGTGTTGCCGCACATTCCCTTTCACATGTTCAGCTTATGGAATCACTCTCCGGAATTGATGTTCCTGAAAAACTTCAGATAGAGCGATGTATCGCATTGGAAATGGAGCGTATAGCTATTCATATAGGCGATACAGCAGCTTTATGCGGCGACGTGGCATACCAGCTGGGTCAGGTGGTTTGTGAAGCTCTCCGGACCATGGTCATAAACACTACACAGCTATGGTGCGGAAATCGTTTCGGAAAGGGTCTGATACGTCCGGGAGGAACTAACTATCCACTCGACAACGAAATCCTTGATTCAATTCTTAAGACTCTTGGTGAAGTGGAGTCGCGCTTTTCGGAGGTTTCCGGACGTATCTATTCCCTGCCCACCGTTCTCGCAAGATTCGAAGACGTCGGTCAGGTAACGCGAGACCAGGCGCTTTCCATCGGAGCAGTCGGAATGGCAGCCCGGACCTGCGGAATTCCAAGGGATATAAGAGTAACTCATCCTTTTCAGTATTACAGGAAATACAATGCCGCAACAATTACACTGGATTCTGGGGATGTTCTTGCACGTGGTCTGCTGCGGGTAAAAGAGGTAGTTTCATCGTTCAGGATCATAACCGGTCTTGCTGATGCCTGGAGAAATACGGGAGGGAGGCCAGGCCGCCCTGTATATGATTATTCTCCTCGTCCTGACAGCTTTTCTGTATCACTGGTTGAAGGATGGAGGGGGGAGATATGTCATTCAGCCTTTACAGGGAGCTCAGGAGAGATAGTGCATTACAAGGTCAAGGATCCGTCGTTGCATAACTGGATGGCTCTCGCACTGGCTGTACGTAACCAGGAGATTTCAGATTTCCCGGTATGTAACAAAAGCTTTAATCTCAGTTACTGCGGGCATGACCTTTAAACAGAAAGGAATGAACAAACTATGATGAAGGAAATCAGGATATTATCCAGGCACGGGATACAGTACATTAAAGATCTCAGGAATCAGCCTGTTTCCCTGCTTTTCAGGGGAAGGCCAGTTATTGATGCAGGAATAACCGTAAGTGAGATCGGGATGCTTCACAGGCTTTGTCCTTCAGGGGCTGTGGACGCAAACAGCGGATCTGTAGATCTGGGAAAGTGTGTTTTCTGCAGGGAGTGCGCCTTTGCTCTTCCCGGAAGGGTTAAGTTCCTGAATGACTACAGGATTGCTGCCAACAGGAGGGAAGACCTGGTTATAAAGCCCGGATCTGTTGAACCTCTGAGGCTTCACGAAGGATCGATACGCCCCGTGATACGCAAAGTCTTCCGGAATTCACTTAAGCTAAGGCAGGTATCTGCTGGCGGTGATAATTCGTCGGAGATGGAGCTCAATGCATCGGGGAATGTAAACTTCGACCTGGGCCGCTACGGAATTGAATTCGTGGCTTCACCACGCCATGCTGACGGTATTGTGATCACGGGTCCGGTATCAGCCAACATGTCGTGCGCTCTTGAGATGACATATGAGGCGGTACCCCTTCCGAAGGTTATATTTCTTGCAGGGACTGATGCAATAAGCGGTGGAATGTTCAGCGGATCTCCCGCTGTCGAACGGATGTTTACCGACAGTCACCATATAGATCTTTATCTTCCGGGAAATCCTGTTCACCCTCTTACTTACATAAACGGGGTCATGGACCTGCTTGGAATAAAATGATCGCGGATACGATATCAGTAACCGGCTGCCTGTCCGTCTTTGCGCGACTCCGAAGCTCCGTACCAGACCTTGTTCTTTTCGTCCCACATTATAGCCTGATATCCTCCGTAGCTTCCCAGATTCCACTCTATCCTGTGACCCATCGAAAGGAGTTTCTGAATTACCTCCCAGCGAAAACCGTCTTCCAGGCATAGAGTCCCGCCGTCTGTCATATTCTGTCCTGTGGGTTCTGATGATCCGTAGTGATACATTCTTGGTGCATCCCCGGCTTCCTGGAGGTTCATACCGAAATCGAGTAGATTGATTATTACCTGCGCATGGCCCTGAGGCTGCATGTCGCCTCCCATTACCCCAAAGCTTATATAAGGCTTCCCGTTTCTTGTAATGAATCCGGGTATTATTGTATGAAAGGGCCTCTTTCCTGGTGCGTAAACATTGGCATGACCAGGCGAGAGGCTGAACATCTCCCCTCTGTCCTGAAGGACAAAACCGAGTCCGGGAGGGCACATTCCCGATCCCATCCCCCTGTAATTGCTCTGAATAAGCGAAACCATATTTCCGAAACGGTCGGCAACGGTTAGATATATTGTATTTCCCGCCTCTATTCTTCCCGCATCATATACTCTGCCGGCCCTTTGTCTGTTTATCAGCTTGCGGCGCTCAGCTGCGTATTTCTTGGAGATAAGCTGGGTAACCGGAACAGAGCTGAACCGCGGATCAGCGTAAAATTTCGCCCTGTCCTCGAAGGCAAGTTTTTTTGCTTCAATGAAAAGATGCATGTATTCGGCTGACCCGAAGCCAACCCTTGCAAGATCAAACCCCTCAAGTATGTTTAGCATCTGGAGGGTAGCGATGCCCTGACCGTTAGGGGGCAGTTCCCAAATGTCGAAACCCCTGTAGCCTGAGCTGACAGGTTCAACCCATTCAGAGCTATGCCGCGCCATATCGTCGTAAGTAAGGAATCCTCCCTGCGATTTCATGAACGCAGCAATTGTCTTTGCGATACTCCCCCTGTAAAACTCGTTTCTGCCTCCCTTTGCAATTTTGTCGAGTGTGTTGGCAAGACCCGGGTTTTTGAATATCTGACCTTTGGCCGGTGACTTGCCTCCGGGCATGTAGGTCTCCTTTATATTGGGAAAATCCTTTAATGACTGAGTGTTTCTGTCGAGATAATATGCGATAACCTCCGATACAGGAAAACCAATCCTTGCATAATTTATTGCAGGCTGAAGTATCTCTCTCATCGTCAGTCGTCCGAACATCTCATGCATTTCAAACCAGCCGTCGACACATCCGGGTACCGATACAGGCAAAGGACCAAATGAGGGAATGAACTCATGTCCGTTATCTTTAAAATACTCGAGTTTAAGGGAACGCGGAGATCTTCCGCTGGCATTGAGACCATAGAGTTTCTGCTTTTCCGCACTCCAGATTATTGCAAACAGATCGCCTCCGATACCGCATCCTGTCGGTTCAACAACACCAAGAACAGCATTTGCTGCTATAGCGGCATCGATTGCATTTCCTCCCTTCTTGAGAATTTCAATAGCTGCCTGGGTGGCAAGGGGCTGACTTGTGGCTGCCATTCCGTTCTGCGCTATGACCTCTGAACGCGTGGCAAACTCCCTTCCTGTTACTCTGTCCTGTGCAAATGCAACGAAGGGAAAGGACAAAGCAATTAAAATAAGAAGTTCTCTTTTCACTATATGGAAGTTTAGGTTTAGTACGACAAAGTTAATCATTTGGATACACTATCTTGCCATTGCAAGTTTTTTAAGCTCCGGAGGCATCTTTTCTATCGCATATCTGAGGGCTGTCCGGGGCATATCAGCCCTGTTGCCGTAAACAAAATCAAATACCTCTTTCTGATGAGCCTGGCTTGCTGCTTTCAGCATCCATCCATAACCCTTCCGGACCATGTCATCACCGTCGCGGAGAAGAATACCTGCTATATCGAAGATATCATCAAGAAACAGACCCTTCCTTGCAGGTATAATAAGGCTTACGGCAGAAGCTCTTCTCATCCATCGGCCGGACGAAGTTGCCATCCTTTTCAGATCTTCAGTTTTCGGGGGATACATTTCAACAAGAGTGCCAACCGAATGATTGCACAAAGTGTCGCAGGTAGCCCAGTTACTTACAAACCTGCCTATCCACGATTCGAAGACGGCAAAATCTCCGGGCTCGTATGCCTTGTGAACCTTGTACGACCAGTTGCAGGCAACGAATGAATCCTCAAGATAACCTGTTCCGAACAATTCCTCACACAGACTGAATATCTCCTGTTTTGGAAGAGAGGCAATTTTCCTGTAATGATCCCTGGCTATCTCCTCAGCCCTGGCTGAATTGATGCCCCTGACCCTTACTTCTTCCTTGAAGAACCTGAAAGATGAGATCCTGGTCTTTTCTTCCGAATTTTTTTTAATGGCGTCGATTACAGATTTGACAACGGGATTCATTATGGCTGACTTAAATTGAAAATATGGGTCAGAAAAACATTATAATATTTCAGGGTTATTCCTCCAAAAGGTTCACTTCCCTGATTTCACCTGTAACTGCATTGAGGCGAAGGCTCTTTATCTCGCATGGGTTGAAGCTGCCAGACCATTTTTTCCCTGCAAAGCCTATATCGATGGTTGCGTTGCAATAGGTGCCCCTGGTCTCAACACACCTTAGAATTATATCCTCATCCGATTCTGCCTGCTTTATGGCTGTTACTATCACCGCATCATTGTCAGCCGAGAGGAATGATCCTGATTTTGGAAGTCTGCCTCCGTGGATACCCTGGTATATTGATACCGGAGGAGAAAGGAACTCCTCTGCAAGTCTCGCTATTCCTCTTTCCTTCCAGCTTCCCTGATGGGGTACAATAAGCATCCTGAAGGTATGGATGCCCTGATCCTGCCAGATATGCTCCGCATTCATGTCGAGAACCCTCGGGTTATGATGTGCAAAAACCGCCGATCTGATGACGGATACACGCATATCCGCATCCTTAATGCTGTAACCGTATTTTGCATCGTTTATAACAGATAATCCGGCTGTTATGCCGTTTGTCCTGCCTGTCACATCAATCCATCTCTGACCTGGTTCCTCATCTCCTCCGGGATTGCGTTCAATGAATCCGTAGGATGTTTCCCAGGTAGCAACATGAGATTCGATATTGACCGGGAAGGAGAATTTCAGCATTTTAAGCTTTTCATGCCAGTTGAGTGTTACCCTGGTTTCCACCTCGCGTGCACCTGAATAAAGGATCCAGTCGGTTGTGAGGTCCGAGTCGCCGTAATATGACCTTACCCTTGCTACTGCTCTGAGCGGGCCGTTCTCGACGATACGGATACTGGCATTGCCGAAGCTGCCGGTTTCTCTGTCAAAGGCCTTTATGTCGTGGCTCCAGGTATCGCTTGGATCATCAATAACCACAGCCCGGCATCCTGTCGTACCTCCCGTAAACCATTCACGTCCTGTAATTTTATCGGTTATTCCTGCCTCACCGTTCTCAGAGAAAGTCAGTCTGAGGAATTCGTTCTCAATTGTTTTTCCTCCGGTTTTTACCGGCAGCCAGTTCCTGTTGTCATTACCCTGGTAAATCCTTAACTGCCTGTAGCCCATCGCAGGAAGGGTTGTTCTTATTACTATCCCTTTTCTGCTTCCTGTTTCAGTGGTCCCGGCATACCACTGGTGGGGCAGGGGATTTCCATTTTCGTCCTCCACCACCGAAGGATTCTTAGGATCCCAGTTAAAATCATATTCAAGATTGCCGGTTATCTCCCATGAGTTCGGGTTAAAGGCGATAAGATACTGCGAAGACGGATCTTCTGCCGGCACCTGCCATTCGAGCTTCTGAACCGCCTTGTAAAGGGCCTGGCGGGCTGTATCGAAGGCGAATCCGTATCCTTCACGGGCGGAGACTGAATGTTCGGGAACCGAAGTCCCGGCCAGACTGTCGTGGAACTGCAGGAAAAGTACACGTTTCCAGGCTGCCGAAAAATCAGTTTTCGGGTATTTGCACTTCCATGCCACAGATCCTATGGCGGATATCTTTTCGGCTGCGATAAGTGCCGCCTCGGCGAGCCTGTTGTTCTTCTTTATTTCCGCTTCTGCTGTGTAGCATCCTACAGCATGATGCTGAAGATCGTCCTTTATTACGGGAAGACTGAGACTGCTGTCGCTTCGGACTTCATTGAAGAATTTCCCGGGTGTACTGAACAAAAGGATAGGGGCATCCTTTTCCGATTGTAATTCAAGAATTGATGCTATATTCTCTTTTGTTGCACCACCTCCGTGATCGCCTGCACCGTAATATGACATGAAAGTAGTAAATGGCTGATCCTTCAGCTGGGTCATAACCTGTTCGATCCTGTTCCTTACGGAGCGGCTGTCGTTATAGCTGACCGGGATCCTGTAAGTCAGCACCCTTGTGCCGTCGGGACTTTCCCACCAGAAAAGGTCAGCAGGTATTGTTTTCTCCCTCGGACCCGGTCTCATGAATACGTAGTTATCCATTCCCTGCTTGCTTATTATCTGAGGAAGTGTTCCGGCATGGCCGAATGAGTCAGGGTTGAATGCTACCTTTGCCCGTATTCCGAGAAGCTTCTCCAGAGAGAGCTGGCCGTAAAGCCCCTGCCTCACCATAGCCTCTCCTCCGGGGATATTCATGTCAGGCTCAACCCACCAGCCTCCGACAATATTCCACCTTCCTTCTTCAACTCTCTTTCTGATCTCCCTCAGCATTTCAGGATCATTTTCAGCCACCCACTCATAGAACTGAGCCGAGCTGGCAGTAAATGCAAAGCCGGGTGTCTCATTCATTCTGTCGAGGGCCGAACGGAAGGTGCTGTGAACCACTGCCAGTCCTTCTGGCCATGGCCAGAGCCAGACGGGATCGATATGAGCATGACCGATCAGATGAAACCTGTATTTGCCTGCGTCTGCAGGCCACTTTTTTCTCTGGAGTTCTGAACCTGTCAAGGCCATCACGGGTCCAAAGGCAATTCCGGCTGTTCCGGCGGCAGCCCGGCCTATGAAACCACGCCGGCTGATTGATTTTCTGGACTTTGAATTGTTCATGGAAATAATATTATTATACTTGTCAGTTACCGACCATTGCAACGCTCAGACTTGCAAAATCACCAACTTTTTCTCCCAGCTCAGCCGGAACAACTGAACAGACAGCTCTTGCCGGATCAAGAGCTTCGCGGCTGATAACATCCATGCATGCTGGTTCAATGAATTGCCTGCATCGGGCATAAATGCTTCCTATTACTATTTTTTCAGGATTGAGTATATCGATTAAAAGTGCGACACCCTTGCCAAGGTATTCTCCCGATATCTCAAATATCTTTATAGCTGTCTTATCACCCGCAAAAGCAGCCTCAGCAATATCCTTAGCAGTGAGTTTATCAGCCTCTTCAGGGCTTTTACAGAAGGAAACAGACTGTTTAAGGGCAAACTTCTCATTCACTATTTTTCTGGCAATAAGGGCTATCCCTGTCCCGCTGCAAAAGCCTTCAAATGATCCTTTCTTTCCGTAGGCTTTCGGACCATCCTCTGCAAGCCGGATATGTCCTACTTCACCTGCAAGGTCGTTGGTCCCGGTATACAGCCGTCCGTCTGCTATTATTCCTCCTCCCATGCCTGTCCCGAAAGTGAGGAAAACCATGTTTCTTGTTCCCCTGCCTGCACCGAACTTCCATTCGGCAAGAGCGCAGGCGTTTGCATCATTCTGCAGATAAGCCCTGACCCTGAACCTGTCCTCGAAGAGCTTTACAACAGGAATGTTATCCCATCCTGGCAGGTTCGGGGGCGACTGAACAATACCCTTCCTGCTGTCAAGAGGTCCTCCGCAGCTTATTCCAATGGCTTCGAGGTTCTCAGCCCCGAACCGTTCAACAATACCGGCTGCATGTTCAAGAAGAAGTCCTGTTGCATGATCAGGCCCCAGGCCGGTTTCAGTCGGAAAACTGATCCTTTCCAGAATTTCCATGTTATCAGTGCCTGCCAGAACCGCACACTTCGTACCGCCTATATCTATTCCAAGATAATATCTTTTCCTTTGCATTAAATTATTATTTTTAAGTAGATTAAAATGGTTAACTAAATTATCACTTCAGGTTTTTCCAAAACTTCTCTTCCGATTTCTGAAGTTCCTTTTTCCTTTTTAAGTCGTGGGCAAAAAACAGCACCAGGACAAGTGTTCCTGCAATAAGAAGGCTTATTATAAGGTATTGCATTATCCCCGATATGCCGGGATCGGGTCCCATGCCTGCTTTTATGACAGTCTCTGTTCCCGGAGGGATCTTCTGGCCGACATCGATCCCGAAGATGTTCTTCACGAAGAAAAGAGAGAAGAAGGAAAGCAAACCTGCAAATAATGGTGTTGCGATCCAGCCTTTGGCAATATCTCCCAGTATCCTGAAATTTATGTTCCTGGCTCCCTTGAAAAGGCCTATTCCTATCACACTTCCTATGATTACCTGCGTGCTTGAGACAGGCACCATCGGAATACGGGGTAATCCAAGGCTCTGAACGAATGAAGAGAAGGCAGACGATGAAAAGATGAAAAGCACAAGTGCCTGAGAAAGAACAACTACCAGGGCCGATTCAGATGAGAGATCCACAATGTTATTCCCCACAACCTGCATAACACGATCCGAGTAAGTTATTATCCCCGTTGCTATTGCAATTCCTCCGAGGAGAAAAAGCTGCTGTGACGAACTGAGAGTTACGATGCCCAGATCAAGATCAGCGAGATGGAATGAAGGGACAAACACCCCCATAACGTTTGCGATATTGTTTGCTCCCAGTGAGTAGGCACCGAAAGCCCCGACAAGTATCAGGCCAGTCCTGACGTACGATTCAAATCTGAAAAGATGTATTGACGAGTGTTTTTTAAAATACCTTATCAGAATGTAAAGCAGGATGGCAAACGCAGCTCCGAGTACTGGTCCGGTTATCCATGTCGATACTATCCCGGTGAGGGTCTTTCCGTCGGTTGGATTGTTCGTAAAAAGGTTCCAGCCTACAATGGCTCCGACGATTGCCTGTGTCGTTGATACGGGGATGGAAAACTTGGTCATGGTATACACTGCTATTGCAGCTGCCAGTGCAACGGTGAAGGAGCCTCCTATGGCGTTGACTGATCCCAGCTTCCCCAGTGTGTCGCTGGCCCCGGAACCCTGAACCACGGCTCCGAGTATGACAAAGAGAGAAGCGATCAGGGCGGCATTCCTGAAGCTGATCATCTTCGATCCAACAGCTGTTCCGAAAATATTGGAAGCGTCGTTGGCTCCCAGCGACCAACCCAGTAACAATCCGCTTGTCAGGAAAAGGATGATCATTAAATTACTATTTTGATTGCCATGGTTGAAAGAAGGTCTGCAGCTTTCTGTGCGTTATCGGAAATATTCTCGATATGTTTTATAATGTATCTCAGATAGGATTTTGTAGCGAGATCGAGCTCCTTCATATCCTGAAAGATAATCCTTATCGCATTCCTGGTAACCTTGTCGGTTTCGCTTTCGAAGTAGTACACCTTCAGGAGTTTTTCCCTTACGGTATAGGGCGATCTGAAGTATGCCCTGGCTGCAGGGATCAACTCATCGCCTGCTGATACCGACGATTCGGTTATGCTAATAAAGTTCTGCCGCAGCGAGACAGGAATATCAGGCATTTCAATACTGAACTCGTTAAGAGTCTCCTTGATAGTATCAATTATCTCATCCATTACATCGAGGAGGGAACTTACTTCTCCTCGGTGCTGTGGCAGAACGGAATGAGTGATCATCTCATTTTCAATTGATCTCTGCAGCTTATCGGCGTTACTTTCGAGGAGTTCGATCTTCTGGACATGCCTGTTAAACGATTCCATATCACCGGAAAGGTATGCCTTTATGCCCTCCCTGAAGACAAGGAGGCCGAGGTCGATATTGTCAAAGAACTCGTCAATCCTGAGGATCAGGTTTTTTGTTGTTCGGGTGAATAATGCCATTTCAGTAATGATTTAAACAAATATAACAACCGGGTTTCAGAATTCAATGATCTTTTCTATTTTGTATCCCTTCAGATACTGCCTGAGGATCACCTGTACGTCGCGGTTGTCCCCGTATCCGCATATACAGTCGTGAAGGGCGGTCATTCCGAAGCCCATATCGTTAATGTTAAAATAACCGTATCCCGAGTATTTACCGTTAAGGATCCTTATGGCGCATCGTTCATCATTATCCCTTCCCTTGTCAATTATAAAGAAATTACGGCGTGTAAACACGAATTCATCCGCTGCCCGCGACGCTCTTTCATTATAGGATGCAGG
>JAVEZS010000002.1:64967-79203 GCA_034002885.1 Bacteroidales bacterium
CCCGGCAGGAGCTTTCTTCCCAGTGCGACTGTATCCAGAAGATTTCTTTTATAATTGTAACCGAGCGACTTGAATTCCTCCCGGATAAAGGAATAATCGAACCTGACATTGTGGGCAACAAAAATCCTTCCTTCGGTAAGTTCGATTATCTTCTTTGCAACTTCGAAAAACCGCGGGGCATCAGCAACCATTTCGTTGGTGATGCCTGTAAGGCTGGTAATATAATAGGGAATGTTACGTTCAGGATTAACAAGTGTAACGAATTCATCCGTGATATTGCTGCCGTCGTGCTGAATGACGGCAATCTCGGTTATTTTTTCGATCCTTGAGCTCCCCCCGGTGGTCTCTATGTCAACAATCGCGTACATACCTCCAGTTGCAATCTTTTCTCACAAATGCTAAGATATGGAGATTTGGCGGCAGATCGGACTATTGTTTGTAATTTTGTATTCAAAACCTGATCAGGATGAACGAATGTTACGGAAAGAAGTACATACTTAACGGAAGCTTGCAATCGTCAGACATGTTCGACAATTCGCTGGTTTACGAGGGAGAGTCGGTTTATGAAGTGATCCGCATGGAGCGGGGCAGTCCGGTCTTTTTTAATGATCATATGGAACGCCTCAGGTCGAGTCTTCACCATCAGCACAGGAAGCCGCTGGCTGATTATTCAAAGCTGCGAAATGACATCATCAGCCTTGTCAGGACTGAAAAACGCAGGGAGATAAATCTTAAGATCGTTTTCAACTACAACAGGGACTCGGAAAACTACCTTTTATATTTCGTAGAGCCGATTTATCCGTCGGAAGAGCAATACAGGAAGGGAGTAAAGGGGATCCTCTTTCACGCCGAGAGAAAGGATCCCGGATCGAAAGTAATCAATCACAAGCTTCGCTCATCAATATACCACAAGCTGATTCTTGAAGGAGGTTACGAAGCTCTTCTTGTCAATGAGGAGAACTGTGTTACAGAGGGAAGCAGATCGAATATCTTCTTCCTGAAGGGAGGAGTTCTGACCACTGCCCCGGAGAGCTGTGTCCTGAGCGGGATCACAAGGAAATACATAATTGAAATATGCAGGGAGAAGAATATAACGGTCGATTACCGTTGTGTGCCTTACGAAACCATTGGGACCTTTGATGCCGTTTTCATGACAGGCACTTCGCCCATGGTTCTTCCCTTCTCCTGCATCGATAATATACGGTTAAGTGTTGATATACCTGTTATTGCTGAGCTTAGAAGGCTCTATGCTGAAAAGGCGGAGGAAAGCATTCAACGGTTTATATATGGAATCCAGGGTAGCTGATCCGTTAAAAATACATATCTTTGCATCCTGAATTTAAATTATACCGAGATGTCAATCAGAAGACTTAAAAAGGATATCGACTGCCTTTTGTTTGAAGTTATTTCAGACTGTTTTGCGTTTGGATCCATTCATCCTGAAGAAAAACCCGAAGAGGTTTCCGGCATTATTTCAGATGCCGTGGAACTCAGGAATGACCTGATAAAACGCGTAAACAATCCTGAAGTGACCGACGATCCAAAATCAGTTAAGAAGCATTTCAGCAAGATACAGAAGGACCTTTTCGTGGAATCCGACAAGCTTTTCGGACGTCTCAGCGATCTTCACGGAAAGAAGGAGTAAGGAACCTGTATATCAAGTTACCGCAGACTTTGCAGCTTCCGTCTTTTTCAAGGCTGACCGGCCTCGCCGAATAACCTGTTCTCTTTGTAACAGTCGTACCGCAGACGCTGCATTTAGTGTCGTTTCCTGATCCTCCGCGGGTGTTTCCAAGGTATACATACTGAAGGTACCGTGAGGCTGCCTCAAAAAGGCTTTCAAGTGTGGCAACCGGTGTGGCGGGATTTTCTCTTTTATACATCGGGAAATACCTGCTGAGATGAAGGGGTGTTGAGGGTCCGAGCTCTTCGGCAATCCATTTTGACTGAGTTTCCATTTCTTCCGGCGAATCGTTCCAACCGGGAACTATAAGGGTTGTTATCTCAAGATGTCTTCCCGATCTTGCTATCTGCCTGAGACTTTCCTTTACAGGTTCAAGTTCGGCGCCTGTAAGTTTTGAATAGAATTTATCGCTGAATGCCTTAAGGTCAATATTGAATGCATCCGTGAACTCAAGCAGTTCCTTCAGGGGATTACTGTTGATGAATCCGTTGCTTACCAAAACATTGTAAAGACCCTTCTCCTTTATCCTGACAGCAGTGTCCCTTACAAACTCGAACCATATCACAGGCTCATTGTAGGTGAAAGCCAGCCCCAGGTTGCCAGAAGCATCAAAGGCCTTCTCTGCGAGCTCCTCTGACGTTGTGTTTGTCACGAACTTTTGCCTGCTTTCCTGCGATATCTGCCAGTTCTGACAGAAGTCGCATCTCATGTTGCAGCCGTATGATCCGACCGACAGGATATTATACCCCGGAAAGAAATGATACAATGGTTTTTTCTCAACCGGATCGAGAGCCAGCGCTGAAACAACACCGTAGGTAAGAAGTTCTATTTTCCCGCCGTTGTTCTCCCTTACACCGCAAATACCTCTTTTCCCAGGCGCAATCTTACACTGATGGGGGCACAGCCTGCATTCAGTGTATTTATCATATTTAAGCCAGAGTGGTCGAGTTTCAGGCATCTTTTGCGGGTTAAAATATTTTCTGGTCTTAGTCCTCAGCAAGAAAAAGGTTTATTTTTATGGGAAATAAATTTATCTAAAATTACTGATAATGAAAAGACTTTTTAATATCCGGCTGATCTTCATAATTTCATTTCTGGTAATCAGCTCTTGCTTGTTTTCGCAGGGTGTACCATGGAAGGCGCCGGAGGCCCTGATTGAAAAACAGTCAGCTGGCAGGGCCGACGTTAACTATCGCGAGGAAAAGGTACCGTCCTATACGCTTCCGGAACTTTTGGTCACCTCTGAGGGCCGCAAGGTTAAAAATGCCTCAAGATGGGAAAAGGGAAGGAGGGAGGAAATACTTGAGCTTTTCAGGGAAAATGTTTACGGCAGGGTTCCTTCCACACCATATAATATGACATTCACCATTGAGAAGGAAGACGGAAAGGCTATGGAAGGGAAAGCCACCCTTAAACAAATTGTCATAAACATCGAAAGCGGGGGAAAGACTCTTGACATCCTTCTTACTGTTTTTGTACCGAATAATGCTCCGAAGCCTGTTCCCGCTTTTCTTCTGATAGATAACCGCGGACCTCTCAATACTGATCCGGAAAGGATCGTGAAAAGCGAGTTCTGGCCGGCGGAGGAGCTTGTAGCAAGGGATTATGCAATCGCTGTATTTCATAATGCAGATCTTGACCCTGACAATTTTGATGATTTTAAAAACGGAATTCATGCAGTTCTCGACAGGGGATCGCGCGGACCGGATTCGTGGGGAACCATTTCGGCCTGGGCCTGGGGAGCCAGCCGCTGCCTCGACTATTTTGAGACCGATCCCGCGATTAACAGCCGGAAGGTCGCAGTCGTCGGTCATTCGAGGGGAGGAAAGACAGCCCTCTGGGCAGCAGCTGAGGACAGCAGGTTTGCCATGGCGGTAGCAAATGAATCGGGCTGCGGGGGAGCTGCGCTTGCCAGGAGAAGGTTTGGGGAAACAATCGAAATAATAAACAGGTCATTCCCTCACTGGTTTTGCCTGAATTACCGGACCTGGGCCGGAAAGGAGGATATAATGCCTTTCGACATGCACATGCTGATGGCACTTATTGCCCCCAGGGCCGTGTATGTGACTTCCGCTGAAGAAGATCTCTGGGCTGATCCGAGGGGCTCCTACCTGTCGCTTTTTCATTCACTCCCTGTTTACAGACTTTACGACAGATCAATAAGTCTTCCGGAGCAGATGCCACCCCTTAATACTCCTGTGAGAAGCGGCAGTGTCGGTTATCATATACGTGATGGCGTTCATAACATGCTGCTTAAGGACTGGAGCTGGTTTATGGATTTTGGTGATACTATACTTAAATAGAATTGGAGAAGATCTTTATACCATTCCAGGAGATGAAATCCGTGTTCTCAGCTGTTCTGAGGAAAAACGGATTTTCTGAAACCCGTGCTGATATCTGTGCAGGAATATTCGCGACGAACAGCCTCGAAGGTGTCATTTCGCACGGAGCCAATCGTTTTCCCCGTTTTATTGACAACATCCGCAAAGGTTATGTCATCCCAGCCGCAGAACCAACACTTATTAAAAGTGCGGGAGCCATTGAGCAATGGGACGGTAACCTGGGCCCCGGCCCTCTCAATGCTCTCGCGGCAACCGAAAGGGCAATGGATCTGGCGCTTCAGAACGGAACAGGAACAGTAGCCATGAAGAATACCAATCACTGGATGAGGGGAGGCACCTACGGATGGAAGGCGGCAGGGGAAGGCTTCGCCTTTATCGGCTGGACAAATACCGAAGCCAATATGCCCGCGTGGGGCGCTGCCGACTGCAGGCTGGGCAACAATCCCCTGGTTATTGCTGTTCCTCACGGGACAAATGCCGTTGTTCTTGATTTCGCCATGTCTCTTTATTCCTACGGCAAAATGGAAGTCTATTCACTCGAAGGCAGAAAGCTTCCTTTCCCCGGAGGTTTCAACAGCCACGGAGAGCTTACCGCCGATCCTGCCGGGATACTTGAGACCAGAAGAACCCTCCCAGCTGGATACTGGAAAGGATCTGGGCTTTCGCTCATGCTCGACATCCTGGCGGCTGTGCTTGCAGGAGGTCTTTCAACCCATGAAATTTCATCAGGTGCGGCGGAGTATTCCCTTTCGCAGGTTTTTATTGCCATAAGCCTTGCAAAGGTATGCGGGAATGAAGACTTTAAAAAAGTAATAAGCAGGATCATCGATGATCTGCAATGCTCCGTGCCGGCTGTGGAAGAAGTGGCGGTACGTTATCCCGGTGAAGGTGTACTTAAGGCCAGGGAGTCAAACCTTGCCTGCGGAATTCCTGTGAGCAGGATGGTATGGGATAAAATCCTGTCTCTGTAAGAGGATTATAATTCTTCTGCGATATTCTCGATTGCTATTTTGTTCTCCGAGCAGAATTCCTCTATGCTTTTCTTTACAGGATCAATAATATCTGTGAAGGTTGTTCCGAATCTTACCCTTAAACTCTTCCCTGAGTCAAGCCTGAAAACCAGCTTGAGAGGGTAGATCTCCACTTTTTCTATCTGACGGGCTTCAAGCACAACAGGGGGCAGGATGGAGTTTTTCTTGATTCTCAGTGAATCAGTTCCTGTCTCTATGAATTTATCACCTTTGCCCAGTCCCGTTATAACCTGGTAATACCCGAAACCCAGAAGGAAAATAACTGACAGCCATAGTACCCTGTTTGAAGCAAGAGTGTCAATATTGATGATTACCCAGGCAAATGCTAGAATGATGCAGGCCGATCCCAGAATAAGGTTGAAGATCCTTGTTAACCTGTTGCTTTTGCCTGTCTCGAGTGAAAAGTATTTTTTCCCCATATCGATTAATAATATATAAAAATATTACATTTATAATGAAATTCTTTGAAAGGATAAATTTACTCTTTACATCCATTACCTCCTGATTTATGAAAAGGAATTACTACCTCATTTCGCTTATTTTTCTTATATTCTTCGCTATCTCCTTCCTGACAAACATCCTCGGGGCTATAAACCCCAACGTCAGCGACAGCTATTCGCTTACCGGAACCATGACCGGGATGCTTCCCTTCTCCTTTTTCATTGCTTACGGGCTAATGTCGATACCCGCGGGAATGATGATCCAGAAATACCACGAGAAGAAGAGCCTGACAGTTGCCTGGATCCTTGCTTTTTCCGGAGCCCTGCTTTTCACAGCCTTTCCCGTTTTTCCCGTCTTCCTTTGTTCTCTTTTCATGATAGGCAGCGGTATGGCTATCCTGCAGGTGGCCATCTATCCTTTGCTGAGGGTTGCCGGGGGAGAAGAGCATTTTGCATTTAATTCGGTTATTGCCCAGCTTGTATTCGGAGCTGCATCATTCCTTAGCCCATTCGTATATTCCTTCCTGGTTCTCGGACTTGCTGACAGGGAAGCTTCGGGGGGACTGATGATCAGGCTCGCCGCGGCAGGCACCCCCGCCAACCTGCCCTGGGTCTCGATATATCTCCTCTTTACTCTTATCAGCCTGGTGATGACCCTGATCATCATTTCGACCCGTTTCCCGGCAGTGGAGCTCCGCGAGGAGGAGAGAGCCGGAGCATGGAAGACGCACCTCGATCTTTTCAAGCAAAAAAAGGTGATACTTTTCTTTTTCGGGATATTCTGTTACGTGGGAACGGAGCAGGGGATAGCCAACTGGATCTCGGAGTTTCTCCGGACCTATCACGGACTCAGGCCTGAGGTTGAAGGAGCGAGGGCAGTAGGCCTTTTCTGGGGCATGATGACAATAGGCTGCTTTCTCGGATTGTTTCTTTTGAAGGTGATGGACAGCAAGCTTGTACTGAGGATTTTTACGGTTGCTGCCCTTATCATTCTTACATTTACCCTTTTCGGAAGTGTGGAATTGGCGTTGTTCGGTTTTCCGGCTCTCGGATTCTGCCTTTCTGTAATGTACGCGATTATTTTCTCGCTTGCCCTGAACAGTGTTTCGAAATCACACGGTTCCTTTTCAGGGATACTCTGCTCGGGAATTGCGGGCGGGGCTATCGTTTCACTTATTGTCGGCCGGCTTAAGGACCTTGTGGGCCTTCAGACAGGTATGATGGTGCTTTATATCACCCTGGCTTATATTCTGAGTATAAGCTTCTGGGCGAAGCCTATTGTCAGTAATGCAACAATAAAAAGGAAAAAGTAATCTCTGAAAAGTCTTATTATGAAAAGAAAACTCAGCCCCGGTAAACAAACAGAAGCCACGGAACCAGAAAAAACCAGGCATACTGGCTGGTTTGCCTTTGCAGGCTTAGTCCTGATATTCCTTATAGGCATGCAGGCCTGCAGTGCACAGGATTCTGGATGGCGCCAGCTTTTCAACGGCAAGGACCTCACAGGATGGAAACATGCAGGTCCCGGATATATGACAGTCGAGGACGGCCTTATAAGGGGAAACGGTGGTATGGGGATACTGTACTGGGCCGGTGAAAAGTTCGGCAACTGCATGATAAGGGTCGTCTGGAAGATGAGGGACGAGAACAGCAACTCCGGCATCTTTATACGTGTTCCTCTTGAACCCAGGGAGGAGTGGATGCCGATACATTACGGTTACGAGGTTCAGATCGACAACAAACCCGAACTTTCGGATGAGGATGAATACCATTACACGGGAACAATATATTCCCTGACAAAGCCCCTTGCCAAACCCGGCCTTCCGGGTCCACAGTGGAACACTACCGAAATAACCCTCGACGGACCAAGGACAATTGTCTTTGTTAACGGAGAAAAAGTAACCGATTATACTGAAGGGGATCCTGTTCCCGACAGAATATTTGATTTTGAGCCCTACAGGGGACCACGGCCTGACTCGGGATATCTGGGCATTCAGAACCATGGGGATGCCGATGTCGTTTACTTCAGGGAGATCGCGGTCAGACCGTTGAAGAAATAAGACTTCAGCCCTGTCTGCATTTATTTTGTTCCAGGTACACTGGTCATTAGAATTTATATTGTACGGCAATAAAAACTTATTGTCACAGGTAAAATAATTATCGTCTCAGGTAAATAAATATACATCTTCCTGATACTGTATGTGTTTATGTCAACGGTCAGCAACATGCAACATGCAACCAGCACCCAGCACCCAGCACCCAGCACCCAGCACCCAGCAACCAGCAACCAGCAACCAGCACCCAGCACCCAGCACCCAGCACCCAGCACCCAGCAACATCAAACCACTAAACAATATCCACCATGGGAATCTCACAAAAAAACTCAACCGGAAATAATGCGATAACAAGGCGCGATTTCGTAAAAACTGCTGCCACCGGGGCAGCTGCTCTGACCATAGTTCCGGGTTGTGCCGTCAGCGGGCTCGGACACACGGCACCGAGCGACAAGCTTTTAATAGCTGCCATAGGGTGCGGGGGTGAAGGCGCTGATGACATAAGGCATTACGCCATAGCACCCAAAAAGAATGCGGAAATAGCTTTTCTTTGCGATGTCGACGACCGTCAGGCTGCCCCGAGAATAAAAGAGTATCCCAGGGCAAAATTCTATCACGACTGGAGGGAGCTACTCGACAAGGAGAAAAACTATTTTGACGCGGTATCAGTTGCAATTCCCGATCACAACCATGCTGTGGTGGGTCTCGCAGCCATGCAGGCAGGGAAGCACCTGTACATGCAGAAACCCCTTACTCACGATATTCATGAAGCGAGGATTCTTACTCAGGCATCGGAGAAATACAGGGTTGTTACCCAGATGGGAGATCAGGGAGCATCGTGTGCCGGTATGCGTACCCTCAGGGAATGGCTTGAAGCCGGTATCCTTGGAGATATAGAACAGGTTTACTGCTGGACCGACAGGCCGGTCTGGCCGCAGGGAATTGCCTGGCCCCAGTCGCGTCCTGCAATACCTTCAGAACTGAAATGGGACCTCTGGCTGGGAACTGCCGAAGATCCCGGCTACATTGACAACCTTGTGCCTTTCAACTGGAGAGGATGGTGGCCATTCGGAACGGGAGCGCTGGGCGACATGGGCTGCCATATAATGGGTCCTCCCTTTAAACTTCTTAATCTCGGCTATCCTACCGAAGTATCCTGCAGTGCAAGCACTGTCTATACAGGGATATTCAAGGAAGGAATTTTCCCTGAAAGCGGACCTGTTTCCAGTTCAATAAGATTCAGATACGAGCTGGGCAATGGAAAACCACTCGACCTGTACTGGATGGACGGAGGAATCACTCCGGAACGACCTTATGAAATAGAGCCTGAACTGAATATGAATGATGTTATGGGCGACTGGCCCGGACTGGGAGATTATGAGGGAGCCACACTTTTTATCGGGACAAAGGGTAAGGCTGCATGTGGATGGGGAGGAAGAAATCCCATACTCCTGCCTCTCTCAAAGAATAAGGAGATATCTGTTCCTGAAAAATACCCGCGTGTTGAAGGAGATATGGACGGGCACTGGTGGCAATGGATCGATGCCTGTATTGCCGGCTATGGCAAGGCTGAGGTTGACTCTCCCTTCGTGGGATATGCCGGACCGCTTACCGAGACTGTTCTGATGGGCAACCTTCTTCTCAGGTGTTTCAACATCCAGAAGAAGATCACCAGGAAGGATCCGGTATATGGAGAAATGGAGAGTTACGTTTTCCCGGGAAGGTATATCAGCTACAAATGGGATGGAGAAAACATGAGGATAACAAATTTTGAACAGGCCAACCAGTATGTCAGGAGGGAGTACCGGAAGGGCTGGGGAGAGCTGGCTATTTAGACGGAAAGAGCTTTCAATGCAGCCTTAATAAGGTATTACAGGACCTTTAAAAAATTAATGTCAAATGTTAATATTTCTTAAATTTAATTTGTTTTTAATGAAATTTTAATTATAAATTTACATTGATTATAAACAATAAATGGCCTTAACTAACCGACCCGGCATATATTTCCTTACATCCGGTATTTCGTTTTGCTAAAAAAGACCTGATTTAACTAACCTTAACTTACTAAATTAAGGGTGCTAATCTGAATTTGGTGCGTTTTTTAAGAAGAAGTGCATCGGTGCTTCTGATTTTCAGCCTTACCGTGTCGCTTGCCATTGCCCAGCAAAGGACGATAAACGGAACCGTCACATCGGAAAGTGAAGGTCCGCTTGTCGGAGTCAATGTTGTTGTGCAGGGAACCACAATCGGCGGTACAACGGATATAAGCGGGAACTACTCCATCACTGTTCCGGGTCCTGAGGCTGTACTGGTGTTCAGCTACATCGGCTATACACCTTTGAATGTTACGGTAGGTTCCCAATCGAGGATTGATGTAGTCCTTGAACCTACCATGAGCGCTTTGGGCGAGATTGTTGTAACAGGGTACAGTACCCAGAAGAAGAAGGAGATCACAAGCTCCATTTCAAGGGTTAGCTCTGAGGAATTCAACAAGGGAAGCATCTCCAGTCCGGAACAGCTTATAATCGGAAAAGTTGCCGGGCTTTCCATAAGCAGGCCCGGAGGTAACCCCAACGAAGGATACAATATCCGTCTGAGGGGCCTCAGTACTGTTGGAGCCAACACGCAGCCTCTGGTCGTTATCGACGGCGTTATCGGCGGATCGCTCGACAATGTCGACCCCAACGACATCGAATCGATGAACGTTCTCAAGGATGGCTCTGCCGCATCTATTTACGGAACAAGGGGGTCGAGCGGCGTTATCATTGTTACCACCAAGAGGGGCAAAAGAGGTTCCGCTATGGTGGAGTACAATGTCTACGGCACGGCCGACCTGGTTGCCAAAACGGTACCTGTGATGAATCCCGCCGAATGGAGGAAGCTATCGCAGGAGACAGGACTTGGAACAGACTTCGGCTTCAACACCGACTGGTTTGATGAAATTACCAGAACCGCTTTCAACCAGGTTCACAACATTTCGTTGTCGGGAGGCTCCGATAAATCGACCTACAGGGCTTCAGTAAACTATCATAACGAGCAGGGCGTGCAGATAACCACAGGTTACGAGCAGATAAACGGAAGACTGAACTTCTCCCAGAAGGCGCTTAATGATAAGCTTACTCTCGATCTTAACGTTGGAGCCACAAAACGTGAATCGAAATACGGATTTTCGGATGCATTCCGCTATGCAACCGTCTATAATCCCACAGCCCCTGTAAAAAGCGATGCCGATCAGTACAAACAATACGACGGCTATTTCCAGCAGGTCCTTTTCGATTACTACAATCCCGTTCAGATTCTTGAACTGAATAAAAATGACGGTCAGGACAAGCTTGTGAATGTCGCTCTGAAGGGTACTTATGAATTATTCAAGGGACTATCGGTCGACGCATTCTATTCGGTGCAGACCAGCGACGGGCTGAGAGGAATGTACTATGACAAAAACAGCTACTTCGTTGGGATGAACAGGAACGGTCTGGCCTCGAGAAGCGAAAATACATCGGTGAATCAGCTTTTCGAATCAACCCTTAGATGGAACGGGGACGTTGCATCAGGAGTAAACCTCAATGCTGTTGGAGGTTATTCCTACCAGGATTTTTATTATGAAGGCTTTTATGCGGAGGGAGGCGACTTTCTTACAGACGCCTTCACCTACAACAACCTGGCTGCCGCTCTCGATTTCAAGAACGGAAAGGGCACAATAACGAGTTATAAAAACTCAAACAAGCTGATCGCATTTTTCAGCCAGGTTAACCTTAATATAAAGGACATATGGTTCCTGACAGCAAGTGCACGGTATGAGGGCTCATCGAGGTTTGGTGAGAACAATAAATGGGGACTATTCCCTGCCATCGGTGGTGGAGTGGACCTTGCACACTTCCTCGGAGTGAGCGGAATAGATGTTCTGAAACTCAGAGGAAGCTATGGAGTTACAGGTAACATGCCCGGAAGCAGCTATCTTTCTCTGCTGAGACTGGGACCTTCCGGTAATTTCTATTACAACGGCGAGTTTGTTCCCGGTTATGCTCCTGTCAGCAATGCCAACACTGACCTCAAGTGGGAGAAAAAAGGAGAAATCGACGTAGGTCTCGACTTTGCATTCTTTAATTCAAAACTATCGGGCTCGGTTGATTTCTACACCAGGACAACCACCGACCTTCTTTTCCAGTATGAGGTACCGGTTCCGCCAAACCTCTATAACCAGGCATGGATGAACCTTGGTGAGATAAAAAGCAGCGGGATTGAAATGAGCCTCACCTGGAACGCAGTTACGAAACCTGATTTTACATATACTATCAGCTTCACACCATCATACAACATAGAAAACACTCTTGTTTCACTCTCTGGTTCATATAACGGCGCTGACCTGAATTACGGAAAACGCGATCTTGGTGAAATGGGCTCACCCGGGCAGACAGCCGTACCTCTTGTGAGAGTTGAGGAAGGCAAACCAATAGGTCAGTTGTGGGCTCTTGTTTATAAGGAAATTGACGAGGACGGTAACCTTATCTTCGAAGATATGGATGAAAGCGGCGGGATAGATCCTCTCGACAGAAGAGTTGTCGGAAACGGATTGCCCGATTTTCTGTTTGGTCTTGGCAATTCATTCACCTTCAGGAACTGGGATATGAATATATTCCTTCGTGGTGTTCTCGGACATGATCTGCTGAACTCGTACAGGGGATTTTATGAGGTTCCGAATATGATAGGTTCCTACAACCTTCCAAAGACAGCCAACGACATGAGAAATCCCCAGTCGGATGTTCTGCTGAACAACTCCTCGGGTGTGCTTTCAAGCTTCCATGTTGAGGACGCTTCCTTTGTTACACTGGATAACCTCAGCCTGGGCTATAACTTTGATATGACGGGAAGCGCTGCCTTCAGTAAGATTAGGGTATACCTTTCAGGGAATAACTTATTCTATCTGACGGGCTACAAGGGCGTTGACCCCAACCCGAGATATGAGGATGGCGGAAACCCGCTGATCCCGGGTATCGACAGAAGGAACACATGGTTCAGGACCAGATCGGTCTCCGTTGGTGCAAACATTGTTTTTTAATCCTGAAAATGACCAAGATATGAAGACATTAGAAAGAAATACAATGAAAAGATCATTTTTGCTTCCAAGGGTTTTGATGGCTGTCCTGTTTATTGCTGCCATCAGCGGATCATGCACCAATCTGGATGAAGAACTATATGGTGAAGTAACGCCCGGAAACTTCTTCAACACGCAGGAGGAGTTTATTTCGGCGCTTGGTGCTGCCTATACCCAGTTTTCGGGCTGGGCCACGGGCGGAACCCTCGATCTTCAGTCAATGTCGACTGATGAAATGGTGGTTCCAACAAGAGGACAGGACTGGGACGACGGCGGTGACTGGAGAAGACTTCACCTTCACTCATGGACAAAGGAAGACGGTAAAATGAATAGCATCTGGGACTTTGGTTTCAGCGGGGTTAATACTGCCAACAGACTTATTTACCAGTTCCAGAGCCTTGTTGAGAGCGGTCAGGTTGACCAGGCCAGCGCCGACGCCTACATAGCAGAACTTGAAGCCGTAAGAGGATTCTTCTACTGGCAGCTTATAGATGTTTACGGCAATGTTCCTCTGGTTACCGACTTTGGTGCCGGTGAAGCCGCTCCTGCCACTAAATCAAGGCTTGAAGTATATAACTGGCTTGTTGAAAACCTCGAAGAAGCTGTTCCGAAACTGTCAAAAGCTGTCGATGGAACAACTTATGGAAGGATGAACTATTATGCAGGTCAGATGCTTCTGGCAAAACTCTACCTTAATGCAAAAGTTTATTCCGGCACAGAGCAGCTCGATAAGACAATTGCAGCATGCGATGAGATAATCAACTCCGGGAAATACTCCCTTGAGAACAACTATTTTGCAAACTTCAATGCCAATAACGCCTCATCAAAGGAATTTGTCTTCGCAATTCCCTACGATCAGGTCTTCTTTCAGGGATTTGCTTTCGGGGTATCATCCCTTCATTATGGCAACCAGTTCACATATAACCTCACTGCACAACCCTGGAACGGATACTGCGCGCTTGAGGAATTTTACAATTCATACAGCGATGAGGACCTGAGAAAGGGGGATGCAGGCACAACAACAGGCCCGGCTGTAAGGAGGGGTAATTTTATTGCCGGTTATCAGTGGCGCAGCGACGGTAACCCGGTTGTAGACGACGGTTTTGAGGCACCGCAGCCAGGCCGTCAGCCTGTGCCGCTTTTAGGCGATCCCGACGGTGCCCTGGTTAACCTGGGAAATATCGGATCAGGTCAGCCCCAGATAAATGAACTTGGTCCGCAGGCCTACCGCCAGTCAGGAGTAAGGGTCGGCAAGTGGGAGTATGAAATGGGAGCCGATCCGGCAAACATGAATAACGACTATGCCGTGTTCCGCTATGCTGATGTGCTGCTTATGAAAGCCGAGGCTCTCTGGCGCAAAGATCTTGATGCACAGGCATTGCCGCTTGTTAACCAGATAAGAAGGCGTGCAGGTCTTACAACTGATCTTACAACACTCGACGGTCCCTTCTTCTTCGACCTTACCGGACCGGTGGTTGACGGAGGAGAACTATACAATGAGATCGGACGCGAGATGTTCGCAGAGAATCATAAAAGGACCAATATGATACGCTGGGGAATTTACACGGACCTTGAAAAATGGATCCTTCC
>JAVEZS010000002.1:79303-148296 GCA_034002885.1 Bacteroidales bacterium
ACGGAGACGGCTGGCTTGATATCTATGTGTGCAAATCAGGCAGGCCGGGCGGAGAATCAGGAACCAATGAGCTGTTTATAAACAACGGCGATCTTACTTTTACGGAACGAGCTTCAGAAAAGGGACTTGCAAGCTTCGGCCTCTCAAACCATGCATCATTTTTTGATTATGACAGGGATGGCGATCTCGACTGTTATCTCCTTAACAATTCCTTCCAGTCGGTAACGGGTTACGACATGATACC
Organism: Bacteroidales bacterium; assembly: GCA_034002885.1. Taxonomy (GTDB): domain Bacteria; phylum Bacteroidota; class Bacteroidia; order Bacteroidales; family VadinHA17; genus LD21. Next base: position 79,548 of record JAVEZS010000002.1, read on the forward strand.
GGGTGCGAGGAAGATCCCTGACAGTCTCGGGAGCAACAAGCTCCTCAGAAACGACAATGGACGTTTTACCGATGTGACCATTGAATCGGGAATTTACTGCAGCAAGATCGGATTCGGACTTGGAGTGACTGTCGGAGATGCTGACAGGGACTCCTGGCCTGATATTTACATATCGAACGACTTTTTTGAACGCGATTACCTGTATCTTAACAATCATGACGGAACCTTCAGGGAAGTGCTTGAGGAACGCATTGCCGAGATCAGCCAGGGAGCCATGGGTGGCGACATGGCGGATCTTAACAATGACGGATGGCCCGAGATCTATGCCACGGAAATGACTCCGGAAGATAACTGGCGCTTTAAGACAAAAGCCCTTTATGATACATGGGAGACATATCAGCTTAAAAAGAACAGCGGTTATTACCATCAGTTTACAAGGAACGTTCTTCAGCTTAATAACGGGGACGGTACATTCAGTGAAACTGGCCGCTACAGCGGAACTGCCACGACCGACTGGAGCTGGGGAGCTCTTCTCATGGATCTTGATAATGACGGATGGAAAGATATTTTTGTGGCTAACGGCATTTACAAGGATCTGCTCGATCGCGATTTTCTCGATATATATTCAAATCCTGCCATTGTCAGGTCGATGATGAAAACTGAAGAATCTGCAATTCTCAGGCTTATTGAGATGATACCCTCAGTTCCGGTACCCAATTATGCGTTTCACAACAATGGCGATCTTACCTTCACAAATATTTCCGGCCTCTGGGGACTGGCTGCCCCATCATTCTCCAACGGTGCGGCATACGGTGATCTCGACAATGACGGCGACCTTGACCTCGTCGTTAACAATGTTAACATGCCTCCCTTCATTTACAGGAATGAGTCTGACAGGAATGAGGGGAATAACTATCTGACCGTAAGCCTTAAAGGTGACGGAAACAACACCGGAGCCGTAGGTGCTGCCGCAACGGTTTACTATGAAGGCAATTTGTCCTACCAGGAACTTATCCCTGCAAGGGGATTTCAATCGAGCGTTGATCCAAGGCTTCATTTCGGCCTGGCCGGTTATACCGGCATTGATTCACTTGTAATAAACTGGCCTTCGGGTGGTTGCACAACTATCAGTAAGTTAAGAGTCAATCAGATACTTGAGCTAAGAGAGAGAGACGCGGTAAAGTCAGAGGCCTGTAATTTACAGGTTAAACAAAACGGCCGGATATTCAAAAACCTCACGGGGAGTATCGGGATCAGTTACCGTCATGAGGAAAGCGTGTTTAACGATTTTGAACGCGATGCAATGTTATTTCAGATGATATCGAACGAAGGCCCGAGGATGGCTGTGGCGGACATAAACGGCGATAAAAGGGACGATTTCTACATCTGCGGAGCAAAAGGAAGCCCCGGATCACTTTTTGTTCAGGGACCCGGGGGCTGTTTCCGTAAGTCGCAGGAGAAGCTGTTTGAAAAAGACAGGATTGCAGAAGAAACTGACTGTGTTTTTTTCGATGCCGACGGGGACGGGGACAGTGATCTCTATGTTGCATGCGGAGGTAATGAATTCCCGTCAAGCTCTTCAGCGCTTATTGACAGGCTATATTTCAACGACGGCAAAGGCAATTTCCAGAAATCGGAACAAATGCTGCCTGTTTCAGAATACATAAGCTCCTCTTGCGTTAAACCATGCGATTTTGATTCGGATGGTGATTTGGATCTCTTTGTCGGGGGCCGGCTGGTGCCTTTTGCCTATGGCCTGCCTGCAAACGGTTACCTTCTTGAAAATGATGGAAAAGGACAATTCAGAGATGTTACTGCGAAGAAAGCTCCCGGACTTACCGGGGCAGGAATGATTACAGATATGTGCTGGGCAGATATTGACTGTGACGGAGATTATGATATGGCAATAGTGGGCGACTGGATGCCGGTGAAGCTATTTGTAAATGAAAAAAGCGGCTTCAGGAATTCAACCGGGCCGGCAGGACTGGAACATACATCAGGATGGTGGCATACTATTGAGGCAAAGGATCTTAACGATGACGGATTTACGGACTTTATAGCCGGCAATCATGGCCTGAATTCATTTCTTAAAGCTTCAGAGAGCAAGCCGGTTGTTATGTACGTCAACGATTTTGACCTTAACGGGTCAGTGGAACAGCTGATATGCGCCTGGTTCGGAGACTCGCTCTATCCATATGTTCTCAGGGATGACCTTTTGAGGCAGCTTCCTTCGCTTTCTTCAAGATATCTCAGGTACAGCGATTATGCCGGTCAGACGGCATCCGGCATTTTTGGAGATGAAGTACTTAACCGTTCGCTGAAGCTGGAAGCTGTTCTTTTTCAAAGCTGTGTGCTTATGAACTCCGGCAAGGGAACATTCAGAAGAGAATCCCTTCCGGCTGAAGCACAGTTCACCCCAGCCTATTCAGTACTTACAGGCGATTTCGACAGCGACGGGATCTGCGATATTCTTACAGGCGGCAATCAGTACAGGGCGAAGCCATATTCGGGAATTTACGGGGCGGGATATGGATTGCTCATGACCGGTACATCCGGAGAAAAGTGGGAGACTGTGTCACCGGCCGTTTCGGGAATCTCGGTCAGGGGTGAGGTTCGCGACATTAAAATGATTAGTATTGACGGGAAAAGAGTTGTTGCATTTGTAAGGAATAATGATTCAATTGAGTTTCTAGAATTTTAACAGGTATGAAAAGAAGATTCAGATGGTTACCTATGATCCTCGTGGCAGGAATTATTGTCTTATCCTCATGTACGCCAAAGGCAAGATATGAGAGAAAGCTCAGGCAAGAACTGTCAACCGGTGTAAGGCACGATTCCCTCTTCATGGGTCTTTACCTTGGCATGCCTGCCAAAGACTTCTATCTGCATTGCTGGGAGCTCAACAGACAGGGACTTATAAAACAGGGCCAGGGTAATACAACCGTTGAATACAGGATGGACCGTGAGTTGAATTATCCTGCAACAATGAATTTCTATCCGACATTCCATGAAGGGAAAATATATGAGATGCCGGTAAAGTACAATTACAGGGGCTGGGCCCCCTGGAATACAAAACTCTCGGCCGACAGCCTTCTTCTGGATGTGCTGGACCATTATAAAAAGGACTATGGAAAGGGATTCATAAATGTTGCCCATCCCGAAAAGGGAAACGCGTATATCAAGATTGACGGGAACAGAAGAATAGCCATTTATAAGGAAAACGACCTGAATGTGTGGGCGGTATTCACGGATATGCTTATTAATGAGAAAAAGGAAATTGTAAGTTCTGATACCACAAAGGCAAGCTCTGATGTCACTCAAGGTAAATGATCATAAAAGAGAGTATCCAGCCAGGGGCCGGGATGTTTTTAACCTGATAGTGCTAATGGCTGTTCTTCTGCTGACCGGCTCATGCCGTGAAGGTAATAAGGCCGGGGGCACTGAAGAAACTCTTTTCACTCTTATGCCTCAGTCTGTAACAAATGCCGGTTTCGTAAATCATCTTGACTATGACATCCAGCTTAAATCAAAATTCAATATCTATACTTACAGGAATTTCTATAACGGTGGTGGGGTTGCTCTCGGCGATATAAATAACGACGGACTTATTGATATTTTTATGTGCTCGAACATGTCCTCTAATGCACTCTATCTTAACAGGGGCGGTTTCAGGTTCGACGACATCTCAGGCAGGTCAGGCATCGAGGGAAAAGGAAGATGGTCGACCGGTGTCAGCCTGGCTGATGTAAATGGCGACGGATTTCTGGATATTTATATCTGCAACTCGGGAAATATTGAAGGAGATGACAGGAGAAATGAGCTCTATATCAACAATGGTGATATGACATTCACGGAACGGGCAGGTGAATACGGGCTCGACGACGGGGGATATTCCACCCACGCGGTTTTCTTTGATTACGACAGAGACGGAGATTTGGATATGTATCTTCTTAATAACTCTTCACGGGCTATAGGAAGTTTTAATCTTAAGGAAAACCTGAGGCATTCACGTGATTCGATAGGAGGAGACAAGCTTTTCCGGAACGATGACGGAAGATTCAGTGACTGCAGCATTGAAGCGGGAATAATGGGTAGCGTAATAGGGTTCGGACTTGGAGTTACAGTTGGAGATATTGATCAGGACGGGTGGATGGATATATATGTCTCAAACGATTTCTTCGAGAGGGACTACATTTATCTCAACAATCAGGACGGAACCTTCAGGGAGACTCTCACGGATATGATACCTTCCATATCAGCGGCTTCAATGGGTGCCGATATGGCAGATATAAACAATGATCACTATCCCGAGATCTTTGCCACGGATATGGTTCCGGAACACAACGACAGGCTGAAGACAAAGACCACCTTCGACAGCTGGGACAGTTATATATCGGCTGTGAGGAATGGCTATTACCATCAGTTTACCAGGAACATGCTTCAGCTTAACAACGGCGACGGCACATTCAGCGAGATTGGCAGACTTGCAGGCGTAAATGCGACTGACTGGTCGTGGGGAGCCCTCATTATGGACCTGAACAATGACGGGTTCAAGGATCTTTTCGTTGCAAACGGGATATATAAGGACCTTACCGACCAGGATTACCTTCGATATTTCTCGAACAGGGATATGGTTATGTCGATAGTCAGCGGTAACAATGTGGATTATAAAACTCTTATTGATGCCATACCCTCTGTAAAAATACCCAGCTATGCCTTCAGGAACACTGGAGGTTACCGTTTTGAGAATGCAACCAGTGAATGGGGCTTTGACGAGCCAAGCTTCTCAAACGGTTCTGCATACGGAGACCTTGATAACGATGGCGACCTTGATCTTGTGATAAACAACGTGAACATGCCCATGTTCATTTACCGTAACGAAACCGACAGGCTTCTCCCCGGGAATCATTTTCTGAAGGTGATACTGACAGGTGAAAAGGGCAATACCTCAGCCATAGGAGCAAAGGTGACAGTCAGGGATAAGGGAAAAACGATTTATCTTGAACAGATGCCGATGCGGGGTTATCTGTCGACAAGCGATTCCAGACCGAATCTGGGACTTGGCTCTCTCTCCAGTGTTGACTCCCTGATAGTCGAATGGCCCGACGGAAGAGCAACGGTAATGACTAATGTAGATGCTGATCAGATAATCTCCCTTAATCAGAAAGATGCGCCGGCTGCAAGATTTCGTGCATCCGACTCATTGACTTTCTTTCAGAATTTTTTCAGGGAAATACCGGCTAAGAAAGTTCTGGACTTCACTCATACAGAAAGCGATTTCAACGATTTTGAGAGGGATAAACTGGTTTACCATATGATATCGACCGAAGGACCGGGTATGTGCAAGGGAGATATGAACAGAGACGGACTTGAAGATGTATATATTTGCGGGGCTAAAGGTCAGCCGGGAGCTCTTTTCATTCAGACCGAAAAAGGTACTTTTATAAGTACCAACAGGAAGCTTCTGGAAGCTGACATGCTTTCGGAAGATGTTGATTGTGAAATGTTTGATGCCGATGATGATGGCGATCCCGATCTTTACGTGGCCAGCGGCGGCAATGAGCTGCCTGAAAGCTCAACAGCGCTTATCGACAGGTTGTATTTCAACGATGGCTTAGGGAACCTTACAAAATCACAACAGGTGCTTCCTGCCGGAATGTACGAAAGCACATCTTGCGTGAGGGCTGAGGATTTCGATAACGACGGTATGGTGGAATTATTTGCAGGGCTCAGGCTCGAGCCCTTTTATTACGGAGTTCCTGTTAATGGATATCTTCTTGATAATGATGGGAAAGGCAATTTTACCAACATAAGTTCCACAGCTGCGCCCCAGCTCAGCAGTATCGGAATGATACGGGATATGGAATGGTTTGATGCAGACGGCGACGGTGATAAGGATATCATCGTTGCCGGCGACTGGATGCCTCTTAGGATTTTTATTAACAACAACGGGGTATTCACTGAAACAAAGGATCCTTTCTCAGGCCTCAGGACTGAAGGCTGGTGGAATTGTTTGGAAACCTGCGATATTGATGCAGATGGCGATATCGATTTTGTGGCGGGAAATCACGGGCTCAATTCCCGTTTCAGAGCTTCGCCTGAAAAGCCTGTTACAATGTATGTCAACGATTTTGACCTTAACGGGACAGCCGAACAGATTATTTCCGTTTACGACGGAGATAAATCTTATCCGCTTGCACTCAAGCATGATCTGACAAATCAGATTCCCGGACTTGAATTCAAATATCCCAAATATGAACTTTACAAAGATCAGACAGTTGCTGATATATTTTCTCCGGAGCAGCTGGCTAAATCAATCCGTCTGGATGCGTTTCTGATGGAAACATCTGTCTTCATTAATGACGGGACCGGGCACTTTACCCGCGGAGCGCTTCCGGCAGAAGTCCAGTTTTCTCCAGTTTATGCAATTGAAACAGGTGATTTCAACGGGGATGGAAATATTGATCTTCTGATGGGAGGGAATCTGTTTAATGCAAAACCCGAGACCGGTCGTTATGACGCAAGCTATGGCTCATTTCTCGAGGGAGACGGCAAAGGCCTTTTCCGGAATGTTCCTGCAAAGGAATCGGGTTTCCGGTTAAAGGGTGAGATAAGGGATATTATGGAGATCGCTGCCGGATCGCGAAGAATGATACTCGTGGCAAGGAACAATGCTCCCGTTCAGATCTTCCGGGTAGTCAGACAGGATATGGGAAAAGAGTAACAGAAGAAAGACCTGGAATGCCTGCTGGTAATACTCCAGCCTTATGATTTCAGCCCTTTATTCCGACTGCCGGAGGCATTCATAGATATTCAGATCTCCGTTGTTGACTCCCGCAAGGATGTATTGTTTCCCGGCGACGGTTATCGGTACGACCCGACGGGCATCACCATTGACTGCAAATCCGGATACAGAGGGCAATGGCGTACTGTAACCACGATCAGGCTGCCCGAGAAGACACCACCCATAACTGGCATCATGTCGGCCGAAATTGGGTTTAAAGGTGTAGTCATTTCCTACAAGCAATATATCCGGAAAGCCATTGAGGTCCATATCCCTGACACAGATATCCCTTACCGGAGAGGTCTGCGCAGAGATAGGCAGTCTGGCTGTTTCAAAAGTAGCATCGCCGTTGTTCAGGAAGATGCAACTTTCGAATAATACCGCTTTCTTTTTTATTGAACGGCTTATTGCTTTCCATCCGAAAATATCCTTTGCGCTCTTACCTGCAAAAGCTGAGTATCCCGGGTATTTTTCATCAAGACCTGCTATCTGGCCTTTAAGTTCATCAACCATAGCAACAAGGTAATTTTCACCATCCTGCCAGGCAGTAATAACCTGATCTACTGTACCGTTATCGTCAAAATCGTTAAGATACATCTCCACTGGTTCCTTCACTGAAGCTTTCATTACATTGTTAAGTCCCAGGTTACCTCCGATCAGATCTATGTCGCCATCATTGTCGATGTCGGCCGGATGAATGCAATTCCACCAACCCGTTGTCTCTTCAAGTCCTGCCTTTTTTGTCTGGTCGCTGAAGTTGCCGTTGTCGTTTCTGAGAACAGTGACCTTCATCCATTCTCCAGTCAGAATAAGGTCATTATCACCGTCATTGTCATAATCGATCCAGCAGGCGTCAGTGACCATTCCGATCCTTCTGAGCCGTTTCATTCTGTTTTCAGTGACGTCGGTAAAATTTCCATTTCCGTCATTCTCCATTAGCATCTGGTTTGGCGACAGACCATAGGCTCCGGGAATGGATCTTGAACCAACGAAAAGATCAATATCTCCGTCATTGTCAAAGTCGCATGGTGCAACGCACGACCCGTTATTGGAGGTAAACGGGAGAGAACCTGTCCCGCTCTCCCTCATCCCTCCCTGACCATCATTGATCAGAAGACGGTCGGCAAGAGAAGGATCGCCTAGAGTTGCTCCTGCTCCTCCGCGAACTATATAGAGATCGTTGTCGTTATCACCGTCAGCGTCGAATGCTGCTGCATCGACATCTTCCATAAAGAGATCCTTGATAAAGGCTGGCATTACACTTCTGTTGAACGTTCCGTCGGTCTGCTGAAAGAAAATTACAGAAACCTGCTCTGAGGCGCTCCCGGCAAAAATATCGTCGAGTCCGTCGCCATTCAGGTCAGCCACGATCAGAGCCGGTCCTTCAGCCGTAAGAGAGTGAGGCACAAGAAGCTCCTGCTTGGGATCGAGGTGCTCGTTTTCAATGTGTTTGTAATCAATACCCGGGATTATCGTTTTTGAAACAAGCTTCTGACTTTCGTCGGGTTTCCGTGAGCCGATGGGAATTCTCCGGGCTTTACCGGCATCAAGAACCAGTGTGTTGTTTGCGGCAACGTTCTTAATAACTTCCTCGGAAAGGTCGGGCCATCGAACGACCAGGGAATCAATAACTTCAGTTTTTCCAAGACCGAAATGCAGATTTCCTGCACTTGACGACATGAAGCCCCTTGTCGGAAACTGTTCGGCGACCTGGATCTGACTATTGTGATAGAGAGTTACACGGGCGCCATAGGCCGAAGTATTGTAATCTTTTCCCCTCAGGACTACCGTCAGAAAGTTGTTTTCAAGTTGTTCACTTGTATTATTCCGGTAAATGTATGCATGTTCGTTGATGTTGTTAGTTATAAGTTCGAGATCTCCGTCGTTATCCAGATCGGCGTATGCAGCGCCATTGGAGTATGACCGGGTTTTTGATCCCCACACTCGCGACATGTCCGAAAAGGTAAGGTCGCCATTGTTTCTGAATATGTAGTTATAATATGGATACAGGGGCATCGCTTTATACAGAACACTGTCGGGAGTGCTCTTGTTATGTTCGGCCATGAAGAATTCGTTCTCGGTAAGGAATTTTACATAATTAAGATCATTTGCTCTTCTGTATATCCCGTTAGAAATAAAAAGATCCTTTAGCCCGTCGTTGTCGAGATCGCAAAGAAGGGGAGACCAGCTCCAGTCGGTTGCAAATATCCCGGCCAGTCTTCCTGTTTCGCTGAACATTCCGTCTCCAAGGTTGAGCTGCAGGTGATTTCTTACGAACTGGTAACCATAACCGTAGCCCAGTTTCAGGTTATAGAGCTCGTAATCGTCTTCTCCTCCGGATTGTTTTCGTATATGCTGTTCCTCGGGAAGCATATCCAGAACACAAACGTCGAGAAGCCCGTCGTTGTTGAAATCACCGACATCATTTCCCATTGATGATCTTGTAGTGTGTTTCATTAGTTGCTTGTAACGTTCGGTAAAAGTTCCGTCTCCGTTATTGATATAGAAATAGTCGTCCTCGTGGAAATCGTTGGATATATATATGTCCGGCCAGCCGTCGTTATTCACATCGCAGATATTGACACCCAGGCCATAACCTATCTGGCTGCTGAGGATTCCCGACTCGTGGGTGACATCCGAGAAACAGGGTCTTCCTTCTGAGATTTCATTTCTGAAAAGCCGGTCGCCGGCGAGCGTATCCTTTTGATGACGGATTTCCGCAGCGCCGTAGCTACGGGATGTATGTACTGAATGGTTCAGAAGGTACATGTCGAGATCACCGTCGAGGTCGTAATCAAAGAAGGCTGATTGTGTTGAGAAGCCCTGAAAATCGAGTCCGTATTCCTCAGCTTCATCCCTGAAGGTAAGATCGCCCTGGTTTATGAAAAGCTGGTTCCTTCCTTTTATTACCTTGTAGTTACCGACCTGGCAGACATAAATGTCAAGAAGACCGTCGGCATTGACATCAGCCATGGTGACACCAGTCTTCCAGTCGCCTTTTCCTTCCACACCGGCTTTTTCAGTGATATCCTCAAATACAAGGTTTCCCCTGTTAAGGTACAGTTTGTTAGGGACCTGGCTGGCTGAGAAATAAAGATCGGCAAGCCCGTCATTATTTATATCGCCGGCAGCGACACCGGCACCGTTGTTAAAATAAAGGTACTGGATCATGTTAAATTGTTCAGTCTCGGTGAGCTGATTTGAGAACCCGACTTTTGTTTCTTCAGGCGACAGCACGGTGAAAAGCTCCGGTACTGATTGCTCTTCTTTCATACAGCCTGAGAGAAAGATGAAAATTAACAGGTATGGAAGGATTTGTTTCATTTCTGCTTTTTACTGGTGTATTTGTTTTATATCAGGATAAAACGAATGAATACACCGGATTATAGATAAATTTGTCTTTCTGAACCGGCGTCAAAAATAACATTTTACACAAAATGTTACAGAGAATTTTTTTTTTAATTTTTTTTTAATACTTTGTCTCCCGATATAAAACACCCTAACCTAATTTAAATGCCTATGATGAAAGGAACCTATTTCGGACGTGTAACTATCACGTCTTACATTCTTTTGGCTTTTTTGCCCTATAGCCTTAAAGCATTTTTAATAACCTAACACTTAATCTTAATGACAAAGAAATTATTTCATTTCGTTTCATTTCTATCTCATCTCAACATGAGAAATGTCATGAAACTGACAATTGTCTTGTTGTTGTCAGGATCTTTTCAGATCCTTGCTGCATCAGATCAACAGAGGACTGTTAGCGGTCGTGTCACAGACGCCGCCGGGCAGGCACTGCCTGGAGTTAACATCCTGGAAAAAGGGACACTGAACGGAGCAATTTCAGATGTTGACGGAAGGTTTACCCTAAGCGTTGCTTCCGCAAACTCTGTACTGGTCTTTTCCTTTGTTGGTTACACAGCAGAGGAAGTGACCGTTGGAGCCCAGACCACAGTGAATGTTACACTGGCCGAGAGCGCGATAGGTCTGGACGAGATCGTCGTTGTAGGTTACGGAACCCAGCAGAAAAGAGCTGTTTCGGGTTCTGTTGCCAATGTTACTGAAAAACAGTTTAATGCAGGTATCACAAGGACGGCTGCCGACTTCATTCAGGGTAAAGTGGCCGGTCTTACAATTACTACATCCACTGGTGACGTTACAGCTTCACAGTCGATGAGGTTAAGAGGTACCTCCTCACTTACCGGAAGCAGCGAGCCATTCGTTGTTATTGACGGAGTTCCGGGGCTGAGCCTTAACTCGGTCGCACCTCAGGATATAGAGTCGATAAGCGTTCTGAAGGATGCTTCATCGGCAGCTATCTATGGTTCGAGGTCGGCCAGCGGGGTTATTCTCATAACCACAAAGAAAGGGACCCAGAACAGGACAACTGTTGATTATAACGTATACGGCGCTTTAGATATAGTAAGCAACGTTCCTGATGTTCTTACCGCCGCTGAATACAGAAAGTATGCCAGTGACAATAATATTGATGTAAGCGTTTTTGATCTTGGAGCAAACACAAGCTGGTTTGACGAGATAATGAGAACAGGAGTCAGTCAGAACCACGACCTTTCGATTTCCGGAGCAGGAGCCAACAACAGCTACAGGGTTTCTATTTCATATCTCGATCAGGAAGGTGTTGTGATGGATAACTATCAGAGCAGGATCAATACAAGATTTTCAGTCAACCAGAAAGCCCTCAAGGACAGACTTGACCTTACAGTGTCGGGTGGTCTGAACCAGAGGGACTATCAGTCGACCGCAACCGGTAACTTCGTTCTTGCTTATAACGTTGTCCCTACCATCCCTGTTTTTCGTGAAGACGGAACATGGTGGGATTCAGATGAGTACGATCAGGGTAACCCCGTCAGAAACCTCACGTATAACACAGCTCCCCGCAAAACCGGTCAGATCTATGTTAATGGTAAGGCAAACCTCAAGATTATCGAAGGACTGACCGCAGGGATCAACTTCTATAAGGAAAGAGGCTCAGAAGATAGAAGCAACTATACCGATTCAAGAACAAGGTACGGAAGAGCCTCAAACGGTAGCGCTTCGAGGGAATTCAGAACGACTGACAAGGATCTTATTGAAACTACAGTTAATTACAATAAGAAATTCGGAAATCATGGTTTTGATGTTCTTGGTGGCTACTCATGGGAAAGCAATAACTACCAGCAGGCTTTTGCACAGAACCGATATTTTGTAACGAACATTTTTGGTTCAAACAACCTTGGTGCAGGGGAACAGCTTCAGCCGGGCGATGTCAGCTCTTACGCTGACATGAGCAAGCTGATCTCATTCTTCGGAAGGCTGAACTATTCGCTTGCAGATCGTTACATACTGTCAGCAACTGTCCGCCGCGACGGTTCATCGAAATTCGGAGCCAACAACAAATGGGGTACCTTCCCATCGGTTTCGGCTGCATGGCGTATTATCGACGAACCATTCATGCAGGGAGCAAAAGGATTCATGGATGAACTGAAGCTTCGCGTAGGTTACGGTGTGTCAGGAAACCAGAGCGGTCTGAGTCCATACCAGTCGATGCAGCTCTTTGGCTCATCGGGTCTTTATTTTGACAACGGAGCATGGCACACAGCCTATGCAGTCAGTCAGAATGCCAACCCCGACCTGAGATGGGAAACCACTTCGATGTTCAACGTGGGTGTTGACTTCAGTTTCCTGAATGCAAGAATAAGCGGTACAATCGAATATTATGACAAGCTTACCGAGGACCTTCTTTACAGCTATCCCGTTCCGGTTCCTCCCTACATGTATTCTTCAATGACTGCAAACGTAGGATCGATGGCTAACAAGGGTATCGAACTTATGCTGACCGGTGATATCATAAGAAAGAATGACTTCAGGTGGACGATGTCGGTTAACGCCGCTCATAACCACAATGAGATCGTATCCCTTTCAAATGATGAATTTACTACTTCGGAAATCAAGACCGGTAGTGCCTGGGTTAGAGGGGGTTCTTCAAACACCACCCATATTATTAAGGAAGGCTATCAGGTTGGACAGTTCTACGGTCCCGAGTGCACAGGAATTGATGCTAACGGACAATATATCATCAACGACATGGTCGACGGCGAGGCTGGTTTCACAATCACCGACTACACATATATCGGGAAAGCCCAGCCCCTTCTCACCTATGGTATCAGTAACAACCTGAGCTATAAGGAGTGGGAACTGTCGTTCTTCATCCGCGGTGTCTATGGCAACGACGTTCTTAACTTCTCAAAAATGTCATATGCCAACCTGCAGTGGCTGCCCGGAGCTAATGTTCTGAGCGATGCTCTCACAATGGGATTGAAGCAGAGCCCGTTCTATAACAGCTACTACATTGAGGATGGTTCTTTTGCCAGACTGGATAACCTTACATTGGCTTACTCATTGCTGCCGAAGGATCTGCTGGGTGTAAGCAGAATAAGATTTTATGCTACCTCGCATAATTTATTAACTCTCACCAAATACAAGGGAGTTGACCCCGAAGTGCCCATGAACGGACTTGATCCGGGTGTTGAAGGAAGGGAATATTATCCGAAGACAACAACATACCTGTTGGGCATAAATGTAACTTTTTAACTAATAAACAGACAGAATATGAGAAAGTTAACACTATACTTAGCATTAATCCCTTTCCTGGGATTTCTAGCTGCAGGATGTACGGATCTGGATGAAGAAGTTTACTCACAGGTACCAGTGGATTCCTATGGAACCACTGAAGCCGAGATAAATTCACTTATTGCCCCGATCTACTCTCGTCTGAGGGACTTCAATGCTATCAGGAATGCTGTAAACAATACCACTGATATGTTTGTCACTCCTACACGCAGGGGTGGAGACTGGTGGGACGGTGGCGCATTCAAGGAAGAGACACAGGGTTCTTGGAGGCCGCAGACCAATCCCATTATTGCCGATTACAACACAAGTTACTCGAGGATCACGGAATGTAACCGTATCATCTACATGATTGAGAACAGTGCGGCAATCACCAACAAGGAGCCGTATCTGGCCCAGGTAAGAGCCGCAAGGGCTTTGAGGTACATGGTACTTCTTGACGAATACGGAAATGTTCCGATTGTTACAGATTTTACCGATCTTACGAAACCCTCAACCAAGCCGAGGGCAGAGGTTTACAGCTTTGTTCTTGATGAGCTCAACGATATCAAGGATGTTATCAGGGACGATGTTGGAGCCTCAAGTTATGGTAAATATACAAAAGGAGCAGTCTATTTCATGCTTGCCAAAATGTATCTGAACGCTGAGGTGTGGAATCCGGCCGGAGGAGAAAAATGGCAGGAATGTATTGATGCCTGCGATGAGATACTGGCAATGCCCTATGTTCTTGAACCAAACTGGAAAGAGCAGTTCAGCGCAAACAATGAGAATTCGAAAGAAGCTATTCTTGTTGCTGTCAACAGCATTTCATCAAACCTTGGAGTTCGCGGCTACACCCTTCACTATCTTGGTCCCAAGGCACTTGGTATTCCGGGAAGTGCAAACAACGGTATTGCTGCTCACGCTGATTTCGTAAAATCTTTTGATCCTGATGACAAGCGTTATGCCGGAAGTTTCATTCTTGGCCCTCAGCTTGATCCTGCTACCGGAGAGGTTTTGATAACAGCTCACGGACGTCCGCTGATTCATACAGTTGATATTACCATCAAGTATGCCATTGATGCTGACGGATGGGGACAGACAGAACAGGAAGACGGTGCAAGATGCAACAAGTGGGAGTATAAAAAAGGAGCCACAGCAATGGAAAATGATTATGCTATCTTCAGGCTTGCCGATGTATACCTCATGAAAGCAGAAGCTATCGTTCGCATGGATGGTGACAATGCAGAAGCAACAGACCTTGTTAACGCCATCAGGGATAGAGTTTTTGACGATCCTGCAAAACTCAAAACAAGCGTAACACTTGAGGATATCTATCACGAGCGTCGTTGGGAACTGGCCTGGGAAGGCTGGGGACGTCAGGATATGATCCGTTTCGGTACATTCCTGGATCCCATTCCAGGATGGAGGGCAAACACACTGCCGGAATTCAGGCTGTTGTTTCCGATACCGCAAACTGCTCTGGATGCAAACCCGAATCTCGACCAGAACCCGGGTTATTAAAAAAAGTTAAAACCTCTTGCAGGTTAGGGCTTTTATAGTAAAATCTGATTAAATTTGAGAGGGCAGAAAGAGTTTTTAAGCTCCGTCAGCCCTCTCAATTATTTTATATCCGGGCAACTTGTTCATTAAATCTTACTCCAAAATTCATTTTTACAAAACCGAACTAAAAAAAAACAGATGAAAAGATTATTAATTATTGGATTTATGCTTCTACCGTTTCTGGTTACTTTCGGACAGCAGAGGCAAAGACCTCCTCAGCCGGAGGGCCCACAGCAATATCCTGCAAGGATGACTCCACAGATGACTGAATTTTTCGAACCTGCAGTTCCTGTTATAACACCTGCGACACAGGTTGGTATGGCTCCCTCAGATGCCATAATTCTTTTTGACGGATCAGATGTAAACAAGGAATGGGAAGACAGCAGGGGCAATCCAACGAAATGGGTTGTTCAGGATGGTGCGCTTGTTTGTGTGAAAGGATCAGGTGTTGTACAGACGAAGAGAAAATTCAATGATTTTCAGCTCCATATTGAATGGAAGTCACCCGAGAACGTTATCGGCGACGGACAGGGGAGGGGAAACAGCGGTGTATACCTTCAGGGCCTATATGAAGTGCAGGTTCTTGACAGCTACAATAATCCTACCTACAAACAGGGTCAGGCAGGAGCGCTTTACAAGCAATATGCACCACTGGTAAATGTTTCCAGAAAACCAGGGGAATGGCAGTGCTACGACATCATATTTACGGCGCCGCGTTTCGGAAAAGATACGACAACCTATTTCACTCCTCCAAGGGTAACAGTCCTTCACAACGGAGTAGTTATCCAGAACAACGTCAGTCTCAGAGGCCCTACACTTTACATCGGTATTCCCGAATATTCGGTCAAACCTCATGGAGCAATGCCTCTTGTTCTTCAGGATCATGGGAACCCGGTTGCTTACAGGAATATCTGGATAAGGGAGTTATAAATCAGGGTTGAAGGTTAAGGTTACTGCTGAAACATGTTTGCCTGAAAAGTTAAAGGCGATAGTTAAGAGCAGGAAACCATATACTTGATATTTATTTCTGTTATTCAACAAGATTTTATTATTTTTACGTATAAATCAAATCTCAACAACTAACTAAAATACCTTATGATGAAAGAAAATTCCAAGCAGATTTCTCGCCGTAATTTTGTCGGAACGACTGGTGCTGTCGCAGCAGGGCTTACAATCGTTCCGGGTTCGGTGATCAGTGGAATGGGACACAGGGCTCCAAGCGACAAGCTGAATATAGCTGTTGTCGGTATAGGAGGAATGGGTAATTCCAACCTTAGGGCCGTTGCACCCACTGAGAACATTGTTGCACTGTGCGATGTCGACTGGGCCTATTCAAAGAAAGTTTTTGAATCGCAGCCGAATGCCAAGCGTTACTGGGACTGGCGTAAGATGTATGATGAAATGGGTAAATCGATCGATGGAGTGATAGTTGGTACCGCCGATCATACCCATGCAATCATTGCAGCAACTGCCATGACAATGGGTAAACATGTCTATGTACAGAAGCCTCTCACTCATTCAGTTTATGAATCAAGACTCCTTACAAAGCTTGCCAAACAATACAAAGTGGCAACACAGATGGGTAACCAGGGCTCATCCGGTGAAGGTGTGAACCTTACTGTAGAGTGGATACAGAGCGGGCAGATCGGTGAAGTAAGAAAAGTTGAAGCTTTCACCGACCGTCCTATATGGCCGCAGGGTCTTAACCGTCCTGCAAAGGGAGAATGGGTTCCCGACACTCTTAACTGGGATCTGTTCATAGGACCGGCACAGATGCGTCCTTACAACAGCATCTATCATCCCTGGAACTGGCGCGGCTGGTGGGATTTCGGAACAGGAGCTCTCGGCGATATGGCTTGCCACATTCTTCATCCTGTGTTCAAAGGGCTGAAACTTCAGTATCCGATAAAGGCTCAGGGAAGCTCAACCCTTCTTCTGACCGACTGTGCTCCATCAGCACAGATGGTCAAGCTCGTCTATCCGGAAAGAGTAACTCCAAGAGGAGCAAAAATGAAGTATCCTGAGGTAGAAGTAATCTGGTATGATGGCGGTTTGCAGCCGGCAAAACCAGCTGGCTGGCCGGCAGGAAAAGATATGAACAACAATGGCGGAGGAGTTATTTTCCATGGCAGCAAGGATAAACTGATATGTGGCTGCTACGGAAGGGATCCATGGCTCCTTTCAGGTCGTGTTCCTGTTGTTCCTCAGACAGAGCGCAGGCTTCCTGAAAAAGTAAGCCACGAAATGGACTGGGTACGTGCCTGCAAGGAAAGTCCTGAAACCAGGGTTGCTCCAAAATCAGACTTTGCAGAAGCCGGACCGTTCAACGAAATGGTTGTTATGGGAGTGCTCGCAGTAAGGCTTCAGGGTCTTAACAAGGAACTCGAATGGAACGGAGAAAAGATGGAATTCACGAACATCTCCGACTCCGACAAGGTAAGGATCTGCGTTGAGGATGCATTTACCATTGAGGACGGTCATCCCACATTTGCCAAGAAGTGGACCGATCCAATGGATGCATCACAGTTTGCAAAGGAAATGATCAAGCACACCTACCGTGCTCCCTGGTCACTTCCTGATATGCCCGCATAGTTCTAATTCAGTAATTTTTAATGCAGAGGTGCTTCCTTGCACCTCTGCATAATAATTTTTAAATATCTTAATATGAAGCAGATAAATATTGTTTTAGCATGTGTTCTCGTATTGGGGCTTGCAACAGCATGCGGTTCCAAAGGAAAGAAAGCCGCTGAAGAAGCAGCGACTACAACCGAGCAGGGCGCAGCAGCAGCTGATGAAGGCTGGACGGTTCTTTTTGACGGCACATCCACCGCCGGCTGGCGCGGATACGGAAAAGCAACCTTCCCTGAAGCCGGCTGGGAGATCGTTGACGGTACACTCCATTGCATTGGCTCAGGTGCCGGCGAAGCTGGTGGTGCCGGAGGCGACATTATTTATGACAAGAAATTCGGCAATTTCGAGTTATCACTTGAATGGAAGATAGAACCCGGAGGCAACAGCGGTATCTTTTTCCTTGCCCAGGAAGTTCCGAATGAAGCAATCTATATGTCCTCCCCTGAAATGCAGATCCTCGACAACGAGCGCCACCCTGATGCTCAGCTTGGTGTAAACGGAAACCGGAAGGCAGGATCTCTTTATGATCTCATCCCTGCAAACCCACAGAATACTAAACCGGTCGGTGAGTGGAATCAGGTAGGCATCCTGTGTTATCAGGGAACCGTCGTATTCAAGCAGAACGGAGCCAATGTTGTTGAATTCCATCTTTGGACAGATGCATGGAAAAACATGGTGGCTAATTCAAAGTTCAAGGATTGGCCAAGATTTGTTGATCCGGCAAAAGAAGGTTACATAGGTCTTCAGGATCATGGTAATAATGTCTGGTTCAGAAACATAAAGATTAAGGAGCTTTAATATTTGCTCTGTTAATACAAAGAGGGTGCCCCTTTTGAGACACCCTCTTTTTTTTATTCTGCACAGGATAGAAAAACAGTATCAGGCTGATCCTTTAAGGCCGATTTCTTCAGCTACTTCACGCATACCCATAATGCAATCGGTGATAAGATCATCAAGGGTTACCCCAAGCATTTCAGCGCCCTTTTCGATAACCGATCTGTCGACACCGGCTGCAAATCTCTTGTCGTTCCACTTCTTCTTCACCGATCTGGCCTCCATATCAAGGACACTCCTTGTGGGTCTTACAAGGGCGCTGGTGGCAACCAGGCCGGTAAGTTCATCCATGGCATAAATTGTCATCTCGAGCCTTGTCTTGGGTTCCACATCAGTTGCCAGACCCCAGCCATGACTTAATACTGCCCTGATATATTCGGCAGGCCAGTTGTTCCCGACAAGTATCTTTTCAGTCATCTTACAGTGCTGATCGGGGTACATCTCGTAATCGAGATCGTGAATAAGTCCTATGATGCCCCACTTCTCCTCATCATCACCTGCCTTTCTGGCCATATGCCTCATTACTCCTTCGACAGCAAGGGCATGTCTGAGAAGACTTTCCGTCTTGTTGTATTTTTTGAACAGTTCAAGAGCCTGTTCTCTTGTTGGTTTAATCTCGATCATGGTATTTCTCATATTGTTTTTCAACCTGACTCCGGTATCACCGTTTCAGCTTTATCATCTGGTATGCCTTCGGAAAGCTTGGGTTGCTTATGTTAAGGATGTAAACCGAAGGGGGAAGATCCTGCGTGTCTATTATTATCTGGTTTTCTCCTTCCGACAAATCATGATTGAGAGAATATACCTGTCTTCCGGCAATGTTTGTAAGGGTTATTCTTACTTTCCTGTTTTGTCTGGAGTTAATAGTAATATTTATATGATCGCTGAAGGGATTGGGATACAAAGAAACCGATTCTTCAATTTCCCTGTTTTCTACTTTAACCCTGAGGGTATCGTTACTTAGATAATCGTCATCGTTTCCATAACCGAATACAGACACTTCGTAAATCCCGTTCAGATCGAGGTCAGCTTTTCTGTCGAATGTAACTGTAAGAGTGTCCTGGTATGGAGCGAGCTTGTTCTTGAACCTCTGGATGACGGGGAAAAGGTCGTTAACGGAATATGCAAGCGTAAAGCCATACAAAGTGTCGCGTCCGAGATTCATTACCTTGACAGAAACGGATTCCTGTCCGTAAACCTCTTTCTGGAACGGAGAGATTACTTTTGCTACTTCAAGATCCTTTTGAATGAAGTTCACTTTGGCGGCCTCCGAAAAATCGATCAGATCAATCCAGGCGCAATCGTGACCGGCCGATACTGAATTGTCTTTTCTATAGATCCATTCAAGCTTGTTATAACCTGATTCAACCGGAATTTTAAACTGATTCCAGGAAGTTTCACCCGACTTTTCCAGAATCTTATTCCCGTTTATGCTAAACTGGAAGAGATCATAATTTAATTCTGATGACACTTTATAATGGAAGTTCAGGGTGTCGGGTTCGGGAAAATAAGTTCTTATCAGAAGTACACTGGAGGCATTATGGCTTATTGTGCCTGACCTGGCTGACAAAATTCCGTCGGGGACGCTGCCGGTTGTAATTGTCCATGGTTTGGCACTGAGATTTATCCATGGGAATACTTTGAATGAAAATGATTCGAAGCTTTCCCTGCTTTTACCAACCCTGAACTGAAAATTTCTGTCCACCAGATAAGGAGAACAATCAAGTGATGATGAAAGCATTATGAAATCGCCGTGAATGGCTGTTTCCGAAAGTTTTACCGCAACAGTAATATTCACCATCCTCCCTACTTCAAGCAAGCCCGACTTTATGTCGGAATCGTATATTTCGAGGTCACTTCCGCTGCTGGCAATAATCAACTGTCCTGATGTATTACTGCTTCCTACGTTCCTGACCTGGAATACCAGGTTAAAGCTTTCACCGGGGTCTGCAATGCTGTTATTGTTGCCAAAAACAGAATCATCTATCAGACAGTTTACTATTTCAAGGCTTGGTGCATGGAGGGTGATTTCAATCCTGTATTTCTTTTCTGTCTTATCATCTCTCAGTGTAATGTCGAAAGGGACAATACCCTGATCCGGAATATCTTCACTTATTGTAATCTGAATGTCGTCCTCGGATATAGCTTCTGAACCGGCTTCAATATCCCCGATAGTTACCGAGCCGTTGCTGATACTTACCCATGGAGAAGGTGATCCGACCGAAATGTTCAGGTTTTCTGCTCCGGTATTGCCAAGATTGCCGATCTTCAGTTTAAGGTAAAGTGTTTCACCGTAATCAGCCTTACCGTTATTATTGCCGCCTCTGTCGTTAATCTCATATCCTGAAAGGTTAATGAACTCTTCCCTGATCTCTGAGAAATAAACTGTCTTGATTAAGGGGATTCTGTTCTGGCCTGTAACCACGATCAGGCATGAATCGGTTTCAACCGCCGGGATATCAAGTGTTACAGATCCTGATGCTGATGAATGCGATGCATCCCACAGGTCATCAGAATGGGAAATTGCCATATAGGCGAATGGTTCAATGATAAAGGACAACGATCGGATATTCCTGGGCAGGGTGTCGGGAATAGAAATATCAAATGGAATGGGTGTCCCGATGAATGGTATAATACTGGGGTCTCCAAGAAGAGTGTAGGTTTCCCAGTAATACTTCTTCTTCAATGATGCGGATGCACTTACCGACAGATTCCCTGCAAAGTTAACCTGCCCCATTGTTATGTACCAGTCGGATGGCAGTTCGTTGTTTTTGTGGAAAAGCCTGTCGTAAGCTCCCAGGCCTGTCTGTGAATATCTGGGATCTGAATTGGGGGTTCCGGTTCCGATAGCCCAGGTAAAATCCTCATCCCAGTATGAGTCGTTTGAACAGCCAATGAAACCGATTGCTCCTGCCTCTGGCGCTAAAAGCATTTTGTTCCCGAACGATGTGGTATCATCATATTCAGCAGTACGGCATGCATTGCTTATAATGAAGGGATACATGTTCATATTTCGGAACTTTTTGATGTCGGGTGTTTTGATATCGACGTGGAGCCAGCCTTCCTCTGTTCCATGTCCCGTATAGTTGATGAATGAAACGCCTTTTGATATTATCTTGAGAATTGAATCCTTCCTTGAATAACCTTCGGGATAATAGAAATGATATTCATTGATTCTGTTTGCAGGAGTAAGATAATTGGTGATGGCATATTTGATCTGTCCGTTCATGTAGTTTGCGTAGCTTGCGTCTTTACCTGCAAAGATCAGGGCTCTGGAATGGAAGGTGTTTGTATCGGGGTAACTGAATTTTTCATAATCAACCAACTTTTTTACTACAGATTTTACTGCGGTTGTATCGGGGGCAGGGATCCTTCCGACGAAGAGATCGGGCAGGTAATCGCCTTCACCGTCAAATTCCGCATAGTACATGTCTGTTATGTTGTCAGTTCCATAGTAAGGGATTCTCGATACATCACCTATTATCAGGAGGTATTCAGGCGGATTCCCCTCGCTCAGGCCTTTTCTGTAAGTATCATCTATCGATTTCTTTATTTCCTGGTATGTTGTTCCTGCAGCTTCTTCTCCCATATACAGAACATCCAGCTTAAGGCCCTTCTGTTTCTTCCATTTGAAAAAAGGATCGAGATGCCTGGTAAAAGCTGTATCCGTCAGTATTATCATTCCTGAGGGCTTGTCGGAATACCCGGTTATAAGATCTTCAGGAGAATAGTTAAGCACACCCTTTTCGAGAGTTTCATCGAACAGGGCAGATCCGGCAAGAGCCGATTTTGATGCTGCCGGAATGTTTCCTGTAAAGCTTACGGTGATCTTCATTGAAGTAATCACGTCAAGCTGATTCGATCCCGGATTATACCTTACAGGGGAGATAGCCAGGGTTGAAAGCTGCCGGCCTCTTATCTTTCCCAGTGGGGTGATCTTAACGGTATCGGATTGAATGAATTTACGACCTTTGTACAGGTCCCTGTCCATTACGAATCCAGGCTTTCCTTCCCTGGCCTGCTTTGCTGCTCCATGCTGGGCAGGGAAAAGAATACCCTTTATGTTGTCTCTGGTCGGTTTTAACCTTTTAGTACGGACTTCAGATATCTCTGTCTTGCAGACGGCGCCCTCGGGGACAATTATTAGCCTGGATAACACAGGTAGTTCGGGCCTTCCTGGATCGGATGAGTGGGAGTGACCGGGGGCTTCGATCCTGAAAAATGTACCGTTTTCACTGTCAAGGCTTCTCAGATTGATTTCGGGCAATACATAATCAATGGTAATGAATTGATCGCCTTTAAGAACCAAGCCGTCATGAGCATCACCGCCAAAATGGTATCTGAAGCTGTTTTCTGTCTGGCTTTCGGCCGACTGAACAATAAACAGAATATATACCAATATAAAAGTACGCCTTAATAAACCTAATTGCATCAATGTTAATTGATTAACACTGTTACCCTATTTAAGCCGAAAGATATTCAAAATATCAATAGCTTACAGATCTGAAAGCTAAAATTTGATAATGCAAATATCGGGCCTGTCTTAAGTGTTAAAACAATTATTTGTATATTGTAGTTTAAAAGAATGAAAAATATCGGAATTATACCGAAACGATGAATAAAGTATTACTAATATTAATAATATCCATTATGATGTCACCGGTTTTCTCGCAGGATCTGCCGGAGACTGACAGGATCAGTACCAAGGCAGGAGATCTGGAATTATCCTTTATTGGGCACGGCTCCCTTATGTTCCGGATCAATGACTTTGTTATCCATGTTGATCCTGTAAAGAGTTCAGGCAGTTACGCCGGTCTTCCCCAGGCTGATCTGATACTTGTTACTCATGAGCATTATGATCATCTCGACACAGAGCTTCTCAGGACATTGAAAAAGGAAGGGACAGTGATGTACTGCAATGAGGCATCTTTGCAGCAAATACCCTGGGCGAAGGCGATGAAGCAGGGGGATGTCAGAAAGGTGCAGGAGATAACTATTGAAGCCTTACCGGCTTACAATATCATACATGAGCGTTCAAAGGGGCAGCCGTTCCATCCAAAGGGAGTTGGCTTAGGCTACATCCTTACAATAGGGGGAAAAAGAGTCTATGTGGCAGGCGACACAGAGAATAACCCTGAAATGAAAGCACTTAAGGATATTGATATAGCCTTTCTCCCAATGAACCTTCCATATACAATGACCCCTGACATGGTGGCCGATGCAGCCCTGGCCTTCAAACCTGCTATACT
This sequence comes from Bacteroidales bacterium, assembly GCA_034002885.1. Classification (GTDB taxonomy): domain Bacteria; phylum Bacteroidota; class Bacteroidia; order Bacteroidales; family VadinHA17; genus LD21. The sequence goes on from JAVEZS010000002.1 coordinate 103,215, forward strand.
TTATCCTTACCATTATGGTGAAACCAGGACAGGAGAACTTGTCGAACTGCTGAAAGATTCTGGAATAGATGTGAGGATAAGGGATCTGAAATAAAAAGAGGGTCAGATCCGGAAAGATATCATGAAAAAAGCTCTGCTGTCAGGTCTGGAAACTGTTTTCATTACAATGACAATATAATCCCTAACAAACCTGAAGATCGTGCTTTTTTCTTCATCTGAGGGATATTGTGCTGTTTGCCATTCTCACGACTGATACAAAAAGTATCCTGGCGAGATCCTCCATGATTTCAGGTTTAATTATATCCAGATTGTCCTGAGGCACATGATAATAATTGACCGATCCATAAGTAGAGAAGCTTACCGACGGAACTCCTGCCCTGAGGAAAATCGCCGCGTCGAGGCGAGGCCGGCCAAGGTTTGGGAATGAGCTTGAAGAGAGAGGACGATGTACAAATTCTGTGTTTGCCTCTTCAACGAATTTCATTATTCCAGGGAAATCCTTTCCTGCCCCTGCACTAATGGAATGCCCTATACCCACCCCGTCCATATTTATAAGAACACTTTTTTCGAGAGGGACAATGGGATTTCTGACGTATTCCCTTGATCCAAGCAGGGCTTGTTCCTCAGATCCGAAGGCAATGAACATCACTGATCTCTTCAGTAGTATCTGGTTGACTGCAAGAGCTTTTGCAACACCCATCATAACAGCCACAGCTGATGCATTATCATTCGCTCCCGGAATTATCTCGTAGCACTTCCCAAGATGATCGAGATGAGCTCCTATAATAATAAACTCTTCGCTCAGAACAGGATCGGAACCCTTCAGTATCCCAATTACATTGCTTCCCTTTCCGTCGGGAAAATGCTGAGTGCTCATTTTGACAGTTACTTTCTTTCCCGTGTTGAACGATTGTGGCTTAAGCGATTTTCCGATCTTTTCAACGATATCCCTGTGAACTTTTCCGGTTCCTGAGAATATATCCCTGACAACGGAATCGCCGACATGGACATACACAAAATTCTCATAATAATCATTGTTGGGATTTCCTATTGGTCCGTAGTTGTACAACATTCCGGCGGCACCGTGCCTTATTGCATTTGCAAGCTTGTTCTGATGGAATGTATAATCATACCAGGGATTAAATTTCTCAGCACCAGCTGACGTGGACACAGGCGCCTCCCTTTCAATAAGGATTATTTTGCCTTTTACATCCAGTCCCTGGTAATCATCGTATCCCAGTTCAGGTGCTGTAATTCCGTAACCGGCATAGACAACTTCAGCTGTAACTTCACCGCTGTCTGATGTGGATCCCGGCATATATTCAGTAACGTATTCGTAATGTTTCATTATCTCCTGTCCGTTTTTCAGAGGTATGTGAAGAGCTACACCGCATTCAGGATTTATTAGGGTATAGGGTACCTTGAACCACTGGAACCACGATCCGTTTTCCCCAGCCGGTTCAATTCCCCATGACATGAATTCAGATGCCAGCCATTCAGCGCAGGCCTGATATTCTTCCGTTCCGGTCAGTCTTCCCTGGTACTTGTCGTCGCATTGTATCTTTACATAATCGGACAGATCATGACTTGAGATGGAGTGCATTGCATTCAGGATGGTTTTGTCTGATGTTTCCTGTGAAGGGATGGGCGGGGATAAGGCTGCCAGAAGGATCAGGGAAAGGATTTTTTTCATGTTAGATAAGATATATGATCAGGTTTAGTGACGTATATTATCCTTATCGAGTATTTCACCAACATGGTGTTTCATCTGAGAATAGGATGTAACAACCTTTATATCGCTGTTATCGTCAATCACATTCTGTGGTGGTTTAAAGAGTATTCCGTACTCAGCCTGCCTGAGCATGGAGATGTCATTGTACGAATCACCAATTGAAATTACCTTGAAATTCAGTTTCTGCATTGCCATAACGACTTTCTTTTTTGCATCGGTCTGCCGCAGGTTGAAATCGGTAATGATACCCTCACTATCAATTGTAAGATGGTGACAGAAGAGTACGGGCCATCCCATTTTCTCAAGAAGGGGATCAGCAAATTCCCTGAAAGTATCGGATACAACTATCATCTGCACCTTTCCATGAAGCCAGTGTACAAAATCGAGTGCACCAGGCATTAGCTCAAGCAGGGAGATAACTTTTTGAATATCTTTTATTGTTATTCCATGTTGCTTGAGTATCTCAAGCCTCCGTCTCATTAGAGCATTATAATCGGATATATCGCGTGTTGTGAGTTTTAATTCTTCGATTCCGGTCCACCGCGCTACGTTTATCCAGACTTCAGGAACAAGGACCCCTTCAAGATCACTGCATAAAATATACATTTAAAGGACAAATTAATTATTAATAATTCTGAGTTATAAATTTCTTAAAAGTATGATAATCGTTTTCTAAAGATAAATATTCTTCCTTACTATCTTTTACTTTTATCAGCGAGGGTGGAAGCTCAGGCTCATGACCTGTTACTTCCAGTATCTCCTTTCCGAATTTTGCAGGGTGTGCTGTTTCAAGCGATACCGTAAGGGTATCTTTGTCGGAGGATCCTCTTGCGCTTTCAAAATACTTTTCAATGGCTTTCCAGGCAACGGCTCCGTGTGGTTCAAGAATAATTCCGTCGTCGCGGAAGCAACGTTCCATGGTCTTTATAGTATCGGCGTCTGATATGCTTACCGAATAGATATCTTCCAGAATCCTCCCGAAGTCAGGTTCTTTAATTATTTTACCGGTTTCGTTCATGTTACCATTGTAGAGGGATATCAGTCTGGCCAGATTGCTTGGGTGTCCGACATTCATCGCACTCGATGGCGAGTTCCTTGATGGTGAGAGGGGAATATAAGATCGGGTCTCCAGTAGTCGGGGAAACTCATCATTCTCATTTGTCGCAATGATGAACCGTTTAACGGGAAGCCCCATACTTTTGGCGAAAAGTCCTCCGGTGACATTCCCGAAGTTCCCGCTTGGAACGCTGAAGATGATCTGGTCTTCAGGATTTTCAGCGAGTTGCGACCAGGCATGGAAATAGTATACTGATTGTGGCAGAAGCCTTCCGGTATTAATTGAATTGGCAGAAGCAAGATTGAACTTCTCAAGACCTGCATCCATAAATGCTTTCTTTACAAGGAGCTGACAATCATCAAATTTGCCATCAATTCCAATTACCCTGATATTGCTGCCGAGAGTGGTCATCTGTCTTCTCTGGATATCAGATATCTCATTTATGGGAAAAAGAATAACAACTCTAATGTTCCCAAGGCCGAAGAATGCATTGGCAACAGCGCTTCCGGTGTCGCCTGATGTTGCCGTAAGAATTGTTATATGTTTTTTTTCGAGCGAAAGATAGTGTTGCATAAGCCTTCCCATGAGAAGAGCTGCAAAATCCTTGAATGAGGCTGTGGGGCCCTGATCGAGTCGCATTATGTATTTTCTTCCAGTGACATTTTCAAGTGGAATGGGGAAGGTATAGACATCATCGCAGACATCCGAAAGAACAGATTTGTTTATTTCGCTGCCGATCAGCAAACCAAGAATATAGGAAGCGAGGCGGGGGTATGACATTCCCTGCAGAGAATCCAGTTCTTTGGAGGAAAGTCCTGGCAGCGACATGGGCATGAAAAGTCCACCATCAGGAGCAAGTCCTTTAAGCAGGGCTTCCCTGAACGAAACAGGCTTTGTCCTGAGGTTTGTTGAATAGTATTTTATATCTCTTTCCAAGTTTTATCTGTCAAACGTTAACCACCCTCATCAGATCGGCGAACACACCAGCTGCTGTAACATCGGCACCTGCTCCATAGCCTTTTATTACCATTGGAAGTTCCCTGTATCGCTCTGTGGTGATGAGAACAATATTATTGCTTCCTTCCAGATCGAAGGTGGGGTGGCCGGGGCCGACGGTGATAAGTTCTACCTTAGCTCTGCCTTGATCCATCGAAGCATAGAACCTCCATTTCCGGTTCTTTTTCTGAAGCTTCAGTCGCTCTTCCTCATAATTAGCGTCGAGCTGCTTTACCCTGGCATAAAAACTTTCCAGATCGCCCGAAAAACAATCGTCGGGGAGAAATTTATTAACAACGACATCTTCCGTCTCAATCTGATAACCAGCTTCTCTGGCAAGTATCAGGATCTTTCTGACTACGTCGGTGCCGCTGAGGTCTATTCTCGGATCTGGTTCCGATATTCCCTTTTCCTTGGCGGTTCTGATTACTTTGCTCATGGGCATATCGGGCCCCAGGTTATTGAAAATAAAATTGAGGGTACCCGACAGAACTGCTTCAATTTTTATGATCTTGTCACCGCTTACTACCAGGTCGTTTATGGTTTTGATCACAGGCAATCCTGCGCCCACTGTTGTCTCGTACATGAACCTGACACCTCTTTCGCCGGCTATTGACTTAAGCTGGTGATAATAGGAATATCCAGATGAACACGCGATCTTATTGGCTGCAACAACCGAAACATATTTTTCAAGAAGCTGACCGTAAACAAGTGCAACATTTGCATCAGCTGTGCAATCGATAAACACGGAGTTCCGCAGATTCATCCTTGTTATCTGACTGATGAACCTGCCGATGTCGCTTTTTTCTCCTGTTTTTGAGAGTAATTCCTTGCAGGAGTCGAGAGGGAGCGGTTTCTGACTTGTAAGCATTTTTCGCGAGTTGATTATCCCGAGAAGGTTCACATTCAGGTTATGTTCCTCAAGAAGTTTCTCCGATTGTTTCCGCAGCTGGCTTATAAGACTGGTTCCCACAAATCCCGTCCCGGCAAGAAAAAGGTGTAGTTCCTTGAACCTGGAAAGGAAGAAGCCGTCGTGAATTGCATTGAGCGCTCTTCTCAGGCTTTCGTTTTTTATTACAACCGAGATATTGAGTTCAGATGAACCCTGAGCGGTTGCTATAACATTTATCCCGTTCCTGCCCAGGGATCTGAAAAGAGTTGCGGAGATACCCGGTGTATTCTTCATCTTTTCCCCCACAATAGCAATTACGGATAGATCTTTTTCTAAAATAACCTTCAGTTCTTTCTTGAATGATATCTCTCTTTCAAATTCCTGGTTTATTCCTTCGAGAGCCATCCTTGTGTCAGGAGGGTTTATAGCGAAAGTAATTGAATATTCTGATGATGCCTGCGTTATAAGTATTACGCTTATATTCCTTTTTGCCAATGAGCCGAAAAGCCTCATGGAAATTCCTGAAACCCCGACCATTGAGGGCCCCTGAAGTGTTATAAGATCGATCTGGTCGATGGATGAGATTCCTTTTATCGGGCTTTTGCTACCATTGGAAGGAGCCTGGCTTATGAGAGTACCTTTTGACTGAGGATTAAAGGAATTTCTTATTGCAACAGGAATGAGCTTTCTGTAAACGGGTCGCAGGGTGGGGGTATAGATCACCTTTGCCCCGAAATGAGAAAGCTCGATAGCCTCTGAGTATGTCAATGAATCTATTGTATAAGCCTTTTCTACTTTTTTGGGATCAGCTGTCATAAATCCATCAGTATCGGTCCAGATCTCCAGCATTTCGGCGTTCAGCGCAGCAGCAACAATTGCAGCGGTGTAGTCGGAACCACCCCGTCCGAGGGTTGTGGTTTCATTATCCCTTGTCGATGCAATGAATCCCGGTAAAACGATGACCCTGTTCTTTCTAAGGATCTTCTTTCTGATGAGGGAATCAGAAAGCTTGAAATCAACATTTGCATTGCCATAGCTGTCGTCAGTTTTTATTATCTCACGTGCATCTATTAGAAGCGATCCTTCAAGGCAGGCGGATAGAATTGCTGAAGAGAGCCTTTCTCCTGCACTTAATATTTTATCGAGAGTGAATTTACTGAGTTCTCTTAACAGGAAAAGACCATTAAGCGTTTCTCTGAGTTCATCAAAGATTGTATCAGCTGTGGCTAGAGTTTGTTCCAGAACCGGACCGTCAAGAAGTTCGGTGCAGACATTTCTGTGCCTGAGATAAAGATTCTCAAGTGTACTGCTGTACTCTTTTTCGTGCCGGGCAGCACTTTCGCTGATGCTTTTAAGGATGTCGGTAACACCTTGCAGGGCTGAAACAACCACAACAGCCGGGAGTTGCTGAAGACTGATTATTTCCTTTACTTTTCTGATCCTTTCAGAATTACCTACTGACGAGCCTCCGAATTTCAGGACCTTCATAAGATATCATATTTGAATGAAACGAAAATTTCATTTATTTATTTCCGGGTAAAAATAATAAAAATCGACCAGGAATGCCTGCTTATTGGAAATTCAAAAGGATACCGGGCTGTTATGATTAATAAATTAAAAATTACAGCCCGGTATACCGGAAATTTTATATCAGGGATGATAAGTCAGTTATGGCTTCAGCTTCCTGAGGCTTTTTCAAGTCGTTTAAGGATGCTGAATATGAAAGTTGCGGAAAGAAGACAACATACTATGAAAACAAGCCATAGAGTGTTAAGAGAAACCTTATCCCACAGAATAGTTCCTACGAACAGTAGTTTGTTGCCGACAGCGGTAGCCAGCAGCCAGCCACCCTGCATCAATCCCTGGAATCGTGAAGGAGCTACCTTTGAAACGAATGATAGACCCATCGGGCTGAGGAAAAGCTCGGCAACAGTGAGTACAAGATAACTGCTCATAAGCCAGTATGGTGATACCCTGTCAGCGTCCGCAACCGGCAATCCGCCAAGGGAAACTGGCGACGGAGCGCCTATTGAAGCAACAAGTATTGTAATGAAGCCAACAGCGGCAATTATCATTCCTATTCCGATCTTTTTTGGTGTCGAGGGTTCTATGCCTTTTTTGTTCATCCATGCAAAGGCTCCCATTACCGGGAATGTGAGGGCTACTATAAACAGCGGATTGAATGACTGGAAGACCTCAGGTTCAATTGCGTTCATAGGTCCGAATGGTTTTACATGGTTGCTGAGGATAGTTGTAGGATCAAAGCCTGTAAGATAGAAGGCAGCCAGCCAGAATGATATAAGCAACAGTACAGCTCCGGTAATTCTGGTTTTAACCCTGACATTCCTGTTAAACAGGATAACAAGTCCGGCTATCGATCCAATAACTGCCAGCATAGAAGGAAGAGTGAAAAACAGATTAGTAAAAGGACCCACCTGCTTTGCTGTATAGTCTCGGGCGAAAAGGGTCAGAGTAAGTCCGTTCTGATGGAATGACATCCAGAAGAATATTACAACAAAGAATACCATCACGAGTGCAGTAATCCTGGCTCTTTCTTCCTTTCGTGAGGAAAGGATAATCCAGGTTACAAAAGCTGCAAAAAGGCCGAATGCAAAACCTGAAGTCCATCCAACCTGTTTGATGAAATGCAGAGCAAAAGCAGTTACTATCATTGCGGCTATTGCAGCAAGGAAGGGTGTGGGTTTGAAATCAACCTTTTCGGAAGATACAGCTTTGGCTTTGACCTCCTTATTAGGTAGAAGCCTGTTGAAAATTATATAAACCAGCAGCGACAAAACCATTGCTCCGGCCGCAATGCCAAAAGCGTAGTTGTAACCCTTTGAGAAGACTTCAAGGTAGCTGGTTGCAAAGGCAGAGAGGTCTGTAACTGGTCCTGAAAGATTAACCTTGTCGGCCAGCTGCTGAAATACAGTTGTATCTGTCATTGTCCCTTTTATGTACTGGTGGCAGAGGGCAGGAACACTTCCGTCATGCGCGAATCCATTGGTTTTCAACCACCAGTTGCGCATGGTGTTGGCTGCATAGGGTGCGAAAAATGCACCCACGTTAATTCCCATGTAGAATATCATAAAAGCTGTATCCCTTAGCTTGGAATACCTGGGATCGTCGTACATCTGCCCGACAACTGCCTGTAGATTTCCCTTGAAGAGTCCGTTTCCTAGAGCAATTGTCATCAGGCCTATAATGGTAACAGTAAGAGTCATTCCGGGAACTGCCATTATAATATACCCGGCAAACATTATTATTATACCTGTAAGGATCACAAGTTTGTATTTCTTTGTCGAATCTGCAATGATACCTCCAACAAGGGCAAGGGCATAGATCGCAAAGTAGAACCAGCTGTAAATATCTCCTGCTTTCTCTGCAGAAAGGCCGAATTTGGCCTGAAGAAACAGGACCAGAATGGCCATCATGGTATAGAAACCAAATCTTTCTCCCATATTGGAGAAGAATGCTACAAGCAATCCTTTAGGATGGTTTTTTAACATATTTCAATTCATTTTAAGGTTTGTATGTGTGCTATACTATTCTATATCAGGTGCGCAGAGAATTCCAGACACGATCGGGGTTACTCTGCCCGTAACAAATATAATTATCTTTTTAACATATGTATCGGTTGTCATTCAAACCGATCCTATTATTTTATCCCCGGATTGCATCCGTGTCATGAAAAGCGATGGTGATACATGAATAACCAGGACCCGCAGGCAGCCGGATTCTGCCTGGATGGAATACCTTTTCTTCTGAGTCTGTCTCAGATTAGATTTTTTAAGATTGAATGCTTATTTTTACGACCTGGTAAATCAATATCACCATTGGAGTTATATGAAGATCTTCAGAACGGAACAGATCAGGAGTATCGATGAGCTTACAATAAAGAATGAGCCAGTAAGCCCGGCTGACCTCATGGAGCGGGCTGCAGGACAGGTGTATCGGTGGTATGTAAGAAATTTTGACAGGACTAGGAGAGTACTTGTTTTTGCAGGCCCAGGCAACAACGGGGGTGACGGCCTGGTAATTGCAAGACTACTGTCTTCAGGAAATTTCAGTACCGAACTGTTTTATGTAAACGTCTCATCAAAAAAATCGGATGAATGGCAGTTGAATTTTCAGCGTCTTGAAAGTCAGACTTCTGTTCTCTTCAATTCCATCGATAATATTGACCAATTTCCTTTCATAGGAAGCGACGATGTCGTTATTGATGCCCTTTTCGGATCAGGACTGACCCGTCCTGTGGAAGGACTGGCATCGCAGGTGATAAAGAAAATCAATAATACTGAAGCTGTCGTTGTTTCTGTAGATATACCTTCGGGACTTTTTGGAGAAGACAATAGCCATAATGACCCGGAATCGATAATCAGGGCTGACTATACAATTACATTCGAGTTCCCGAAGCTCTCATTCCTGTTTGCTGAAAATGCAAAATACACAGGTGAATGGATTGTAGTGCCGATAGGACTTAACAATGTTGCTATAAACAGCATTTCAACGCCTTTCAGTATGATTGAGGAAAATTACATTTCGTCTCTTCTCAGGAAAAGGCAGAAGTTTGATCATAAGGGGGTTTACGGGCATGCCCTGCTTATTGCGGGTTCGTACGGAAGAATGGGGGCGGCAGTCCTTGCAGCAGGGGCAGCGCTAAGGTGCGGAGCCGGACTTGTAACCTGCAACGTTCCCGGCTGCGGATACAATATCATACAATCGTCGGTTCCCGAAGCAATGACAGTTACCGACAGTAATGAGATGTTCATCACGGAAACGGTGTGCACTGATCCTTATGATGCGATAGGTCTGGGTCCGGGAATCGGTAATGACGAACTGACACAGAAAGTCGTGCAGTCGATGCTCTTACAAAGAACCAAGCCTCTGGTAATTGATGCAGATGGTATCAACATCCTTGGGATGAATAAGAAATGGCTTCCCGCAATGCCTGCTTTAAGTGTTCTCACACCACATATTAAAGAGTTTGAACGGCTGGCTGGAGAATCAGGCAATAGTTACGAAAGGCTGGAAAAGCAGATTAAGTTTTCGGCAACCTTTAATGTTATTGTGGTCCTTAAGGGAGCTTACACCTCGGTTTCCTTGCCTGATGGCAGGGTATTCTTTAACAATACAGGAAATCCCGGTATGGCAACTGCCGGCAGCGGGGATGTTCTCACCGGAATGATACTATCGCTCCTGGCACAGAGCTATACCCCCGAAAATGCATCTGTGACGGCGGTTTACCTGCACGGAATGGCAGGTGATATAGCTGCAGCAAAATCAGGTTGCGAATCGGTGATAGCCACCGATATAATCTGTAATATCGGTGGCGCTTTCCTCAAGCTAAGAAGCAATATTGGAATTTGAAATGAAAAAGAAAAAAGGTATGAAGAATATTATCAGTTTGGGATTCTTGTTGCTGATGATCCTGGTTTCAGGTTCATGTGCGGCAAACAGGAACATGGGCGGAGCACCAGGTTCAGTTTCACACCTGTCCGGGAGCGTTACGGTTCCTGACGGGGCTTTGGTTTATGCACTACCGCTTACAGTGGTCGATGTGGCAATTGAAACGGAACGTGTTATCGAAAAGCCAGGGCCTTATTCAGCTTATGCAGCTGACTTACTGGGACTTACAGGTGTTGTCAGATCAGAAAATGAATACTGGTCGGTTACGGGAGTTACAATCAGTACACATGAGGAGGTTGATCCGGACGGCTATTTTGCGATCAGCGCACCGGGAATTATGCAGACAAATGTTCTTGAGATGAAGAAAGCCGGGCTGATCGTTGATCTCAATCCCGCACTTTACAATGCCGAAAACAACAGAAATAATGGTGTTGATTCAGACGTTGAAATACATCGGTTTTATGATATGGGATCAGATGAATATTTCCGTAACAGAAGGGATACTCTATACAGGGTAGTTGCTGTTGATACGGCTTTTGTCAGAATACCTTATCTCGTTGTCAAGAAGCAGAAGCTGACTCTTGACCAGCTTGCCGAGAAAGCGGCGGTCAGGCTTATGGAACTCAGGGACGGCAAACATCTTATCCTGACAGGAGAGACAAATCTGTTCCCTCAGGATGGATCAGCCATTACTGAAATTAACCGTCTGGAAAGGGAGTACACGGAACTTTTCGCTGGAAAGGTCTTTAATGAGAAACGTACATTCAGGTACCAGATTATTCCCCGTAAGGATCAGACAGGCCGTAAGATTGATCTGTGTGTATTTTCCGAGGCAACCGGACCTGGCGATCCGGGATCAAAAGCAGGTGATCTGATAACAATTGAATTCAATCCTGAGCAAAAGACACGCAGTGTGGCTCTTGCATCATCAAAGGGTGGATCATCACAGCAGAAATACTCCAGGATCACCTACAGGATCCCGGATGTGGCAGTAGTGAAGATAAGTATAGGTAACAATGTTATTGGATCAGGCAGAAAACTGGTTTATCAGTTTGGCGACATAATTCAGTTGCAATCAAACTATCTTATAGGTAAATAGAACAACCAGCATCCAATGTTTTCCAGTTGAATCCGGTATCCGGGTTTCTTAAAGAAATTACTGGATCTGTCCCTTGAAGCTAGCCTGGAACTCTTCCCAGCTTTGGGTTTCAAATGCTTTTCCGGCGAAGAACATCAGAAGGACTTCCATGTCTTTTGCCTGCCTGAAACCTGGAACAGGTGAGGCTGATAATTTGTTCTCCTGCAGGGTAAGGAAGACTACAGTAGGGTACGAAAGCTGGCCTCTGAGCAATGCAACTGCAAGCTGATGAGCTCTGCCGGCTTTACCATCATTTATGAAAGTCTGACCAAAAAAATTGATCTCATTCTTACCTTCAGCATTAAACTTTACCGGATAGAAGTTGCGATTCAGGATTTCTGCAATAACAGGATTTGTGAATGTTTCCTGGTCCATTTTTTTACACCAACCGCACCAGTCAGTATAAGCATCTATAAATATGGGCTTGAACGATTTTTTACTAAGTTGCTCTGCTTCCTCTATCGTATACCATTTAACAGGGACATTCTGTGAAAATACAAAACCAGTAGCCAGAGTAATGGCAAATAGAAACAATACAAGTCTTCTCATATATAGTTTTCTTTTATACAGCAAATTGCATGCAAAATTATCAATTCCCCGTGAGCACTGAAATTAATCAGGCACATTTTTACAGTTGTCCGGTTAACAAATAAGCTTGCCGCTATGTTCATTTAACCAGGTTATAACAGAAAAATCCTGGAAATATTTTTCTACATTTACCAGTCTTTAAAACTTACCTAAAATTTTTTTATGGAAACAATAACCAATACATTACGGGATTCGAAGGTTGCACGCTGGACTGCACTCGCTGTAGTGGCTTTCACGATGTTATGCGGGTATTATCTTACCGACGTGATGGCCCCGCTGAAACCAATGCTTGAGAAGGAACTGCTCTGGAACAGTACTGAATACGGCTTTTTTACCAGTGCTTACGGATGGTTCAACGTGTTCCTCCTGATGCTTATTCTTGGAGGGATCATCCTTGATAAGATGGGAGTGCGTTTTACCGGGAAGATGGCGACGATCATTATGGTTATTGGGACAGCAATTAAATACTGGGCAGTTTCAACACATTCGCTCGACGGGTCTCAGCTTTTAGGAATGAAGTCACAGGTTGTTGTTGCGGCGCTTGGCTTTGCTGTATTCGGAGTAGGAGTGGAGGTTGCAGGCATTACGGTTTCGAAAATAATTGTCAAATGGTTCAAGGGTAAGGAACTGGCTCTTGCCATGGGACTGGAGATGGCAACAGCAAGGTTGGGAACTGCGCTGGCTCTCTCAACATCGGTTCCGATAGCTGTTGCTTTCAACAATGTCTCGGCACCCATACTGGTTTGTCTCATTATGTTGTGTATAGGTATGATATCTTTCTTTATCTATACCTTTATGGACAAGAAGCTCGACAGGTCAGTCGCAGCTGAAGCCGGAAGGACAGGCATCACCGAGAGCGAAGAATCATTCCGTTTTTCGGATATCATCAATATTATTACCAACAAGGGCTGGTGGTACATTGCAATTTTATGTGTTCTTTTTTACTCCTCGGTCTTTCCTTTCCTTAAATATGCAGCTGATCTGATGGTTAACAAATTCGGAGTTGATGCACGGATTGCTGGTTCAATACCTGCCCTTCTTCCATTCGGGACAATAATACTCACGCCCCTGTTTGGGAACCTTTACGACCGGAAGGGTCGTGGTGCAGATATAATGATACTCGGAGCGATACTGCTTATAATAGTTCATGCCCTGTTCTCAATACCTTTCCTGAAGCAGACACCTGTTGCCATATTTCTTATCATTGTTCTTGGTATCGGGTTTTCTCTGGTACCATCAGCAATGTGGCCATCTGTTCCAAAAATTATACCTGAAAAACAGCTTGGTACGGCTTATGCAATGATTTTCTGGGTACAGAACTGGGGTCTTATGGGAGTTCCCGCACTTATCGGATGGGTTCTGGATAAGTACTGTATTACCGGAACCAGAATGGTCGATGGCGTAGCTGTCTCAAACTATAACTATACCCTCCCAATGATCATCTTTACGGGTTTTGGCGTTCTGGCACTGATCTTTGCTTTGCTTCTTAAGGTTGAAGACGGGAAGAAAAAGTACGGATTACAGCTTCCTAACATTGAAAAACAATAAGGTCTTTATAGGGCTGTGGAACTGGGCTATACTAAATAAACCAACTTCTGAGTTCTCTGCATTGAATGATCTGTTCATTGCACGGTGAGGGTTTGTAATGAAGGTCAGGTATAATAATTTTTACTGTTTAGCCTGAACTTTAAGAATTGACAATTGTTAAAATGTTAAAGAATTAACAATAGATTTATGGCAGTTTCAGAATTTGAAAAAGGCAGTGTTTTTAGTTTCAGCGACTCGGTCGGGTACTCTGAAGGAGGCATTGTGAGCAAATCGGTTCTTAAGAAGGAAACCGGCAATATTTCGCTCTTCTCTTTTGACAGGGGGGAAGCACTTAGTGAGCATACAGCTCCGTTTGATGCCATGATACAGATCGTTGACGGTCAGGGTGAGATTACAATAGGAGGCAAGCCTTTTTTGCTTGGGGAAGGTCAGTGCATAATTATGCCCGCCAATATTCCTCACTCGGTTAAGGCGATCGAGAGGTTCAAGATGGTTCTCACAATGATTAAAAGCAGTTGAGAATGGTACTATTGACGCCAGGCCCGGAATGAATCCTGGCAACCTGTAAAACAAACAGAGAGCCTGATAAACCTGCAAAAGAGTCAGGTTAGATCAGGCCATTTTTATGAGGATCGTCTTTATTGTGTCACTTACATCTTCCTGTTCGTCAACACATCTTTCAAGGATTTCAAGTATTTTGTTGTTCTTAAGCAATTCAGAGGGATCCTGCTCCTTTTCAAAAAGCTCGGATACCGCAACAAAATAATAATCATCAGCCTTGTGCTCAATCTGTTTAATCATGTCGCAGGCTTCGGTAATTTCCTTCTTATTGGCGGCGGCATCATTGAGACAATGAATGCAGATCTGAATCTGCTTTGATGCTTCTACGATCATTTCGGCCATTTGTTTGAAGACGGGAAGCAGTTTTTTAGGTTTATAAAGGCAAATCCTTCTTCCAATGCCGTTTATTGAATCGACTACATTGTCAATGTTTGCTGTAAGCTCGTGTATATCTTCCCTGTCGAAAGGAGTAATGAAGGATTTGTTGAGCTGTTTGTAGGCGGCATCGGTAATAAGGTCGCCGGCATGCTCCACGCTTTTTATTTCCATGTATATCCTTTCATGTTCTTCATGGTCGGAAGCTGACAGAAGCTCATTGAGGAGATCGGAAGCTTTGACAAGGTTTTTCGCATCCTCCTCAAAGAGAGGATAAAAAGAATGATCCTTTGGTACGAAGAATTTAAGAACTTTATCAATATTCATTTCAGTCTTTTTTTATTTAACTTTCAAAGTAAATCATAATTCCTGGAAAAACGCTCTGAATACAAAATACATTATTCCTCCGATCATGGCAGAAACAGGAATTGTAAATATCCAGGCCCAGAATATCTTTGCCGAGACACCCCATTTCACTGCAGATAAACCTTTCCGGGCGCCAACACCCATAATGGCCCCTGTGATGGTGTGGGTTGTGCTTACGGGTATTCCGAAGAATGTTGCCCCAAACAGAGTCAGTGTCCCCGAAATTTCTGCTGAAAACCCCTCAAATGGCTTTAGTTTGGTAATTTTCTGCCCCATGGTTTTAACTATTCTCCATCCCCCGAAAAGAGTTCCCAGGGCGATGGCTGTCTGACATGACAGCTTTATCCACAGTGCAATCGGATCGTCTGGTGTGGTCAGCCCGGTAATTATCAAAGCCAGCCAGATTATCCCCATTGACTTCTGAGCATCGTTGCCGCCATGTCCGAGGCTGAAAGACGCCGAGGACAACAGCTGGAGCCTGCGGAATATCTTATCTATTTTAAACGGAGTCAGTTTCCGGCAAAGAAAAACAACAAAATTAGAGATGAAGAACGAAAGGGCCATTCCTAAAAGCGGGGCAATGAAAATAAAGGCTATTATTTTCATCAGACCTCCCATTACCACTGATCCTGTACCCGAATGTGCTACCGCAGCGCCGACAAGACCGCCTACCAGTGTATGGGAAGAACTGGAAGGAAAACCCCACCACCAGGTGATAAGATTCCAGGTTATGGCAGCCACAAGGGCAGAGGCTATGACCGTCAGATTCAAAACGCCCGGATCCACAACCCCTTTCCCCATTGTGTGAGCCACCTTCATGGGGAATACCGTGAAGGCAATAAAATTAAAAAAAGCAGCCATAGAAACTGCAGCCAGGGGAGAGAGGACTTTTGTTGAGACAACAGCGGCAATCGAATTTGCCGAATCATGAAATCCATTTATAAAATCAAAAACAATTACCAGGGCAATAACGATATAAAGAAATGTCATAATTGCAGTATACGATAGTTTGTGTATCCCATTTGAATGATTTCTTTCAGGCTGACTGGCATTTAGACAAATCCCGTTAACACCCGATATTTTTGACGGGTGCCCAAAATTATAAAAATATTATTACTTTTATAAATCAATCATTTTAAAAAAATAAAAATCTAAAATATGAGCGATATACGTAATCTTGAACCCAAAGCTGTGTGGAATTATTTCCATGATATAACACAGATACCCAGGCCTTCGAAGAAAGAGGCTAAAATCATAGATTTTATGATGGAGTTCGGTAAGAAGCACAATCTGGAGACCTTTGTTGACAAGGTGGGTAATGTGATTCTGCGCAAGCCGGCCACCTTAGGGATGGAGAACCGGAAATGCGCGATACTGCAGGCTCACCTCGACATGGTTCCCCAGAAGAACAGCGATAAAAAGCATGATTTTGATAAGGATCCGATCGAAACAATTATTGATAATGGATGGGTCAGAGCCAACGGAACAACACTGGGTTCCGACAATGGTATCGGAGTTGCAGCCATTATGGCCGTTCTTTCGTCAAAGGACCTTAAGCATGGACCCCTTGAAGCTCTTTTAACCATTGATGAGGAAACAGGAATGACAGGGGCTTTTGGCTTGAAGAAAGGGTTACTCAAGGGTGATATCCTTCTCAACCTCGATTCAGAGGATGAAGGGGAATTATATGTAGGATGTGCCGGAGGAGTTGATGTTGCAGTAAAGAAGAAGTATGGCCGGGAAGAGACACCAGAAGGAATGAAGGCGTTCAGGATAACAGCAAGTGGTCTGAAGGGAGGCCATTCGGGGATCGATATACCACTTGGTAAGGCAAACTCGAACAAGATCATGGCAAGGTTTCTTATGCAGGCCGAATCAGATCATGGAATAAGACTCTCGGAACTTTCCGGTGGAGATATGAGAAATGCTATTCCGAGAGAATCGTATTCTATTCTTGCAGTTCCTGAAGCTGACGCAGCAAAGTTCTCAAAATTCGTTAAAGATTATGAGAAGATGTACAAAAACGAGTTTGCCGAAACAGATCCTGATCTGTCCTTTAAGGCTTCGGCGGTTTCAACTCCTGCCAAAGTAATGAAACAGTCAGACCAGTACAAAATAATTCGTGCTCTCTTTGCATGCCCGAACGGTGTTATGAGGATGAGTCAGTCGATGAAGGATCTGGTAGAAACTTCGAATAACCTCGCTATTGCCAGGTGCATCAACGGACAGTTTGAGGCCTATTGCCTGACGAGAAGCTCGGTTGACAGCGCCAAAGAGGCAACAGCATGGAAAATAGCTGCAGTATTTCATCTGATTGGAGCAAAAGTTACACTTTCAGGTAGTTATCCGGGATGGAATCCGAATCTGAATTCTCCCATTCTGAAAACCATGAGGGAAGTATACAATAAGAAATATGGGAAGATACCGGAAATAAAAGCCATTCATGCAGGTCTTGAATGTGGTTTGCTGGGAGGAGTATATCCCAACCTGGATATGATTTCATTTGGACCAACTATCAGGTATCCGCATTCACCAGATGAGAAAGTGAATATTGAATCCGTCGGTAAGTTTTACGATTTTCTCTGCGAGACACTTAAATCCGTACCGGTAAAATAAAACAACTGTCCTTTCCCACCGGAGACAGGATTATTTTTGAATAGTTCTGTTTCCGGTCTGGTCAGACAGTATTTCGAGAAGAAGATCGTCCTTCATAACGTTTGAGTTTGGTTTTGCCACCAACCTGGTTACTTTTCCGTTCACAGGTGCCTGAATTTCATTCTGCATTTTCATTGCCTCGAGGATTAGCAGAGGCTCACCCCTTAGTATACTTGCGCCTTCACGCACCAATACGTCGATAATCTTTCCGGGCATCGGGGCTTTTAATTCTACCTTATTGCTTTTCTCCTTTCCGGTGTTGAGAACCTTCATCCTCTTCATTGAGAAGGGTGTTTCAACAGTGAATGTATAGCTTATGTCGTTGAAAAGTATCTCATATCTGTTCTGGCGTGAACGGACTATCTCGACGGGATATTTCCTGTTCTTCCATAGAATGTAAGTTCCGTGCTTTTCATCCGACTTGAGCTTAACATCATAATCCCTCTGGCCTATCCTTATGGAATGCTTCAATGGTTGAGTGAACGAAAATCTTTTATTCTCCGAAGACAGAGCGTATAATTTTCTTATTTCTGTTTTTGTTTTTCCCATTACGGATACTTTTAAAATTGATTGATCCTTTTGTTCATAAGCCAGGGACTCATTTCCTTGCTGTTTTCAAAGTCGATTATGCTGTTATCAAGGAGATTCTCCTCAATAAACAATTTTGTTGCGAGCCATGCTGCAAGCATTTCTTCATACTCACTGTTATAGTAATATTTCTCGAGATCTTTCTCTATGAATGCTGTCGTAAATGAACCGTCGATGAATTTTGTATTCCTCACAAGCATCCTGAAGAACGGGAGAGTTGTCTTGCACCCCTTGATCCATACCTTATCAAGGGCAAGTTTTGTTTTACGGATTGCGTCCTTTCTGTCTTTTCCCCTGACAATAAGCTTTGCTATCATTGAATCGTAGCTTGCGATAATTGAAGATCCTGCTTCAACACCAGTATCAACTCTTATATCGCATCCTGAGGGGAGACTCAGCTTTTCTATTTTCCCGGGGTCAGGCGCAAAGCCAGCCTGTACATCCTCGGCATTTATTCTGCATTCGATAGCCCATCCTTTAAGCTTTAGATCATTCTGTCTGAATCTGAGGCTTTCACCGCCTGCCACCCTGATCTGTTGCTCTATCAGGTCTACCCCTGTGATCATTTCAGTTACAGGATGTTCGACCTGGATCCTTGTATTCATTTCCATGAAATAAAAGTTCTTTTCTGAGTCGAGAAGGAATTCAACCGTTCCTGCTGAGTAGTATTTTACTGCTTTGGCTATTTTGACAGCCATCTGACCCATTGTTGATCTCAGTTCGTCATCAAGTGCCGGTGAGGGCGCTTCCTCGAGAAGCTTCTGGTGTTTTCTCTGAATGGAACATTCTCTTTCACCGAGATGAATAATGTTTCCTTTCTGATCGCCGAGAATCTGAAACTCAATGTGTTTCGGATTTTCTATATATTTTTCAACAAAGACTGAAGGATCGTTGAAAGCTTTTTCGGCTTCCTTGCTTGCAATCAGGAACATTTTCTCCATTTCGTCGGGTCGGCGTACAATTCTCATTCCACGTCCGCCTCCCCCCGAGGCCGCCTTGATGATTACCGGGTAACCTATTTTTTCAGCTTCTGCTGCTGCTTCCTCTTCATTACCAATGTTACCCTGGCTTCCGGTGGCCATTGGGATTCCCGCTGCAAGAGCTATTTTCCGGGCAATAGTCTTGTTGCCCATTTTGTATATGGAATCCGGGGAAGGACCTATGAAAATTATTCCATTATCAGAGCATTTCTGGGCAAAGTATGCATTTTCGGCCAGGAATCCATAACCGGGATGAACCGCATCAGAACCGGTCTTAAGAGCTATATCGACAAGACGCTCAATGTTCAGGAATACCGGTATCTCAGTGCTGTCGTCAGTATTGTCAAACACTATGTCGGCCATGTTCAGGAAGAGGGCATTCGGTTCAACTGGTGTTTTAACAGCAACCGTTTCAATCTTCATTTTCCTTGCTGTCTTTATGATCCTGACTGCAATCTCACCGCGGTTTGCTATAAGGATGCGTTTTATCTTCATTGATAATCTGAATTATTTACAGTAAGATAAGGGAAACAGGCTAAAGAGGCATGTTCCCATGTTTTCTGGCCGGAACCTTGACCCATTTATTGTTAAGGGCGGAAAAAGCGGATATTATCTTCTTCCTTGTTACCGCAGGGTCAATTACTTCATCAATATATCCGCTTTCGTCAGCAATAAAAGGATTAGCCACCTTGTCACGGTATTTTTTCACAAGTTCCTTTTTAAGCTCATCCGGGTTTTTGGAACTGGCAAGTTCCTTTCTGTACAGGATTGCAACTGCTCCGTCGGGTCCCATAACGGCAATTTCGGCAGTGGGCCAGGCAAAACTGAAATCTCCTCCAAGGTTTTTGCTGTTCATCACAATGAACGCCCCACCGTAGGCTTTTCTGAGAATTACTGTGATCTTGGGTACAGTCGCCTCACTGTAGGCAAAAAGCATTTTTGCACCGTGCCTGATTATTCCCGAATGTTCCTGATCGATCCCCGGAAGGAAACCGGGAACATCCTCAAGTGTCAGTAGAGGAATGTTGAACGCATCACAGAATCTTATGAATCTGGCTCCTTTTACTGATGAGTTTATGTCGAGAACTCCGGCAAGTACTTTGGGCTGGTTAGCGACTATTCCGGTTGTTTTGCCCCTGATCCTGGCAAATCCTATGACCAGACTGGGAGCGAAAAGCTCTGATATCTCTAAAAAACTGTTTTTATCCACTATCTGGGTAATAACGTCCCTCACATCATATGCTTTGTAGGGATCGTCAGGGATGATGTCCCTGAGTTTGGGATTTATATCAGGGATTGAGCCGTCGTCAGGAACGACCGGAGGATTTTCAACATTATTTGAAGGAAGATAGGAGAGAAATTTCTTTAGTGCAAGTATGGTGTTTTCCTCGTCTTCGTATATCATATGGGCCACACCGCTGTTACGGGCGTGTACTTCAGCCCCTCCCAGCTGGTCAGACGTAACCTCCTCATTCAGGACTTCCTTAACAACATTTGGTCCGGTAACGAACATATAACTGGTATGGTTAGTCATGAAAACAAAGTCGGTGAGGGCTGGAGAATAGACAGCGCCTCCGGCAGCAGGTCCCATTATAACGGAGATCTGAGGGATTATTCCTGAGGAGTGAATGATATTCTGAAATATTGATGCATAACCACTGAGGCTTGCCACTCCTTCCTGTATCCTTGCACCACCTGAATCGATAAGGCCTATTATTGGCGCTCCCATCTTCAGTGCCATCTCCTGTATTTTGGAGATCTTCCTGGCATGTACGATACCCAGCGATCCTCCCATTATTGTAAAGTCCTGGGCATAGGCAAATACAAGACGGCCGTTTATTTTTCCGTGCCCGACAATCACCCCGTCGCCGAACGATTTTTCAACCTTTCCGAATTCCACAGGCTGTCCGGCCGGAGTAACAAATGCATCTATCTCTTCGAACGAATCACGGTCGAACAGAAGATCGATCCTTTCAGAAGCAGTCAGCTTTCCTTTGGAGTGCTGTTTTTCAGCTTGTTCCTTGCTGTACTGTTTTCTGATGGCCTCCTGTCTTTCAACGAAAGCTTTGAATTGCTTACCCGATAAATCCATATCCGGTTATTTATTTTTATTGACGTGATATTGCTGAAAATCAATACTTAATATCCAGGCGAAAGCATCATTTTTACGGATTCAAAAATAGATATTAAATGGGGATTTCCAAACAAAAATTTCGACCAGATATATTTATATGACTGTATATATCACATAAACAGCATGTTAAAAGATAATATTTTTCGAACAGGGGTGATTTTCAGTCTGGTTTGAATAGTCCGTCCTCCCTTGAACCCAGCAGGCCTGCCCTGAGCATCGACTCACTGGCAGGATTGAGTTTATTTATCCTGTTTTCAGAGATTACGGGGAAGTGATGAAGTGATTCAATTTTATCGCCTATGAATTCGAGGTCCTGCCCTGTAGTTGCCCAGTTATTCTTATTAAGGGTCGACAAATCGAAAGGAAGGGAATAGGAGCGCAGGCTTTTTTCACCCCTGATGTTAAAAAAGAAATCGAAATATGACATTATCAGCTCTCTGAGGCTCCGGTAAACCGGTTCCCTGAATCGGAGGGAGGTAAAATTTGATTTAGCCACAGAACCCCAGCATCCATCTTCCCTGAAAACTGCGATTACATGATCATCGTCATTATGAGCCTTCATATCGACGATAAGTGGTTTATAACCCAGATAGTCGAGAACTGCAGCGGCAAACAGGGCTCCTTCAAAACAATGAGCTGATCTCTTTTCAATGACATACCGGGGAGATTTGCATTCATAATCAGGATTATAATCTATGGAATCAAGAAATACCTGAATTGACCAGGGATCCCGGAACTGTTCCAGAAACTTGATTTCTTCATTATTCCAGGTGATTCCTGAATATGATTTTGCCATTATAAGTAAGTTTTGCTGATTTTAATGTAAGTGAACTGCGGCTTTCAGGTCAGATAAGGTTTTTTATAATTCTCTGCATTTCGCTGTACTGTTCTTCCATACTTTCAACAAGCCTTATCTGAGCCTTAGCTCTTTGAAGATTGTGTTCAGGATTATGAATTTTATAATATACATCACCTTCGAGATAGTCGGTGAGAAATCTTACAGCCATTGTGTAGGTAATAAGTCCGGGTGCAAATGCCAGGTACTCCGCTTCAGTTGTGTTTAATGTATCACGCGTTTCAGATATATATCCTTGTGCATACGCTTCGAAAAGCTTTATTTCCATGCTTATCAATGATAAGTCTGTTTCATCCTCCGCTGCAG
Organism: Bacteroidales bacterium; assembly: GCA_034002885.1. Taxonomy (GTDB): domain Bacteria; phylum Bacteroidota; class Bacteroidia; order Bacteroidales; family VadinHA17; genus LD21. The sequence goes on from JAVEZS010000002.1 coordinate 125,396, forward strand.
TATTGGCTGCAGTTCTGATGGCATCTCCGAAATCATAATGCACGTATCCCGGCATGACCGTATCAAGATCGATAACGCACAGAGCCTTGTCGTTGAGATCAAAAAGTATGTTGTTGAATTTGGTGTCGTTATGGGTGATCCTAACAGGGATTTTCCCCTGTTCGCCAAGGCGCAGGATGATCTTCATAGTATCAGCCCTTTTCAGGATTGAGTCGATATCAGCCAGAAGCCCGGACGCTCTTCCGACGATGTCGGCTTTTACACTGGTGATGAATCTTCCGAGACGTTTTTCGATATTGTGAAAATCAGGGATTGTCTCATTGAGAGGTTTACCGGGCAGATCCGCCAGCATTGCCTGAAATCGCCCGATGGCTCGGCCTCCCTCATATGCTTTTACAGGCGTGTCAACTACATCGTACGACCTGTGATCCGTAATGTAAACAAACATTCGCCAGAAGCTTCCATCCTTATATTCAAGCCAGCTTTTCCCGTCAGCTGCCGGTACAAGCGTCAGGCATTCTCTTTTCGGGTCTGATCCGGGTATTACTGAAAGCTTCGATCTGATGTGCCGGGTAACTCTCTCAATATTCTCCTGAAGCAAAGGTATGTTTTTGAATACCTTGTTATTAAGCCTTTGGAGTATATAGTTGTCATTGTTTTTTTTTGAAGTTGAAACCAGATATGTATCATGAATATGTCCGCTTCCCGAAAGGACTGCATTACTGAATGTCCCATCGGCAGCAAAGAGGCTGAATATTTCCCTTAGATCATAAGTCATAGACTTATTTTCCTGCTTTGTGACCTATAAATGCGTAGTACATTATTATAAGGTACGACGGAACACAGATCCAGTATGCTGTCTGAGTTGTGAAAACCATTGCCAGTTTTCCATAAACAAGAGGCAGTACTGCTCCTCCGGCTATTGCCATAATCAGCATGGCAGAAGCTGTTTTTGTGAATTTCCCCAGGCCATCGAGGGCCAGAGGCCACATTGCAGGCCATACAAGGGAGTTTGCCAGCCCCATGAGAGCGACAAAGAGAACAGTTACAGGAAGAACGAGCTGAAGTGGTTTAAATGTAACCAGATCAATAAATGGCATTGTGAATACTTTGTCGACCGGAGTGAAAATAGCTCCAAGGGAAAAGATCACACCCAGTATTGTACATATCTTAAGTGCATTGCCTTGTTTAAGGTATCTTGGTATCAATGCAATGCCGAGCAGGTATCCGATTATCATAGCCAGCATGGTGATAGAAGTATAGTATTTGGCCGAATCCATCGAAATACCAAGCGACTGTCCGTACCTGATAATGGTATCCCCTGCAATGACCTCCACTCCAACATAGAAGAAAAGTGCAATTACACCAAGAATAAGATGCGGGAACTGCCATATGCTTGTTTTCTTAAGGTTGGCAACACCCACAGCTTCGTCCTCAGCATCAGTATCCACTTCAGGAAGATGTACATATCTTAGCACAAGCCCAAGAAGTATCAGGATCACCGTCATCACTATGTAAGGCATTATTACCGTTCGGGCCATATCGTCCAGTATCAGGGCACGTGATGCCGCATCTGATGCCTGTGCAAGTCTCTCTTCAAGTATATGGGAATCCTTCATTATGATGCTTGCCAGAATAATGGGTGCGATAACTCCGGCAAACTTGTTTGCGATTCCCATTATGCTTATTCTTTTTGCAGCGCTTTCACGCGGGCCTATAATAGTTACATATGGATTGGATGCGGTTTGTAAAAGTGCCAGGCCTGCACCTTCAACAAAAAGTCCTGTCAGAAAAAGCCCGAATGTTCTTGTCAGAGCCGCAGGAATAAAGATAATAGTACCCATTGCCATTACCCACAGGCCCAGGGCCATGCCATTTTTAAAACCAGTCTTCTTCAGAACTGCTGAAGAGGGCAGGGCCATCACAAAATATGAAATATAGAAAGCAAAAGTCACGAAATAGGCCTGGAAATCATTTAATTCACAAGCCGTCCGAAGGAAGGGTATTAGCACACCGTTAAGCCAGGTTACGAACCCGAAAATAAAGAAGAACAGACCAATCACCGTTATTGAAAAGATGTAGTCTTTCCTGCTGATGCCGTTTGAATTATTACTGGTAGCCATAATGGGGGATTTTATTGTTTTTTCAATCAGAAAGGTCAAATCTAATCTTTTTTAAATTCCTTGCAAAGGAAAAATTACATGAGGCTGGTGTTATTTGATTTTTCGCGTGATTTTTCACCGAGATATCCTCCATGATGTCTTTTGGAATAATCCTCTGCCCTGAAACCAATCTTTTCCATCATCAGAACCACGAGGGCATCTCCAATGACAGTAAAAACGGTTGTTGAAGTTGTCGGAGTCAGTCCCAGCGGACAAACCTCACCGGGTGCTCCTGTTGTTATATAATAATCGGCTTTGAGGGCAAGCGGACTTTTTTCATTTCCTGTTATTACTATTACGGGAATATCCTTATAGAGGTTTTCCTTCAGCTGAATAAGCTCAACTATTTCCCGTGTCTTCCCTGAATTCGAAATAGCTACAAGAACATCATTTTCCTGCATCACTCCAAGGTCTCCGTGTTGTGCCTCGCTTGGATGCAGGAAAACCGCTGGTGTGCCTGTCGAACTGAAGGTTGTCGCGATATTATTGGCTATCTGACCTGCCTTTCCCATTCCGCTTAATATTATCTTGCCTTTCTGCAGATGTACCCTTTCGTAAATAACTTCAGTAACCTTTTCATAGCTGTCAGTAACTGGAATGGACCTTATTGCAGCAGCTTCTCTTTCGAAGATTCCGGCGACTCTTGAATTCATATCTGGGTTCCTATTAATTTGAGGTTTCAAATTTATTAAAATATGCTCTGCAAGCTTACTTAATTCGTTCAATATTTCCCTTTACAATTACCTCCTATTTATTAAATTTGCTTTTAACCTCTTTCCGAATTAAGCTATCATCGAATGGTTAATCCGTCAGCCTTTTCACTGAGAAGGAACTCTGTTTTCAGTTCGCAGCCTTATATTGTTATTACAGCTTTTTTCTCCCTTTTTGCAATCGTTGGTCTGGCGCTTTACGGATTACCTTTTTTCTATGACTTTTTTGTAAGTGAATTCGGATGGTCGCGTACCGTTGTAACCTCAGGCAACGCTATGGGCAAAATGCTTGTGGCACCCTTGTTCGGTTTTATTGCAGGATGGCTTATTGACAGGTATGGACCGAGAAAAATGATGCTTGCCGGCTCTCTCATGGCTGGTTCTGCAATAGTGGGTCTGAGCATGATGGAAAATCTAGGAATGTTCTATTTTTTCTATGTCCTGAATGCTCTTGGATATGTCTTTGGCGGACCACTTCCTTGTCAGGTTTTGATTTCTAGGGCTTTTGAAAAGAACAGAGGCAAAGCCATGGGGATAGCCTATCTTGGCATCGGAACAGGCGGAGCCCTTGTACCGCTTCTATCAGCCTCACTGGAAAAGAGTATGGGCTGGCATACCGCCCTTGCAATGCTGGGAGGTATTGTTGTTCTGGTTTCGTTTCCTCTTGCGTTGTTTCTCAGGGAGAAGCCTTCGGATCTGAAGTCTCCGGAACAGAAAAAGACAAATGTTCCGCTTAAATCTGTTCTGCGGAACAGAAATTTCTATCTTCTGGGTTTTGGGAGTATGTGTTCTATTGGGGCGGTAGGAGGTGTTAATCAACATCTGAAGCTTTATCTCCGGGACATGGATTACAGCCAGGAAGGATCGGCGGGGATAATTTCGCTGGTCCTGCTCTCAAGCCTGGCGGGCAGAGTTTTGATGGGGATGCTTGCTGATGTTTTGCCCCGAAAGTATGTAATGATAATAATATACCTTATCATAGCATGTTCAATACCACTACTGCTTCTGCCCGATTTTCCCGGAAGGCTTGCTGTGTTTGCGGTTGCTTTTGGAATAGGTCTGGGTGGTGATTATATGATAATACCCCTTATGGCTGGAGATCTTTTCGGTGTTAAAACCCTTGGACGGGTAATGGGCATTATTCTTGTTGCCGATGGGCTGGCTGAATCTCTGTTTCCGATGCTTGTTGGGGCTTTGTACGACCAGATAGGCAGAAACTATTTTCCCGGATTCATTGTCCTTATCTTTGTTGCCCTGGCCGGAGCCTTTATGGTGTCATTTCTTCCGGGCAGACAGATTCAGGAAACTGAAGTCAACGAAAATCAACAGAACAAAACTTAAATATATAATAAAATGAAAAAAACCAGGAGTGTATTTTTCTTATTCGCATGCCTGCTGGCAACAGTGCAGCTTTCAGCACAGATACCGGAGCAGCTGGTAAAAATAATAGTTACACCAGATAACGAAAACTGGCAGTACGCTGAAGGGCGGAAAGTCAGGTTTACGGTTCAGGTTCTGCACCATTATCAGGGTATGAAGGGGATTTTTGCCCATTACGAGGTTGGTCCGGAAAAGATGGAACCGGTTTTGCGCGACTCCGTTTTACTTGACGGCGAACCTTTTACTGTTGACGCTGGAACATTGAAGAGTCCGGGCTTTCTCCGTTGCGTGGTAACAGTCGGTTTTGAAGGACGGAGATACAGGGGTCTGGCCACGGCTGGTTTTAGTCCGGAAAAGATCACCCCCACCGTTGACTATCCGTCTGACTTCCTGTCTTACTGGCAAACAGCTAAAGCTGAGCTGGCTAAGGTCCCAGTAAATGCCCGAATGACACTGATGCCTGAAAAATGTACAGAAGATGTAAATGTTTATCATGTTTCTCTTCAGAATTTTGGAAATTCCAGGCTGTACGGGATACTGGCAGTTCCCAGAAAGGAGGGAAGGTTCCCCGCCGTTCTTGAAGTGCCGGGAGCTGGTGTGAGAGCATATAACCCTGATATCACCCTTGCAGCCAGAGGCTTCATAACCTTTGTTGTCGGGATTCATGGAATCCCTGTTACAATGGATCCCGGAATCTATATTGATCTAGGAAGCGGAGCACTAAGAGAATACTGGACATTCAATATGGATAACAGAGACCGGTATTATTATAAAAGAGTGTACCTCGGTTGTGTAAGGGCAAACGACTTTATTACATCTCTTCCGCAGTTTGACGGAACAAATCTGGCAGTAACCGGGGGAAGCCAGGGCGGAGCCTTGTCGATTATCACAGCATCGCTTGACAAGCGTGTTAAATTTCTGGGAGCCTACTATCCTGCATTATGCGATGTGACGGGATACCTGTATGGCAGGGCAGGGGGCTGGCCTCATTTCTTTGACAGGAACAATTCAGTTTATCACAATATCAGGGAAAAGCTGGAGACAATAAGGTACTATGATGTAGTAAATTTTGCGCGTAATCTTGATGTTCCGGGATTCTACAGCTGGGGATTCAATGACGAAACCTGTCCTCCAACCTCCATGTTTGCCGCATATAATCAGATTGTTGCACCAAAGAAACTGTTTCTTGTTCATGAAACGGGTCACTGGACATATCCCGAACAGGGTAATCGGCTTACAGAATGGATTACCGAAATGCTTACTCAAAACAAGTAAAAAGTGTCTTGGTCCGGTGCAATAAATATTTTTTTGACTAAAATCTGAAATTTTGGATTTTTTTGATGAACGGATGTTTATCTTTCTTCAATAGAACTTTTCTGAAGATGTATGGATAGAATCACTCCTCCTGTGTTGATGAAAATCATCCTGTAATGACATTCTGACGTTATCCGTATTTTCATTATCTGAAAGTTTTAAGGTAAATTTGAGGTTAATAATTTTACTATTAATATCAGCAAAAAAAAAGGCATTAAAGCATTATTGAAGTGTAATGACAGAAGGGTATCCTGATATCAGAGAAAGGGTGCGGGAGAAAGCTTCGGATATATTCCGTAGATATTCAGTGCCGCGGTGGATGCTGTTTATGCATGATACTACGGTGGTTTTTATCACTTTCCTTGCGGCGTACATTTTGCGTTTCAACATGGTTTTGGGTGATCTTGAATGGGCTGAGGTATTGTCTCATAGTGTTTTAACTGCCTTGATTTATGTTCTTATTATTCTTATCACAAAATCCTATGCAGGGCTAATAAGACATACCACTCTCACGGATATTTCCCTGGTTTTTGTTTCAACAACTTCTTCGGCTTTTATACTTATAATTTTGTCACTTATTCTCAGGTCTTTTAATGTGACTCAGCTTTTGGTTATCCCAATATCAGTTATTTTGATTCATTATGTCTTGATAACGGTAGCACTTTTTTTCATGAGGGTTTCAGTGAAGATGTTATTCCGGTTTGCAACAAGTTCAATAAAACATACAAACAAGTTAGTATTGATATACGGGGCAGGGGATATGGGTTTTATTGTGAAAAGGGTTCTGCTGAGTGACCCTCGCGGCGGTTTTAAAGTGTTTGGCTTTATTGATGACAGCCGCAGGCTTCAGGGCAAAAAGATAAATGGAATACAAGTATTCAACCCGGATATCCTAAGTCTTGGATTTATTTCAAAGTATAAAATTGAAACGCTTATCATAGCTATAAGAAATCTGTCGCCAGTAAAAAAGAGTCAGATAATCCAAAAAGCGATTGATTGCAATCTTGAGATTCTGGAAACACCGGCAATTGAAAAGTGGCTTAATGGTGAGCTTGAAGTAAAACAACTCCAAAAGGTAAAACTTGAAGATCTTCTGGGAAGAGAACCAATAAAGCTCAATATGGAGTTGATCGGAAAAGGTTTGTCAAAGAAGACCATTCTTGTTACCGGAGCTGCAGGTTCAATCGGATCTGAAATTGTACGTCAGCTTTCACGGTTCATGACCCATCAGATAATCCTTGTGGATCAGGCTGAGACTCCGACATTCCATCTTGAAAATGAGCTCAGGAAGAAATACAGCCATGTCAGATTCACAACCCAGCTTGGCGACATCACCAATAGTGAGCAAATGGAGTTGCTTTTCATAAAATATCAGCCGGAAGTTGTTTTTCATGCTGCAGCATACAAGCATGTTCCAATGATGGAGCAGAATCCTCATGAGGCGGTAAGGGTTAATGTGGGGGGGACAAGGTTGCTGACAGAACTTTCGGTTAAATACGGTGTGAGAAAATTTGTCATGATCTCAAGTGATAAGTCAGTCAATCCTACGAACATTATGGGTGCCTCAAAGAGGGTCTGTGAGATGATAGTTCAGACAAAATCACTTAAACCTGGTGTGAAGACCCAGTTTGTGATCACACGTTTCGGAAATGTTCTTGGATCGAACGGATCAGTAATACCGTTGTTTGCAAAGCAGATTGAGGATGGAGGGCCTGTAACGGTAACCCATCCCGAGATAACGCGCTATTTTATGACGATACCCGAGGCATGCGAGCTTGTTCTTGAGGCAGGATTTATGGGTAAGGGAGGAGAGATCTTTGTGTTCGACATGGGTAAACCCGTGAAGATTGATGATCTGGCACGTAACATGATAAGACTGTCAGGATTTGAACCTGAAAGGGACATAAGAATTGTGTACACAGGTCTGCGCCCGGGAGAGAAGCTCTATGAGGAGTTGTTGTCAGGCGGCGAAGAATTGCTTCCAACTTTCCATGAGAAGATCAAGATCGCCAAAGTAGAGAGGAACGACTACAGGAAAGAAGTGCTAAAGGCAATGGTTTGCTTAAGGAACCTGTATCAGATGTCGGAAAAGGAAGTAATCGAATTATTCGAGGAGCTTGTTCCTGAATACAAATTGTCGAAAGAAAAAACCAATGGGGCTTATCTTAAAGAACGACAAAGAGTACTAAACGAGGAGATAGTCTCGCAGGAATCGCAATAGTAAATCATGTTGTCAAAATATCATTAACAGAAAAGGCGTCATTAACAACGCCTTTTTTTTGTGATCCCGGCGGGATTCAAACCCACAACCTTCTGATCCGTAGTCAGATGCTCTATTCAGTTAAGCTACGGGACCATTGCATTTCAAAGTTGCAAATATAGTATTTTTTTATGCTTTTCTAATTCAGGTCTTTTATTTATCTTTTTAGGAAAATATTTTATGTTTTGAATCGTTGAAATTCAAAGACTAAAATCTGAACTATGAAAAAATATGTTGCACTGCTCCTGAAAATATTTCTCGGACTGATTCTGCTAATACTGCTTTCTCTTCTGATAATACCTGTGGCTTTCAGAGACAGGATAAAAGCAAGCGTGGAAAATGTAATCAATGAATCGGTCGACGCAAAAGTCACTTTCAGCGACTATAGGCTTGGATTTTTCAGGAATTTCCCGAATATCTCGTTCTCGCTTGATGATCTTGCCGTTATTGGTACGGGAAAATTTGAGAAAGATACCCTTGCATCATGCCGTACAGCGCGGCTGGTATTTAATCTTAAAAGCCTGTTCTCCGGTTCGGGTTATGAGATCAAGTCCATGACATTTGAAAATGCCGCAGTAAAAACAATAGTTCATGAGGATGGTAGTGTTAACTGGGATATAATGAAGGATACTGAAGAAAGTGATGAAGAGGAATCATCATCGGCAATGAAGGTACTTCTGAAAAGAGTTAACATTATTGAAAGTACATTTGCATATATCGACAGAGAAGCAAATATGGAAGCATGGGTCAGTGATCTGAATGCAGGGATGACTGGCGACCTTACTCTGAGCGAAACAAATCTGGATATTGACCTTACTTCGGGTATTGTCACTTTTACAATGGATGGATTTAAATATCTGAACTCGGTCGCCGCAGAAGCTGAGGTTCTTTTGAAAGCAAACCTCGACAGCATGAAATTTGATTTTCTCGACAACTATCTTCTGATGAATGATTTAAGGATTGAATTTGCAGGGATGGTGGCAATGCCTGAAGATGATATTATTACAGATCTGACATTCGGAACAGGGCCGACACCTTTCAAGTCGCTTCTTTCCCTGATTCCGGCATTTTACATGAGCGGTTTTGAGGAACTGCAGACTGAAGGTGAGTTTAATCTTGCCGGAAGTGCAAGAGGCGTCTACAGTGATGCAGATTCTACATTGCCGGATATAGCACTCGACGTTAAGGTCAGGAACGGTATGATAAGTTACCCGTCGCTCCCTGAGAAAATAAAAAACATAGGCATTAACTCGGAGATATTCGTGGATGGACATGATCTGGACAGAACCAAGGTCGCCATGGAGAATTTTCACATGGAACTGGCAGGAAATCCTTTTGACATGAAATTCTACCTTGCAACACCCATAAGCGACCCCGATCTGAAAGGGACCATGACAGGTAAAATTGACCTTACTGCTCTGTCAAAAGCCATGCCCCTGGATAGTATTGATCTTTCAGGTCTTGTAACAGTGTCAGTAAACATGGCAGGAAGGCTTTCAATGATCGAAGCCGGTCAATATGAAAAATTTAACGCTTCAGGCAATATGAACCTGGATAATTTACTCGTGGCTATGAAAGGGTACCCTGAGGTAAGAATTAATGGCGCCAGTATTGATCTCTCTCCCCGCCTGGCAGGATTATCAGGGACAGGAATTAAGGTCGGCAGTAATAGCGACTTTGCTGTTAATGGTCAGATGGAGAACTACATTCCATATCTGTTCAGCGACGGTATATTAAAGGGAAAACTTTCGATGAAATCCGATATGATTGATCTCAATGAGGTTATGTCGTATTTTGAGACTGATACATCAGCTACCGACACAGCTGCACTCACTGTGATAAAGGTTCCTGAGAATCTCGACCTGGATTTTACTGCCTCAGCAGGAAGGATGGAATACAGCAGTATAAAGGCTGATAATGTAAAGGGTCACCTCCTTGTAAAAGAAGGTGTGCTCAGCATCAGGGAAGCCGGAATGGATATGCTTGGTGGTTTTATAAGACTAAATGCCGATTATGATACCCGTGATATGGTGAGGCCCATAATGAAAGCCGACTTCTCGCTTGAACAGGTTGGCATGAAGGAGACCTTCAACTCGTTTGATATGTTAAGAAAGTTCGCTCCGTCTGCCAGCGGAGTAAATGGCAAAGTTGCCATGAAGTTTAGCTTCAGTAGCTTACTCAAAGAAGATTTTATGCCTCTGATCGAAACCATAAGCGGAAGCGGAAAACTTAAATCTGATGAAGTGACATTGGTTGAATCGGCGGTGTATGACAAGCTTAAGGAACTGTTAAAGCTGGGCCGGAATTACTCAAATACTTTCAGGGATCTGGATATCAGCTTCTCTGTCAGTGATGGAAAAATGACAGTCAGTCCATTCAATGCAAAAGTAGGAAACATTAAGATGAACATAAGCGGAGAGCAGGGAATAGACCAGTCGGTAAACTACGTTATCCGGACCGAAATACCCAGGGCAGAACTTGGAACTTCACTTAACTCTCTTATTGACAATCTTTCGGGACAGGCTGCAGCCTTAGGGGCAACTTTCAAACCCTCTGAGATCATTAAGGTGAATGTAAACCTTCACGGAACCATTCTTAAGCCGCTTATTACTCCGTTTTTCGGCGAATCTCCGGCTGACAGCACCCGGACAGGAATTGTCACTACCGTGAAAGAAACAGTTCAGACAACAGTGGAGGAAAAGGTTGATGAAGTAAAGGATAATGCCAGGGCCAGAGCTGAAGAGGAGGGTGATAAGCTTGTCAGGGAAGCTGAGGAGAGGGGACAGCAGATACGGGATGAAGCAGCCAAAGCTGCAGAAAAAATAAAGAAGGAAGCTGATACTCAGGCTCAGAATCTGATAAGCGAAGCTGAATCAAAAGGTGCAATAGCCCGTCTTGCAGCACAGAAGGCAGCTGAGTCTGTCAGAAAAGAGGCTGACCGCAGGGCCGGACAACTTATAAGCGAAGCCGATGAAAAAGCCATCAAACTGGTGGAAGAGGCTAAATTGAAAAGAGAACAGATGCTTGAAAAGATATAAAAAAAAAGACTGTTCGAAGTGAACAGTCTTTTTTTTTAGAATTTCTTTTCCTTGATTCGGGCTTTCTTGCCGGTAAGATCTCGTAGATAAAATATTCGTGCCCTGCGGACTTTACCATGCTTATTGACCTCAATCTTGTCGATAGAAGGAGAGGCAAGCGGGAAGATCCTTTCAACGCCAATGTTACCCGACATTTTCCTGACAGTAAAGGTCTCGGTATGACCGCTGCCAGCTCTCTGGATAACTACGCCCTTGAACTGCTGGATTCTTTCCTTGTTTCCCTCCTTAATCTTATAGTGAACGGTAACTGTGTCTCCTGCAATAAATCTGGGAAATTCGCCGGCTATCGCAAACTCCTTTTCAACTACATCCATTAAATTCATCTCACAAAGTATTTTGAGTTCTAAAAACAGGTCGCAAATTTACAAAAATCTTTTTTGAATTACAGCATTTCTTTTAAAAATGTTTCCGGAGGGTAAAATTGTTATGAGGAATTACTTTTCCTTAAGCCTCCAGCCTGCATCCCTGACAATTGCCCTGTACCATTCCTCGCTGTAACCTGGCTGTGAAACACGGGGAGGAATATATTTATATCCGGCAGGGACGGGTCTCTTTTCCTTGACATTACCATCGACATACTTTGTAAAGAGGAACCTGTAAAACTCTTTCCACTGGTCAACGGTTTTATTTCCTGCATTCACAGAATATTCAGTAATGTATTTCAAGGCTTTTTTGGGACTTTTTTCAAACAGGGCAGAAGCCGTATTGTCAATTCCTTTTATTTCTTCAATATATCCGTTCTCAAGTTCATCCTGCTTGTTCTGGATTTCATCCTTCATAAGACTTGTCCTGGTATAGGCGAAATTTGTCAGCTGGTTGAAAACCCAGAAGCCGGCATTATCGCTGTAGGTCATTATGTCGCCGTTACCGGTTGCGAATGATTCAGGGACCCTGGTAATTCCGCAATACATCGGGGAATATACTGTAAAATAAGTATCATCAACTCCGAACCAGAAAACACCTCCGACAGGATCGGGCAGCCAGGACCTGCTCTGAGCAACAAAAGAAAAGCCGGTCTGCTGTGTAGAGATCGCTCTCTCGTGAATGTAGGTAACACCGTCTATTTTCCATTCCATGGGCCTCCATCTGACGGTACTCTTGTAAGGGCCTGCCCCGATATCATTTGTCATATCCATGAGTGTCCCCTGGTAATAGTTGCGCATCATATTCATAACATCACGAACGCTAAGCTTATTGTCAGGCTTAATCCAGAGAGGCATTCTGTTCGAAAGGTTTTCTCCCATCGCATAGTCAAGGTACTTTCCCATCTGGCTGTTTACAGCATTGAATCCTGACCACACCCTTGCTTCGCAGAAGCGGGCTCCGCTAAAATCGATAGGGGCAAATGTATCGCTGAAGCTGAACTCGCTGTCGCTGCCGCTGAACCATCCGAATGACCTGGCAACATCAATTACATCCGAGGCATAAACAGTCTCAACTTCAGGATTATAGATTTTGTCAATCTCCTTTGATGTTATTGATTTCACTCCATCAGCAAGAGGGAAGGTGGTTATCCTGGGATGATTTGCATGACCTGAAATATATCCGTCAGGTATACGGCGTGCCACCCAGATTGCGCCCTTATTACCCGGACCCTTGCCTGTAAGTTCAAGGATCCACGCCTCATTTTTATCAGCAATTGAAAATGATTCTCCGGAACTGGCATATCCGTAATCCGTCACAAGCCTGGAGAAGGTATGTATTGCTTCCCTGGCGTTTTTTGCACGTTGAAGGGTAATGTAGATAAGTGATCCGTAATCGATAATTCCGGTGGTATCAACAAGTTCAGACCTCCCTCCAAAGGTCGTTTCTCCTATTGAAAGCTGATGCTGGTTCATATTGCCCACAACAGAATATGTAACAGCGGCCTGAGGGATTTTACCCATAAATTTCCCTGAATCCCATTCGTAAACATCAAGCATGGATCCTGCAGGCCATACTTTTGCAGGCCAGTAATAAAGCTCTCCGTAGAGGACATGGGAGTCAGCAGAATAGGTGATCATAACTGAACCGTCAGTCGATGCTCCTTTTGTAACAAGGAAGTTTGTACAGGCATCAGAATACTGTGTACTCAGTATTGCTGCCATAAATAAGGAAAGACAAGTTACTATTGTTCTCTTCATAATTAGTAATCAAAATATGGTTAATACTCTATATTTACAGGGTCCTGCAAAGGTAGCAAGAGAGTATACATTTCAAAGTCAATTTATATCATTTTAAGGATTTCGACGATTTTTTTTATTTCGTCTTCATTTGCAACCTTCCGGAAAAATTCAGAAAATCCGTTTGTTCCACCCATATGAATTTCCTCACGCCTGAAACACATCCCGCTTTCGATGGTTTTGCGCCCTGTCAGATGGAATTCTTCTGCTTTTGTCCCGGATGCCACCTCTGAAATGTTGTTCGCACTGATGCCTCCTCCGGGCATGATAATTATCCTTTTTCCGGCCTGTAATACAAGTTTCCTTATCAGTCCGAGCCCGTCGGCAGCCCGGTTTTTCATTCCGGAAGTAAGAAGCCTGGTTGCACCTGAGGCTATTACATCTTCAAGTCCCTGAACGGGATCAATACACATGTCGAAAGCCCTGTGAAAAGTGGTTGCCATGGGATATGCAGACTCAAAGAGTCTTGCAGTCCTCTCCAGATCTATATTACCATCCGGACGAAGAATTCCAGCAACTATTCCATCAACTCCATGCTCACCGCAGATGTCTATATCCCTTCGCATAATATCGAATTCCGGATCGGAATAGAGGAAATCCCCGCCTCTGGGCCTGATAAGTACATGGAGGCCAATGGTAAGGTTATCCCTTGCTGCTGCTATTGATCCATGGCTGGGTGTTGTTCCGCCTTCATAAAGGTTGCCGCAGTACTCCACGCGGTCGGCTCCGGCACGCTGGGCAGTAATTGACGATTCGGCAGAATCGACGCATATTTCAAGCCTGAAGTTCATCCACAAAAATTGTTGACGGTATTAAAAGTAACAATATTTTCTGTATAATTGTGTATCTAAAAACTTAACGTATGAAACCGACACTTTTAGTACTTGCTGCCGGAATGGGCACCCGCTACGGTGGAAACAAGCAACTTGATGAAGTAGGACCATCAGGTGAGACTATAATTGACTATTCAATCTACGACGCAATCAGGACAGGCTTTGGAAAAATTGTTTTTGTTATAAGACGCGACATCGAAGAGCAGGTGAAGGAGAGATTCGTCGAGAAGCTTCAGGGTAAGATCGAAGTTGATTACGTCTTTCAGGAAATAACCAACCTCCCTGAAGGAGTAAAGGTTGCCCCTGACCGTAGTAAACCATGGGGAACAAGTCATGCCATTCTTGTTACAAAGGATAAAATAAGGGAGCCTTTCGGAGTGATCAATGCCGATGATTTCTACGGTATAGAGTCATTTAAAATCCTTCATGATTTCCTTGTCAATGATAAAGAACCTGACAATTACTGCATTGTCGGATATAAACTTGGTAACACCCTTTCGGATCACGGGCACGTTAACAGAGGAGTTTGCAGGGCTGGAGATGATGGTTTCCTTGTTGATATTGTTGAAACACGCCAGATAGAGAAAACAAAAGACGGGGCAACAGCTCCGGGACCGGACGGAACAACCCTGCGTTTCAACGGTAACGAAATTGTATCGATGAACCTCTGGGGCTTCAAACCTTCGTGCTATGACTTCCTGGGAAAAGAATTCCGGAATTTCATTAATAAGTCCGGTATGGATCTGAAATCAGAACTGGATATCCCGACATCCGTCGATAAGTTTGTCAAAAACGGCGAAATAACCATAAAAATCCTGATGAGCAATGAACGCTGGTTTGGCGTTACTTACAGGGAAGATAAACCCTTTGTTGTCGACAGCATAAGGAAAATGATCAGAAACGGTGTTTATCCTCCAAGGATCTATTCATAGATATTCTACCATATAAAATTGCAGCTGAAGACTTTCGTGTTTTCTACATTGTCTGTTACTTTCACTAAAAGACTGTGAGAGGATCCTTTTTTTATCCTGGAAGAATCGAATTTGTAAATAAGAACTTCATCTTTCTGATCATATTCAAAAAGAGCCCATTTATCATCAATAAGAGGTTCGTATGATTTGATCCCCGAAAGATCGTCCCTGATCCTTATCCTGAGTGATGACCTGCCTGAAAGGTTAGAGCCATCTGAGAATCCCAAGGCTGTTACAACAGGAGCAATGCTGTCGATGCCAACATAAAATTTTCCGAAGGAATTGGGACTGGCTGACAGTGTCCCATTATTCCAGACTGTCTTGTAAGGGATCTTTCCTGATCCGTCAGAGATCTGTAGGATCAGCATTTTTGACTCTTTTCCCTTTGCAACGGTTAATGGTTTTATTGATAATGAATAAGGTTTGTGAACCGGTGTTAGATTGTTATGAATGTGATAGATATCGGAAAAACTTTCCCTTCCTCCCTCTGACCGGCTGAATTCAAACCACAGAGTGTCATAGAGAGTGCCGGAAGGGATACTGACCGCTACATTTCCCGAAACAAACCTGTTGTTCCTGTTGTAGGGCATGACAATGGCATTGTCCTTTCCGGTATCCTGACTATTGTCTGAATCTGTTGACTCTGGCACTGAAATAACCCGGAAAGCCAGTCTGGATATATTGCCGTGGACATCGGTAGCAGTGATTTCGATCTGATGAGTTTTTCCGTCGCTGAAGCTGAAAAGCCCCCTGTTGACAACATGATCATGAACACTTAGCCTGACATTTGGAAGAACAAAGGCTCTCTCAACGTAAATTTTGTCTCTTTTCAGCATTTCATAATCGATATGTCCGTTTATATATCGTGTCTCACTGAAAGAGAAGCTTTCCATCCTGTGGCTGTAGATAAGGTTACTGTCGACCCTTAGTTCAAGTGAGTAGATGCCGCATTTATTGTGACTGTTGTTAAGCAGATCGTATGCTTTTATTCCGAAACCAGCAGCACCGCTTAGCGGTACCGGAAAGGATGACTGTACCGAATATTTTCCATTGCTTCCTGTTAAATTGAGGACCAGGGGTTTGCACCCGTTTTTTATCCGGCTTCCCTTTCCGGCAGGATAAATAACAAGTTTTTCAATGACAGGCCTTATGTTATCCATTACACCAAACTCAAATAATAGAGGGTTGACTGGTATTTCTTCAGCCGACTTGCGGATTTCGTAATGAAGATGGGGACCGTTGGAACTGCCGGAATTGCCTGACCAGGCAATAAGCTCGCCCTGTCTGAAGCTAAACTTGTCCTTTGGAGGCCAGAGGGTTACCATGAAGTTCCTTTCTTCGTATTGTCTGGCTTTGACATATTCTTCAATTTCAGGAGTGAACCTGTCAAGGTGTCCGTAAACAGTTGAATAACCTGAATGATGTCGAAGATAGACAGCCTTGCCGAACCCTCCCGGCGAAACATTTATTCTGTAAACATACCCGTCAGCAGCTGCCACTACCTCTTTTCCAACAGTCCCCTGGGTTTTTATATCAAGGCCCGAATGAAAGTGATCGGAACGCAGCTCTCCGAAGTTGGCAGAGAGTGCAAGTGGAATTTTTACCGGAGAAATAAAGACTGGTTTATTTCCCGGCTCTTCTCCTGAAAGGCTGAAATGGAATAAATACAGCAGAGCTGCGAGGGCAATTATCATTATAGTCTGGCTTATGTTTACCTGTTTCACAAAACTATGATTCCATGCTGTTCTACCAAACTATTTAAGTTAAATTTTTGAAAATATCATTAACAGTGTTAACTTTGCAGTAAAGATGAAATTATGTCCGAAAGGGATTCTGAAGAGCTTGTGCTTTTGAACAAAAAGCTTGAAGAGTTGTTTGAACGATATGGTGCCCAGAAGGCAATGATTGCGGACCTGAAGAGTGAAAACCTTCTATTGAGGAACCATATTCAGGAAAGGGACAATAAAATCAGGGAACTTGAAGTTAAATACGAAAGGATAAGAATAACAGGAGCATTAATGGGGGAGGGGGAGAACGGAATTGAGGCGAAGAGGAAGATTAATGAATTAGTGCGGGAAATTGACAGATGTGTTGCTCTTTTAAACAGTTAAAATATAAAAATGGATGATAAGCTTTCGATCAGGGTTAATGTGGCCGACAGGTATTATCCATTGAAGGTGGAACGGGAAAATGAGGAAAAGATCAGAAAAGCTGCCAGGATGATAAATGAGAAGGTGCTGCAGTACAAACAGCGCTATTCTGACAAGGATACACAGGATTTTCTGGCAATGGCTTCATTGCAATATGTAATAAAGCTAAATGAGGAGGAGGAAAAAATAAGTTCCGGAACTTACCCTGAAGCCTTAAGAGAACTTATCGGAAAGATCGACAAGGTTCTCGGCAAAGAGAGTGACGACGTTCTTTAACATAGATCAAAATATTGCCCGCATTGTTTCTTCATTCGTTTTTGAAACTCAACACTTAAAACTTTGGAGCACTTCTTAGTTCAGTAAGAACAGGCCTCATCCCGGCTTGCCGGGAATCCGCCTGACGGCGGATCAGTGGACGTTCGAGCTGGAATAGGGGTTCCAGCCATAAAGATATGGGGTTTTATAAAAGTTGAAGAGACTCTGCGGGTTTTTTATATATAATACTGAAAATAATGATATTACTAAACGGAACAATAAACGGGATAACACTGGTATTCAGCCTGACTGCGCTGATACTGGGTTTCGGTGCTTCGTACCTTCTGTGGCAGCGGGCGCTGAAAAACAAAAGCAGTAAAATGATAAGTGAAGCTGAAGCGGAAGCAGAAGTAATAAAGAAAGAAAAGATTCTTCAGGCAAAGGAACGATTCCTTCAGTTAAAAGCCGAACATGAGAAGGTAATAAATGAGAAAAACAGCCGGATCGCCCTTGCAGAAAGCCGGATAAAACAGAAGGAACTTACTCTCTCACAGAAAATAGAAGAAGCGCAAAGAAAAAAGAACGAATCTGATGCCATAAGGGAAAACCTGAATTCGCAGCTTGAGATTGTTGAAAAGAAAAATGAGGAGATGGCAAAGCTTCACAGGCAGCAGGTCGATAAGCTTGAGGCAATATCGGGCCTTTCAGCCGAGGAAGCAAAGAACAGCCTGATGGAATCGCTTAAGGATGAGGCAAGAACAGGCGCCATGACCTACATCAATGAAATCCTTGATGAAGCGAAGATGACAGCCAACAAAGAAGCAAAAAGAGTAGTGCTCCAGACTATTCAGAGAGTGGCTGCGGAGAATGCAATAGAAAACGCGGTCACTGTTTTCCACATAGAGTCTGATGAAATGAAAGGAAGGATCATCGGACGAGAGGGCCGTAATATAAGGGCTCTTGAAGCAGCCACGGGTGTCGAAATAATTGTTGACGATACTCCTGAGGCTATAGTCCTTTCAGCTTTTGATCCGATAAGGAGAGAAGTTGCCAGGCTCGCTCTTCATCAGCTTGTAACCGACGGGAGAATCCACCCTGCCCGTATCGAGGAAATCGTTGATAAAACAAGAAAACAGGTGGAAGAAGAGATACTTGAGGTTGGCAAGCGTACAACCATAGATCTTGGAATTCATGGTCTGCACCCGGAGCTTATACGTCTTGTGGGTAAGATGAAATACAGATCATCATACGGACAGAACTTGCTTATGCATTCAAGAGAGGTGGCGAACCTGGCATCAATTATGGCTGCGGAACTAGGATTGAATCCCAAGTTAGCTAAAAGGGCAGGGCTGCTTCATGATATAGGTAAGGTACCTGATGATGAACCCGAACTTCCACATGCAATACTTGGCATGAAGGTAGCTGAAAAATACAAGGAGAAACCGGAAATTTGCAACGCCATCGGAGCACATCACGACGAAACGGAGATGACAACTCTCATTGCTCCGATAGTGCAGGTCTGCGATGCGATTTCAGGAGCAAGACCCGGAGCCAGGAGGGAAGTTGTTGAATCCTACATTAAAAGGCTTAAGGAACTCGAGTCGCTTGCATTGCAGTATCCCGGTGTAATGAAAACTTACGCCATTCAGGCCGGAAGAGAGCTGAGAGTTATTGTGGGAGCGGAAAAGGTAAATGACAAGGAAGCAGAAAACCTTTCTTTTGAAATAGCGAAGAAGATACAGAACGAAATGACATATCCTGGTCAGATTAAGATCACTGTAATTCGTGAGACGCGGGCAGTGAATTATGCCAAATAGTTTTAATTTTAAGGATTACTTTTTTATTGAAGGATAATGTCAGAAATTAAATTGCTGAATATCGTAGGTGCCAGGCCTCAGATAATAAAATCCTCAGCAATCAACAGGGCTATCAGGGCCAATTTCCCGGACAGGATAAAGGAGTATACGCTCCATACAGGACAGCATTATGACAAGGAGCTTTCGGATGTCTTTTTCGAAGAGCTTGAGATTCACAAACCCGATTTCAACCTTAATGTAGGTTCCGCCCGTCATGGACGTCAGACTGCTGCTATGATAACAGGGATAGAGGAAGTACTCCTGAGTGAAAAACCCGATGCAATACTTCTTTACGGAGATACCAACTCAACCCTGGCTGGGGCAATCGCAGCATCAAAACTGCATTTTCCTGTTATCCACATTGAAGCTGGTTTACGCTCATTCAATAAAAGTATGCCTGAGGAGCTTAACAGGATCATGAGCGACCACTCTTCAACCCTGCTGTTTGCGCCTACAAATGCTGCTTTCAAGAACCTGATAAACGAGGGATTCAGGCCTGAAAACAGCCCACCCTACACAATTGACAATCCGAAGATCTACCTTACGGGGGATATAATGTACGATAACTCTCTTTTCTTTGCCGGGCTGGCGGAAAAGAAGAAATTCCCCATGCTTGAAGAATTGTCGCTTGAAAAGGACAATTTTGTTCTTGCAACAATTCACAGGGACATCAATACCGATGATAGAACGAGGCTCGAGACTATTCTTGCAACCTTGAAAAACCTTGCTGAAGAGAACTCAGTCCCTTTTGTAATGCCCCTGCATCCCCGCACCATAAATTCTCTTAAATCGGGCCTCGGCAAGCTGTTCAGCGACCTTAAGTCATCTCCATATCTCAGGATCGTTCCTCCTGTATCCTATCTTTCGATGACCCTGCTTGAAAAGACAAGCAGAATGATCATTACAGATTCGGGGGGAGTGCAAAAAGAATCACACTTCTTCAGAAAGCCCTGCATAGTGCTCAGGAAGGAGACAGAATGGATTGAGCTGGTAGCCAACGGAACCGTCAAACTTGTTGATGCAAATGCAGATATGATCATCAGTGAATTCAATTCATTTCTCCGGTCAGGTCAGAATCTTGAGTATCCCGGCTTTTATGGCGACGGGAAAACTGCTGAATTCATTTTAAGGGAGATACTTTTACTGTTCGAAAAATGATAATGATGAAATATTAACGGGAAGCATCCGTTTTCATTAAAATTCTTCACCAATGCACAGAACAGTAAGCGGATGCAAAGTCCTGGTAACGGGAGGCGCAGGTTTTATAGGCTCCAATCTTGTTGAATCATTTTTAAATTCTGGCAATTCAGTAGTATGCCTAGATAACTTTTCAACGGGAAAGAGGGAGAACCTGAATAATTATCTTGGTAATCCTGAATTCAAACTCATCGAAGGTGATATTAGAAACTATCCCGACTGCCAGAAGGCTGTTGCAGGTATTGATTTTGTTTTCCATCAGGCAGCGCTTGGTTCTGTTCCCCGTTCCATAAAAGATCCTGTAACATCGACAGATGTTAATATCGGAGGTTTCGTAAAGATGCTTTTTGCTGCAAAGGAGGCAGGAGTGAGAAGGTTCATCTATGCGGCCAGCTCATCAACTTACGGCGATCACCCGGGTCTTCCGAAAGTGGAAGACAAAATTGGAAAGCCATTGTCGCCCTATGCAATAACAAAATATGTTGATGAATTGTTTGCAATGAATTTTGCATCCGTTTATGGAGTTGAGACGATAGGGCTGAGGTATTTCAACGTCTTCGGGCGCAGGCAGGATCCTCAGGGTGCCTATGCTGCCGTTATCCCTCTCTTTGTAAAGAAACTTATGCAGCACGACCCACCGGTAATAAACGGAGACGGTTCCTATTCACGCGATTTTACCTATGTCGACAACGTGGTTCAGGCAAATCATCTTGCTGCCCTCGCTGAAGACAAGGAGGCAGTAAATCAGGTCTACAATGTTGCTCAGAGTGAAAGGACGACCCTGAATCAGCTTTTTTACCTAATCAGGACACTGATAGGTGCCTTCGACAACAAGGCTCTTGATATCAGTCCGGTTTACGGGCCAAACAGGGCAGGGGATATCCCCCATTCACTGGCATCAATTGAAAAAGCAAGATGTCTTCTTGGTTATTCGCCCACACATAATGTGAATCAGGGAATGACAGAAGCAATTGAGTGGTACAGGGTTAATTTGTAACAATTGTTACAATTCAGAGCAAACTCATCACCTTTTTCCCAAGTTCCATGATAAGAGGTTTGTAATCGCTTATAAAATCTCCCGTTTCCCTGTTGCCAATAACAGCACAAATGGTAAGGGACTTATGCCCCAGCAAACCAGATAATCCATAGATTGCAGAGCTTTCCATCTCATAGTTGCTGATTGTCCTTCCCCCGTAAGAAAAAGCTGCCAGCCTGGCATTTATCTCGCTGTCAAAGGTTTCAAGCCTTAATTTCCTTCCCTGCGGCGCGTAAAAGCCCGGAGTGGAAACAGTGATCCCCTTTATGAAGTTCTCATTCTGAAAAATCTGTATCAGGTCTTTGCTGGCATTAACGGCATATGGAAAAGGAAGAGTATCGGGCCATTCGAGGTAGTCGGCAAGAACGGACGACAGAATGTTGTCAAGAAGCCAGTCGTAACCTTCGTAGAAATGGATCAGTCCGTCAAAACCAATTGCTGTTTCAGTCATAAGGAATGAGCCTGCAGGCACGTCGCTTCTTATACCTCCCGAAGTGCCAAGCCTGATAAGGGAAAGAGATACAAGCTCCTCTTTTGCCTCTCCTGTACCAAGATCGATGTTTACAAGTGCATCAAGTTCATTTAACAGGATATCAATATTATCCGTCCCTATTCCCGAAGAAATAACAGTTATTTCATTTCCCTGTATGCTTCCTGTTACAGTTCTGAACTCCCTGTTCTGCTTTGTTATCCTTATCTCGTCGAAAAGAGTGGAAAGCATATCAACCCTTCCGGGATCTCCCACAATGATTATCTTGTCCGAAATATCTCCCGGGAGCAGGTGCAAATGAAATATACTCCCGTCGCTGTTGGTTATCAGTTCGGTCTTTTTCTGCATACAGAATCAATTAAGCAACTAATTTACGAAAATTCCGCAGTATGGGTTACTGGTAATATTCCATAATCCTTCCTGAGATAAGCAAAAGGGATATTTCTGCGAGTTTTGCCTGATACTCAACCGAGAAAAGGCTTTCTCTTGCATCCAGAAGGCTTTTCTGAACCTCTCTGAGGTCGATACCTGACAAACTGCCGAGTTTATACATCTCGATTGCTATTTCAAGGTTCTCTGCCGCAGTCTGAAGGTTCTGGTATTCGAGCGTTATAAGCCTGAGATAGTTGCTGTAAGCGCTGTAAAGCGTGATGAGATCAGCCTTAATCCCCTGCTCTGCCTCCTGGTACCGCAGTTCCCTTGTATTAATATCGATAATGGAATTTCTGATACTCCTTTGCTGGTTGAAACCGTCAAAGAGGTTTATCCCCATTGACAAGCCGTAGTTCAATCCGTTGGTATATTGCCTGTCAGTTGCACCTGAGGAATAGTTGTTTATTGAGTAGTTGTATCCTGAAGAAGCCGTAAGATAGGGATAGCTTCTTGAAATGATGATCTTTTTATCGTACTCAGAAATTGTAAGGTTACTTGAAGCTATCTTTAGGTTTGTGTTATTCTGCAGGGTTTGTTCAAACAAACTCTCATATAACAAACCGGGATTTACAATAATTGCAGTGTCAGGAGTAAG
>JAVEZS010000003.1:0-133521 GCA_034002885.1 Bacteroidales bacterium
GTAAATGCAATCAGGAGCAAGGCCGTTATCAAAATTTTATATCTCATTACCGTATTCATATTATTTCTGATTAAAAGTTAAAGTTAAGGCCAAAACCGTATGATACAGTACTTGGCAGATATCCGCCCTCTATACCCTGAGCGTTACTTCCGGCCATCTGCAGGTATTCAGGATCGAAATGCTGAGTAGCTGCGCCGAAGATTGCCAGGTTACGTGCAAATGCTGAAAGCCTTACACCCTTGATCGGACCGGTCCATCTTGCCGGGAAGTTATAGCCGAAGCTGATCTCCCTCAGTTTGATGAAGTCGGTGCTAAAGATGCTCTGTCTGTCGGGACCATCATAATGAGATTCTGAATAGATCTGACCATCGAGACGGGTGGTATTCTTTACTGGCGAATCGCTAACATCACCGTCGGCTGTTAAATATGTGATCTCACCTGTCACGCTGTTGTATGATCCGTATACTCCATCGAGAAGAACGCCTCCTCCATCAGCAACATCATCCCTGATATTCTTGCCGTTCTCATTGATAGCGGCTGATTCGTCAAGAATTCCTGAGTACATTCCCCACATATATGACAGGTAGTACATGTTGCCGCCTCTCTGGGCATCGAACAGAATGTTAAGGTCAAAACCCTTGAATCTGAAGGTGTTTGCTAAACCAGCAGTGAGATCCGGGGTAACCTTCTCAAGCGGTTTGATCTCTGAAGGCAGGTAGTTTCCGCCCACGCCAACGATCGTATTACCCTGAGCATCCTTTACATAGTCTGTTCCATAGATGATCGGGTAGGTCATGCCAACGAAAGCACCACTCTGCACTTTGAAAGGACCGCTTCCGAGAGTCAGGTAATCGAGGCCGGGGCCGATTTCCTCAACAGTGTTGTCGAGGGTTGCTACGTTCAGCATCATGTCCCATGAAAAGTCACCTGCCCTTACAACAGTACCGCCAAGTGCTACTTCGAAGCCTTTATTCACCATCTTACCGGCATTTATATTCTTGAAGCCGTATCCGCTTGCTCCTGATACTCTTACAGGAACGATCTGGTCGAGAGTCTCCTTATAATAGTAAGAAACGTCGAGGTTGATCCTGTCCTGGAAGAATTTGAATTCAGCACCTATTTCCCATGAATTGGTTTTTTCGGGCTTAAGTTCTGTGTTTGCAAGGGTGCTAGAGAATCCCATCCTTGGGTTAAGCACTCCGTAAACATCTGTAAATGAAGTATTAAGGCTTACGTAGTTAAAAAGGTCGTATGGACCTGTGTCGTTACCAACCTGTGCAACACCTCCACGAAGTTTGGCAAATGAAAGGATGCTGTTCCCCTTGAGTCCGTCCAGTTCAGAAAGTACAAAACTAAGGGTAGCTGAAGGATAGAAATATGAGCGGTTTCCTTCGGGAAGTGTTGAAGCCCAGTCGTTACGGCCGGTAAGTTCAAGAAATATTGTACGTTTATAATCAAAGCTGGCGTTGGCGTACAGGCTGTTGATTCTCTTCCATGACTGGTAGTCATACACGCTCGGTTTGTTGTACGAGTTGGATAGGTTGTACAAGCCGGGAATCATAAGTCCGCCAATTGAAATACCTCCATCCCTGTAATACTTCCTGTCAAGACGGTTGCCTCCGAAAAGAGCCGTGAGTCCGAACATATCGCCGCCGAATCTCTTATCGACAGTGAAGAAGAATTCCGTGTTGACATCATTATTGGTATAAACGCTCTTGTAATATTCCGAAGTAGCCTGTGAGCCGATAGCCATTCTTTCCTCGGTAAGAAGCTTGTAGTAGTCAATACCCATCCTTCCGGTCAGCTTGAGCCAGGGAGTGATTTTGAGGTCAGCACCATAGTTGCCGTAGAAGCGGTCGCGCCTGTCATTCTCATAGTTTTCATAGCTTGACCAGTATGGATTATCAGTATAGGCAGGTGACGGATCGTCGTACCAGTTCCTGTTCCAAGTGCGCTGGGCTCCGCCGGGAGTTTTATAATCCTCAAGGTCCTTGTAATCGATGTTTGAGTGGATCCACTGCCACATTTTCTGAACAGGGTTCCTGTCGCCGTAACCGGTTTCAGGACGACCAACTGCAACGTTCTGAACATAGTTTGCATTCAGCCAGAAATCGAGGTTCTTGTTAACATTGATGTTCCCGCTCAGGTTAACGGTGTTCTTCTTGAGAGAGCTGTTGGGATAAATACCCTTAACGTCCATATTGGTGAATGAAGCGCGGAGGCCACCCCTGTTGTTGCTTGCATTAACGGCAACATTATTGGTATAGTTTACGCCCCTGTTAAAGAAATAGGTGTAATCATTTTCGGGATATACCCACGGAACCTCCTTAAGGTAGTTCTGTGTATCATATTCATCGAATGCATTCCAGGGAAGGACCATAACTGAAGGATCGAGTTTCGGACCCCAGCTTTCGTCAATCTCGTACGATGGATACAGATAGTCCTGACCGTTGACATTGATTTCATTGAATCCGCCGTAGCCGCCACCGTAGAGTTTCTGATATTTCGGGAAGTACTTGGCTTCCTCAAAGCTTACGCTTGAGTTGACTGATACTCCGAATGACTTGTCAGCAGTGGATCTTCCTTTTTTGGTAGTTACCATCACAACACCATTGGCAGCTCTTGAACCGTAAAGAGCCGAAGCGCTTGCTCCCTTCAGAACCGTCATTGATTCGATATCGTCGGGGTTGATGTCGGATGCAAGGTTACCTAGGTCATATCCTCCTGCACCTGTTGCACCGTACGAGTAATCGGAGTTATCTATCGGAATACCGTCCACAACGAACAACGGCTGGTTGTTCTTTGTAAGGGAGGTGTTCCCTCTGATATTAATCTTGGCGCCGCCGCCCATCTGACCGGTAGCAGAGGTGATCTGAACACCTGCAACACGACCGGACAGTGAACCGATCAGGTTGGTGGTACGAACCTTTGCAAGTTCTTCACCTTTCACATCCTGAACAGCATAACCAAGAGCTTTTTTCTCACGCGAAATACCGAGCGCTGTTACGACAACTTCATCCAGTCCGACAAGGTCAGATTCCAGAACGCCATCAATTACAGTACGTCCGGCAATTTCCACCTCCATGGATTTCATACCGATATAAGAGAAAACCAGCGTATTGGCATTAGCCGGTACGTTAATGGAATAGCGTCCATTAGAATCAGTAAGAGCACCAATTGTTGTGCCTTTTACCTGAACCGTAACGCCAGGAATCGGCCCCTCCCCCTCCACAGCGGAGGTAATGGTCCCTGTAATTACTCTTGTCTGCGCAAACAGGGTCGTGACTCCTGCAAACACAAACAAAACAATCAGTGTGAATAGTTTCTTCATAAATAATAGTTTTAGGTTTTTATTTAACGCGCCAAAGATACTCGTTTTTTAAAAAAAACAAATAAGCATGTCTTTTATTAACATTTTTAAGGATTAAATATCATTTTCATTTATTTAATACAGCAGTAATGCAAACCCTGCATGGAGAAGGTGACAATTATCATTTATCCCGGATCGTCCTTACATGGGCTTTGGTCAAAGTCAGCGCATCCATCGATATCCTGATAGAATGCCTTTGGAATTATCATCCCGGGTGACTTTCCCCGGATCTGGTATGCTGATTAGGGACTTGGGTCTCCCCCGTCAACTGGCGGGGTCACAGCGCCTTTAATGGCTCCCTTCTGTGAGAACAGTGACTTAACAACCGTTAACACAGAAGCAAAAGCCGGCATTGGTAATTTCTTCATTTGATTTAGTTTTAGGTTTTAGATAACCTTTAAAGATACATTATTTATAAAAACAACTAATAAATCCGGCAGAAATAAGAGATCTGTCAGTTAAAATTCCGATATGAAAAGCATCTTACATACAAAAAACATGATAAGTATCAGTATCAGGCAACTGTAAAAGAGACAGGAGTATGATAAAAAACAAACAGGAAAGGCAGGATGTACTAAAAAGATCAGCATAAAGGTGAAAAAACAGAAAAAGAACCTGTCTGTAAGTAAGACAGGTTCTTTAGTTTTTTAGCTACTCGCAAAGGGAAAATCAGGGAAAGAGCTTTAAGTAACGGATTTAACTGATGCAAAATTCCTGAAAAATAAAGGAATAGTTTCTATGCCCTTGTAAAAGTTGAACAACGGAAAGCTTTCATTGGGGGAGTGAATGGCATCAGCCTCCAGACCAAAACCCATAAGAATGGATTTCACCCCGAGTATCCTTTCAAATGTCGAAACAATTGGGATACTTCCACCGCTTCTCACAGGTATGGGTTTATGGCCGAAACTCTCTTCTATGGCCAGCGATGCCGCCCTGTATGCAGCTGTGTCGAGGGGGCTTACATAGGCTTCGCCACCGTGAAGATACTCAACCTTTACTTTTACTCCTGCGGGGGCAATTGAAATAAAATGCTTCTTAAACAATCCGGCTATCTTTTCAGCCTTCTGGTCAGGGACAAGCCTCATTGATATCTTTGCGAAGGCCTTGGAAGGAAGAATGGTTTTTGTCCCTTCGCCTGTAAATCCTCCCCAGATACCATTTATATCCAGTGTTGGCCTGATGCCTATCCTCTCGGTATCGGAAAAGCCCTTTTCACCGGACAGTTCATCAACCCCGACCGATTTCATGAATTTCTCCCTGTCGAAGGGGCGCTTTGCCATCTCTTTCCTCTCTTCGGGGGTACACTCAACAACATCATCATAGAATCCGGGTATGGTAACCTTTCCGTCCGGATCCTTCAGGGATGCGATCATCTGGCACAAGGTGTTGCAGGGATTTACAACCGCACCACCGTAGAGACCCGAGTGCAGATCCCGCTCAGGTCCCCCGACGGTCACCTCAACATACGACAGACCTCGCAGTCCCGAGGTTATTGACGGCATCTCAGGAGATATCATTGTTGTGTCGGAGATAAGTATGACATCCGACTTTAACATATCCCTGTGATCGTGGCAGAATTTTTCGAGGCTGGCAGATCCGGTTTCCTCCTCTCCCTCTATCATGAATTTCACATTACAGGGAAGAGTACCTGTTCTTGTCATCAGCTCAAAAGCCTTAACGTGCATGAACATCTGGCCCTTGTCGTCATCAGCGCCCCTGGCGTATATCTTTCCGTCGCGGACCTCAGGTTCAAAGGGAGGGCTTTGCCAGAGTTCATAAGGTTCTGCCGGCTGTACGTCATAATGTCCGTAAACAAGTACTGTAGGAAGATTGTCAGAGATAATCTTTTCTCCGTAAACAATGGGGTTTCCCTGTGTCGGGAACAAATCCGCCCTGTCAGCCCCTGCTCTGAGGAGGTGTTCTCTTATTAGTTCAGCAGCCCTTATCATATCGGGCTTATTCACTTCAGTGGCACTTACCGATGGGATCCTGATAAGTTCGAACAATTCTTCAAGAAATCTCTCTTTGTTCTGGTCGATGTAGTTTTTTATGTTTACCATATCAGTTGGTTTTCTCTAAGTTCTTTTGCAGCTAAACACAGTTCATTGTAAAGGTCTTCGCCAAAGGCCCGGATAAGCGGTTCCCTGAGAAACTCATACACATATACTCCCTCAGCCTTGCCGCAGCTGACAGCCGGATTGCATATTGATAGTTCCTGATAGTTTACTGCGCTGAAATCGCGGTATTGCTTTATTCTTGCCGGAAAAAGGTGACATGAGACAGGTTTCCTGAATGATATTTTATTATCGGCCCATGCCTTCTCAATACCGCACATAAAGACATTATCCTGCAGTATGGTATAGGCACATTCAGCATTTTCTATCAGTGGAGTAACGAGGTCATTGTCAAAATCACGGGTACTTGTTCCTTCTTTTTCAATTACAGTAATTCCCTCATGCCTCAGGTAAGGTTTAACAAATGGCCAGATTTTCTCAAGAACGGATGCTTCCTCCTTCATAAGTGGCGCCCCTGAATCGCCGTACCGGCAACAGTTGCCAAAGCATTCCGGCAGATCGCACCTGAATTTCCTTTCCAGGATATCCCGGCTGAATATTACGTCGCCTATCCGCAGCACTTCTTGGTGTATAAAATTATCAGACAAGTACTTTCCCGGTCATCTCCTCCGGTATTGGAATACCCATTATTGTCAACAGTGTCGGGGCTACATCGGCAAGGATCCCTTCCTTTATCGAGTCGTAATCGCTTGTCACCAGAATAAGTGGCACAGGATTAAGTGAATGAGCTGTATTGGGAGAACCGTCTTCGTTCAGTGCCTTATCGGCATTACCGTGATCAGCAATTATGAGGACATCATAATCATTTTCCCTTGCTGCACCTACAACAGCTCCGACACATTCATCAACGGTAACAACAGCCTTCCTTATAGCCTCGTAGATTCCTGTATGGCCTACCATATCTCCGTTTGCAAAGTTAAGGCAGATAAAATCGAAGGATCCGGAACTGATGGCCTGAATAACTGCATCCCTTACCCCGTAGGCGCTCATTTCCGGCTGAAGGTCGTATGTTGCGACCTTGGGCGAAGGAATAAGTATTCTTTCCTCGCCGGGGAATATTTCCTCCCTTCCTCCGGAGAAGAAGAATGTAACATGAGCATACTTTTCAGTCTCCGCTATTCTGAGCTGTTTTCTGCCTGCCCTGGAAATAACCTCCCCGATAGTATTGTCTGCGTTTTCCTTGGGATAAATCACGTGCAATCCCCTGAAGGTTGCATCATACGGAGTCATTGTACAATAGTGGAGGGGGATTGTTTTCATACCGAATTCAGCAAGGTCACGCTGCGTGAGAGCTATTGTAAGCTCCTTGGCCCTGTCGTTTCTGAAATTAAAGAATACAACTACATCTCCCGGCATCAGCTTCCCTGTTGGGTTACCATGTTCGTCAACAACGACAAGAGCTTTCATGAATTCATCGGTAATTCCCTGGTCATATGAATCCTGCATTGCCCCGACGATATCCGTTGTGGGAGTTCCTTTACCGTAAACGATCAGGTCATAAGCTTCCTTTACCCGTTCCCATCGCTTGTCGCGATCCATTGCATAATATCGTCCTACAAATGAGGCTACTTTCCCATTTGACCGCTCAAGATGATCCAGAAGGTTTCTCATGTATCCGGCACCACTTCTCGGATCTGTATCGCGGCCGTCCCCAAAGCCGTGGATAAAAACATTTTCGAGGCCGAAATCCATTGTCATATCGCAAAGAGCATAAAGATGCCTGTCGAGAGAATGAACGCCTCCGTCAGAAAGAAGGCCGAAGAAGTGGACCTGCTTATTTTCGTCGCGGGCATACGAGAAAGCATCCGTAAGGACCTTGTTCCTTTTAATGTCGCCTGTCTTGCATTCAAGGTTTATCTTAACAAGGTCCTGATAGATTATCCTTCCGGCCCCGATATTCAGATGTCCCACTTCCGAATTGCCCATCTGTCCGTCAGGCAGTCCGACGTTTTCTCCTGAGGCATGGAGCCTGGAGCTTGGATATTTCTGCATAAGAGTGCTCATGTTCGGAGTCGGTACCTGGCTTATAACGTCAGCTTTGGACCCATCTCCCAAACCCCATCCATCGAGTATCATCAGCAGAGTTTTCTTATTCTTCATCTTATTTTTGATTGTAAATTATAAACACAGAAAAACACTCCCTTGTTCAGGGTTGAATTACCGCGCAAAAATAGCTAAATTTCAGATGATGCCAGCAGCGGGGATAATAAGTTCTTTCAGAAGCATTATAACAGGTTTTTTATCTGATCTCCCTTATCTTTATGCTGAAATCGGACTCGGGGCATGTTTTTTCGTATTCGATATCCTTTCCCACATAAGCGAGCCATTCGTCGGGTGTAAAGTTCCTTGTTACATATGTACATCCGTCTGCCGCAAAGGAATCAGCGTATGAAGGTCGGGCAAGAATCCTGGGTATTCCTGTATTGTTACCGGCCAGAATTGACTCTCCGTCAGGCGAGTACTCAAGAGTCTCAACATCTTCCCCGTTATCGGAAAGGCAGACCGGGTTGTTCTTCAGATCACCGGTATCCCAGAGTTTTAAGGTTCCGTCTTTTCCCGATGTAGCTAACTGTGGTGACCGGGAATTGTACCGTATATTTTTAACCTCGCCCTCATGAGCCCTGAATTCTGCAATTTTCTCCCTTCGGGGGATGTCCCATAGTTCCATTAAACCATCTTCATAGCCCACTGCCAGCTGATCCCCTCCCGGGTGAAACCTTATACTGCTTATTTTCCTTCCGTCGGAACCTATAGTAAACCTTACTTCCTTACTGCCTGTATTCCAGACAAGGCCTTCGCCGCGGTCGCTTATACCTGCAATAGTGCTATTGTCAGTTGTTACATCAATGGATGTGATAAATGTCTGACCAGTTGTGAGGTCGACTGATGTTCTTGCGGCAAGGTTCCACTTCAGGACCCTTCCGTCGAGTGCTGCTGAGTAGAGTGATTTACCGTCGAAGGAGAACAATAATGATCTTATCTTTCCGCTGTGTCCATTGAGAAGGTATTCCTCTTCATTCCCTCCAAGATTTATCATCCGGATGGAATTGTCCTGTTCAGCGCATGCCAGCCAGCCGGCGTCGGGGCTGACAGCCATTACATCAATTGCACCGCTTCCGGAATAAACCAGGCTGAAGTTCCTGCCCTCATTATTCAGATCCCATTTTGCGATCTTTCCCTCGGAATCTGAGGTTAGAAATTCATTTGTTCCAGGCAGAAAAAGTATGCTTCTGATCTGCCCTCCTGGTGTATCGAAGCTTCTTATCTTATGGCTTCCCCTTGATTTTGCCAGGCTGTACAGACCCTGGTAAATATCGGCATCGTTTCTGCTTCCCGAGTTTCTTTCGTTAAACAGATATGCCTGATAAGCAAAGAGAGGTTTAAGGTCGCTTTCCTCATCAGCCTGCAGCGATCTGAGTGAAAGAGATCTTGCAACTGAAATAAGCCTCAGCCGCTGGAATTCATCTTTCAGTTTAACAGCGGAATCGGCGTTCATCATTGCCTGGCGGCCGGCTCTCACTGCTGAATCAAACTCCTTTCGTGTTTCCTCTATAGCCGTCTGCGAATACATATACTGATTCTCTGCGTTCTTACGCAACATTCTTTCCATCTGTTCACGTCTGTAAGCAGCCACCGCGTTTGAATCGGATTCAACCGATTTCCTGAGTGCAAGAGTCGCATATTCCTCTGCCAGCGATTTCTGAACTGTAAGTTCCTCCTTTTGTCTTTCTGCAGCACGCCGTCTGCTGTCGGATGAAAATTTAGTGATAAATGCCCATATCATCGTGAGTGCGGCAATAAGGGCCAGTCCTCCAAGAATTGAGGAGATTATTCTGATTCTGTGAAGCTTCCACCTGCTGTGACGCGCCTTCCTTTCCTCTTCTTCATGGAAGGCCCGTTCGCTGGTACGCAGATAAACCATTGCCCTTTCGAAAGCCGGATCATATTTCGCGGCCCAGGCCAGATTTGGGTTATTCTCGTTGCGCCAGTTTATTGCAAGCTGCAGATCGGGCTGGCGGAGAAGTCCTGTTTTTCCCTGCTGATACAATGCCGATGCTTCGGAAAGCCGCAGATACATCTGAACGGACTGTGACTCTTCGTCAACCCATTTTTTTAGTCTCTCCCAGAGGTGGATAAGAGATTCATGCGATAGATCGATAACCGATTCGTCTGTAAGGGGAACAGAATAATGCGGTGAAAGAAATGAAACTTCAGGATCCCTGAATTTCTCTATGATCCTTACAAGGTCGTCTTTTCCGCACTGTATGGCAGCTATCAGGGTTTTTATTTTAGAGGGATACCTGAATCCCTTGTTATCAGATCCCTTTCCGGTAATTATTCTGAAAAGCCTCTGGCATATTTTCTTCTGTTTTTCGTCCAGTTCTTCGAATATTTCATCAGCATGACCTGAAATCGAGCTTTTCATGGTCCCGGCTGAACTGTAATGGCTGTAATCCAGCGGTCGTTCAGGTTCGTTCATCTCGTGCCAGTGAGTCCAGGTACGCATCATTGCATGTTGAAGAACAGGGAGTTGATCACTTCTCTCGCTGATTTCGTTCAGAATCAGCTCCACAAGATCATGGTCGATTGTTGCTCCCGCGTTCATGACCGGGCCTGTTATTATTTCCCTGAAATTCTGGCGGTTCAGACCTGATACGAGGAAGTTACTGTTATTCAGCAGGTCAGTAAATCCTCTGAAAGGTTCGCAGGCTGTAATAAGATCAGATCTGATTGCAATAATCAGATAAAAATTACTTTCCTTCTCTTTCACTGCAGTGGTAAGAAGCTCGAGAAAAGCTTTGGTATCCGGACCGGTCCCCTTTCCTGTTTCAGGGAATCCGTATCTGAAAAGTTCCTCAAACTGGTCAACAAAAAGAAGGAATCTGCTGCTGGAAGAAAGTGGTATTTCTGAGATAACCGATTGAATACCTTCTTTTTCATTTCTTAGTCTCTTATAAATATCATCTCTGAAATCCTTCAGCTGATCGATATTTACAATATTATTAACAAATGCAGAGGTCAGGTTCCCAAAGGGATCATTGCCAGGTTTCATGTTTAAAAAGACCCATTCCGGATCCTTTTCCGACGTTTTTTTGAGCAGTTCCGGAAGTACTCCGCAAAAAACCAGGGATGACTTTCCGCTGCCTGATGCGCCCGTAACTGCAACAAACCT
The DNA here is from genome assembly GCA_034002885.1 of Bacteroidales bacterium. GTDB lineage: Bacteria > Bacteroidota > Bacteroidia > Bacteroidales > VadinHA17 > LD21. The sequence goes on from JAVEZS010000003.1 coordinate 10,619, forward strand.
GTTCCTCAACAGTTTCCCCGCTATTTCAGCACTTTCATTCGCCCGTCCGAAAAAGAATCCGTGTTCTTCGGGTGCATAAGGCCTTAATCCGGGGAAAGGATTGAATTTTTCGTCTTTTGAGTTTACTGAAACCATTGGTTATAATAATTATGCTTCTTTACTACCGATATATCTGTAAATAGCAAAGGAATGTTCGGGATATTGAAAGATAAACTCCCTGATAAAGCCCAACGGCAGAACATAGCAGAAAAAGCATGATGTTCTGATGTCTTTGATCACGCGGCTGAGGTCTCTTTCCTCATCATAGGTAATATATAACTGGGGATGAGTGTTGTCCCTTGAAAACGACCAAAGGATTGAATCATAGGGTTGTGAATAGATACCGCTCTGGTCATTTCTGACAACTTCAGTCTTTTCGGCAAGGGTCAGCAGATCATCCTTATCAATACCAGAAAAACACTCTGAAAGGAATTGCACTTTTTCAGAAATAAGCTCATGTTCATCGATGTCGTCCGAGATGATCCGGTCTGTAAATTTCCTGGATACAAGGGGCAGCCTTGCAGAAACCGATCTATAAAGATCCTTGCCTGCTTTTGCAAGTAATCTTGTCGCTTCTTCCCTCAGAAGTTCTTCCGGACTGAAAAGAAGAGCTGCTATCGACTCCGCTGTTTCATCATTATCGATCGTCTCAATGCTACTTATAGCACAAGCCTTTGTCCATACCCCAAGAAGGTTGTAGTCACAGTTAATTATGTCCTCGAGCAGTTTCCCATATTCCGGCACATCGCAATGAAAATGACGCTGAAGCTTTTTAAGTTTCTTCTCTGTGGTTTTCCTGTCGGCAAATTCAAGCTCAGGATTTACAGGGTCATCGCCAAAAACTATGGCAGCCAGTTCAGCAATGGCCCTGCTGATTTCATCTTTTCCTTCGGGGTTAGTCTTAGTATCAGATTTCACGACTGTTCCGTAAGTAAGGATCTGCAGGTCAAGAAGGAAATTCTTCCATCTAGAATATTCCCTTTTCAGTTCAGCTTCAAGAAGGCTGTTACCCTTTTCCTGAACACATAAAAGTGCCGTCACTATCCATGCCAGTGTACCGTAAGTTTCAAAAACACCCTTACTGAGTCTTGCTCTCTCCTTTTCCTCCAGATGATAGTTCAGATCAAGAAGAGTTTTAAGGACATTCTCCCTTACCTTTCTTGATGAGGACCAGAGTCTTTCAAAAAGGAAAGACATGTCTCTTGATGGTTTGCTTAATGAAATAAGGCGGAGTACAGCCTTATTGGTACTCATATTTCCCGCTGTTGCAAGATAGCATCTGTCGAGCTCTTTGGGGGCCATATTACCAAAATCCAGAAGAACTGAAAAGGCATCTTCTGCCACATCTTTTATGCTAAGGCAGTTGCAAACCTCCTGCAGCATATCGGTCATTTTGAATTTCCCTATAAGAAAGAGAGCCAGGCGTTTCAGTCCGGGCGATTTATCTCTCAGGAGCCTCAGAATCTCAGTCGTATGCGGGAACCGTGTACCAGCCAGAAGGAATTGTGCATACTGGGCCTTTTCTTTCTCATCGCTTCCGGTTCTTCTTCCCGGTATATCCTTCATTCCATTCAGCTTCTCCCCAATTATCTCTTCAATCTCGATTGCATGTTGCCGGGTACTCTCGCTAAAGGAACTGTTACCTGAGATCTTTTTGAGTGCAGGTACGATATTGACATCCAGTGAAACGCGGGCGTAGGCAATAAGTTCATGAAAAAACCACTCATTGCGGATTTGATCGAGCAGGGTTAAATTTCCTGATGTCAGTTCGTACAATTTTGATCGGAAGAGAGTTTTACCGGAGAACTTGTTTCTCAGGTTTCCCAACTCCAGTATGTCCGGAAATTCATCTGTTTTTCTGGCAGGGAGTAAAACAGGCTTCTTTCCCATAATCCCGTTTTTTTTTATTGAACTTCCTAAATTTAAGAAATAAAATTCACAATCACCTTTCCAATAAAGCCCTGATCTTCGCGCAAAGGTCTTTAATATCTACATCAAAGCCATCGGTTACAAGGTCAGCCTTCAAATACCATTTTTCCCTTTCCGCAAGCTTTGATGTGATATAGTCCGACAGTTCATCTTTGCCAATGTCTTTTATCAGAGGTCTTTTATCTGATGACTTTGCCAGCCTGCTTTTCAGCTTTTCCGGAGTCAACCTGAGATAAACGGTCAGTCCTGTCTTTATCATGAAATCCATGTTATCCTTGAAGCATGGTGTTCCGCCGCCTGTTGAGATAACTGAACGGGTTATGTTTTCAGTGTCCCTCAGGGCTTTATGTTCAAGTTCGCGGAAATGGTCCTCTCCTTTTTCGGAGAAGATGTTGCTTATTTTCATTCCGGCTGATTTTTCTATCTTGTCATCCAGATCGAGAAAGGTCCATTTCAGTCGTGAAGCAAGTCTCCTTCCTGTGGTAGACTTTCCGCTTCCCATAAATCCTATCAGGTATATTTTCTCCGCATAATGCATCACAGCTCAAGCTTCATCTGGGCCGGATCGTCATTTACAGAAGGATTACGCGGTTCTTCTTCCGACTCTTCGTCTGGAAGATGATTCTCCCTTCTGACAACCGGTTCGATTTCCTTAATATTTTCGACCATAAAACTGGTTAGCCTCTTCCCTTTAGCCTTATAGCTTTTTACACCAATGAACTCAGCAACTTCAATAATCTCATTTTCACGGTCTCTGTGTTTTCCTCCGAAATGGATCTCAAAGCGGGGATACTCAACTTCTGTTATGCTTATGAGTTTCGACTCTGAGTCTTCATTGATAAAGCACTGAGGCTTTTCCGATTCTTCTGCCGTAAATCGCTTGACATAATAGAAATTCTGCTCAGCATCCCAGTATACGGCAGAATATACTTTCCCGGGATGATATTTCTCCATCACAAGAACATTATCTTCAAAATGGCTTGAAAGATCAAAACCCGTCACCCTGAAGTATCCGTTCTTTGTTATAACGAGTATTTTGTCATCGGCGCTGAATTCTCCGAGATAGATTCCCCTTCCGTCGACGTTCAGCCTGAAAACCGCATCATCGAACCATATTTTCCTGCCTCCCAGAGTTGAGAGGCCTTTTTCCTTAAGTGTTATTTTATGTATGGGGTAACGCGTCAGGATATTTCCCATCGACGATTTACCCTTGATTGCAAGTTCACCGAAGTCGAATTCAAATATGAGTTTCTTCAACTTTGGCCGTGGCTTATGGTGAACCTTAATCACCTCAGCCTCACCGTTGGGATTGGCACTGAAGTATACAATCTTCGATCCTGGTGTTTCTCTTGTCAGGTTGTACTCTTTGTCGCGGGTAAGGCCTGAAATAGCACACCTTTTAGCCATCAGGGGACCATCTTTACCGTCCTGATAAACGACATTGTAGATTGTCCGTTCGTCGTTCCTTAAAAATACCTGGGCATAGATAATATCATTTCCGACAAAAACTTTCTCTGCAACTTTCGTAATAAGGTAAGCTCCATCCTTTCTAACGACAATAATATCGTCGATATCAGAGCAGTCGCATACAAATTCATCTTTTTTCAGAGCTGTTCCAAGGAATCCCTCCTTGTAGTTTATATAAAGCTTGGCGTTGTTTGCAACTACCTTTGTCGCCAGAATAGTATCAAAGCTTCTGATCTCGGTCTTCCTTTCCTTTCCTTTTCCGTATTTCTTTTTTATCTGCCTGAAGTAATTGATAGTGTAAGGAACAATGTTGAGAAGATGGTTCTTGACCTCTTCGAGTTCGGTTTCTATCGCCCTGATATGATCGTCAGCCTTACCTGAATCGTATTTGGAGATTCTTTTAATCTTTATCTCTGTGAGCTGAATTATATCATCGCGGGTTACTTCCCTGAGCAGTTTCTTTTTGAAAGGTTTAAGTCCGTTATCGATTGTACTGATCACGCTCTCCCATGTCTCGCAATCCTCGATGTCCCTGTAAATCTTCTCCTCGATAAAAATCTTTTCAAGCGATGAACGGTGCCAGTCCTCGTTAAGTTCTTCCTTCCTTATCCCGAGTTCTGTTTTCAGCAGCTTAAGAGTGTTGTCGGTCGAGAACCTCAGTATATCGCTGACACCCATGAATGAGGGTTTGCTGCCTGCAATAACACAGGTATTCGGAGAGATGGAGTATTCGCAATCGGTCAGCGCAAAGAGAGCATCGATGGTTTTGTCGGGAGACACGCCGGGCATAAGGTGAACCAATATCTCAACGCTGGCAGAGGTATTGTCATCGATTTTCCTGATTTTGATCTTACCTTTCTCGTTGGCCTTGATTATTGATTCAATGAGGCTTGTAGTTGTTTTTCCGAACGGAATCTCTGTTATCACCAGGGTTTTCTTGTCGAGTTTATCGATCTTTGCCCTAACTTTAACTACCCCGCCTCTCTGGCCGTCGTTATATTTTGAGACGTCAATCTGCCCTCCGGTCGGAAAATCGGGATAAAGGTCAAACGGCTTATCCTGAAGGTAAGCAACTGATGCATCTATTATTTCGTTAAAATTATGCGGGAGAATCTTTGAAGCAAGTCCGACTGCAATACCCTCGACCCCCATGGCGAGCAGAAGGGGGAATTTGACAGGAAGGGTCACAGGTTCCTTGTTTCTTCCGTCGTACGAAAGTTTCCACTCTGTTGTCTTTGGATTAAAGACCACTTCGATTGCAAATTTCGAAAGCCGGGCTTCAATATATCTTGGAGCTGCTGCACCGTCGCCGGTAAGAAGGTTACCCCAGTTTCCCTGAGCGTCCACGAGCAGGTCTTTCTGTCCAAGTTGAACGAGAGCATCCCCGATTGAGGCATCACCGTGGGGATGGAACTGCATTGTATGTCCTATAATATTTGCTACCTTATTGAAGCGACCGTCGTCCATTCTTCTCATTGAATGGAGTATCCTCCTCTGTACGGGTTTCAATCCGTCATACAGATGAGGCACAGCTCTTTCAAGGATCACGTACGAGGCATAATCCAGGAACCAGTTCTGGTACATCCCCGAGAGGGCTGTTACAGAGTGAAGTGCAGCAGGACCTTGTTCGGAATCCTCCCTTCCTTCTGGTTTATCAATCTCAAATTCCTGTTCTTCCATCCTGTATATCAATCAATTCAGCCAATCTCCTCCTCGACAAGATCCTCTTCCACTCTCAGGTTTTCGATGATGAAGTCCTGCCGGTCGGGAGTATTCTTCCCCATATAGAATTCAAGGTATCCGTTAACAGCATCATTTTTCTTCATTCTTACCGGTTCGAGTCTCATATCCTTTCCTATGAAATTTCCAAACTCATCCGGAGATATTTCGCCCAATCCCTTGAATCTTGTTATCTCAGGATTCGGCCCCAGTTGTTTTATTGCTTTTGCCTTTTCGTCGGGTGTGTAGCAATAGCGGGTTTCCTTTTTGTTCCTCACCCTGAACAGAGGAGTCTGAAGAATATAAACGTGGCCCTTTCTTACAAGGTCGGGAAAGAACTGGAGAAAGAACGTCAGGAGAAGCAGCCGGATATGCATTCCGTCAACATCTGCATCAGTTGCTATGACAACATTGTTATAACGGAGGTCTTCTATTCCGTCTTCGACATTAAGGGCTGCCTGTAGAAGGTTGAACTCCTCATTTTCGTAAACTATCTTCTTTGTAAGTCCGAATGAGTTCAGTGGTTTTCCCCGGAGGCTGAAGACTGCCTGGGTTTCGACATCCCTTGACTTTGTTATGGAACCGCTCGCCGAGTCGCCTTCTGTAATAAAAATCGTTGAATCGAGCTTGCGGGCGTCGTTAGTATTAAAATGGACCCTGCAGTCGCGAAGTTTCTTGTTATGAAGGCTTACCTTTTTAGCCCTCTCCCTCGCCAGTTTCTGAATGGAGGAAATTGCTTTTCTTTCCTTTTCCGATTCCTGGATTTTCTTCAGAAGTATGGTGGCTGTTTCGGAGTTCTTATGAAGGAAATCGTCAAGCTGTTTCCTTATGAATTCGTTAATGAAGTACCTTACTGAAGGACCTTCCGGACCCATGTCTTTTGAGCCTAGCTTTGTTTTTGTCTGTGACTCGAATATCGGCTCCTCGACTTTTATGCTTATTGCGGCAATGATTGATGACCTTACATCGGCCGGGTCAAAATCCTTTTTATAGAAATCCCTTATTGTTTTTACTATTGCTTCACGGAAGGCAATAAGATGGGTTCCGCCCTGGGTTGTATTCTGTCCATTTACAAAGCTGTAATAATCTTCTCCGTACTGAAGTCCATGTGTAATTGCAATTTCAATATCTTCTCCTTTCAGGTGTATTATTGGGTACAATCCTTCCTTGCTCATATTCTCATTCAGAAGATCGACAAGACCGTTACGCGAAAGGAACTTGGTGCCGTTGAAGTTGATCACCAGGCCTGAGTTCAGGTAAACATAGTTCTTCAGCATGGAATCGACATATTCCGATATGAAGAAATAATTGCCGAACATTGATTCATCCGGCTGGAATATTACCTCAACGCCATTTTCATCGTTCGATTCCCTGACAGGATAATCCTTTATCGTCAGTCCATGTTCAAACTCGCTTATCTTCTCCTGCCCGTCTCTGACCGATCTTATCATGAAAGTGCTTGAAAGGGCATTTACCGCTTTCACACCGACGCCATTCAGCCCGACTGATTTCTTAAATGCCTTTGAGTCGTACTTTGCACCTGTATTCATTCTGGAGACTGCTTCCGTAACCTTCCCCAGGGGAATTCCCCGGCCATAGTCCCTCACTCTTACTTCCCTTCCATTAATTGACACATCGATCTTCCTGCCGAAACCCATCATGTACTCATCAATGGCATTATCCATTACCTCCTTTAGAAGAACATATATACCGTCGTCGTGCGACGAACCGTCACCCAGCTTTCCGATATACATACCCGGTCTCAGCCTGATATGCTCTCTCCATTCAAGTGTCTTTATATGTTCTTCAGAATACCCGACAACTGACATTTTTCAGAATTTTGCGCAAATATAGTTTAATTAGGGGACGGCATGACTTTGAATTTTTCAACAATACCCCCTATTTTTGAACTCGGTGGTCATACAATGGGCAGAACCGGTTGATTCAGAGGGGACGGTTCATATTATGCCCATTTGTTTCATAAGCATGGCTGCATTCATCTTGCTCGTGATTCCGTTCCTGAGTTTATAGTCGAACAGTATGTTTTCTCCGTCGATCTCCACCTCGAAACACTTGTTGACAATTTTTCCCGGATGATCCTTTCCGAGCTCTCCCAGAGAGATGTCGTGTGTTGCCAGCATGCCTGTCCCTCCCAGTTCCATTAACTTCAGCAGGAACTGCTTCGACCCAGTGCTTTTGTCGGTTGAATTTGTCCCTTTAAGAATCTCATCAAGAAGAAAAAATACCGGATCTCCGTTCTCAAGACTCTCCTTGAGTATTCTGAGTCTTTTCAGTTCGGCATAAAAGTATGACTCGCTATGGCTGAGTGAATCTGCAGTCCTCATGCTGGTAAAAAGCCTTACCGGGGTGAATTTCATCTTAACCGCGCAAACGGGAGCCCCTGTCATTGCGAGTATCATGTTAACGGCAACAGCACGGAGGAATGTGCTCTTACCCGACATGTTCGCTCCGGTTATTATAAATATCTGTTTTTCATTTCCTGTCGAAAAGTCATTTGTAACCCTTAGTTTACCGGGAATAAGAGGATGTCCGAGATCTTCAGCATTTATGATCCGGCCTTCCTCTGAAAGTGACGGGAAGCAATATCCGGGATTGTTGAAGGAATATGAGGCCAGGCTGATGAAGGCATCCATCCTTCCTGCCATCCTAAGCCAGACCGGAAGGTTCCCTGCCGACATTCTTCTCCATTTTTCAAGTCTCATCACACAATGAAAGTCCCAGAGAAGTACCCCGTTAAGAATAAGTCCGGCGAAAAGATTCAACCTGCCATCGAACATTCTGATAATGGAGTTCAGTTCCTTAAGTCGTTTTGCGACAGAGTCATCCCCGGAAGACAGACGGTTCTTTATGCCTGCAAGGACCGGTGAGGTGAAGGTTTCGTCACCAATACACTCAATCAGTTTCCGGAGCGGTTCAAGAATACCATATTTTTTCGACACCCGCTCATGGATCCTGGCTGTTGCCTTCAGGAAGTATCCTGTAAAAAACAGATTTATGACAAAGAGGAGAACAAAAAGCTGAACAGGCAGTAAGCCGGCGATAACAAGAGAAAAAACGGCCAGGGTAAGAACAGGCGCAGCATACGCCGCTTTCCTCTGAAACGGTGTGGCCAGGTCATCGCTTTCTGCCAGCCATCCGGCCAGGCTATCAATATACGTATCTGTCAGTTGTCCTTCATACCCGTAAGCCATAAATTTCTGTCGCCATTCAATCTTTGGGGCGAGTTCCCTTACGGCCTTCTGCCTTGAAGGAATATCCTCTCCTGGTCCGATGGGTGATAAAAGCCATCCTGCCAGCTGGGATTTTCCGGAGCCTGTGACGCATCTGTTCAGGTATCTGAAAAGTGAATCATCGCCAAAAATGTCCAGATCAGCTGAAAAATCATGCCCCGGATCTATGAATTCTCTGCCACCGTCAAATGAAGAAAAATCACCGTCGATTGCATTCAGTTCACTTTTATTTATCCTTATAAGATTCCCGGTTACCGAGATCCCGGCTTCAAGTTCTACGTACCTGATAACGAGGAAAAGAAAGACAGCCAGAGAAAGCATCAACGAAACAATTCCTGCCGGAACCGAGAAGGTAAAAGCCCATATGGTCAACAGAAGGCCGGCTATAAAAACAGCCAGTCGAATGAGAGAAATCATCAATTGCTTCCTTTTCAGCTCAGAAAGTGATACCTGATGGCTTTCAGCAAAGCCGGAATATACTCTGCGCAGATATTCGGTCGATTTATTTTCCATTCAGAAGACATCCAATTACCTTAAATACTGACCTGGCCCTGTAATAATCGCGATTTCTCGATTCGAAGTTCCATGTCCACTCATCCCTGACATCAGAATCCGGAAGTTCGGCAAGCAGTGATTTAACTTCCTTCACCTTTCCTGATTTCTCTGTAATTATCTCGGATGTGTCGGTTATGATTACCGATTTATGACGGTTAAGAAAGTCAAGGTGCCTTTGCTGAACGGTTTTTCTGAAAAGAAGAAGATCCTTTTCACATGCCCCTGTTTTTTTTCTGAGGTATTCAGCCGGCAAGGCTTCGAGCTGGGTAAGAATGTTAAGCGAAACAACCATTCCGGGATCGAAACCAGGGTCAAATCCGGGGATCTGTACTGTTTCAAGAGAAGGCAACCTATTCAGGATGGTGCGTTTTCCTGCCTTTTTCCAGACTTCTGAAATAAGGCCTCCTGAGACGTCAAGTTCCACAAGGCTTACTCCACCAAGTTTAGTTATCTGCTCTCTTACTTCAGGAGGATGAACTATATCTACCAGTATTATCTCAGGTGTTCTTTCATGAAGCTCGCTCAACGGAAGATCGAGAAGCCATCCGCTTCCAAACACTGTTATTAAGGAAGGCTTTATTATTTCAGCAGCTTTGAGAATAAATCCCCTGCATTTTTTCAGATGAGTATCCCAACTGCCCTGTTCGTCAAGATGATGATAAATCAGTCCTCTCTGGTAGTTGTAATAACCCATTCTGCTGAGTATCCTCCGGTATTCTGTACTGTGGGCCATGTTATGATTCTTCCTTTCGCCAGCCGGCCAGTCTCTCCTTCATAAAGTTACTGAATTTTACCGAGAGAATGTCAGGATTATCCGTTCCGAACGACTCGGGCGCCACCGGATCGAAGACTTCAATCCTGACTTTATGTCCCGTGCTGAAAATGAGTCCGTGTTTCGGCAGAACGCCTCCCGAGCCGTCGAGAAGAATGGGAATGATCGGAACACCAGCCTCCAGGGCAAGCTGAAAAGCACCTCTTTTAAAGAATCCAATTTCACGGTCGGCCGATCTTGTTCCCTCGGGGAACATCATTACAGAAACCCCATTATTAAGGCACTCAAGCGCCTTTGTCATCATAAGCTCCTTGCTCTCCTTATTGCCCCTGTCAACGGTCAGATAATCAGCCATTCTGAGATACCATCCCAAAAACGGGACATTCATATTCTCAATTTTCGAGACCCATTTATAATTTAGGCAAAGAGAATTAATAAGCAGAATGTCAAGTACCGACTGGTGGTTTGAGATAAACACAAAAGGTCCTTCACCTGGGGCTTTTTTCCTTCCTTTTACAGTGAGCCTCCATATGGGGAATATTCTTGATACCAGCCAGCTCTGCCAGGTAAGGATCGTGTGTGTTATAATCCTGTTGCGGTCGGCCGGAAGAGTAATGAGCCATACCAGAAACGTAAGGGGGAAAAAAACGGTTATAAAAATTACTCCTGTTAGCCAAACGAACAAAGATTTAAGAAAATCCATTTCAGTGTTAATTTTTAGGTTCCCTGTCATACTATGATGCCGGATCCAGTATTCCTTGCCGGTAATTCTGAGAAAGAGCCAATGCTGGCAACAGACCAGGTATTTCTTAACATAAAAATTTCAGAAAAGATCAAAAACATCCATCCCGTCTTTAAAGATATCTTCTTTCCCCGGAATTTCAAAAAGGTCTTCAGGCATATGTCTGCAGCCAGTCAGCTTTTCGCACAATCTATCATTAAGGTGTCTCTGAGGTCCTTCAGCCTTACAGTCTGAGATTATTCCTTCACTTACCGTGATTTTTATCCTGAGTGTACCATTTAACCGGGTAAGTGTTTTTTCAAGCTCATATCCCGGCCCGTAGGCATAGTTCCAGTTCCAGCTCCTGTATTTTGAAAGTGCCAGTGTTTCTATCTCTTTATGGTCGTCATCACTGATCTTACCATAACTTGTTCCTTTTATATTACCTAAGAACCAATCGATCATTGACGCTCTGAATTGACTGATATCAGAAGGAGAGCCGGGTTTCCCGGAAAGGATCTCCCTCAGGTTAACAACTGCAGAAGGATTTGATCTCACAGCCCTTGTAAGGTATGCCGACTGATCCTTCCGCAGCGCCATTTTCATCCTGTTCAGATCGGCATCGAAGAGAAGCGTTCCGTGATGAAGGACTCTGTTCCTGAAGACATGTTCGGCGTTACCCGATATTTTAAGACCACCTGCACGGATATCATTCTTCCCTTCAAACCGGGCGTCCACTCCTATTGCCGAAAGGAATTCAATTACCGGAAGAGTGTATTTTCTGAAATCTATCTGCCTGCCGGGTACACTGTTACTTATAAAGGAAAAGTTCAGGTTTCCCGGATCATGAAATACTGTTCCGCCTCCCGATATTCTCCTTATAAGAGGTATCCCGGTCATTGCCATAAACCTTGTATCCGACTCCATGTGGGCTACCTGATGCTTCCCCGTCACAACGGAGGCTGAATTGACCGAAAGGATCAGATATTCATCCTGACTGTTCCTGAGAAGGAATTCGTCAACAGCGAGGTTGAAAAAAGGATCGGTTTTATCGAGGTTTATCAGGTACATACCCTCCAAAAAGTCTTTATTAAGCTTGATAAGCTCATCCGGGGCTAAGTTAATGCTTTTGGGGAATCAAAAGGAGTGTGAAACAATTTGTGATACACAGACAGAGGCGTCCTGGCAAATTTATCCGGCTGGCAGAGCCGGACTTATTGCCTGCGACGGAAGAGAATCCTGTTTTCAAAACAGCGGAAAAGGGAATACGATCCCCATCCGGTAAGCATTCCGAGAATAGCTCCGCATAAAACATCTCCCGGATAGTGTACTCCAAGATAAATCCTGCTGTAGCTTACCGTTGCAGCCCATATGATTATAAAAGCCGTGTACCACTTTCTTCTTATAAGAAGAAGGCTGAACATGGCTACGTTAAAAGAGTTGGCAGCGTGTGATGAGACGAAGCCGAATGCACCTCCGGTGTATCCCTTAACTGTGTGGACAAGCCCCTGTATTGATGTTTCATGACTTGGTCTGGGTCGTGAAGTAAGATCCTTTATCAGGTTTGAAAGCTGATCAGCAAGAACCACTGAAATAATAAGACAAAGAACAAGGAGCAGGAAGCTGTGGCGGTATTCTCTTGAAAGATAAACGAGTATGGCAAGATACAGAGGGACCCAGACCAGTTTCATGCTTACGAAGAACATAACATCATCCCAAAAAGGGGTGTTAGCTGAATTAAGAATCAGAAGAAGCTGACGGTCGAGTTCCTCAATCATTTCTAATAACTGTTAAGAAGCTTCCATATCATGTCCTTGAGGGTAGTGATCCCTTCTCCAGTAAGAGAGGAAAAGAACACCCTGGGAATCTCTGGCAGATCCATTCTAATCTCTTCCTTTAGTTCCTCGTCGAGCATGTCGGATTTGGAGATCCCCAGAAGGCGTTTTTTATCGAGCAGTTCGGGATTGTATTCACCCAGCTCACGTAACAGAATTTCGTATTCATCGCTTATGTTCCTGCTGTCGGCGGGAATAACAAAAAGAAGCATCGAATTTCTTTCAATATGTCGCAGAAACCTTATTCCAAGACCCTTTCCCTCATGTGCTCCTTCTATTATCCCCGGTATGTCGGCCATTACAAACGATTTATCGTCTCTGTACGACACTATTCCCAGGTTGGGAACAAGTGTGGTGAATGGGTAATCTGCAATTTTTGGTCTGGCGGCTGAAACAACCGAAAGGAGTGTTGATTTTCCCGCGTTGGGAAATCCTACAAGTCCAACGTCAGCAAGTATCTTAAGCTCGAGTATGAATGCTTCCTCTATCCCCGGTTCTCCCGGCTGGGCATACCTCGGGGTTTGATTTGTTGCCGATTTGAAATGCGTATTTCCAAGTCCTCCCCGTCCCCCCCTTGCAAGGATCTTTTCATCGCCGTGTTCTGTTATTTCGAAAAGAACATCAGCGGTATTTTCTTTTCTGGCTATTGTGCCAAGTGGCACCTCAACGATTATGTCCTCCCCGTCAGCCCCGGTAGATTGCTGGACGCCTCCCGGCACCCCGTTTCCGGCGAAGATATGACGTTTGTATCTCAGGTGCAGAAGTGTCCACATCTGACTGTTGCCCCTGAGAATTATATGGCCTCCCCTGCCTCCGTCACCTCCGTCGGGACCTCCCTTGGGTATGAATTTCTCCCTGCGGAGGTGTGCGGATCCTGCTCCCCCGTTGCCGGAGCGGCAGTAGATCTTTACATAATCAACGAAGTTTGATGAAGGCATTCCTGGTATTATTGATAAATGATTATGAAGGGAGATCCGGATTTGTTCCAGATCCCCCTCCTGTTAAATTTACTCCTTTAAAAATACTTTTCCATAAAAGCGCAAAGCCTGCCGAAGATATCGTCTATCGATCCTACTCCATTTACAGGCTGATAGATACCTCTCTGCCGGCAATAGTCTATTATAGGCTCGGTCTTTGCCCTGTAAACATCAATCCTGTTCTCGATAACGGCGGGATCCTTGTCATCGGGACGGCCTGAGAGGTCCGCCCTCAGGATCAGTCTTTTCACCAGTTCATCATGATCAACATCCAGGACCAGCATCGAATCGATCTTCATTCCCCTATCGTTGAGCATAAGCTCAAGAGCTTCAGTTTGAGCTACTGTCCTCGGGAAACCGTCAAAAAGGAATCCTGCTGCTCCTTTTGTTCCGTCGATCCTGTTTGCGATCATTTCTATGACAACTTCATCAGGAACAAGCTCACCTTTCGACATTATGTTACTCATCTTCTTCCCGAGTTCAGTCCCGGCAGCTATCTCAGCCCTTAGCATATCGCCTGTTGAAAGGTGTTTCAGATTGAATTTCTCAGCCAGTTTCACTGACTGTGTTCCCTTACCTGATCCGGGAGGACCAAAAATTAAAAAATTAACCATAGGATAATAAAGTTTATTAAGTGATTATTTTATAAATCGAAGGAAGGTTTCGTCCGAAGCCATCGTAATCGAGACCATAACCCACTACAAAATCATTTGCTATTTCAAAGCCGAGGTAATCAACTTTAAGTTTTCTGGTGTAGGCTTCAGGTTTAAGCAGAAGAGATGCTATCCTTATGTCCCTAACATTTCTTATTCTCAGGTTGTCGACTGTGTGTTCCAGGGTTACACCTGTGTCGACAATATCTTCAACAATTATAACCGACTTGTTTTTCAGGTCCTCATTCCATCCTATCAGTTCCTTAATCTCTCCCGATGAACTGGTGCCCGAATATGATGCCAGTTTTACAAAAGATATTTGTGCATCGAGTGTAATTCTCCTGAACAGGTCAGCTGCAAACATAAACGAACCGTTAAGTATCCCGAGAAAGACAACCTCCTTTCCCGAGTAATCCTTGTTAATCATCCAGGCAAGTTCATCAATCCTTGCCTGAATTGCGTCCCCGGAAATAAACTCCCTGAATTTTTTGTCGAGTATCTGTACTTCTTTCATACCCATAGTTTCTAAAAAAGAACCGATGCGAAAATATGAAAATAATAGCTTATTTTTGCCCCTGCCACGAGTTTAATTAATTATTTAGAATGGAACCTGTTGTCAGTATAATCATGGGAAGCACTTCTGACCTTCCCGTTATGGAAAAAGCAGCCCAGCTGCTCAATGAACTGAGTATTCCATTTGAGATGAATGCTCTTTCCGCCCACAGGACACCCGAGGAGGTGGAGAAATTCGCGAAAGGTGCTTCTGCAAGGGGAATTAAGGTTATCATTGCAGCGGCCGGAATGGCTGCGCACCTGCCGGGTGTAATAGCGGCCATGACTCCCCTTCCTGTCATCGGCGTTCCAATCAAGGCATCGCTCGAGGGTCTCGACTCGATATTTTCCATTGTTCAGATGCCTCCCGGAATACCTGTTGCAACTGTAGGTATTAATGCAGCACAGAATGCTGCCATCCTTGCCGCCCAGATTTTAGGAACAGGGAACAACGATATAATGAACAGGGTAATAAACCACAAGGAAGGGCTTAAAAAGAAGATTGTCGAGGCAAACGAAGAACTGAAAAAGGTTAAATATCCCTACAAGACAAACTGAGAAATCTACCAAAACAGACGTTCCCAAAAATAAGGCTTATATGCAATAAGTTGCTTTGACAGCAGAGGGACGTTCATCAGAATATTTTCCGAAAAAAATTTACCGTTCCGTTTTCCCGGAACGGATTTTTTTTGTAAATTGGAGATGTAATTTGAAACAGTTTGTTCTCGCTGCACAAAATATCTGTTTCTCTTATATTCTTTTTTCTCTGTCCTTCAGTCCCCGGAAGTGATCCGTTTCGCGTCACTGCCGGAGCTGCAGAATCAGGGATAAGCTGTGCATGCATTATGAAACCGGGTTTCTGGTCATCTTTTCACAACCAGGCGCTGCTGGCTCTTTTTCCGGCAACATCAGCCGGCATCGATTACCGTAACCGGTTTGGAATAGCAGAACTCGGAACCAGATCGGCAGGAATTATTATCAGGCATGGTAACGCAGGACTCGGTGCAGTATATTCAAATTTCGGCTGTTCAGCTTTTAAAAGACATTCGGCAGGAATAGGTTGCGGACTCAGGATCAATGAAAAGATCACAGCAGGCATCCAGGCCGATTTTTTTGCTGAAAGACCGGCGGGCAGTCATAACGGAAGGGAATTGCTCGCTTTAGAGGCCGGTATTGCCATTTTTCCGTCCGAGAAACTGACTCTTGCTTTCCATCTTTTCAATCCTCTGCCCAATGAGGTCAGGAAATACTTCCTCCCGACTGTCTTAACAGCAGGAGCCGGATGCTATTTAAGCCCTGAACTTTTTACCGGAGCTGAGATTGAGATGAGTGTGAACGGAGTTTTAATCCTTAAGACAGGTTTTGAATATAACACCGGGAAAAAAATTTTCCTCAGAGGTGGCTTCAGTACAGAAAACAACTCATTCAGCTTCGGCTTTGGCTATAATCTGAATCCGCTGAGTATCGACCTTTCCTTTGCCGCACACCAGCAACTTGGAATAACATCCTCTGTTTCAATAAGCTTCAGACTTAATAAAGGATGATTACGATGATGCCTTTTCTTTTCAGCTGATATGATGATATTACTTTATAAAAAAGAAGGCTAAAACCCGGAGCGAAATGAAACGCACTATATTCATTCTTCTCCTTTCAATGGAATGCATCTGGCTGGCAGCCCAGGAAATCCCGGTTTCAGAAACCATTGCCGCCCTTGCGGAGGAGCTTGCGGACGATGAGGAAGATCACTCAGCAACAGACATATATGCCGAGATGCTTGAGGATCTTAATGAAAAGCCTGTTTCTATCAATTCGGCGGATGAATCAGAGCTATCACGTCTTTTCTTTCTGAGCGACCTTCAGATAAAGTCACTTTCAGAGCATATCCGCTCCACAGGTTCTGTTTATTCGGTTTATGAGATAGCTGCAATCCCTGGTTTTGACAGGGAAAGCGCGGGAATTCTTTTACCTTTTATTTCGCTTGAAGTTCCTGTTGAAAAGACTCAGGGCAAACCACTAAGAAATCAACTGATGTTCAATTACATAACAAAGCTCCCTTCAGCCGGAGGTGAATCAGAAGGTCCACCCTGGAAATCAATGATAAAGTACAGGATTTCAAAAGGACATATTTCCGGAGGTTTTACAGCTGAAAAAGATCCGGGTGAAAAGATCTTCCCGGGCGAAAGAAAAATACCAGACTTCTTTTCTGCCAACCTTTGCTGGACAGGCAGCGGACTTGTCAGGAAAGTAATTGCCGGCGACTTCGGGCTGCGTTTCGGAATGGGAACGGCAATCAATACCGGCTTCCGGACTGGTCTGTCGCTTACCCGGCCAGGAAGGATCTCCGGAAGCGATGATTTAAAGCCCTATACATCGACTGATGAAAACAATTATTTTCGCGGCGTAGCCGTTCAGCTTAAAAAGAAAAGGACAGGATTGACTCTCTTCCTGTCTTCAAACGTTATAGATGCTACGGTCGACACTGCTTCCGACGGTTCCGGAAGATCCATATCCTCCTTTTACAAGTCAGGCATCCACGACACTGGTTCATCACTTGCCAAGTTCAACTCTGTTAGGGAAATATCATTCGGGACACACTTTTCGAGTGTCATCCGGAATCTAAGTGTGGGAGTTCTTTTCACCTCTTCAAACCTGTCTCTCCCTGTAAAACGTCAATCTGATGAAGTCATAGACCTTTATGATTTTGAGGGGAAGGAAAACATTCTTCTTTCTGCATATTACAAAGCAGTATCAGGCCGATTCCTTCATTTTGGAGAGGTCAGTACCGAAATAAACAGACGAATCGCATTTATACAGGGCTTCTCGTTCAGGCCATCCGGAAGGTTATCGCTCAATTTCGTTATCAGAAATTATGATCCGGGATTTACAAGTCTGCACGGAAGAGGTCTCTTCAGTAGCTCTTCTGGAGAAAACATCAGAGGCTTATATGGCAACTTTGAGTTTGAAGCCGCCAGGCATCTCTTTGTCGGTGGCGGTTGCGACCTCCGCTACAATCCATGGATAAAATACAGGTGCAGCGCCCCGTCACTGACAGTGGCCAGAGAGCTCAGAGTCAGGTTCCTGCCGGGTGATAACCTCACCTCCGAGTTCCTTTTCACTGATCGCACATCGTGGCTTGACGTCAACACCAGTCAGGGTGTGAAAAAACAGGTTGAAAACCGAAGCCGTTCAGCGAAGGTCGTCATGAAGTATTCATTGTCCGGAAATATGTCAATGACAACAAGAGTTGACCTGAAGATTGTGGATCCCGGGAACTCGGAGGGGATGATGCTTTTGCAGGATATCAATTACCGTTTCCGCAGTATCCCCCTCACATTATGGCTTGGCTGCCGGATTCATGCTACCGGCAGCTGGGATTCGAGAATATATGCCTATGAAAATGATCTTCTTCACAGTATCAGCATACCCGCATTTTCGGGAGACGGAAGCAGGTGTTACATGATGATCAGGTGGAGTTTCCGTGACATTCTGGAACTGCGGGCCAAATATGGATACAGTGAGTCGGCCGATTGCCAGGGTTTGCAGAGGTTCAGTTCGGATTTCAGTCTTCAGGCGAAAGCCTTCTTCTGATCTTATTCAGGCAGTTTTATATCCTTGATGTTGAGCTGCAGGTTTTTGTTACCCCTGAATTCATTCATCTCGATCGAGTAGCAAATGTCAAACGGATTTCCGGCTTTTATGTACCCGAAATGTTCAGCCTGGCTGAAGGCAATTGCAGAGAAGGTCCCTGTCCCAGCAGATTCATGGCAGAGATCCAGTTTCAGGTGTTCTCCGCTCGAGCCTACCATTCTTCCTGTTCCGGCATCGAAGACATTTCTCGATACAAAGACAGGCGACATGTTCTCGGGTCCGAATGGCTGGAATTTATTCAGAAAGTAGTAGAAGTCCTCATTTATCTCGGCGAAAGTAAGCTCAGAATCAACAAAGACTCTAGGCACAAGCTGTTCCTCCGTTATTGTATTGTTTACAAATTTCTCGAAGCGTTCCATGAAGGGTTTTATGTTTTCCTTCCTCATCGTCAGGCCGGCAGCGAACATGTGGCCCCCGAAGCTTTCAAGAAGGTCGCTGCATGCTTCGATGGCCTGATAAAGATCATATCCCTGCACTGAGCGGGCTGATCCGGTCGCGAAACCATTTGATTCGGTCAGGATGACCGTTGGACGGTAATATGTCTCAATAAGTCTTGACGCCACTATCCCTATCACACCTTTTTTCCACGAAGGATTGAAAAGGACGGTTGTCTTTGCATTAACGGTCCTTTTGTCCTCGGAGATCATTCTCATTGCTTCGGTTGTTATTGACCGGTCAACGTTTCTCCTTTCTATATTGAAATTGCTGATCTCCTTGCTGATTCCTGTAGCAAGCCTTGAGTCCCGTGAAACAAGCAGTTCCACAGCCTTGCTTCCGGTTTCCATCCTGCCTGCGGCGTTTATACGGGGACCTATTTTAAAGACGACATCCTCAACAGTGAGGGCGCGGCATATCTCAGCTTCGCGAATTATTTCCTTAAGTCCTGTGCTCGGCGATTCATTAAGCTGCCTGAGTCCGAAATGAGCCAGAATCCTGTTCTCTCCCGTCAGAGGCACAATGTCGGAGGCTATGCTTACCGCAACGAGATCGAGATAACCCGCGATCCTGCCAAAATCTATGTTATGAACCCTTGAATAGGCGTGAACAAGCTTGAATCCAACACCACAACCCGATAGCTCCTTATAGGGATAGCTGCAACCAGGCTGTTTTGGATCGAGAACAGCAACAGCTTTGGGTATCTCGTCCCCTGGGTAATGATGATCACAGATTATTACATCAATGCCCTTCGACCGGGCGTATTTTACTTTCTCGACTGCTTTTATGCCGCAGTCGAGTGTAATTATCAGCCTGCAGTTCTTCTGGTAGGCATAATCGATACCCTGCAAGGAAACTCCGTAACCTTCTTTATACCGGTCGGGGATGTAATACTCAACATTTGAGTACTGATCCTTAAGGAAAGAATACATCAGTGCGACTGCTGTAGTCCCGTCGACATCATAATCACCGTAAACAAGTATCCTTTCATTTCTCTTTATGGCTGAGTAGATTCTTTCAACGGCAATATTCATGTCTTTCATCATGAAAGGATCATGAAGATATTTTAGGTCGGGCTCAAAAAAAGCCTTTGCTTCTCCAGGTGATTTAATATCCCTCTGTGCCATAAGGTTGGCGAGAGCCTCCGAGATCCCCAGCGTCGACGCCAGCTGTTTCACGACAGCCGTATCGCCCTTCTCCTTTATCACCCACCTTTTTTCCATATAAGCTTACTTAATCCAGTTTATTCCGAAGCATTTACCGAGATTATTCTTCAGAATTACCTTGGCATTCTCAAAGTCCTGTCTTTCTGACAGTTCCTTTTCAAGAGAGCTTACTCCCCTATCAGTATATCCGCACGGATTAATATAATTAAAATATGTAAGATCCGTATTGATATTAAATGCAAATCCATGCATTGTCACATACCTGCTTGCCCTTACTCCAATGGCACAAATCTTTCTGGCCAATCTGGGGTTATCGGGGTCAATCCAGACACCCGTTGCTCCTGTAAGCCTCGATGCCGTCAGGCCATAACCAGCAAGTGTCGCAATAACAGCTTCTTCAATCAGATAGATATAATCTTTCAGGCCTATGTTCAATTTCTCGAGGTCAAAGATCGGATAACCGACAATCTGTCCCGGCCCATGATAAGTGATATCCCCGCCGCGGTCGGTCTTTATGAATTTTGCCTCTTTTGCCCTCAGCTGTATTGAGTTTATGAGAAGGTTATTCTCCGATCCGCTTTTCCCAAGAGTATAAACATGAGGATGTTCAACGAAGATAAGTCTTCCTGCAACACTCTCTTCAACAGGCATTCCGGCATCGCGGCTCCTGTTCTTGTTATCCAGAAGCTGGTTGAAAACAGTTTGCTGGAGTTTCCAGGTTTCTTCGTAATCCCTGACTCCAATATCTTGATATAAAACACTATAACTCAAAAGTGGTGACTTTGTAAAGTTCCTCTAAGATAGTAATTTTATGGAGTTGTGATGTGTTTTTCTGCATGAAAAGAGGACCTGACCAAAGGATGGCATTCAACAAAGAAGAAACCTGTTTCGGAGGCTTTCTTCCTGTATTTTTCAAATTTCTCAGGAGTAACATATTCCCTTACATCCATGTGATTAAGGGAGGGTTGAAGATATTGTCCGACTGTCAGTATCCGGCAGCCTGCTTCATAAAGGTCAACCATGGCTTCTTCAACCTCTTCTTCTGTTTCACCGAGTCCCACCATAAGACCTGATTTTGCCCTGGGGCCTTTTCCTGAAACATATCTGATCACGTCGAGGCTTGTTTCATATTTTGCCTTTGTCCTGATAAGCGGAGTCAGGCGTCTTACTGTCTCTATATTATGGGAAATAACTTCGGGAGCCTCATCAATTATCATCTGGATCAGTTCGTGTTTTCCGCTGAAGTCGGGGATCAGGCTTTCGATCGTTATTCCCGGATTAATCATTTTCACTGTGCGGATTGTCTGAGCCCAAAGACCGGCGCCCTGGTCAGGCAGGTCATCCCTGTCGACAGATGTTAACACACAATGTTTGATGCCAAGGAGTTTTATTGATTCAGCCAGGCGTAATGGTTCATCAGGATCGGGAGGGAGAGGTTTTCCTGTAAGGGTGGAGCAGAATTTGCAGGCTCTTGTACAGATATCTCCCAGGATCATAAAGGTGGCGGTTCCCGCGTTCCAGCATTCGCCTATGTTAGGGCAATTACCGCTGGTACAAATGGTATGAAGATTGTTCTCTCCCACTATCCTCTTAACCCTTGAATAGTTCTCACCGCTTGCGCGCTGCATTTTAAGCCATCCCGGCAGTCTTCCTGCTCTTTGTCTTTCTGCTTTCATAACGGCGCAAAGGTACTAATTATTTATGCTTATTATGATATGCCTTTCCGGCCAGACTGATCAGCCGCGGGAAGAAAAAACATTCCTGAAGGTAATTCCGAAGCGACAGGTGGAAAGATTTTAAATCTTAAAAAAAGCTATATTTGTTAAGCAACTAATTTCGAAAAATCATAAAATCTATTCAACATGTCAGAAGATGCTATTAAGATAAACAGCAGCTACCGTACTGTTACGGGTGATTTTCCAAAAGTCGGCATAAGGCCGGTCATTGACGGAAGGGAAAGAGGCGTTAGGGAGTCGCTCGAGGTGCAGACCATGAACATGGCCAGATCGGCGGCTTCTCTCATAAGCAGCAACCTCAGATGTCCCGACGGGAAGCCGGTCGAGTGCATTATTTCCGACACCACGATCGGCCGTGTGGCTGAGGCTGCAGCGTGTTCCGAGAAATTCAGGAAGAACGGTGTGGGTCTTACCCTGACTGTTACTCCCTGCTGGTGCTACGGAAGCGAAACCATTGATGTTGAACCCGGAATTCCCAAGGCAATATGGGGATTCAACGGTACGGAGAGGCCTGGAGCCGTCTACCTGGCTGCAGCGCTCGCCGGACATTCAATGAAGGGATTGCCTGCTTTCGGCATATACGGGCATAATGTACAGGATCTTGATGACACAACGATTCCTGATGACGTAAGGGAAAAGATACTCAGATTCGTCAAGGCAGGACTGGCTGTATCGTACATGAAAGGGAAGTCCTACCTTTCGATGGGATCAGTTTCAATGGGCATTGCCGGGTCTATTGTCAGGGAAGATTTTTTCCAGGAATACCTGGGAATGCGGAATGAATATGTCGATATGAGTGAGTTCACAAGAAGGCTCAATGAAGGGATCTACGACAGGGAAGAATATGTAAAAGCTCTGGAATGGACAAGGAAGTACTGCAAGGAAGGCCCCGATCTGAATTCAAAACCATCCTCGAGGGAAAGGAAGGACAGGGAGTGGGAGATAGTAGTGAAAATGGCGCTTATCGCCCGCGACCTTATGGTCGGAAATCCAGAGCTCAAGAAACTGGGATTAGGTGAAGAGTCGCTGGGTCACAATGCCATCCTGTCGGGATTCCAGGGTCAACGCCAGTGGACTGATCATATGCCAAACGGAGACTTCCTTGAGGCGATTCTATGCTCATCATTCGACTGGAACGGGATAAGACCCCCTTACCTGGTGGCTACAGAAAACGATGCGATGAACGGTGTTCCAATGCTTTTCGGTTATCTCCTGACTAATACCGCCCAGATGTTCTCAGACATAAGAACGTACTGGAGCCCGGAGGCAATTAAGCGTGTAACCGGCAAAAAAACCGAAGGTCTGGCATCAAATGGCATAATACACCTTATTAATTCAGGCGCTTCAGCTCTCGACTTCTCAGGACGGGAAACAAAAGAAGGAGAACCCTGCATCAAGCCCTTCTGGGAGATCAGCGGCAGAGATGCCAGGGCCTGCCTCGATGCAACTCTTTGGTCGCCAGCCAACACCGGCTATTTCCGCGGAGGCGGGTTCTCATCGCAGTTCACAACGGAAGTAGTAATGCCGATAACCCTTTCAAGAATAAACCTGGTCAAGGGAATAGGACCCGTTCTCCAGCTCGCAGAGGGATGGACCGTCGATCTACCGGCCGACATGAACAAAATCCTTACCGACAGAACCGACCCGGGATGGCCTACAACATGGTTCAGTCCAAGGTTAACAGGCAAAGGCCCGTTTACAGACGTTTATTCGGTAATGCTTAACTGGGGTGCGAATCACGGGGCTTCGAGCTATGGTCATATAGGGGCTGACATTATTACGATGGCTTCGATGCTGAGGATACCCGTCTGCATGCACAACGTGCCTGAAGATACTATTTTCAGACCCAGCTCATGGAACGCCTTCGGCATGGACAGGGAAGGGTCTGATTACAGAGCCTGCAATGCTTACGGTCCTCTTTACAGGTAAAGCAGAGGGCACGCCCCCTGCCGTTTAATAAATTTCTCTTGTAGAATATGGAAAACTCGTCCGATGAAAGGAAAATAGAGCTAAGTCCTGAGACACTAAATGATCTGGACACAACAAGAAAATGGACAACCTTCCTTTCAGTCCTTGGTTTTATTCTTTTTGGTCTGATTATCATTGCCAGTGTGGCTGCCGGTCTGTTCCTTACGATATTCAAGGTCCAGGAGCAACAAATGGGAATACCTGAATCTCTTTTACTTATTATCCTGTTAGCTTCAGGCATTGTCTATTTCGCTTCGGTCCTTTTCCTTTTCAGATTCTCGAGAAGCATCCGGGATGCCGTACAGAACCTCGACCGGAAGAAGCTTGCAAAGGGATTCAGGAACCTCAGATTCTTTTTTACAATAACGGGGATCACAGTAATTGTTTACGTAATTATTTACGTAATTGCCCTGATTGCAGCCGGGGCTTCAATATCATTTCTAAAAGATATCTGAGAAGATGGCAGGCGACATAGTCATTGTCTTCGACTGCGGGGCAACCAATGTAAGGGTAGTTGCAACAGGCATCAGTGGTAATATCCTTGCCTCCGAGTCGTTCACAAACAATACCAGGCCCGATCCTATCTATCCGTCATTCAGGATATGGGACATAAGGGAGATCTGGGAGAAAATGTGCCGTGCCTCTTCGAAGGTAATGGGTCAGATTGACAAAAAAAGGGTTGCGGGTGCAACCGTTACCACATTCGGGGTCGACGGCACCTTTTTCAGCAGGGAGGGAGAAATGCTTTATCCCGTAATCTCGTGGCAATGTGAACGCACCAAAGACATTATGTCGGCTATAGACAAATATATTCCGCTTTCAGATCTTTACCGTGAAAACGGAGTACTCCCTTTTGCATTCAACACGATAAACAAGCTAATCTGGTTTGAGGAAAACAAGCCTGAAATAACTGAAAAAAGCCATCGCTTTCTTTTCATGCCTTCGATCTTCTCTTTTTTCCTTACCGGAGAAATGACAAATGATACGACGATGGCCGGTACTTCGATGCTAACCTCGCTGAGACGCAGGGAATTTTCAGCTGAGATCTTCAACAGGATAGGTGTCGACATATCCCTAATGGGAATACTGGCAGAACCGGGAACAACTACAGGAAGGGTCACAGCCGAAGCTGCAGCTCTGACGGCCCTTCCGGCGGGTACACCTGTTGTGGCTACCGGACACGATACACAGTTTGCCATTTTCGGTTCGGGAGCTGAGAAAAATCAACCGGTGCTTAGTTCAGGCACCTGGGAGATTCTTATGGTAAGATCCGAGGAATGCAAGACCGGCGGAGAACAGCTTCAGCTTGGCATCACCACTGAGCTCGACCCTGAACCGGGGCTTTTCAACATCGGCAACCAGTGGATAGCATCAGGAATTATTGAATGGGCAAGGAAAAATCTCTACGGAGATATCAGCGGCGACGTCTATGAAAGAATGATATCCGGAGCTGAGTCGGTTCCTTCGGGAAGCAGAGGTGTAAGAGTCGCACCCGGGTTTTACGAAGCTACAGCCGGAAAACCTGGAGGAATGATCCGGGGATTGTCACTGGAATCGACCCGCGATGACATTTTCAGAGCTATTCTTGAGGCTCTGTCTGAAAAACTGGCTGAAGGAAAGAGAGCACTTGAGGATGCGGGAGGATTTGTCACAAAAAGTATCATATGCGTAGGCGGCGGCTCAAAGAACAGACTCTGGAACAAGCTGAGAGCTTCTTACACCGGCGTTCCTTTAAAAATAATAAGTCAGAAGGAGACAACGGTACTGGGGGCCTCGCTATATGTTCAGGCAGCCTGCGGTAACTTTTCATCTCCCGAAGAAGCACGTTCCGCAATTGAATATAAAACGGAAATTATTGAACCGGTCAGAATCTGACCCTGCCCATATAGCTGGCAGAAAACATATTCCGCTTTAAAATGTTATGCTAAAAACGATTAACCTATGGAAATAGCTTATTTTAACGGCAAATACATTCCAGGGAAGGATGTATCCATAAGTCCGGATGACCGTGGCTTCCTTTTCGCCGAAGGTATTTACGAAGTTGTCAGATGGTACAGCGGATTCTTTTACGATATGGACGGACATCTTGAAAGGATGAAGAGAAGCCTGCGCGGGATTAAGGTCAGATGGAACGAGGAGGATTCTTTTCCGTTCATTGCCAGGGAGTTGATCAGGCTGAACAATTTTACTGATTCACAAGCTCTTGTCTATCTTCAGGTAACGAGAGGTGCAGCCAGAAGGACACATTCATTCCCTTCTCCGGAAGTTGAACCTACGGTTTATGCCTTTGCAGGGAGCTTCGTTCCCGAGAACCAGGGAAGGGAATCGGGAATTGCCATCATGCTCAGGGAAGACATCAGGTGGAGCAGATGTGACATCAAGTCTGTTGCTCTTCTTCCAAACACCCTTTCGTATCAGGAAGCCCTCGACAACGGCTTTCAGGAATGTGCCTTCTCCCGCAACGGCCTGATTACAGAATGCACTCATTCAAACATCTTCTTTGTCATTAACGGAATACTGTTCACCTATCCCGAATCTCAGTTTATACTTTCCGGAATAACCCGGAAAGGTATTATCAGGATAGCAAGGAAGAATGGGATACCCGTAAAGGAGGAGGCTGTGGGTGAAGATATTCTTGATACGGTACAGGAAGTCTTTATAACAAACACATCTGGAGAAGTAACTCCGGTGGTACGAATCAACGACCTTACTGTGGGGAATGGTGTTCCCGGTCCTGTTACAAGGATTATCAGGGAAAAATTCCTCGATCAGATCTGTTCCATCAAACATTCCGGGATCGCTGAAGCAGGTGCCTGAATTTTAATATATTTGCACAAATTTTCAAACGATCAAAATGGGATTAAGCGAACAGGAGCAGATAAGAAGGGAAGCACTGGTTGAACTCAGGAAACTTGGAATAGATCCTTATCCGGCTGCTGAATACAAGACAAACGCCTTTGCGAGAGATATTCTCGACAATTTCAGTGACGAAAAAAAGAACTTTCAGGATGTGACTCTTGCGGGCCGGATAATGAGCCGCCGCATAATGGGGAATGCATCCTTCGCCGAGTTAATGGATTCTTCCGGAAGAATACAGATATACGTCCGGAGGGATGACATATGCCCGGGGGATGACAAGACCATGTACAATACTGTCTTCAAGCATCTTCTCGACATCGGGGACATTATCGGCATTAAGGGAGATGTTTTCAGAACACAGATGGGTGAGATAACCGTTAATGTAAGGGAATTCACACTTCTCTGCAAGTCGGTAAGGCCATTGCCTGTGGTAAAGGAGAAGGATGGCATTCTCTACGATGCCGTTACCGACCCGGAGATGAGGTACCGTCAGCGCTATGTCGACCTTATTGTCAATCCTCATGTACGTGATGTTTTCAGAAGCAGGACAAAGATCATTCAGTCTATGCGTGAGCTCTTCAATTCGAAGGGCTATCTCGAGGTTGAAACACCTATCCTCCAGCCTATCCCGGGAGGAGCAACTGCCAGACCCTTCATTACACATCATAATACCCTTGACATTCCCCTTTATCTCAGGATAGCAAATGAACTTTATCTGAAAAGACTTATCGTTGGAGGATTTGAGGGAGTTTATGAGTTTGCAAAGGACTTCCGCAACGAAGGGATGGACCGGACTCATAACCCCGAGTTCACTGTTCTGGAGATATATGTTGCCTACAAGGACTATTACTGGATGATGAACTTCACGGAAGAGATAATCAGCAAAGCTGTGATGGATCTTCACGGTAAAGCGGAAATAGAGTACGGAGACAGGAAAATAAACCTGAATCCCCCTTTCAGGCGTGTAAGCATCACTGACGCGATAAAGGAGAATACCGGTTACGATATCACGGGAATGGATGAAGCGGAGCTCAGGAAGATCTGCGACAGGCTGGAAATACCACATAGCCCGGAAATGGGTAAGGGAAAACTTATTGATGCAATATTCGGTGAGAAATGTGAGCACACCTTTATCCAGCCAACTTTTATTATTGACTATCCCGTCGAGACATCACCCCTTACAAAGATCCACAGGTCGATACCAGGTCTGGTTGAACGTTTTGAGCTCATGATCAATGGCAAAGAGATTACCAATGCCTATTCAGAACTCAACGATCCCATAGATCAGATGGAGAGGTTTCAGGATCAGCTGAGGTTATCAGAAAAAGGCGACGATGAAGCCATGTTCATAGATCAGGATTTTGTGAAGGCTCTTGAATACGGGATGCCTCCCACATCAGGTATGGGTATCGGGATTGACAGGCTTACCATGCTTCTAACCAATCAGCCATCGATCCAGGATGTTCTCTTTTTCCCGCAGATGAGGCCCATCATCCAGAAAGTAAAAGCAGAGAGCCAGAAGGAGGAATACCTCGGGCTGGGAATTCCTGAAGTATGGATCGAACCTCTTAAAGCGCTGGGATTTACTACAATCGCGAAACTGAAGGAAGTGGAGAAGGCAGGGAAACTCTCCAACGATTTAAACGGATACAATAAGAAAAACAAGCTGGGACTTGCGGGGCTGAGCCCTCAGACCGTTGAACAATGGCTGAAAAAATAAATTCAGGATTTGCAAAGATTTATCAGAGGGGTGCAGCTACGTATCAACTGAATTGAACATTTTTCGTAACTTTAGCTGATCTGACAATTAGAAAAAATTTTAAGCGTTATTATCAGATAAACAAAGCTAAGAGACAGGAATAAAAAACAAAAACCGATGCAGGTAAAAAAAAGGCTGGTCCTGATTTTAATTGCGGCTCTCTTCTTTCTCAAGTCATCCGGACAACAGATGCCTTTCAATCCCATTTCCTACAGGGTATACACACCATTTGTTTTCAATCCCGCCATTGCCGGAAGCAAGGATTATCTGTCAGTTGATGCTCTTGCAGGATTCAATGGGAAATCCCATTCTCAGATGATAAGTTCAAACACCAGGGTTGAGAGGAGAAGCTCAAATTACACTACAACAGGTAAGATATACTCCTTCACTAACGTTGGTGCGGGCGTCATGGCTTACAACGACTTCAACAACAACGACTCAACCAACAATGCAGGTGTTGGTGCGACTGTATCTTATCATTTCCCTGTCGACAAGAAAGGACTCTCGTTCTTATCCGTCGGAGCCTCACTGAAGGGGATGTATCATTTCCGCAAGGCTGATCCTGAGGACGAGATCCCTTACAAGGAATACTACTTCCCGAATGTTGACCTGGGAGTATATCTTTATAATCCCAATGCCTATGCAGGAGTTTCGGTTACCAATCTTCTTGACCCGCCTGATGATACAGCACTTGTAAATACCTACTCAGTTCCTGTTTCGCGACAGTTCAATCTGATCGCAGGATATAAATTCATAATAAGCCGGGATCTTAACATCGTTCTTGAGCCATCGCTGATAATACATACGAACGACACACTGGCTTTCGATCTGAAGGAAAACATAGAGCCACTTCTTAAACTCTACGCCGGCAACTTCCTTCTTGGCACCTATTTCAATGATTATAATAAAGTATCATTCTTTTTCCAGTACCGATACCCGAAGTTTTACGTAGGAACCTTTTTTGCTCTCCCGAAGGATTCACCCTTCTATAAAAAATCTCTTACTGCCGAGATCGCTTTTGGCATAAATTTTTCACATAACAAATCAGGCTATACACAGTATGGACACTGGTAATAATGTTATCCCAAGGAATTATGAAAAAAGTTACTTATATACTTCTGCTTTTTGCCATGATCGCGATTACCGCCTTCACGGAATCAGGATCTGCTGAAGCCCAGATAACCGACACAATGAACATAAATGCAGTTCTGAGGGTCTCTCCTTTCAGGCTCGAGATTGTTCCCCCCTCATCGGGTGTCAGTTTTTACAGGAACGGAATTGTGTTTCTTTCCAGCTCCCGGTCTGAGTCAAGGATGCTCGACAGTCACACTTCTTTCGGTACCGTGGAAACATATTATGCCGGGCTGATCGACAGCACAACTGGCAGGCAGGAACCGTTCTCCGAATCGATAAGATGGGATTTTCCTGCTGAAGCGATGACATTCAGCAGCGATTATTCGGAGATGTACTATACAAAGCGTCCTTCGGGGCGTGAACCTGAGAAGATATACATGGCCAAATACCAGGAAGGTAAGAACGACAGTTACGACTGGATAAGTGAAAAGCAGCCTTTAAGTTTTTGCAGCGATAAGTCAGTTTACACTCACCCGGCGCTTTTTGCCGATGGTGAAAAAATGATCTTTGCAAGCGACAGGAAAGAGAGCATAGGTGGTCTTGACCTTTTCATATCATACAGGGAGGGAAGCGGATGGTCGGCTCCCATAAACCTTGGAAATCTTATAAACTCCCAGGGCAACGAGATGTATCCATTTGTGGATCAAAACAATAATCTCTATTTCTCTTCCGACGGACTTGGAGGGATGGGCGGCTACGATATTTTCATCTGCAGGTACAACGGACGTGGATGGAACAAGCCGGTAAACCTCACTTCAGTCATCAACACCTCCGATGACGATATAGCGTTCGCTCTAAGCAGACTTGACAACCGAACGGCGTTTTACTCACAAAGACCCGGATATGGCAACAGGCAACCAAGGTTGCATATGATCAGGCTGCGTGATCAGTACGCCCTGAACAGATTCACAGGCCTTTCCCAGGCTTTCGGATACCTGGCCCAGGCTGCTGTAATAACAACAGAAGAGACCATTCCGATCGCCGGTATCGGGAGTGAATCCGTGAGACCTCCCGAGGTTAGTCAGGAAACAGAAGTCCGGAAGCCCGAAATTATCAAAGAATCCGAAACGGGTAAAGTAGCAGAAGTCAAACCTGCCTCGGTTCCCGCTAAAGATATTCCTGAAGAAGTGAGTCAGGAAACAGCTCCGGTTATCCGGACAGAGACTGTACAACCATCCGCCGATGAGATCATTTACCGGGTACAGTACCTTTCAGTTTCAAAGCCGAGAGGAACCTCTGAGATTACAGTGGAAGGCAGGACATACAACACCTATGAATATTATTACAACGGCGTCTACCGCTCGTGTGCCGGAGAATTCAGAACACCGGGAGCAGCTGTAACTCTTCAGAACGCAATGAAACGTCAGGGTTACTCAGATGCCTTCATTGTAGCCTTCCGGAACAATGAAAGAGTTACAGGATTGCCACAGCCGGCATCATCACAGCCGGCTGGCGTAGAGCCACAGGCCGTTGCGGTGAAAACTCCTGTGAGAACAGCCCCGGCTCAGGCTGTTTCTCCCGATGGAATAATTTACCGTGTCCAGTTTGCTTCCGTGAACCAGACAGGAACCATACCCGAGATAAATGCCGGAGGAATTACATATCCGATCTTCGAATACACCTATGCAGGAGCTATAAGAGTTTGTGCAGGTGAATTCTCTTCGCGCGAAGACGCTGCGGCTCTTCAGAGAGTTCTCAAGGCAGGCAGATACCCCGATGCTTTTGTAGTTGCCTTCAGGAACAACGAAAGAATTACTAACCCTGCAACGCCCTGATAAAAGGACATTCTGTGTTTATTTACCTGTAATTTATTGAATGATAAACAGAAAAGGCTAATCATTTCAGACTGTTCCGTGCATACTCAAGATAGACATTGTTCAGCGGGCAGAAACCAGCCTTTTTTACATCCGACTGTCCTTCATTCAGGGCATACCTCAGAAATTCAAGAATAACGGGATCGGTAGGTTTGCCCATCGATCCGATCGTAAGTTCGCGGCAGAGAAGATCGGGATAAAATCCCAGCCAGAGACTCCGGTGACCCTCCTGGAGAGTACTGAAAGGAACCTCAACCCTTCCAATCTTATCATCGAAATCAAGATCGCACGGTACAATCTGGATATCCTTTTTCCTTTCTCCCGTAGCAACATCGAAGGCATATGAGAAATTACAAAAGCCCAGGGCAAGAGGATCTTCCTGTATTCTTTTTATCAACTCTTCGTCGCCGTTAACGCTTCCTCCTTTAAGATCAGAAGCCCTCTTGTAAAGAAAGGAAGCCCAGACCTCAGATGCACCAGCTCCTTCTTCTCTTATCAGAACCGAAATTTTGTCTTTCGAATCTGAAGCAAGTATCTCTCCCCATGTCATTTGTTTTCCTGATGTGAATACCTGCATGAATTCATCAGGGCTGATCCCCTGAGCAAGAATCTTCTCAATATTCGGGTTCCTCTGGTTAACCACCGGAGCCACCCCGTCCTTTGCAAGAGGTATCACCCAGATACCTGCACTTGACTCTTCGTCGGTCAGATCTCGTGATATCATAGCCAGCTGGCATTTGCCGGTCAGAAGGCTGGCTAATCCCTCGCCGGTGCTGACCCTGGTAACTTCAATTTTCACATCCGGGTGAGTAAGCATAAACTGATCGGCCAGAGTTAAGACAAGAGGATAAAGGGCATAAGCTCCGCTGACGGAAAAACTACCTTTCAGGTTTTGGGTAACAGGCTCCTGACCAGCAGAATCCATACTTGGGGGTTTCGGAGAATTACAGCCGAAAACAACTCCAAGAATCAGAAAACCAAGGAATCTCTTCATACAACAGTCGGTTTTTCTTTTAAAGGTACAACTTTCCCTCTTGCATATCAACACTTTTCAGATATTTTAGCTCTCAGGGATTAATAAATTAATGATCTCTGGTTTTATAATGTCACCCTGTGGGCCGAAGGCATAAAACCATAACCTACAGCGGATTGCTCTTTAATCTGCAGTCCGGAGTCTTTCAAGATCCCCGTTGAAACGGATCACTTCTCCTGCAAAAGTATCAGTATCATATCTGTTTCCCCGGCAGATCAGAGAAAGATTGCAACCGGCTCCTGAAATCACTTTTACCGACGAAAGGTCTCCGTCTTTCCAGTCAAACTCAAGTTCAAAACCTCCCCTGGCCCTTAATCCTCTGACATGGCCTTCGGGTATATCACCAGGCAGAGCAGGCAACAATTCTATCTCATCAAGATGGCTCTGAACAAGCATCTCTGCTATTCCTGCCGCCCCGCCAAAATTTCCGTCTATCTGGAAAGGAGGGTGCGCGTCAAAGAGGTTTGGATAAGATCCTCCTCCTGATGAACCTCCTCCTGTGTTTTCCTCACTGGATCTGCCCTGAGGTCTGAGGAGCATCTGAACCATCTTCCAGGCATGATCACCATCCCTGAACCTGGCCCAGAAGTTTATTTTCCATGCAAGACTCCACCCCGTTCCCTCATCACCTCTGGCTTTCAGCGACACTTTCGCAGCTTCCCAGAATTCCCTGGTCTCCTTATGGTTTATTTCCCTGCCCGGATAAACAGCCCAGAGGTGTGAAACGTGCCTGTGCCTGTTCGAAGGATCATCCTTATCCTCGAGCCATTCCTGCAGCTGTCCGAACCTTCCGATCATATTGGGTGCTATAAGGGGAAGCATGGAGCGCAGAGTGTCGGCGAAGCCTGAACTGGTCTCCAGGACCTCAGAGCTTTTTATACACGCTTTGAACAAGCTTCGTATTATCTGGTGATCCATCGCTGGTCCGGCCACAAGGCCGCCATTTTCAGGTGAATTTGAGGGAGTTGAGATTAAAAACCCTGTTTTGGGATCCTTCACGAGAAAGGCAGAATAGAATTGCGCGGCTCCCTTCATAACCGGCCATGCTTTCTCCCTTAGAAAAATAGTATCCATGCCATATAGGAAATGTTCCCAGAAATGATGAGCCATCCAGCCGCTTCCCGTAACCCATATACCGTGATCGGAAGCATTTATGGGTGCTGCACCTCTCCAGAGGTCAGTATTGTGATGCAAAACCCAGCCGGGAGCATCATAATGATTCGCAGCCACCTTTTCTCCGGCGGGAACAATCTCTTCCACCATCCTGAAAAGGGCATCGTGGCACTCTGCCAGATTCAGCACCTCAGCAGGCCAGTAGTTCATCTCAGTATTGATATTGACAGTATACTTGCTGTCCCAGGAAGGATCGGGTTTGTCGTTCCATATCCCCTGGAGATTGGCAGGATAGGTTCCCTCACGGCTTGATGCAAGAAGAAGATATCTCCCGTACTGAACATAAAGTGCTGCAAGCGAGTTGTCCATCCTTTCATCAACAAGTTCAATCCGCTTATCGGTAGGAAGATCTTCCACGGGCGGGTCGCCGAGAAAGATTGAAAACCTGCTGAAATATTTCCCGTAATCCTCTATGTGAGCACGCTTTACCACTTCGAATCCCTTTTCTGTTGCCCTGCTTATGCTCGCTTCGGTTCTTAGCCTCGCATCGCCCGTAACATCACTGGGACTTACGAAACTTGTTGCAGCCGAAAGCCACAGGACAGCCTCATCAGCTCCTTCAACATGAATTGTCCCTCCGGCTGCACTCAATTTACCACCCCTGGCTTCAACCTTCACAAGTGATCTTCCCTTAAGGATCCCATCACTGACCTTGAAATCAATGGCCATTCTTCCATTTTCTTCCGCCACCAGCGAATACCCTTCATGGATGGTGGTCAGGCAGGCATCAAAGGCAAGCTTAGCCTTCATGTCTGATGTTAATTTTATAACAATTACATTATCAGGATAACTGGCAAAATATTCCCTTGTGAAGTTTACACCTCCCACCGAGTATGAGGTTTTGCATATTGCCTCACGAAGATCCAGTTCACGCCTGTAAGAGGTAACCTGCGAATGTCCGGGGAACCTGATCCAGAGATCTCCGAATGGCTGGTATTTTTTCTGCCTGAGCGGCTTGCTCATAAAATGTTCAAGAGCAAGTTCTTCAGCTTCGTTCTGTTTCCCTTCTTCCAAAAGCTGCCTTATCGCTCCCAGATATCCGTATGCATCGCTGTTTGAATAGTCATGGGGTTCTCCTGTCCAAAGGGTTTCCTCGTTGAATTGAATATGATCCTCGTCCGTCGTGCCGTAGATCATTGCTCCCAGCCGTCCGTTCCCGATGGGCAGGGCTTCTTCCCATACCGCTGCCGGTTTCTCATACCATAGATTGAGGGTTTCTTCCCGAGGAGTACATGCTGCTGTTATACTGACTGTTAAAGCAATCAGACATAGTTCTGCCGGTATTTTCATTAAAAATGTATTAGCAGCTTCAAGATACGAACTTCTGAAATCACTGCCAACGAAGAAGCTATTTCCTCTTTCCATGCAACATTACTCTTTTATTTCTGTCTTTAGTCGGAAAGAGGTATTAACAAAACGAAAATGATATGAAAAATCTTAAGATCACTTTAGCTCTTCTACTGGTTTTTGGAATCACATTTTGTGCTGAAGGCCAGATAAGAAGGACTGTCAGCGGGAATAACAATGTTGTAAGGAAGGACAGGGAAGCCGGGAATTTCACTGGTCTGAGGGTAAGCAGCGGAATTGATGTTTACCTTAAACAGGGAGGCAATGAAACTATATCTGTTGAAGCAGATGAGAATCTCCACGAATACATAATTACTGAGATCAGGGATGGCGTTCTACACGTTTACTCCGAGGTCAACATCAGGGACGCTGAAATGAAAAGGGTTTACGTTACCATGAATGATATAAGGTCGCTTAAGACTTCCAGTGCCGGAGATATTATCGGAGAGACACCGGTAAAATCTGACAACCTTGAACTTTCAGCAACCAGTGCGGGAGATATCAAGCTTGAGGTTTTTGCCCGTCTTATTGAAGCTGACATTAGCAGTTCGGGCGATGTTACGCTGACGGGAGAAGCTGATGAGCTCGATGCCAGTCTCAGCAGTGCAGGCGACCTTAATGCTTTCGGCCTCGAGGTAAGGGAAGCTGATGTTTCAGCATCAAGTGCAGGCGATGCAAGCATCAATGTCAGCGAAAGGCTTAAGGCGAGGGCTTCCAGTGCAGGCGACATAAACTACCGGGGTAATCCTAAATACCTCGATGCCCATTCGTCAAGTGCAGGCAGTATTCGAAGTAAATAGGCAGGTTTCATATTTAACAGATAAGATCAGCCGGAGGATATAAGCTTCCGGCTTTTTGCTATTTTTGCAGGATACTTAATGTATTTTTTTAATTTTTAGATTAATGAAAGAAAATATAACTCTAAACCTGAAAAACGCTGTAAGTTTTGTATCGTATGAAGAAATTGCAGCTCTTGCCCAGCAGTCGGTGAGGCATCTGGAAAGCCTCAACAAAGGAACAGGGCCGGGAAGCGATTTTCTGGGGTGGATGACTCTTCCGGATGATATTCTTCCCCAGCTCGACAGAATTGAGAAAACAGCCCGGCGCCTCAGGTCAATCTCTGACCTCACTGTAGTTGTGGGAATCGGAGGCTCCTATCTCGGTTCAAGAGCAGTAATTGAAGCTCTGACTCATTCGTTCTGTGCACTGCGTAATGAAAAACATCATGAGATCCTGTTTGCCGGACAAAACCTTTCAGAAGACTATCTCAGTGAGATGCTTGAGATCCTTGATGAAAGGAATTACTCCATTGTAGTGATCTCCAAGTCGGGAGTAACAACCGAGCCTGCCATCGCTTTCAGGATCGTAAGGAATCATCTTGAGAAAAAGCTGGGCAAAAAGGCTGCATCAGAAAGGATTGTGGCAATAACCGACGGAAAGAAAGGAGCTCTTCGTCCGCTGGCAGAGGCAAATGGTTATGAGACTTTTGTTATCCCCGACAACATCGGTGGAAGGTATTCAGTTCTCACTCCTGCCGGTCTCCTTCCCATATCATTAAGCGGTCTCGACATAAGAAAGCTTGTCGAAGGTGCGAAATCTATGGAACTCATCACACGGGGCAACAGGGATGCTTCATCAAATATTTCGCTTATATATGCTGCTGCAAGGAATCTTATCCTTCAGAGCGGCAGGACAACCGAGATAATGGTGAGTTTCACCCCTAAACTTCATTATTTCGCTGAATGGTGGAAACAGCTCTATGGTGAGAGTGAAGGTAAGGACCACAAGGGTATTTTCCCTGCAGCGGTTGACTTCACCACCGATCTTCACTCGCTCGGTCAGTATATACAGGATGGTCAGAGAATAATGTTTGAAACTGTATTGTCGGTAAAAACACCCTCAAGGACTCTTACCGTGCCTCATCAGGATGATAATGCCGACCAGCTCAATTATCTTGCAGGGCAGCGTCTGTCGGAGGTCGACCATAACGCCGAGGCAGGAACTATTCTTGCACATCATGATGGAAATGTACCGGTAATAAAGCTTGAAATACCTGAACTTACAGAGTACTACGTAGGGCAGCTTTTCTATTTCTTCGAACTTGCCTGTGCAGTAAGCGGATATATTCTTGATGTCAATCCTTTCGACCAGCCCGGTGTCGAAGCCTATAAGAAAAACATGTTCGCCCTTCTCAACAAACCGGGCTATGAAGAGGCGGGAAAAAAACTCAGAGAAAGACTGGAGGAATAACAATATGAAAATCGAACTCAGAAAAGACTACAAATGGTCGCTTGTGGTACCTTCAAGTATGGGGGTCCGCATCACTCCGCTCAATAGTCAGCCGGTTCATTGCAGCGATCTTTTCAGGATGCAGGTTACCAGCGCTGAGACAAATGTAGCCAGTATACCCTCATTTCTGGGGCTTCCTGTAAAAGTCCTGACGACGTTTGTCAAGGACAGCCCCATCGCCCGGATGATAAAAGACAATCTTTCCCTGAGGCATATTTCCTATGAAGGGATTGATGTCGACCAGGGAGGCCCCTGGGGTTACCGTCATCAGTTCAATATTGCTGACAGCGGCTACGGTTCAAGAGGACCCAGGGTTCAGAACGATCGCGCAGGGGAGGTTGGAAGGACCCTTAATGTAAAGGATTTTGATCTTTCGCGGCTTTTCATTTCAGAAGGTGTTCAGATTCTTCATCTTTCGGGACTTATTGCTGCTTTGTCGTCAGAGACCAGTAATTTCTGCCTCGAACTGGCAAGATCCGCAAAAAAATACGGAACAAGGATCTCTTTTGACCTGAATTACAGGGCTTCTTTCTGGAAGGGCCGTGAACAGGAGCTTTCAGCCACCTTCCGTGAGATAGCAGGAATTTCAGACATCCTTGTTGGCAACGAAGAAGATTTTCAGCTCTGCCTTGGAATTGCAGGTCCGGAGGAAGGCGGTAAGGACCTTTCATCGAAGATCGACAGCTTCAGGGAAATGATTAGCAGGGTCAAGAAGGAGTATCCTGCAACTTCTGTCTTTGCCACAACTCTTCGCCAGGTGATAAGCACCAATGAACATCTCTGGGGAGCTTTAATGCTTGCAGGCGACGAATGGTTTACCGTTGAACCTCGCGAGATACATGTCCTCGACCGTATTGGAGGCGGTGATGGCTTTGTCGGCGGCCTGCTATACGCCATTCTGAAGGGCTGGGAACCCGGTAAGTGGATCCAGTTCGGATGGGCAACGGGAGCTCTCGCCACAACAGTCCTCACCGATTATGCACAGCCTGCCGACGAAGAACAGGTCTGGAGCATCTGGAAAGGGAATGCCAGGGTAAGACGCTGATAATTCAGGATGAAATAAAAAAGGCTGTCTTAATTCAGGGATGAAGTGTTAAGACAGCCTTTTCCTTTTTATGCCAGCTTGTGTTTTTTCACGAATTCATCAATAACCTGTGAGAGGTTTGGTTCGCCTATCTCCTGAAGGTCATAATATACCCTTGTATTCGGTTTTTTAATCTTTATTATCCTGTTCAGGTCGATGGGTGTTGCAATCACAACGCTGTCGCAGTCAGTATTATTTATTGTTGCCTCAAGGTCTCTGAGCTGCTGCTCGCCGTAGCCCATGGCGGGAAGCAGCGTACCAATGCCGGGATAAAGGCGGAAAGTCTCACTTAACCTGCCTACAGTATAAGGTCTGGGATCAACGAGTTCAAGGGCACCGAACTTACGTGCAGCAACCACTCCTGCTCCTATTTTCATTTCC
Organism: Bacteroidales bacterium; assembly: GCA_034002885.1. Classification (GTDB taxonomy): domain Bacteria; phylum Bacteroidota; class Bacteroidia; order Bacteroidales; family VadinHA17; genus LD21. The sequence continues at coordinate 48,915 of JAVEZS010000003.1, forward strand.
CCGTGAGTAAGCGTTGGACCATCCTCAACAACGAGAACCCTTTTTCCCCTTATAACCGATGCATCATCAACCTTTATGGGAGAAGCTCCGTCAACAACAATTGCCTCCGGGTTAACCTTTGAGATGCTTTCCCTGACTATCTGAATAGCTTCAGGTGCAGCGGAGTCTATCTTATTGATAACAACCACATCGGCAAGACGGAGCGTCACTTCCCCGGGATAGTATGAGAGTTCATGCCCGGCCCTGTGCGGATCGGTAACGGTAATCATAAGATCGGGTTTATAAAAAGAAAAATCGTTATTGCCGCCGTCCCATAATACAACATCACATCCTTTTGGATCCTTTTCAGCTTCACGGAGAATCGCCTCGTAGTCTACTCCTGCATAGATAACATTGCCTCTTACGACGTGCGGCTCATATTCTTCCATCTCTTCCACGGTGCATTTGTGCTTCTCAAGGTCTTCAACTGTGGCAAATCTCTGGACCTTCTGTTCAACCAGGTCGCCGTAAGGCATAGGATGGCGAACTGCAACCACTTTTAGTCCTTTTTCCATAAGAAGCTCTATCACCCTTCTTGAAGTCTGGCTCTTACCGCAACCTGTACGGATTGCTCCAACAGCGATCACCGGCTTCACACTTTCTACCATCGTGTCAGCAGGCCCCAGAAGAACAAAATTTGCTCCGGCTGCATTTACAATTGCCCCGACAGCCATTACTTTCTGATATGTGACATCACTGTATGAAAAAACACAGTCGTCCACATCATATTTTTTTATCAGTTCAGGAAGATTTTCCTCGGCGAAAACAGGAATCCCATCGGGATAGAGCCGGCCGGCAAGCTCATGAGGATATTTCCTTCCGTCTATATCCGGGATCTGTGCTGCCGTAAAAGCAACAACATTATAGTTTTCATTATCCCTGTAACAGGTATTGAAATTATGGAAATCCCTTCCAGCAGCTCCGATTATTATTACGTTCTTTCTGGACATAAATCCTCCTTTTTTGTTTATAATTTATTAATACTAAAGTCGTTTATCTATAATAAGTAAAGTGACAAATTTATAATTTGCATACTTAAAATCCGAGGATTTAGATCTGTTTTTTATAATATCGTATCTCGCTTTTAGTGTACTGTTTTATAGCATATTAACAGAGATTACCCCGATTTGTGAAAACATGTTAAAGAAAATGTTTTTCAGCATATCGGGTTGAAATAAATTCTTTGTACTATTATGCTGCCATATGAATGTTCTGGCCCACATATATCTGTCCGGTGATTCTGAAAAGATAATAATCGGTAACTACATAGGTGATTATGTAAAAGGGAGGGACTATCTGAAATATCCTGAGGCCATAAGGAAGGGTATTATTCTGCACAGGCACATTGATGAATTTACCGACCGCCATCCTGTAGTGCACCGCAGCAAGATTTTCTTTACAAGGAAGTACCACAAGTATTCAGGGGTGATAACTGACATCATATATGATCATTATCTCACCAGGGAATGGAATTTCTTCTCAAGAAGGCCTCTTGAGAGTGTTACTTACAATTTTTACAGGGCAATGGTAAACAATTTCGATATCCTGCCTGAAAATGTAAGGAAAATGATGCCTTTCTTCATTATCAACAATTGGATTGAAGAGTATCAGACCGTACCGGGCATAAAGCATGTCCTGAACACGCTCAGCAAGAGATCGTCGCTGCCAAATGAAACACGGTTTGCCATAAAGGCGATGAAAAAAAATTACTATTCCCTTCTTGATGATTTTATGGAGTTCTTCCCGCAGCTTATCGACTATGTGGAGAAAGATTTCGGAATAGAGATCTCGCACAGGATTACCTATCCCTTCTGATCAGACAAGGTATTCAGTCCGGCTGGCATCGAGCCTGAGGAAAATAAACAACAATATTGTAAAGCCCCACAGGGAACTTCCTCCGTAGCTTAGAAAGGGAAGGGGTATTCCGATTACCGGTACAATTCCTATCGTCATCCCGATATTTATAAAGAAATGTATGAATAAAATGGAAACAACACCATAGCCATACATTCGTGAGAAGTCGGATCTCTGGCGTTCGGCAAGAAAAATAAGCCGTAACAGAAGAAACAGATACAAGCCGATTGTCACAAATGATCCCAGGAATCCCCATTCCTCACCAATGGTGCAGAAAATGAAATCCGTGCTCTGTGCGGGAACGAACTTGAACTTGGTCTGTGTTCCCCTCAGGTAGCCCTTCCCGGCAAAACCTCCGGAACCAATTGATATTATAGACTGGTTTACGTTGTATCCGGTTCCGTGAGGATCGGATTTTATCCCCAGCATGATCTCAACTCTCTCCTTCTGATGGGGTCTCAGCAGCCTGTTGAATGCAAAATCGACCGAACTTATGAAAATAAGGCTTCCTGCCAGGAAAACATAGATAAGAATGAGGGAAATTGCCTTCTTATTGTAGAAATAAGCGGCATAGACAAATCCGGAAAGGATAACCGAGACAAACAGGATACTGGAATCATCTAGTTTTTTGATGAACAGGTAATTGAGTAAATACACCAGAAGCAGGATAAGGACATAGATCCCGGCTCCCGCCAGCCATATTTTCCTGTTCCTTGCGGCGAACCATCCCAGTGCGAAGGCAATGGCTATCAGTCCAAGGAAAAGATACAGGTTATTCACAAGAAGGGTAAGAAAAAAAAGGAAAAGCATTATAAGACCCGAGATAAACACATAACTGCTCATACCTTCGCGGAAAAGAACAATGAAGAGAGCAAAGAAGACCACAGCTGATCCCATATCGGGCTGGAGCATCACAAAAAGAGCCGGAAGAATTATTATCCCGCTGGCTATGGAAAAGACCCTGAATCTGTAATGATCATGCTTTCTTGAGTTCAGATAGGCTGCGAGCGCCAGGGCCGTGGCGAACTTGGCAAACTCCGACGGTTGTATGCCAAGCGACCCGATCTGAAACCATGATTTTGCTCCATTGATATCCTTTCCGGCAATAAGTACAAGGATCAGAGTGAATATTAGTCCCGCATAAATGAAATATGAGAAAAAGAAATAAAATCTCGTATCGGTCACGACAACAAAAACGGCAATAACAATTGTTGCCACAATCCAGATGAATTGTTTACCATACCGTTGCGAAAAGTCGAATATCCCCGTATGTTCCTCATTATAAACCGCAGCATGGATATTGAACCAGCCGATAATCACCATCACAAGAAAAACCAGGATGGAAGGTTTATCGAGCCTGCTCCATATGTTAACGTTCCGCGTCATTTCCAATGAGATTTAGTCCCAGCATTCTTTCTTCAAGTGCCTTGTTGGTAATTTCTCGCCTTATATACTTCTCTATCATAAGACTTGCAACGGGCGCAGCATAAGTTGCCCCGAAGCCTGCGTTTTCCACAAAAACGGCGATAGCAATCACAGGATCATCCTTAGGGGCAAATGCAACGAAAACCGAATGATCATCTCCATGAGGGTTCTGTGCCGTACCTGTTTTGCCGCAAACAATAATGTCTTTCAAAGCTGCAATCCTGGCTGTTGCTCCTCCGTCTCCGTTCACTGCTTCCTCCATTCCTTTTATTACTGTTTCGAAGTGAGAAGTGTCAACATTTACCATCTGCCTTTCGAGGTACTTCTGGTCTAATGGCCTTTCATGGCCTATCGATTTTACTATATGAGGGATGTAATAGTAACCCCTGTTGGCAAAAGCTGCAGTCATGTTGGCCATCTGAAGTGGTGTTGTTTCAATCTCCCCCTGTCCTATCGACATGGATATCACATTAAGAGCCTTCCATTTTCCTTTGCCGTAATACCTGTCGAAATAAGCTGTTGAAGGTACCAGACCCTGAAGCTCGTTTGTCAGTTCAATTCCCAGTTTCTTCCCGAACCCGAATGCATTCAGATACTCTTTCCATTTTGTATAGGCATCAGCAATTGAAGGGTATTCGGGATTTTCGAGTATCCTCCTGAATGTCTGACAGAAATACGAGTTACATGAGTTTGATATTCCATGGATCAGATCGAGAGGCGAGCTGTGGGAGTGACAGCCGACAAAAAGATAGCCATTATTACAGCCGAAAGCAGTCGAAGCTGTTATGACGTTTTCCTGAAGGCCGATGAGACCGTTTATCGGCTTGAATGTCGATCCGGGAGGATATTTTGCCTGCACCGCCCTGTTGAAAAGAGGCTGGAGAACGGTGTCCGAGCTGAGTCTGGAAAAGTTTTCCGAACGAACCCGTCCCACAAGAAGACCAGGATCGTACGATGGTGCGGAGACAAGAGCCAGTATCTCTCCTGTCTTTGGCTCAAGGGCGACAATGCTTCCGGTTTTGTTACCCATCAGCTTTTCCCCGTACTCCTGGAGATCCATATCGATGGTTGCTACAATGTCCTCACCCTGAACTGCTGCTGTATCAAGTCGTCCGTCAGCGTATGAGCCCTTTATCCTGCTGTAAACGTCGACCAGGAATATTTTCACGCCTCTCCTGCCTCTCAGCTCCTCCTCGTAAGCCTCCTCAATACCCAGCTTCCCAATATAATCGCCGGGTTTATAATAGGGTTCCCGTTTTATCTGGGCCTCATCAACCTCACTGACATATCCGAGAAGATGTGCCGCTATAGGTCTGGAGTATTTTCTAAGTGTTCTTGGCTGAACATAGAAGCCGGAAAATTCAAACATCTTCTCCTGAAGCCTGGCATAAGACACCGCTGATATCTGTTTCAGAAAAACAGAGGGGGCTCTCCTCGAATATGCCACGGCAGTCTTCATCCTTTCGATAAAAGATTCCTTCGTTATTTCAAGCAGGGAGCACAGATAAGCAGTATCTATTTTTGTTACCTGGGCAGGAACGACCATAAGATCATATGCCGCCTGGTTATCAACAAGCAGTTTTTTGTTCCTGTCAAAGATCAGACCTCTGGCAGGATACTGGGTAACATACCTGAGAACATTGTTTTCAGCTGAAAGCCTGTAGGTGTCTTTCACAACCTGTATCACGAAAAGCCTTATCAGAAGTATAAGCGAGGCCAGTACAATGAAAGCCATTATAATGTATTTCCTGCTTATGTATTCGTTTTTCATGATTTACCTACCTGCCTTTCCTGTAATACTCGATCAGAAGAACAAATCCAAGTGTAAAGACCGAACTGATCAGAATCCTTAATATGGTCCTGAAAAAATCCGTGAAACGGAAAACCTCAACGAAGAACAGGGTTGCATGATGGATAACAATAATTATAGCCGCATATGTAATGAACCATCGAAATCCGTAGATTAGCATTGAAAGGTCCGATCCCGACTCATAACCGTCGCGTGGCGCGATAAGCCTCAGCACATAAGGGCGTGCAAAACCTGCCATGACAGATGCGGAGGCATGCATCCCCGGTGAACCGGAAAAAAGATCTATCACCAGGCCCGTGAAAAATGATATGAGGAGCAGAGCCCAGGCAGGAGTGAGTGAGGGAAGAAGCAGAATGATCATTATGTACACATACGGATTGACAAAGCCGCTGAATTGAATGTTATTCAGGACCAGAAGCTGAAAAAGTAAAAGCACAACCGCTATCAATCCGAATCTGAGAACAGAATTTATCATTGAAACTGATTTTCGAGACCGAGTCTTTCATTCCTTTTCAGGCTGCCAATGACATCAATATATGCAAGCTTCTTGAAATCAGTGAAAAGTCCGACCTTGATGAAATAGAAATCGCTTCCGCTTGGTTTGACCTCCGTTACCGTGCCTATTCCAATACCTTCAGGAAATATTGCAGAATAGGATGTCGTTTCAATCGTATCACCGATACTGACATCTATGTGCTGCGGAATATCATTCAGGACTGCATTCCTGTAGCTATGTCCATCCCAGCTCAGAGATCCGAAGTATCCGTTTGTTTTTATCCTTGCGCTGATCCTGAAATCGAGGTTCAGCAGGGAAATCGCTACCGAGAAGTTTTCTGAACATCCTACTATTATCCCGGCCGCACTGTTTCCGCTTGTTACGGCCATATCCACCTTTATTCCCTGAAGAGTGCCTTTGTTTATTGTAAAATAGTTCTTCTGCTTATTTACAGAGTTGTTTATAACCTTGGCCGAGGTATACTGAAATTCCTGATTGTTTATTGTGTCGTTAACCTGTATAAGCCTGCTGTTGTCATCGTACCTCTCAAACTGCATAAGGCGGTTTTTAAGAAGTGCGTTTTCTGAAGCCAGATTATAATTTATATCCCTCAGGTTAAGATAGTTCCTGGCATTGCTGATTCTCTCGTTCAGTCCTCTTGTAATACCTGTCATCGCCTTAACCATCCTTGAATTATGGTATTCATTTCTTCCGGTAACCAGGATCAACGAGATTCCCTCCAGAATCAGAAATACAATCAGGTTATTGTATCTTAACAGAAAGTTCAGGAGGTTTCTCATTCTCTCTTCCGGCTTATCTCATAAGGAAAGGAAATTTATCCACGTTTTTCAGTGCCACTCCTGTCCCTTTTGCCACTGCATGAAGCGGATCCTCAACGACATTGAAATTAATATTTATCTTGTCTGCCAGCCTTTTGTCCAGTCCTCTCAGAAGAGCGCCTCCCCCGGCGAGGTAAATGCCCTTGTTTACAATATCCGCATAGAGTTCGGGAGGAGTCTGCTCGAGGACATTGAGCAGTGCAGCTTCTACTTTTGTTAGCGATTTGTCAAGGCAGTAGGCTATCTCCTGATAGGAGATCGGAATCTCAATAGGAAGTGAGGTCATTATGTTGGGCCCTCTGACTATATAGTCAGGAGGAGGATTGTCAATATCAGGAAGAGCTGCCCCAACAGCTATTTTTATGTCTTCGGCTGTCCTTTCACCTATTTTAATATTATGCTGATGCCTCATGTAAGATTGAATGTCAGCTGTAAAGCCATCTCCTGCTATCCTGATCGACTTATTGCACACAATACCTCCAAGGGCGATAACTGCTATTTCGGTTGTTCCTCCACCAATATCGACAACCATTGATCCTTCGGGAGCTTCCACATCAAGGCCTATCCCGATGGCTGCTGCCATCGGCTCGTAGATCAGATAGACATCACGTCCCCCGGCATGTTCTGAAGAATCCCTTACGGCCCTTAGTTCCACCTCAGTACTTCCCGATGGTATGCAAACAACCATTTTCAGGGATGGAGAAAAAAACCTCGGACCGGTATTTATCATTTTGATCATTCCCCTTATCATAAGTTCGGCAGCGTTGAAATCGGCAATTACACCATCTCGAAGGGGTCTGACAACCTTAATGTTCTCGTGTGTTTTCCCATGCATCTGACGTGCCATTTCACCAATAGCGATAAGTTTGCCGGTGTTTTTGTCAATCGCCACAATGGAAGGCTCATCAACAACTATCTTATCGTTATGGATTATTATTGTGTTTGCTGTCCCCAGATCAATTGCAATCTCCTGTGTCAAAAAAGAAAAAAGTCCCATTTACTGAGAGAATTTATTTATTAATGTTTAAAATGTCTTATTCCTGTAAAAACCATAGCTACCCCGTTAGCCGAACAATACTCTATCGAATCCTTGTCCCTCACCGAACCTCCAGGCTGAACCACTGCGGTTATACCTGCCTTATGGGCTATCTCAACGCTGTCGGAGAACGGGAAATATGCATCTGAAGCAAGAACGGCCCCGTTAAGATCGAATCCGAAGGAACGGGCTTTCTCAACAGCCTGTTTCAGTGCGTCAACCCTTGATGTCTGCCCTATACCACTTGCGCAAAGCTGAAGGTTCCTGGCCAGCACAATGGCATTCGACTTGCTGTGTTTTACTATCTTATTTGCAAAAACCAGGTCTTCAAGCTCTGAAGGAGTCGGCTGTTTTTTGGTAACGGTTGTCATATCCCCGGCATTTTCAGTGCTGTTGTCTTTTTCCTGCCAGAGTACCCCGTTAAGAACCGATCTGAAGCTGTGAGTGTTTCCTGCTTTTTCCTTTCTTTTCAGGATGATCCTGTTCTTCTTCTGCATCAGAATATTGAGAGCTTCTTCGGAGAAAGCGGGAGCGATAAGGATCTCAAAGAACAGTTTGTCGATCTCCTCCGCTTCTGAGGCTGATATCTGAACATTGCATGCTATAACTCCACCGTAAGCTGAAACCGGATCGCAGGCTAAGGCATCCTTCCATGCGTCTGCCGGGCTTTTTCGTGAAGCAACTCCGCATGCATTGTTGTGTTTCACTATCACGAAGGTCGTTTCGTCAAATTCATCCAGCAAGCCGAGCGAAGCGTCAATATCGAGAAAATTGTTGTAGGATATCTCTTTCCCATGAAGCTTGTCAAAGAGCTGTTTCTGTTCGCCGTAGAAAACTCCTTTCTGATGCGGGTTCTCGCCGTACCTGAGCCTGAACGATGTATTGATGCTTTCCCTGAAAACATCAATGCCTGCTTCCCTGTTAAAATACTTAAAGATGGCTGTATCGTAGTTCGAGGAGGTCTGAAATGCCTGGGCAGCATAAAGACGCCTGTCTTCAAGCGAAGTATAACCCTTCTTCTCATTCAGCAAGGTAAGCAGGGATCCGTACTGTGAGCTGTTGGACACTATCACGACATCCTTATAATTCTTTGCGCCTGCCCTTATAAGGGATATTCCGCCTATATCGATCTTTTCAATTATTTCCTCCTCGTCGTCGACCAGTCTCACCGTTTCCTCGAAAGGATAAAGGTCAACAATTACGAGGTCAATCTCAGGTATTGAGTATTGTCCAAGCTGCCTGATATCATCTTCGTTGTCCCTTCGTGCGAGAATACCCCCGAATACCGATGGATGAAGTGTTTTGACCCGTCCTCCCAGAATTGAAGGGTAGCTTGTCAGGCTTTCAACTGTATCTGCAGGAACGCCCAGCTCCTTTATAAAACTGTATGTTCCCCCCGTTGAGTAAATTCTTATGTCAAGGCTGTCCAGTGTCCGGACAATATCTTCAAGACCATCCTTATAATAAACTGAAATCAGCGCACTATTGATCCTTTTATTACTCATAATCTGATTTTTATGACAGGCATCCCCCTGCAAATACAGGCGGTTAAAAATAGGCAAATTTTTATTATCCTCAATACAAAATAATTAGGAATATTATGCAGCCCGTCTGCAGGCTGGCAAATTAAAGGATTTTCTTACCTTTGACAATCCATTCAAAACAAAGAAAGAGTTGAAAACATCATTAAGGCTTTTCAGTGAAGGCTTCCTGTTTGCAGTCAATTCTGTGATTATCAATAAGCTCAGAACTTTTCTCTCGCTTTTTGGCATAACGATTGGCATCTTCTGCATTATTTCGGTTTTCACTGTTCTCGACTGGATGGAGAAGTCGATCCGCGACAGTATTAATTCGATGGGCAGCAATGTGATCTATGTTCAGAAATACCCATGGTCGTTCAGCGGTGATCTTGCATGGTGGGACATAATAAGGTGGCCATCCATTTCAATGGATGATTTCCGCGCGTTATCTGACCGTTCTCCAAAGACTGAAGCTCTTTCCTTCATTGCCGCCAGGGCCGACAGGATAAAATACAAGAACAATGTGGCCAATGATGCAGTAATTGCGGCCGTAACATCGGATCTCGAGAATGTTGTAAATTTTGAAATTGAAAAAGGCAGGTACTTTTCTCCCTACGACCTTACGAACGGAGCGAAGGTTGCCGTTTTGGGTGCGGAAGTTGCGGAGAGGCTTTTTGACGATTCCGACCCCATTGGCAGTGAAGTAAAGATCGCGGGTTACAAAACAACAATCATCGGTGTCCTGAAAAAGGAAGGACAGGGAGGAATAAGCCTCAGCAATGTTGATCAGCTTACTTTGGTGCCTCTCAATTTCGGAAGAAATTTTATCAATATCCGGAACCGTTTTATCGATTCACAGATTATCATGAAAGCCAAAAACGGGATTTCCGCTCAGGAGCTTTCCGATGAGGCAACAATGGTTTTAAGGGCTGCCCGGAGGCTGAGGCCTACAGAGACTTCCAACTTCTCGGTAAATACCGCCACGATGCTTTCGCAGGGGTTTGAGGCGGTATTTAAGGGAATTAACATAGGAGGATGGATAATAGGATGTTTTGCTATCCTTGTAGGAGGTTTCGGGATCGCAAACATAATGTTCGTTTCGGTACGTGAAAGAACTAATATAATAGGTATTCAGAAGGCTCTGGGGGCAAAAAGGTCTTTCATTCTTCAGCAATTCCTTACCGAATCGGTCCTTCTCTCTCTTACAGGCGGTTTTCTTGGTCTTGTTCTTATCTTCATCGGAACCCTTGTGATAAACTACCTTTACGATCTCAACATGTTCCTCACAGCCGGAAATATTGTACTTGCCCTCTTTATATCCGGACTTATCGGCATTGTTGCCGGATATGCTCCTGCCAATTCAGCTGCAAAGATGAATCCTGTTGATGCAATGGGATTCTCATTCTGAATTAGCAGCAACCCAGTTCGTAAGCGCAGCAAAATCTTCAACGGAAAGCTGTTCAGGCCTCAGATTAAGAACAGGATTATCTTCATTCACAAGGTTGAACGAGTAGCTGAGAGAGTTCCTCAGTGTCTTTCTGCGTTTATTGAAACCTGCCTTTACCACTTTAACAAACAGCTTTTCGTCACAGTCAGGTTTTTGTCTGTCATTCCTTCTCAGTCTGATAACTCCTGACTGTACTTTGGGAGGTGGTGAAAAAAGTGTATTTGATACGCTGAAGAGGAATTCAGCAGAATACCATGCCTGAATAAGAACACTGAGAATCCCGTAGGCCCTTGAACCCGGCTGCGAACAGATCCTCAGTGCCACTTCTTTCTGAAGCATTGCAACAACCTCGGCAACCTTATCCCTGTTATCAAGGACCCTGAACAGAATCTGGCTCGAAATATTATAGGGCAGGTTACCTATTATCGCAAGCTTTCCCGGAAATGAAGTTTCAAGATCGTATTTAAGGAAATCACCTGCTATTATATTCCTCAGGTCTCTGAAATTCTCCTGCAGGTAATGAAGCGATTCATTGTCTATCTCAATAACCCTTAGATCCGGGAAATTCCTCTCCAGAAGGAAGGTAGTCAGTATTCCTGTACCGGGGCCGATCTCCAGAACACTCTCATAGCCTTCCCCGGTGAGAGACCCGGCAATCCTTCGAGCTGTTTCCCTGTCTTTCAGGAAGTGCTGTCCCAGATTCTTTTTTGGATAAACCCTGGCCATCTCAAACCTGTAAGAGTTCGCGTCCGAATTTCCTCCATATGGGAAGCCTGAGCGATTCAAGAAAAACAATGAACCGTTTAAGAATATTAAAGTAAAGGGTAACGAACAACCCGGCTGTCATTATCCAGATAGCTATTACATTAAACAGCAGTGTATCAACCCTGAGTTTACCCAGCTGTTTGTACGGAGCATAGAAATGTGCCCGTCCGTATTTCGATCCCGGCCTCATCAGGACCGGATCGGCTTTCTGTATCAGCTTCCTGTCGGTCTCATAAATTTTACTGGTACCAAGGCGGTTAAGGACCATGTTAGCCAGACTCTCGTTGTAGTCTGCCTCCCTGATTTTCTGAAACTCGGCTGCCCCTATCCTTTGGGTAAGAGCTCTTAGGAGCGAATCCTTCCTGTCCTGGAAAATCCTGTTCCTTGCACGGAACACAGTTGTAAGGGAATCGACGTAATTCTTGGTCTCGTCGGCAATAAAATCATTATAGTCTTCATAATTCAGGCTGGAGAACCATTCACCCGGTTTAACCCCTGACTCGACTGCCAGTTCATTGACATGAAAATTCAGCTTTCTGAAATTTTTTCTTGAATAACCTTCATATTCAGGGTTTTTACCTGCGACTCTGCACTCATCGGCTTTTACCTTAAGCGTTGGGAGAAGAAATGAAGTATACCAACCAGTCTGGCTTATTTCCATATCGTACTCGAAAAACGGCCTTTCAAACCTGTTGCTTTTAAATTCTTCCACCATCAGGGCCTCATATGCCCACCTTGTAACCATAGCATCGCCGATAACGGGAACGTACACTTTTCTGCTTATTGATTTGTGGAGATCGTCGAATTTTATCATTGCACCGCCCAGAAGAAGCATGGGAACAAGCAAAAGGGGTATCAGGATGTATATGCTGACCGCAGTCCTCATACCTGCTGAAATATTCAGTCCAAGCAAATTCCCGAAACAGGCCGTTGAAAAAAGTATAAGCCATTGCTGAAAGAGCATTCCCCTCACTTCGAGAAGCGTGTTTGCAACAAGCACGAACGAAAGCGACTGAATAGCAGAAAGGATGAAGAGGAAGTTGATTTTAGAAAACAGATAGCTTGAGCGGCTTATGTTCAGGAATTTCTCTCTCTCAAGGATCTTCCGGTCCCGGAAGATCTCTTCGGCGCTGACAGTAAGTCCGACAAACAGTGAAACAATAATTGCCATGAACAGGAAAACCGGATAGTTCTTGTTTCCTCCGAATGTGTAGACTGTTCCCTCGCTGTATTTCGACAGAAATCCAAGAATGAATGCGAGAAGGGGAACTTCGAGGAGATTAATTGTCATATACTGGCTGTCGGCCAGTTTTCGTCTGACATTTCTTTTTACGAAGGTCTTAAGCTGTTCAATTTTGGCAGGGACCCTGAAGTTACTTTGCGGAAGTTTTGTTTTCTGTGTTTCGGAGTCAAATGCAGGCATCATCTTCCGCCTGTATTTATCATTCCATTCCTGGGGATTGACCTGCCTTTCCTTCCCGGGATGACCAGCATTGTCGATAACCTTTACCTCAACGATATGAAGTATGCTTTCTGTCTCTATATTTCCGCAGTTGGGGCATTCGCTTTCGGCGGCATTCGCCTGCGAGGTCTCAGTCTTGAAATAAACCAGTGCTTCAACGGGATCGCCGTCGTAAATCATATAGCCCCCCTTGTCGAGAATCCAGAGCTTGTCGAACATCTTAAGGATGTCTGATGAAGGCTGGTGGATAATCGTAAACACGAGTTTTCCGGCCAGTGCCTGATTCTTGAGAAGGCTCATTACCTTTTCGCTGTCGAACGATGAAAGGCCCGAGGTGGGTTCATCGACAAAAAGTACTCCCGGTTCCCTCATGAGTTCCAGTCCGATGTTAAGCCTCTTACGCTGACCTCCGCTTACCTTCTTATTCATCACATCCCCTACCTGAAGGTCGCGTATTTCAAAGAGGTCAAGATCCTGAAGGACCTTATCAACAGTCTGATTCAGCTGTTCCTCATTATAGTCGCCAAAACACAGCTTTGCATTGAAATAAAGGTTCTGATATACTGTAAGCTCTTCGATGAGCATGTCGTCCTGAGGAACGAAGCCAATCAGACCGGTAAGCTTATCCGACTCTGTATTAAGGTCATAACCGTTAATGTAGATATTGCCTGAAGTCGGCCTAATCTTTCCGTGCAGCAGGTTGAGCATTGTTGTCTTACCAACGCCACTGCCTCCCATCAGTCCGATAAGGTTGCCGGATTCGATCCGGAAGTTCATCTTCTTTATACCGTTCTCAGAGTTCTTGAAGACGTACTCTATTTCTCTTCCTTCAAACACTATCTTGTCCTGGAACCGTTTTGTAACGAATTTCTTATAGATCCTTGAATAATAGATAGGTTCTATCCCCTGTCCCTTGATATTGACTCCCCTTTCAAGGAGATAGGGCCGGCATGCAATAATGTCGCGGCCCTTGAAATACAATGCAAGGGTGCCGTCGTATGTAAGGATAAGGGAACCCGTGCTTTCTATATGAAGCACGAACAAATGTCCCTTGAAACCCTTTAACCTTATGTGCCTCCAGGTTTCATAATTCTTATAATTGCCTGATGCCCAGTATTTCGGATTCTCGTTTTCGATGACCAGCACGCAATCAGGAGTGACCTCATCGTAGGTCTTTTTTATCATGAAGGCAATGGCATTGTCATATTCCTTCTTTGAAATACTGAATGTCCTTGCCACGATATCTATGATTGTCTTTTCCTGTTCGGAGATAAGTCCATCCTCGAAGGCGAATTCAAGGAGCTGAAGGAAAACCACCATTCTCTCTTCCAGGAAAAGGCCCTTTTTTATCTGACGGCAGATATTTGTTATCTGGAATGTAATAAGTGAATCTTCGTCAGCGAGTTCCGCCCTGTCGACACTCTTAAGTTCGTTCGAATAGAATTCAAGGTTATTTTCAAAAAGGGCATAATATTCCTCCTCAAGCTCGCGGTTCAGATATCTCCTGAGGTAGCTTCGCAATATTTTCTTTCCTCTTGAGGATATCCCGCCAGGATTGATCGTGGAAATAATGGCAAAAATATGTATCAGTGCCAGGAGTACGGATTCCCTCATAGAGCCTGAGATCAAAAAAAGACCGCAAATACAGTACTTTGCGGCCGGTTATTTATCACAATGAATTATAATATTTGGCCTCTGATGCCTTCTATCGCTTTGGTGATATTGATTATATCCTGGTTGGTGAGGCTTGTTGTAAGACCCTCGTAAACAGTATTAATAGGCTGTAGCTTATCAACAAAATCCTTGAGATTGGGATCATCAAGGTATGGTTTTGTTATATCAAGGAACAGTTCAAATGACTTCTTCTGTTCGAGAAGAACCTTTGAGATCCCTGCAACCTGATAGGCAGCTTCAGAAACGTGTGTAGTCAGGTACATCCCCTCAACCCAGGCTCCTCCCACAACGAGAAGTGCAAGAGCCTGCTGGTCGTTTTCGCTAAGATATGCATATGTATTGTTGAATGCATCTGTAAGAACCTCAACCAGTTTGTCTCTGTTATCGAAGTTATCCTTGATTTTGTCGTAGAGAGTTTCATCGTAAATAGCCGACATATTCAGATCAGATGCCAGCGACCTGATTGCATCGAGGTAGTTGATCACCTCCTGCTGAATATTGTACAGCGTTGCGTAGCTGAGGTCAGCTCCGTAGGTACCCAGGTTGATTGCTTTGCTCGGACTGGTCAGGTATTTTTTTGAGTTCTCAACAGGATTTGAGATCCCGATTATATAACCAACCTCTAGCTCTGAAAGCATTTTGATTACTTCAGCGGAAGTAGGCAGGGGGTAAACGTTCTTTTCAATCTCGCCTTCCAGGGTCTCAACCTGTTCAAGCTCGACCTTCTTTACCTCTTTCTTTTCAGCCCTGTTCTTGCAAGAAGTGAGCCCTGAAAAACTCAATATCAGAATCGGAATAATGACAACTGCAACAGCCTTTTTCATTTTATTTATTTTAAGGTTAGATTCTCATTTAAAACGCGTATAAAAATAATAAATAATATTAAAATAGACCGCTTAGAGTTAGCTATTTTGAAAATTCGGAAAGAAATAATAAAGGCTTTTGCCCGGGCACGGAAGCAGCCACTCAGGATTTAATATTCAAATTTGCTTATCTTTGAGCGCCTTAAAAAATACAGTGATGAGATGGAACTTTGATGAGGATATTCAGAGGGAAGGCACTGACAGTCTGAAGTACGACTTCACAAAAGAAGTATTCGGTACAAGGGATATTATCCCAATGTGGATAGCCGATATGGATTTCAGGACTCCGGAATTCATTATCAATGCACTCAGGGAAAGACTCAATCATGAAATAATGGGGTATTCCTTCAGGCCGCCTGAATTCTACCGCTCAATAAAATCATGGTTCGGCAGGAGGCACGGCTGGATCATTGAAGAGGATTGGATATGCTTCAGTCCCGGCATTGTTCCTGCGCTTAATCTCTGCACTCTGGCTTTCACACGTCCGGGCGACTCGGTGGTGATCCAGCCACCGGTTTACACCCCCTTCTTCGGGGCCGTTGAAAGCCATGGCCGGAACCTTATTCTGAATCCCCTTATAGAAAATAACGGAAAATGGACAATGGATCTCGAGGGTCTGGAAAAGAACCTGACCCCCGAAGTAAAGATGGTAATAATCTCAAATCCGCATAATCCCGTCGGACGGGCCTGGTCAGCTGACGAGCTAAGAGAACTGGGAGAGTTGTGCGTCAGGAAAAACATCCTCATCCTTTCCGACGAGATCCATTGCGATCTGATCCTTCCCGGTTACAAACATACTCCCATGGCAGCCTTATCGGAAAAGATAGCTGAGATCACCGTAACATGTACGGCACCCAGCAAAACATTCAACCTTGCAGGGCTGTCGACCTCATCCCTTATAATTTCCAATCCCGTCCTGAGAAAATACTTCAACTCAAAGATCGGACGCCTTCATCTCGGTAACGGGAATATCTTCGGAACAGCAGCTTCTGTTGCTGCATACACCTCCGGAGATGAATGGCTCGATGCACTCCTCGGATATATCGGCGAAAATTCAAAGCATGTAACGGAATACTTCGCGAAGTCAGTACCTGAGATTATTCCTGTGAAGCCTGAAGCCACGTATATGATATGGCTCGATTGCCGTAAGCTTGGAATGAGCGCTGCTGAACTTCAGGAATTCTTTACCTTAAAGGCAGGAGTGGGACTGAATGAGGGTTCTTCCTTCGGTCAGGGAGGTGAAGGTTTCATGAGGATGAACCTCGGAACAACCAGAAAGATAATAGCAAAGGCTCTGGAGCAGATATCAGGGGCTGTTTCTCAACTACGAACAAAGAATCATACTGAAGCTTAATGAAAAAGTCTTTTACTGTACGGCTTACGCTGGAAGACGGAACTGTTTACACCGGCAAGTCTTTCGGCGCCGCTATCCCTGCAGCCGGTGAAGTTGTATTCAATACTGCGATGACAGGTTATCCCGAAAGCCTTACCGACCCTTCATACAAAGGTCAGATACTATGCCTTACCTATCCACTCGTGGGCAACTACGGGGCTCCAAGGAGAGAGGAAGAAAATGACCTTTATTCTTTCTATGAATCTGCATCAATACATATTTCCGGTCTGATAGTATCCGATTACTCCTTTGACTACAGCCACTGGAATGCAGAGGAAAGCCTTGACGAATGGCTGGCCCGCAACAGCGTCCCCGGCATCTATGGCATTGACACAAGGGCGCTTACGAAAAGACTAAGGGAGAAAGGAACGATGCTCGGCAAGATTGAACCCGAAGGTACTTCAACAGAATTTCATGACCCTAATCTTACGAACCTCGTTGCAAGTGTTAGTACCAGTGAAGTTAAAACATACGGATCGGGACATTACAGGATCATGCTTGTCGACTGCGGTGTAAAATTCAATATTATCAGAAATCTTCTGAAACGCGATACGACAATAATCAGAGTTCCCTGGGACTACGATTTCACTGGTGATGATTACGACGGACTTTTTCTGACAAACGGTCCGGGCGATCCCAAGATGTGCGGACCTGCCATCGCAAACATTAAAAAGGCTTTTGGTAACGACAGGCCTGTATTTGGAATCTGCCTCGGAAACCAGCTGATGGCTCTTGCTTCAGGAGCTGATACTTATAAACTCAAATACGGACACAGAAGTCACAATCAGCCTGTTATCAGGACCGGCACCAGTAAGGCTTACATCACTTCGCAGAATCATGGCTTCGCGGTCGACAACGACACCCTGGGCAGCGACTGGGAGCCACTTTTCATCAATATCAACGACAGCACCAACGAGGGTATGAAACACAAATTCAATCCGTTCTTTTCCACTCAGTTCCACCCTGAGGCATCAGGCGGGCCGACGGATACAGATTACCTCTTCGACGAATTCATTGATAACATAAAAAAAAGGGCTACCTGAGGGGCTGAAACAGGTAACTGACTCATTTCATTATCTTTTCCGCAAGCTCGTAAGCTGATTTGCTTACAAAGGGTTTCATCCTTCCCGAAAAGATCTTTTCAATCTCATTGTTGCAGAGATTACCTATGCTTCCCTCGTGAGAATAATCGCCGGCAGAGGATTCTTTAAAAGGCTCCGTTCCTATCATCTCCGCCACTTTCCTGTATGCATCCCTGAAAGGAACTCCCTGAATAACAAGCCTGTTGACCTCTTCTGTACTGAAAATACTATTATAGAGCTGCCTATCGGTCACGCCTTCAGTGATGATGATCCTGTTCAGCATAAAGCCTGTGACGGCAAGTAATTCCTTTGTATCATTGAAAGCCCTGAAAAGAAGATCCTTCAATAGCTGGAATTCCCTGTTGTAACCCGAAGGCAGCCCTGATACAACAGAGGCTATCTGTGCCGGGAGCATCTGTATCAGGTTTGCCTTCCCCCTTATGATTTCAAAAACATCAGGGTTCCTTTTCTGCGGCATTATGCTCGAGCCGGTTATCAACTCATCCGGAAAATCAATGAAGCGGAATTCTGCTGTCATAAAAAGACATATATCCATCGCAAAACGCGACAGTGTCTGTGCCACTGAGGCAAGAGCGCCTGCAGAAGCAAGCTCGGCCTTGCCCCTGTTCAGGCTTGCGTAAGCAGAATTGTAGAGCAGGTCATCAAATTCTAGCAAGTCGGTTGTTATCCTTCGCTTCAGGGGCAGTGCGGAACCATAGCCTGCTCCGGTACCAAGAGGATTCCTGTTGTTCAGCGAACGGGCAGCTGACAGAAGCACGACGTCATCGGCAAGCGATTCGGCATACGATCCGAACCACAGTCCGAACGATGATACCATTGCCGGCTGCATATGGGTATAGCCCGGTATCAGAACGCTTTTGTGCTGTTCGCTCAGCGAAAGAAGCTGGTAGAAGAGCCTTTCGATATGTTTTGCAGTATCATCGATAACCTTTCTTGTGTAAAGCCTTATATCGACAAGTACCTGATCGTTCCTTGATCGGCCGGTATGGATCTTTTTTCCCGTTTCTCCCAGCATGGCGGTAAGATCCGTCTCTATCTGAGAATGAATGTCCTCCACTCCCTCCTCTATCTTCAGGGAACCGCTAACTGCCTTCAGAAGGAGGGAATGAAGGGCTGAAATGAGTTCCTTCCTTTCGTTGTCTGAAATCAGTCCTGCTTCATTCAGCATCCTGGCATGAGCCATCGAACCTGTTATGTCCCACTCAGCCAGGACAAGATCAGTAATCCTGTCATTACCTGAAGTGAATTCTATAACGGAAGGTTCAGGAACGGTTTTCTTCTCCCAGAGTTTCATTTTACAGCATTTTAGTTACAGAGAGTAAAGATAATCAGCAAAGTCTCAGTTCCTTTTTCTGCCAGCCTCAACAATAGCACGGTGAGCCATAAGCCTTATCGCGTTTATCCTGATAAAGCCTTTGCTGTCGACCTGGTTAAAGCCCCCTTCGATATCCATGCTCGAGAGTTCCTTGTTATAAAGCGACGAGGGAGACTCACGGCCTTCCACAAGGACATTGCCCTTGTAAAGGCAGAGATGTACGCTTCCGTCTATGAGTTCCTGACTCTTTTCTATGGCTGCCATGAGAAACTCCATTTCCGGACTGAACCAGAACCCGTAGTAGATGAGTTCTGCAAATTTAGGGGTCAGCATGTTACGTAGTCTCATTACCTCCCTGTCCATTGCAATGCCTTCAAGGTCCATGTGTGCAATATGAAGTACTGTGGCTGCAGGCGTTTCATACACGCCTCTCGACTTGATTCCCACAAACCTGTTCTCAACCATGTCAAGAAGTCCTATTCCGTTCTTCCCGGCAAGATCGTTCAGGTAAGTGTACATCTCGTACGAATCTTCCTTTACTGTTCCGTCTTCCTTGTTTACCAGCTTCACCGGCAACCCGTTCCTGAAGTGTATTGCTATTCTGGTTTCCCTGTCGGGGGCATCCTGAGGCAGAACCATTTTCTCGAGCATGCTCTTCTGAACCGAGTACATAGGATCTTCGAGAATACCTGCTTCATGACTGATATGCATCAGGTTGTCATCTTCACTGTATGGTTTGTCGATGCTGGCCTTTACAGGGATGTTCCTTTCAGAGGCATATTTCAGAAGGTCAGTTCTTCCCTTGAACCTGTCGAGAAATTCCTGGTCTTTCCATGGTGATATGACCTTTATCCCCGGCCTGAGAGCATAATAGCACAGCTCGAACCTTACCTGGTCGTTGCCTTTACCAGTTGCTCCATGAGCCACCGCGTTTGCATTCTCGCTCACTGCAGCCTCAATCTGCTTTTTTGCTATCAGTGGCCTTGCCAGTGCCGTGCCCAGAAGGTACCTTCCCTCATAGACTGCATTTCCCATAATGGCCTTCAGGACATAATTATCAATAAATTCCTTTTTCAGGTCGGCAATAATAACCTTTGAAGCTCCAAGCAGAAGGGCTTTTTTCCTGCACTCCTCAAAATCATCGGCCTGTCCGACATCAGCAACAAATGCTATCACTTCATAGTCCTTTTCGATCAGCCATTTCAGAATGACTGATGTATCGAGCCCTCCGCTGTAAGCCAGCACAACTTTTTCTTTCATTTTCTTAGTTGATTACTTTTTATTTACCTTTTATGGTTCAATTCTGAATATTTTTTGTTTTTACCTGCTTCCGCCTGACTGTGAAGTCCGGGTATTATCAGTTCCAGACAGTTATGGACCTGTTTGATTGTGACCCCGTTGCGGGGGATTATCAGTATTGTGTCGTCGCCCGCGATCGTCCCCGCGATTTCATACCTTCCGGCATTGTCAATATGATATGCCGTGGCACTGGCACTTCCGGGGATTGTCCTTATCACCATAAGGCCCTTAGCTTCGATCAGCCCTTTTATACCGGGGAGTATATCGGGTCTTAAGACTGCCTCCCCGGCAGGCTGGCCTGCTGAAGGGAGGGAGTACATATATCCACCTTTACCATCGGGAATACGGCTTACCCCAAGCTCCCTGAGGTTTCGCGACAGCGTAGCCTGAGTGCATTCAAAACCTTTACCTTTCAGCTTTTTCAGCAGAGCTTCCTGCGACGATACCGCCTCAGACGATATTATCTTTTCAATTGCAAGCAGTCTCCTGGTCTTCTGCATATTTATACATTTTGGATGCAAATATATGCATTTATTTGATACGACTGGTCTGGTATTGAAAATTATTATATTTTTGCTCATTAAAATCCGGTAATGAAAGATGATATAAGGAAGGTGATTATCCTGGGTTCGGGAGCGCTTAAGATAGGAGAAGCTGGTGAATTTGACTATTCCGGCTCCCAGGCTCTGAAAGCCCTTCGCGAGGAAGGGATAAAAACAGTTCTTATCAATCCCAACATTGCCACCGTACAGACCTCAGAAGGTCTGGCCGACAGGATATATTTCCTCCCTGTCACTCCTCTTTTTGTAGAAAAGGTAATTGCGCGTGAAAGGCCCGACGGAATACTTCTTTCGTTCGGAGGTCAGACAGCTCTCAACTGCGGAACCGAGCTGTTCAGAAAAGGTGTTTTCGAAAAATACAAGGTCAGGGTTCTGGGAACACCCGTGGAAGCTATAATCGACACCGAGGACCGTGAGTTGTTTGTAAAAAAGCTTGACGAGATAGGAGTAAGAACGCCCAGGAGCATTGCTGCCGGAGCAGTTGATGAGGCAATATCGGCAGCTGCCGCACTGGGCTTCCCTGTAATAATCAGGGCTGCCTATACGCTCGGTGGCCAGGGGAGCGGTTTCGCATCGGGGGTTGAGGAACTCAGGGCGCTTGCGGCAAAGGCCCTCTCCTATTCAAGCCAGATACTTGTTGAGGAATCGCTAAAGGGCTGGAAAGAGGTTGAGTATGAAGTTGTGAGGGACAGGTACGATAATTGCATAACCGTTTGCAACATGGAAAACTTTGACCCGCTGGGTATTCATACGGGTGAAAGCATTGTTGTTGCGCCCTCGCAGACTCTCAGCAACAGCGAATACCACAAACTCAGGGAGTTGTCGATAAAGATCATAAGGCATATAGGCATAGTCGGAGAGTGCAATGTCCAGTATGCCCTGTCGCCCGAGTCGGAAGACTACAGGGTAATAGAAGTGAATGCCCGTCTGTCGCGTTCGAGTGCACTTGCCTCAAAGGCCACAGGATATCCTCTGGCATTCATCGCGGCAAAGCTGGGAATAGGTTACGGGCTTCACGAATTAAAGAACTCCGTAACAAAAAACACAACAGCCTGTTTTGAGCCCGCCCTTGACTACGTCGTATGCAAGGTTCCCAGATGGGACCTTAACAAATTCAAGGGGGTATCGCATCATATCGGGAGCAGCATGAAGAGCGTGGGCGAGGTTATGGCAATAGGAAGGTCGTTCGAGGAGGTAATACAAAAAGCACTCCGGATGATAGGCCAGGGGATGCACGGATTCACGGGCAACCTGAAGCTCGATTTCCCCGACATCGAAAAGGAACTGGCTGAGCCTACCGACATGAGGATCTTCGTTATAGCAGAAGCCCTTGAAAAGGGTGTTTCGGTCGACAGGATAAACGAACTTACAAAGATCGACCTTTGGTTCCTGTACAAACTGAAAAACATTATCAGTCTCAAAAACGACTTATGCTCCTTTAATTCGCTCGACGGGTTACCCCCCGAACTTCTCTCCCAGTCGAAGATATACGGCTTCAGCGACTTTCAGATAGCCCGCCATGTAATGAAGTCGGGCAACACAACAATAAACAGCGACCTTCTGAAGGTCAGGGAGCACCGGAAAAAGCTGGGGATAGTGCCCTGGGTGAAGCAGATCGACACCCTTGCAGCCGAATATCCCGCGGCCACCAATTATCTGTACCTCACTTACGCAGGTTCGGAACATGATGTCTCTTTCGCCGGTGACGGCAAATCGGTCATTGTTCTTGGATCCGGAGCTTACAGGATAGGATCGAGCGTTGAATTCGACTGGTGTTCGGTTAACGCTGCCACTACGATAAAGAAGGAGGGGCTTCGTTCTGTGATGATCAATTACAATCCCGAGACCGTCAGTACCGACTATGATATCTGCGACAGGCTCTATTTCGATGAACTTACCTTCGAGAGGGTTCTCGATGTAATAGATCTCGAATCGCCGGGAGGAGTGATAGTCTCAGTTGGCGGCCAGATCCCGAACAATCTGGCAATCAGGCTCCACGAGGCGAACGTTCCCGTTCTCGGAACCTCGCCTCTTTCGATCGACAGGGCCGAGAACAGGCATAAATTCTCGGAAATGTGCGATTCGCTCATGGTCGATCAGCCCCGGTGGAAAGAGCTTACATCCATTGATGAAATATTCACTTTTATTGATCAGATAGGATTCCCGGTACTGATACGTCCCTCATATGTCCTCTCGGGAGCTGCAATGAATGTTGTTTCCAACAGGAGCGAACTCACTCATTATCTTGAACTGGCCGCGAGTGTTTCGAAACAGTATCCTGTTGTCGTATCGAAGTTCATTGAGGATGCCAAGGAGATTGAAATAGATGCTGTTGCCGGCGAAGGTGAGATACTTGCCTATGCAATAAGCGAACATGTAGAATTTGCAGGCGTTCACTCGGGCGATGCCACCATGGTATTTCCTGCCCAGAAGATATATTTCGAAACAGCCAGGCGCATAAAGCGCATATCGAGGCAGATAGCGAAAGAACTCAAAATAACGGGGCCTTTCAACATTCAGTTCCTTGCAAAGGACAACGACATAAAGGTCATTGAATGCAACCTCCGGGCGAGCCGAAGCATGCCTTTTGTTTCAAAAGTCCTGAAGACAAATCTTATTGAGCTTGCCACAAGAGTAATGCTCGGACTGCCTTACGACAAACCCCACAAATCGGTGTTTGATCTCGACTATGTGGGTGTAAAGGCACCCCAGTTCAGCTTTTCGCGTCTTGCGAAAGCCGATCCTGTCCTTGGGGTTGACATGTCGTCGACAGGGGAAGTTGGCTGTATCGGCGAGGGCTTTTATGAAGCGATCCTGAAAGCCATGTTCTCGGTAGGTTACAGGGTACCCAGAAAAAGTGTGCTCCTCTCAACAGGTCCGGCGCGCTCGAAGGTTGAGCTTCTTAACAGCGCAAGAGCTCTGCGCGAAAAGGGTCACAGGATCTATGCAACGCGCGGCACACAGCAGTTTCTGATGAATGCCGGCATTGAGGCTCATGTTGCTTACTGGCCTGATGAGGGCAACTCTCCCAATACCATTGACCTTATAAAGACAAGGGAGGTCGACCTCGTGGTAAACATACCAAAAGATCTTTCCACGAACGAACTCAACAACGACTACTCCATACGCCGTAGTGCAGTGGATTACAATGTACCCCTTCTCACAAACGCAAGGCTGGCAAGTGCTTTCATCCTGGCCTTTTGCAAGCTGAGCGAAGATGATCTGGCAATAAAAAGCTGGGACGAGTACAAGTAAGGGTTGTGCCTGTCGCCGGCCGGAAGGAAACGGCCTTCGGCATTCCGATGGCTGAAGTAAAAAGAAGACATATTAATACACAATACTAATGGTATGGTAAAGATCCGCAAAGCTGTTTCAGAAGATGCCGGGGCAATAGTCGACTTTCAGCTCAGGATGGCGTGGGAGACTGAATCGCTGAAGCTTGATCAGGACAAAGTAGTCAGAGGAGTGGAAGCTGTTTTCTGCGACTCTTCAAAAGGGCAGTACTTCGTTGCCGAGGCTGAGGGTATCGTAGTGGCTTCCCTTCTTATCACCTACGAATGGAGCGACTGGCGCAATTCGAATGTATGGTGGCTTCAATCGGTATACGTTATCCCGGATTTCCGCCGCCAGGGAGTTTTCAGGAAGATGTATATGTACATCCGCGATCTTGCAGGAGAGAAGGATGCAGCAGGACTGAGGCTATATGTGGAGACTGGCAACGAACGTGCAAGGAAGACCTATGAATCGCTCGGGATGAACTCGGAACACTATGCATTTTATGAATGGATGAGGAAATAGATCATGCACTGGCTCCTTCTTCTTATCCTGGCGCCCTACCTGTACCTTATATCAAGGATTTACAGCAGGCTCCTGACAGTAAGGCAGTTCAGGCCGGGAACTGTTCGCAATGCTTTTGTTTCCGTTGTGGTTGCCTGCAGAAATGAGGAGTCGGATCTTCCGGTACTGCTTTCCGGGATTGCCCGGCAGACCTATGATCCGGCATCCTTTGAACTTATAATAGTTGATGACTGTTCCACCGATTCGACATACGCTATCGCATCTGGTTACAAGTACATTAAGAACCTCAGACTGATAAGGAGCGATGGTTCGGGCAAGAAGAAGGCTCTCCGTGCAGGGATCGCCGTGGCCTCAGGCGAACTGATCATTACAACGGATGCCGACTGCATACCCGGAAACAACTGGATAAAAACCATTGCTTCATTCCATTCAGCGAGGAAACCCGATATGATCATCGGGCCTGTTGTTCTTGAGAGCGCCAGGGGTTTCTTCCATAAATTCCAGGAACTTGAGTTTCTCAGTCTTCAGGGAGTAACTGCCGGAACGGCTGAGGGAGGTGATGCTGTTATGTGCAACGGGGCTAACCTGGCTTTTACTTCAGGAGCTTACAGAAAACACCGTGAAAAACTTCATGATGAACTTCCCACAGGAGATGATGTGTTCCTGCTTCACGAGATCAAGAAGGAGGACTGGAACAGAATCCTCTGGCTCGAATCGCACGACGCTGCTGTAAAAACAACGGCACCCGGAAGCCTTAAAGCCTTCATCCGCCAGAGGGCGCGGTGGATATCAAAGACTGACTATTACTCGGACACATCTTCAAAGGTACTGGCAATTGTAACATTTGTTACAATCCTGGCCCAGCTTGTCATTTTTGTCTCGTCATTTTTCAAAGCTGCCCTGATGCCGGTATTTATCCTTTTCTTCACTTTCAAATCGATACCTGATTTTCTTGTCATCGACAACACTGCGGAGAGGTATGGCAAAAAGGATCTTCTGAAATGGTTTATACCATCCCAGTTTATATATCCCTTTTACATAATTGCTATTGTGCTTTATGCACTTTTTATGAGGTCCGGCCTCAGTTACCCATTTCGGAAAGGAACTTTATCCTCACGAGCCTGATCTCTTCTTCCTCAAATTCATTTCCAAGCTCGGCTATTGCTTCCTCGAGCGAGTCGGTCTGGGCCTCTTCCCTGAAATATAAATAGATGTCGTGCTGGCGTTCCTCGTCGATCACCATGTTTATATAGTAATCGAGGTTGATCCTTGTACCTGCATTGACGATGGCTTCAATCTCATTAATAAGCTCTCCCATCTCCAGCCCTTTGGCTTCCGCTATGTCTTCGAGAGGCCTTTTAAGATCGATATTCTGGATTATATAGACCTTTATTCCCGACTTATTGACGACAGATTTGACAACCATGTCGAGCGGGCGTATGATCTCTTTTTCCTCGACGTACTTCTTTATTATCTCCACGAATTCCTTTCCGTAGCGCTGGGCTTTTCCGGCTCCTACACCGGAAATGTTCTGCAGTTCATCCAGGGTAACCGGGTACTGAATTGCCATATCTTCCAGAGAGGGATCCTGAAAAATAACGAAGGGAGGAACATCCTTCTGTTTTGAGATCTTCTTCCTCAGGTCCTTGAGGATGCTGAACAGTTCCTCGTCGACTGCTGCCGTTCTGGCCCCGAATGCATTTTCCTCGTCCGACGATTCTGCGTAATCGTGATCCTCGGCAAGCATGAATGAGGATGGTTTCTCAAGGAACTGGAGCCCCAGGGGAGTAACTTTCAGAAGCCCGTAGTTCTCGATGTCCTTGGCGAGAAATTTTGCAATGAGAGCCTGCCTGATAACCATGTTCCAGTATTTCTCGTCCTTTTCATCGCCTGTCCCGAAGAATTCAAGTTTATGGTGCCTGTACGACTTGATTGCCGATGTCACCTTACCTGATATTATATTCGCTATATGGTCGGCTTTGAATTTCTCCTTGACTGCAAGAATTGTTTCAAGGACATTAACCACTGCCTCGCTTCCCTCGAACTGGGTTTTTGGGTGGAGGCAATTATCGCAGGCTTCGCAGTTCTCAGCGTGATATTCTTCTCCGAAATAATGCAGGAGGAGTTTTCTCCTGCACACCGATGATTCGGCGTACGAAACAGTTTCAAGAAGGAGTTGTTTGCCTATCTCCTGTTCGGCTATCGGCTTACCCTGCATGAATTTCTCCAGTTTCTGGATATCATTATAGCTGTAATAGGCGATGCAGTTCCCTTCTCCTCCGTCACGGCCTGCCCTTCCTGTTTCCTGGTAATAGCCTTCAAGGCTTTTGGGCATGTCGTAATGAATTACAAATCTGACATCGGGCTTATCAATACCCATACCGAAGGCTATCGTTGCCACTATGATATCAACTTCCTCCATAAGGAACTTATCCTGATTTGCAGTACGGGTTGCCGAATCCATTCCTGCGTGGTACGGAAGCGCCTTGATCCCGTTCACTTTTAGCGACTCGGCCAGTTCCTCTACCTTCTTCCTGCTCAGGCAGTATATGATACCCGATTTGCCGGAATTATTCTTAATGTACTTTATTATCTCCTTCGTTACATCCTGTTTCGACTTTACCTCATAGTAAAGGTTGGGTCTGTTGAATGATGATTTGAAGATCCCTGCATCAAGAATTCCCAGGTTTTTCTGTATGTCGTGTTGTACTTTGGGAGTTGCAGTAGCCGTCAGGGCTATAATGGGCGAGCGTCCGATTGTGTCGATTATTGGTCTTATCCGCCTGTATTCAGGTCTGAAGTCATGACCCCATTCAGATATGCAGTGGGCTTCGTCGATGGCGTAGAATGATATGTCAATATTCTTCAGGAAATCAATGTTTTCCTCTTTTGTCAGTGATTCGGGAGCAACGTACAGGAGCTTTGCCTTTCCTGAAAGTACATCCTTCTTGACCTTTGTGCTTTCAGCTTTTGTAAGGGACGAGTTGAGAAAATGAGCCACGTTGTCCTCTGTGCTGAAGTTGCGCATTGCATCAACCTGGTTTTTCATAAGGGCAATCAGGGGAGAGATTACTATTGCCGTTCCGGATTTAACCACTGCGGGGAGCTGGTAGCAGAGGGACTTGCCCCCTCCTGTCGGCATCAGAACAAAAGTATCCTTGCCTTCCAGAACATTCTTTATTATAGGTTCCTGATTCCCTTTGAAAGTATCGAATCCGAAATACTTTTTAAGATAATCGTGAATTGTAGCGTCGGTGGTCATTTTATTCCCTTGCTGTTTATGCCTTACAAAAAATATCTTAGCTGAGTAACATAGATAAAGTTATATAATTTAAAACACAAAACCCACAAATGTTTTAATATTAACAAACTTTTGCTATTGCAAGGTTCACCGCTTAATTTTCCATTCTCTGAAGGCGTGTATCAAATAATTGTTGTTTTGCAGGATAAGATTTATAATCTTTACACCCTGAATTTTTTAAACGGGCGATAGCAAAGGAGAATGGCTGAACAGAATAAGAAAAAGAAGAGTAACGAGGGAGAGATGTCGTTTCTTGAGCATCTCGAGGAACTCCGCTGGCATATAATAAGATCGGTAGTAGCCATAATGGTGCTTATGATAGTGGCTTTCGTCTTCAAGAATATCATATTCGACAAGATAATACTGGCGCCCAAGGAGCCCGGATTCCTCACGAACCGTCTTCTCTGCCAGCTGGGGCAGCTTGTTCACATAGAAGCCCTCTGCATAAACACGAAACCCGTTAACCTGATCAGCATCAAGATGGCCGGTCAGATCACCACTCACATCACAGTGGCTCTTGTTGCCGGCCTTATACTGGCCTTTCCCTATATCCTGTGGGAATTCTGGCAGTTCTTCAAGCCGGCTCTTCACCCCAACGAGAGGAAGCATGCAAGAGGAGGGGTTTTTGCAGCATCTTTACTTTTCTTTACAGGAGTTCTGTTCGGGTATTTTGCCCTTGCGCCTCTCTCCATTCATTTTCTTACGACATATCAGGTCAGTCCCGATGTGGTAAACCAGATAAACATACGGTCATTTATCGGCACCCTTACCTCAATTTGCCTCGCTACCGGACTCATTTTCGAATTGCCCATACTTGCGTTCTTCCTGACAAAAGTCGGGCTTATTACCCCTCAGTTCATGATTAAGTACAGAAGGCATGCCATTGTGGTCATTGTTATCGTGGCAGCTATAATAACGCCTCCCGATGTATTCTCCCAGATGCTCGTGTGTATCCCTCTCCTGGGCTTATATGAAGTGGGTATACTTATTTCGAAGCGGGTCATGAAGAAGAAAGCAAAGGAGCATGAGGAGTTCATGAAGTCATAGGTTTCATTTATCAACAGATATGAAAAAAGCATCCGGAAGCAATGAAGCTGTACACTGAAAACCTTGTAAAGAAGTACCACAACAGGACTGTCGTCGATCATGTTTCAATAGAGGTTGAGCAGGGTGAGATAGTCGGGCTTCTGGGTCCGAACGGTGCCGGAAAGACCACCTCGTTTTACATGATCGTCGGATTGATCAGGCCCCGTGAGGGAAGGATCTTTCTTGAGCAGGAAGACATCACCACACTTCCCGTTTACAAGAGGGCAAGGAAAGGCATTGGCTATCTTGCACAGGAAGCTTCGGTATTCAGGAATCTTTCAGTTGAAGACAATATAAAAGCTGTTCTCGAAATGTCGCCTCTGAAAGGCGGTGAACAAGCGGAAAGGCTTGAAATCCTCCTTAACGAATTCGGACTTCAGAAGATCAGGAAAAGCAAAGGCATCCAGCTATCGGGAGGCGAGCGAAGGCGTACGGAGATTGCAAGGGCTCTTGCACTTAAGCCCAAGTTCATTCTCCTTGACGAGCCTTTTGCCGGTGTTGACCCTATTGCTGTTGAGGATATCCAGGATATAGTTTCAAAACTTAAAAGCAAAAACATCGGAATAATCATCACCGATCACAACGTTCATGAAACCCTGGCCATCACCGACAGGGCTTATCTCCTCTTTGAAGGAAGGATCCTGATGTCGGGTACCTCAGCCCAACTTGCGGAAGATGAACATGTAAGAAAAGTATACCTTGGCAAGAACTTTGAGCTCCGAAGGTAATCATCTGACTTTGTTATAATAATAATTTTCTATACTTTTGCGGGGATTTTTGCGGATGTGTCGTAATTGGTAGCCGAGCAAGACTTAGGATCTTGTGTCTTTAAGACGTGGGGGTTCGAGTCCCTTCATCCGCACACTAACTACTTCCGCCTGTAACAATCATTTACTGTGCGTTTTGGCGGTTTTTTAATACTCAATATTTTTAAAAATGAATATCACAAGGGAAAGTACTGACGCTCTTAATGCCGTTCTGAAGATAAATGTGGAAAAGACCGATTACGAAGGTAATGTGGAGAAGGTCCTGAGGGACTATCGCAAAAAAGCCAATATAAAAGGATTCCGTCCCGGAATGGTGCCTTTCGGTCTTATAAGGAAGATGTATGGAAGGGCTGTTCAGATCGATGAGATAAACAAGCTTGTAACCGGGAATATTCAGAAATACCTTAGCGACGAAAAGGTTGAGATACTGGGAGATCCTCTTCCAAGGCTTGATGAGAATGAAAAGATCGACTTTGAGAACAGCGAGAACTTCGCTTTTTCATTTGATCTTGGCCTGGCGCCGGAATTTGAGATAAAGCTTAGCAGCAAGAACAAGGTTACATACTATGAGATAGAGGCCGACGGTAAGATGAAGAATGACTATCTCGATAATTATACGCGCCGCTACGGTCATTTTGAGAAAGCTGAGGCTTCAGAAGAAAAGGACATGCTGAAAGGCAGGATCGAGGCTCTCACCGGAGAGGGTAATCCGCAAGAGGAAGGTCTGATGGCCGACGACACAACACTGTCTGTTGATGTTATCAAGGATGAGGAAATAAAGAACAGGTTCCTTGGCAGAAAGGAGAACGAAAGCGTCGATTTCGAACTCAGGAAAGCTTTCCCCAACGATTTTGAGATCGCTGCCATCCTCAAGAAGCAGAAGGACGAAGTTGCCGGAGTAGAAGGGAATTTCAGATTCACCATAAACGAGATAAGCCGTTTCCGGCCGGCCGAACTAAACCAGGAACTATTCGACAGGATATACGGTGAAGGCGTCATCAGCTCTGAAGAAGAGTTCAGGGACAGGCTCGACCAGGAGATCGCATCTAACCTCAGGACCGAGAGCGATTATAAATTGTCGGTCGATCTGAAAAAACTTGCGATAGAGAAGACACCCTTTGATCTTCCTGAGGAATTCCTCAAAAGGTGGCTTCTGAGGGTCAATGAGAATACCACGGAAGAACAGATCGAAAAGGAATTCGATTCTTTCCGCACCGACCTGAAATGGCAGCTGATCCGTAACAGGATAGCAAAGGAGAATGAGTTGAAAATTAGCCCGGAAGAACTTCAGAAAGAAGCGGAGAACATTACAAGATACCAGTTCCGTCAGTACGGACTTTTCTATGCTACCGACGAACAGGTTGCCTCCTATGCAAAGGAAACACTCAGCCGCGAGGAAGATGCAAAAAGGATAGCCGACAAGATCCTCGAGGAAAAAGTCATTGAGCTTATAAAGGGAATGGTAAAGACCGAAAACAAAAAAGTATCGCTCGAAGAGTTCAACAAGCTCTTCGAATAGCCATTTTCGCGGGTCTCAGTGCAATATTTTTCGTATTTTTGCATTTAAACAACAAAGATATTCAATATGAGTAAATTAGATGATTTCGGCAAATATGCACGGAGCAACAGGGGAATAAGTTCCCTGGCGCTTAACAAATACAGCAAAATCACAAGCAGTTACATCTCACCCACAATCATAGAGGAACGTCAGCTGAATGTGGCTTCCATGGATGTGTTTTCGCGTCTTATGATGGACCGGATTATCTTTCTCGGACTGCCTATCGACGACTATGTTGCCAATATAGTACAGGCACAGCTGCTTTATCTCGATTCGTCAGATCCGGGAAAAGACATTCAGATATACTTCAACACACCCGGAGGTTCCGTTTATGCAGGTCTGGGAATTTACGACACCATGCAGTATATTTCGGCTGATATTTCGACAATCTGCACAGGAATGGCAGCTTCTATGGGTGCTGTGCTTCTTACTGCCGGCAAAAAAGGAAAACGCTCCGCGCTGAAGCATTCGAGGATAATGATCCATCAGCCCATGGGAGGATTTGAAGGCCAGGCCTCGGATATCGAGATACAGGCCCGCGAGATACTCAAAATGAAAAAGGAGCTTTATGAAATTATCGCGCTCCATTCCGGCAAATCATTCGAACAGGTTGAAAAGGATTCAGACCGAGATCACTGGATGACAGCAAAAGAAGCTGTTGAATATGGAATGATTGACGAGATACTCCAGAAATCAGAAAAATAGAAAATGGATAAGTGTTCATTTTGCGGCCGAACGAAAAAGGAGGTAAGCATACTGATTGCCGGCCTTGAGGGACATATTTGTGATCACTGCATCGAGCAGGCGCACACAATTATGAACGAAGAACTCGGCTCTAAAAAGAACGTTCCTTTCGATACGATAAACCTTCTTAAGCCCGCCGAGATAAAAAACTTCCTCGACCAGTACGTAATAGGACAGGAACAGGCCAAGAAGATCATTTCGGTTGCAGTATACAACCATTACAAGAGGCTTATGCAGAAACCCGACGCGGAGGATATAGAGATAGAAAAATCCAACATCATCCTCGTCGGGGAAACCGGTACGGGCAAGACTCTTCTCGCACGTACCGTCGCCAAGATGCTGCATGTTCCCTTTACAATAGTCGATGCCACTGTACTTACCGAGGCCGGATATGTGGGCGAGGATATAGAAAGCCTTCTCACAAGGCTTCTCCAGAATGCCGACTATGATGTAAAAGCTGCTGAAAGAGGAATAGTGTTCATCGACGAGATCGACAAAATAGCCAGGAAGGGAGATAACCCGTCAATTACAAGGGACGTATCGGGAGAGGGAGTTCAGCAGGGCCTTCTCAAACTTCTTGAAGGTTCTGTTGTAAACGTACCACCGCAGGGAGGAAGAAAACATCCCGAACAGAAGATGATCCCCGTCGACACAAAGAACATTCTTTTCATCTGCGGAGGTGCCTTCGAAGGTATTCAGAAGAAAATAGCCCAGCGCCTCAACACACAGGTTGTAGGATTCGGAGCTTCAAAGAAAAGGGAGAGGATCGACCGCGACAATCTGCTTCAGTATATTGCACCCCAGGATCTCAGGGCATACGGGATGATCCCGGAAATAGTGGGAAGGCTTCCTGTTCTCACACACCTTAACCCTCTCGACAGGAAAGCGCTCAGGGACATACTCAGCGAACCAAAGAACGCCCTGGTAAAGCAGTATATTAAACTCTTCAGGATGGACGACATCGAGCTGACATTCGCTGAAGGAGTCCTCGACTTCATCGTCGACAAGGCTATAGAATTCAAGCTTGGTGCAAGGGGGCTCAGGTCAATATGCGAGATCATAATGCTCGATGCGATGTTCGACACCCCGTCATCCGGAATAAAGGAGATAACCATAACCACCGATTACGCCATCCGTAA
The DNA here is from genome assembly GCA_034002885.1 of Bacteroidales bacterium. Lineage (GTDB taxonomy): Bacteria > Bacteroidota > Bacteroidia > Bacteroidales > VadinHA17 > LD21. Next base: position 82,208 of record JAVEZS010000003.1, read on the forward strand.
ACTCGAAAAGGTGGACATGAAGGTTCTCAAGGCGTCGTAAAAAAAATAAGGACATACTATAGGTATAAACTAAGGACATGCCATGTCATGTCCTTAGTTTATATCCTTTCATAAACCATGTATGTATACGGGATCCGGTTCTCATCCTCCGATACACACTCCTCTTTTTCTATGACTTTCCACCGTTTGCGGTCGATTTTGGGGAACCATACATCGGCCGGTGCCTTTTTGTGGACATGAGTAATATATAACCTGTCGGCAAGGGGCATGAACTGCCTGTACACCGATCCTCCTCCCATAACAAAGATCTCATCCTCACCCTCGCATTTGCTTAATGCATCTTCAATTGAATATGCAGTAACCGAACAACCGATGCACTCATTGGCAATATCGGTAAGTACTATATTCTTCCTTCCCGGGAGGGGTCGCCGGGGAAGAGATTCCCATGTTCTCTTTCCCATAATGACACATTTGCCCATGGTAAGCTTTTTGAATCTTTTAAGGTCTTCGGGTATGTGCCAGAGAAGCTCATTTTCCCTTCCTATTCCCCAGTCGTCGGAGACAGCAACTATTATTGATATCATAGTAAGATATTTATACTGATATTTCACCCTTTATATGAGGATGGGCCAGATAATCCGACAGGGTGAAGTCGTCGTATCCGAAGCCTGTGATCTCCTTCACATCCTTGTTGATCGTCATCCGTGGAAGCTTGTAAGGCTCCCTGGTAAGTTGCAGCTTTACCTGTTCAACATGATTCAGATAAATGTGAGCATCGCCCAGGGTATGAATGAATTCACCCGGCCTGTAACCCGTCACCTGTGCAACCATCAACGTCAGCAGTGAGTAGGATGCAATGTTGAAAGGCACTCCGAGAAAGATGTCGCAGCTTCGCTGATAAAGCTGGCATGATAACCTTCCGTCGGCCACATAAAACTGAAAAAGTATATGGCATGGAGGGAGTGCCATCTTCTCTATTTCTCCCACGTTCCATGCACTGACGATATGCCGGCGGGAATCAGGCGATTTTCTTATAGCCCCGATGACCTCCGAAAGCTGATCTATCTTCCTTCCGCCGGCTGCCGGCCACGAACGCCACTGGCTCCCGTAAACCGGCCCGAGGTTACCCCCGGCATCAGCCCACTCATTCCATATTCTCACACCATTGTCGGTAAGGTATTTAATGTTTGTCTCACCCGATATGAACCATAGAAGCTCGTGGATAATTGACTTGAGGTGTAGCTTTTTGGTGGTTATCAGCGGAAATCCCTCTTCAAGGTCAAACCTCATCTGATAGCCAAAGACACTTATTGTTCCCGTGCCTGTCCTGTCGGTTTTCCGTGCACCGTTTTTCAAAACATGATCAAGAAGTTCAAGATACTGCCTCATTAAATAATTTCTTTCGCATTGCACATTAATTCAGTAAACCCCGGGATACTTAACATTTTTCTCCCCCGCAGGACCCCTGTCAGTTCTCCCCCGGCTATCGGACCCTGTCAGAATCAGGTCCTTCAGGAATCTTTTATCTACGGGTGCAGCAAGTTTCCATCAGGTATTCCTGTCAGCTTCACCGTATCCGGCCATATATCATTTTAATATATTTTTGATATAATAACATATTATAACAATATATATTTAATATCAAAATGATATCATCTTGGCGAAATTCTTGCGACCCAGCCTCCTCCGGGAGCCATTTCAATTTTCAGCTTATCACCTGAGCTGACATTGTTTTTCAGGTGCTTATAGTCCTGAGCGTGTTTGCCGGCATTGATACCGTCCTGAAAACAGTCCATCGCGTAGTTTCCCTCCGGGAGGAATGAGAGGTCAAGTTCCATTGTACGTGGGTTCCAGTCGGTCATGCCTCCCACGAACCAGTCTTTTCCCGACCTTCTGGCAAGGAGGAGGTAATTGCCGGTTTTTGCTTTAAGCACCTTTGTATCGTCCCAGGTAACAGGGATTCCGGTAATGAAGCTGGTGCATTCCTGTTCCCTGATGTAGTTTGAAGGCGAATCAGCAAGCATCTGGAGCGGGCTTTCGTAGATGACGTACATTGACATCTGGTGAACCCTTGTTCCCTGACTTGCCGGACGTGTAAAATCAGGAGTAAAATTTCCCCTTTCCATATTGATCATTGCACCCGGGGTGAAATCCATGGGTCCGGCAACCATACGTGTAAACGGAAGTGTAACGTCGTGCCCTGGGGTTATTGTATTCTCCCATTTACAGTTTTCGAGGCCTTTCACGCCTTCCCGGGTAAGAACGTTGGGGTATGTCCGGTGAAGGCCGTCGGGTTTATACGATCCGTGAAAGTCGACGAGCAGGTGATGTTCGGCTGCTTTTCTTGCTGTTTCATAATAGAAATTCACAACTTTCTGGTCGTCCCTCTGCATGAAATCGACCTTTATTCCCTTTACTCCCCACTTCTCGTAAAGAGCCGTGGCCTCGTCAATCTTGTCCCAGAAAGTCTTCCATACAACCCAGAGGATAACGCCGACATTTTTGCTTTCGGCATATCTGCACAGTTCCGGAACGTCAATTTCAGGAATTGACTCAAGGACGGTTCCTTTCCTGTACCAGCCCTCATCGAGGATAATATATTCAATACCATTCGCGGATGCAAAATCGATATAATATTTATATGTCTCATTATTTATTCCCGAGCTGAAATCGACACCGCGGATATTGTTGGCATTCCACCAGTCCCACGCCACCTGGCCGGGTTTTATCCATTCCGTGTCGGCAAGTCTGTTCGGAGCGCCCAGCCTGTAAACCATATCGCTTTCCACAAGTTCACCGTCTTCTTCTGTTATTAGGAAAATTCTCCAGGGGAAGGTGCGAGACCCCCTTGTTACTGCTACGTGGTCCTTTGCTGAAGTCACACGGAGGTCCCGGTCAGTTGCAAGCTTTTCAGTTTCGGGGTATGGAGGCTGCACTCCGTGCATTCTACATTTATCCGCTCCTCTCAGCCACAGTCCTGCATAGTCCTCAACGTCGGCTTCCGTGGCAAGGACGTTGATCCCTTCGGCCCGGAAGAGGACCGGAAGACTTGCCAGGTGTTTTTCGCCAATGGTGTCGAGCGATGAATACAGGAACAGGCGTTCGTTGTGCGACATCATGCTTTCCTCGAGAGGGTACCATGCACAGGAGCCTTCGGGGAAGCTGAATTCCACAATCTCATTCTTCACAACCAGATCGTTTTTGAATGAAGTCTCGAACCTGTAGGCAACACCGTCGTTGTAGGCTCTGAACTGGACGGCGGCTCCCGATCTGAACTCAAGGAGGAGGGTGTTGCATCTGTTCTCCACGACCGCCCTTTTGCATGCAACCACTGGTTTAATGGATTCATCAATCTTTCCGGAAGTCGCTCTGCGGATCTTCTCGTCACTACCTAATATCCTGCCGTCGCCGAGTACCATTCCTGCCTCGGCTGAAGCAATTACCACGTTTCCGTTGAAGGCTGCAGTCCATTTAAGTCCGGTTCCCGCTGAAACCGTAAGTACTATCCTTCCGTCGGGGGAAGTGAGCGTATAGTCTTTGGCAGACAATGATCCCGCTATGGGTAAAAGCAGGAACATAAAGAGTAAATAATGTTTCATCTCGCAGGTTTTATTGTGATTTTAATTGAGAAATGCTGGGGTCAGGCTGATATTCAGGGCTTTCTCTTCTTCCTTTTTTCTATCTCATCCCTTATTGAGGCAGCTCTTTCGTAATCTTCGGTTTTTACTGCTTCGTCTATCATCTTATAAAGCTCATCCTCGGAGTAATTCTCATATTTTGAACCTCCAGCATCGAACAGGTTATCGTTGTCATCCTCTTCAGCCGTTTCGGTCTCTGATGCCGTTACTGTTATGCCAGCCTTATCGAGTATTTCAGAAGCAATATAAATGGGGCATCCGAATCTGAGGGCGAGAGCGACTGCATCGGAGGTTCTGCTGTCGATCGACAGTTCCTTTTCTCCGTTATTGCAAAGAAGGCGTGAGTAGAATACTCCTTCTTCCAGTTTATAGATCATCACCTCGATTATGGAGATATTGAATTCCCCTGCAAAACTTCTGAAAAGGTCGTGAGTGAGAGGTCTCGGAGGCTCGAGGTTTTCGAGTTTTATAACAATAGCCTGCGCTTCAAAGCCGCCGATAATTATAGGTACCCTTCTATCACCGTTCTCCTCCACCAGTATCAGGGCATAGGCTCCCGACTGAGTCTGGCTGTATGAGATCCCCAATACCTTTAGTTTTACTCTTTTCATATCAATTATTTAAAAACCAGAAGAATACCTGTATTTATGCGTCAATGGCAAATATAAATATAATGTATCTATGATTAAATACCGTCCTTTTCTTTTTATTAACAGTACTTTCAGGGCGGAAAGTATAAACGGACAAGATGAATGAATAAGTATGGAGACAGGGGCTTCAATTTAATTGATAAAAATCGACGGTATGGTTTGTAAATAAATGAATTTATATATCTTTGCAGTCCGAAATTGAATAAATCCACCGGGGCAATATCAAAGTCACAGGAAGCAGAGTTCAGGTGCGCCTCATGGAGTAACATAAAAACAACAGAAATGTACGCAATAGTTGAGATTGCAGGTCAGCAGTTCAAGGCAGAGGAAGGGAAAACAATTTTTGTTCACCGTCTCGAAGCCGAAAAGGATTCGTTTGTTGAGTTTGACAGGGTTCTTCTTATTGAGGAAGGCGACAATGTTATGGTAGGTGAGCCGGTCGTTCCCGGTTACGTTGTTGAAGGGAAGGTTCTGGATCATGTCAAGGGCGACAAAGTGATAGTCTTCAAAAAGAAGAGAAAGAAAGGCTACAGGGTTAAGAATGGTCATCGTCAGCTCTTTTCACAGCTTGAGATAACAGCCATCGGAGAAAAAGGGAAACTGGTTCGCAAGGAAACTCCTAAGAAGGAAAGCAAAAAGGCGGTTGTTAAGGATGAAGCAGCAGAGGCAGTTGAAGAAGTAAAGGCAGTTGAGAAGAAGACTTCTGCAAAAAAGACCGTCAAAAAAGAATCTTCAGCAAAGAAGTCATCTGAAAAGAAAGAGGCTGAGAAGAAGCCGGCCGCAAAAAAGGCTTCCAGAAAGAAAGAATAATAATTCAGGCAGATAAAATAACATACTATGGCACACAAGAAAGGAGCAGGAAGTTCACGTAACGGCCGCGATTCCCAAAGCAAAAGGCTGGGTGTGAAACTGTTTGGCGGCCAGGCTGCCAAAGCAGGAAACATTATTGTCCGCCAGAGGGGAACCAGGCACAATCCGGGTCTCAACGTGGGCGTTGGAAAAGACCACACACTGTTTGCGCTTATCGATGGTGAAGTGGAATTCAGTAAGAAGAAAGACAATAAGATCTTTGTTTCGGTAAAGCCGTTATCAGAGTAGAGTCGGTCACTAAGGAGCAACTGACTCCCGAAAATCTTTTGGCAAAGAGAAAATCATTCCCGGGAGTTTTTATATTTTTACAGCAGGCTTTAACGGCCTGCTTTTTATTTTAATACTTTCCCCTATGCTTACACTGAACCTCATCCGTGAAAAGAAAGAGTATGTAACCGGCCGGCTCAAGATAAAGAACTTTGAGTCGGGGGAGATCGTCGGAAGGATTTTATCGATCGACACCGAGCGCCGTGAAATACAGGTAAAGGCTGACAACCTGCAGGCCGAGATGAACCGTATCTCGAAGGAGATAGGTTCACTGATGAAGGACGGGAAAAAAGCAGAAGCAGACAGTGCCAGGGAAAAGACTTTTTCGATAAAGAATGAGATACGGATCCTCACTGAGAGGCTTGCGCCTCTCGAAGAGCAGCTCAGGGAGGAGATCATCAAGCTTCCCAATCTCCCTCACGAATCGGTTCCTCAAGGGTATGGGGCCGGCAACAATGTAAGCGTCAGGGAAGGCGGAAAGATCCCTATACTTCCTGAAAGCGCCCTGCCTCACTGGGAACTCATAAAAAGGTATGATATAATAGACTTCGATCTCGGGATAAAGCTTACGGGAGCAGGGTTTCCGGTATATAAGGGTAAGGGAGCCAAGCTTGAAAGATCGCTTATAAACTACTTCCTCGATGAGGGTTCAAAAGCGGGTTATACCGAGATGATGCCTCCGATAATGGTAAATGAGGATTCAGGTTTCGGCACTGGTCAGCTTCCCGACAAGGAAGGGCAGATGTATCATGCAGGGCTTGACAATTTCTATCTTATTCCTACGGCTGAAGTACCTGTAACAAATATTTACCGCGACGTTATACTGAGTGCTGAACAGCTTCCGGTCAGGAATGTTGCATACACGCCATGCTTCAGGAGGGAGGCCGGCTCATGGGGTGCCCATGTGCGCGGGCTCAACCGTCTGCATCAGTTCGATAAGGTGGAGATAGTACAGATTGCACACCCCGATCATTCATATGAAGCCCTTGAGGAGATGGTTAAGCATGTTGAGGGTCTTGTCTCGAGGCTTGAACTGCCCTACCGGATAATGAAACTGTGCGGAGGGGATATGTCGTTCACCTCTGCCCTCACTTATGACTTTGAGGTGTGGTCGGCAGCGCAGAGGAGATGGCTTGAAGTAAGCTCTGTATCAAATTTCGAATCGTTCCAGGCTAACAGGCTCAAATGCAGGTTCAGGGAAAAAGGAGAGAAACAGACGAAACTTGTTCACACACTGAACGGGAGTGCCCTTGCCCTTCCTCGTATCGTGGCAGCTCTTCTCGAGAACAACCAGACTGACTCCGGAATAAGGATCCCTGATGTACTTGTTCCATATACCGGTTTTGGCATCATCAACTGAACATACTTTGGGCAGGCCCGGAGGATACACAAAGCTGCTGCACTAAAACTGTTTCATCATCAGATGGAAAAAAGCCGACTATCGTATATTTATGCCGGAGTGGCTGTCTTCTTCTGGTCGACAATTCCGACAGCATTCAAGATTTGTCTCGCTGAGATGGAAATCCTGACTATGCTCTCCATCGCCACATTCACTTCCGCCGCTGCCCTGTTTCTTATCCTGGCCGCAGAGGGAAAGCTGAGCCTGATAAAACTCAACACCCCCAGGCAGCTTCTTGGTTCGGCCTTGCTTGGTTTTATCAATCCCTTCGTCTACTACCTGATACTTCTTAAGGCATATCAGCTGTTACCGGCTCAGGTGGCCCAGCCTCTGAACATGATATGGCCGATAATACTGGTTTTTCTCTCAGTTCCCATTCTGAAGCAGAAGATTGCCGCAAGGAGCTTCGTTGCCCTTTTCATATCATTCGTTGGGGTATACATTATATCTTCCCAGGGGAATATCTTCTTCAGGGATCATGCCGATCTCAAAGGAGTTCTTCTCGCAACGGGAAGTTCGGTTTTCTGGGCCTTCTATTTCATTATGAATGTCAGGGACCCCAGGGATGAAGCTGTAAAGCTCTTCCTTAATTTTCTCTTCGCATCAGTGGTACTGGCAGTCATTATGATCCTCACAGGCAGATGGGACGGTGACGCAGGGCACAGGGGAATAATCGCCGCAGTTTATATAGGGCTATTTGAGATGGGCATCACTTTCTTCCTATGGCTCAAGGCACTTCAGCTTGCTTCTTCGACCGATAAGGTAAGCAACCTTGTATATCTGGCTCCTTTCTTATCGCTGGTTTTTGTGCATTTTATACTCGGGGAACCGCTTTTTTATACAACTCCGGCAGGATTATTGCTGATAGTTTTTGGTATATTGATACAGAGCAGGAGGGTCGGGAGGAATTAATTGTATATTTGTAACTCTCTCTGAACTAAAATTTAACTGATTTTCATATGAAGAAGCTTATTGCAATCTTACTTATTATGGCGGCAGTGTTTTCTGCTTGTAAAAAGGATGATGATCCGCCGGTTGTAATTGATAAGGAACTTACGGATGCAATGGCGCGCGACAGTCTCTACTTCCTTATGAAGCAGTGGTATTTCTGGTACAAGGAGATGCCTCCGGTTGTAAAGGAGAATTATGATGATCCTTATGAGCTTCTCGAAGCCATGAGATACAGGACTCTCGACAAATGGAGTTTCGTCGCCGACTACGATGAGTTTATTGCAGAGATGCAGGGTGAATTTGTAGGTCACGGAATCAGGATTGGAATTGATGATTCAGACAAGGCCAGGATTGCAATGATTTACAATAAATCACCTCTTTACGGGAATGGTGTTCGCCGCGGATGGATAGTGAAGACGGTAAACGGGCAAGACATAGCCCGGATAATTATTAACGGCGATTCGGAAGCATACAATAATACTATGGGACCGGGGACAGCCGGAATAATCAATAATTTTGTTTTTATCAATCCCGACGGTGAGGAAGTAGCAATATCATCAGCAAAGAAGTCATTCACGATCAACTCAGTAATACTTTACGACACCCTTCACCTTTCTAACGAAAAGATTGCGGGGCATCTTGTTTTTGAATCCTTCATTCAGCCTTCTTCGGGTGAGCTTGTGGAAGCTTTCGAGTTTTTCCATTCATGCGGGGTGAACGATCTTATCCTTGATCTGAGATACAATTCGGGTGGCTACCTTTTTGTTGCCCAGGAACTTGCCAGCTACATCACCGGCAACAGCCTTGCTCTTTCAAAAAAGGTTTTTGCCACTCTGAAGTACAATGACAAGAATCAGTCGCAGAATGAGTCTTATCCCTTTTTATCAACATCATCTCCCCTGAACCTGAACAGGATTGTTTTCATTACTTCTCGTTTAACGGCATCGGCAAGTGAAGCTGTAATGAATGGCCTTGAACCATATCTCGAGGTGGCCGCCGTGGGTGACACAACGCTTGGGAAACCGATGGGAATGAACGGCTGGACTGTCGGAGAGAAATATTTCTACTGGCCCATTACCTTCAAAATGGTCAATGCTGATAATGTAGGTGACTTTTTCGATGGGATCCCGCCTGAGAAAACAGCTCCGGATGACATTACCCGTGATTTCGACGACAGGAATGAGGCTTGTCTGAAAGAGGCTGTTCGATATCTTGAAACAGGATCATTTTCATCCAAGGGCTCTTCACGTTTTTATCGTCATCCTCAGTATTCCGAGAAGCCCGACTGGGTTAAGAACGGTCTTACAATAATTAAGTAGCTGATCATACAGTAAAGTCTTGAATCAGAAAGGCAGGGAGCGTATAATTCTTGGCATTGACCCCGGTACCAGTACCACGGGATATGGTATAATTAAGGCTGCGGGCACCGAGCCCAAACTCATAACAATAGGGGCCATCGATCTGACAAAGTATGATGATCATTATGTTAGGATAAAGCATATCTTCGAACGGACCATTGGCATAATAGAGGAGTACCACCCCGACGAGCTGGCCATCGAGGCTCCGTTCTACGGAAAGAATGTACAGTCGATGCTGAAGCTTGGAAGGGCTCAGGGAGCTGCAATAGCCGCGGCTCTCAGCCGCTCGATACCGGTTTTTGAATATGCCCCGAGGAAGATAAAGATGTCAATAACCGGCCGCGGTTCTGCCTCAAAGGAACAGGTGGCGGAGATGCTTATGAGGATACTGCATTTCGCGAAACTTGAGATAAAGCTCGATGCAACCGATGGGCTTGCCGCAGCCCTCTGTCATTTCTATCAGACGAACAATCCCATGCCCCTGAACGAATACAACAGCTGGAAGGATTTCATAAACAAAAACCCTAAGAGAGTAAGGAAATAGAGGTTTACATTACCGCATAAGCCAGGGCGATTGCGCTTACCATTACATTTTCGGTGCTGAGAAGTTCACTAGTGCATGCTTCAATCGTTGACCCGGTAGTGATTACATCGTCGACCAGGAGAACATGCTTTCCTTCGAGCCACGAATGATCCCTCACCCTGAAAATATCGCAGACATTGGTCCACCTGTCGTATCTCGATTTTCTTGTCTGCGTTTTTGTAACGGTTCTTCTCTCAAGTATCCCGGTATCGAAAGGGATACCTGTTGCCTGCGACAGTCCCTCAGCTATCAGGTCGCTCTGGTTGAATCCCCTCTGTCTTTGTTTCGACGGATGAAGCGGAACAGGTATTATCACATCGATCCCCCCCAGGAAAGAGGACCCTCTCAGGCTGTTTCCGTATATTCTTCCCAGTTCCCTGCCGATTTCCCTTATCCCCCTGTACTTAAGCTGATGGATCAGTCTGCGTATCCTGCTGTCTCGTGTATAATATGAAAACGCAGCGGCCCTCTCAAGCCTGCACCTTCCCCAGAAAAGCTGTTCAACCGGATTACCCTGGGTCAGATGAAAATCCGTCCGGGGTATGAGTACATAACATTCCGTGCAAATGATCCTTTCGTTGCGTAAAAGCTGAGAGCCGCAACCATAACAGATGCGCGGAAAGAGAAGACTTATAAAGTCGTCCCACAGATCATACAGGTAATTCATGCAGCGAGCAGAATTTCTCCTTTAAATATAATAAAAAGGAAGAATTGTCAGAGTTGCACCCTTGAACTTATTTTAGCCGCGATTGAAGTGAATTCTTCGGGTGTGAATTTCATTTTCGGGTTTCTGAAGTTGAGGTCGTTCATGGTATCCATGGGTACAAGATGAATGTGAACATGAGGAACCTCGAGGCCCACCACTGCCACACCTATCCTGGCGCATGGAATTGATTTCTCAATTGCAAGGGCCACCTTTTTGGCGAAAACCATGAGACCGGCGAGCTGTTCGTCTCCGAGGTCGAAGATATAATCTGTTTCAGCTTTAGGTATCACGAGTGTATGACCGGCCTTCAGGGGATTTATATCGAGAAAGGCAAAATAATTATCATCTTCTGCAATTTTATAACAGGGGATCTCTCCCTTTATGATCTTTGTGAATATTGTTGACATTGCCAAAAAAAGATTATGTTGATATCGACAGTATTTCAAAAGGGATAACGCCGGATGGGACCTTGATCTGAACCATCTCTCCCACTTTTTTGCCGATAAGGCCCATCGCAATGGGTGAATTAACAGCCAGCTTACCCATCTTGAGGTTTGCTTCGCTTTCAGGCACTATCTGGTATTCCATTACCATTCCGTTGTTCCTGTTCTTTATTTTCACCCTGTTGAGTATCCTGACTGTGGACGTGTCGATTTTCGACTCATCGAGAAGTCTTGAGCGGGCGATGGTATCCTCGAGTTTTGAAATTTTCATTTCGAGCATACCCTGGGCCTCCTTGGCAGCTGAGTATTCGGCATTTTCAGTCAGATCACCCTTGTCTCTGGCTTCAGCAATCATCCTTGAGATTGCGGGTCTTTCCACAAGCCTCAGATGATCCAGTTCCTGTTTTAGCTTCTGAAGGCCATCTTCCGTTATGTATAAGATGTCTGACATTTTCTGGTCAATCATTTAAAAAATAAGAAGAATCCCGGGGAACCCGGAACTCTTCAGTAACAAATATAAAAAAACTTTGAATAATCTCCAAATAAAAAGAACATGAAAAGAGGTATAATACAAGTAATTATAGTCTATTCTTCATGTTACCGGTATTTTTTCCTGCTTCTTTTGGAATTTTCTTTCTCTTTTTTCCGTTTTTCCCTGTAGTTCTGGTCTGCGTCTTTTCTATTTTGTTTCATTCTTACCTGAACTTCAGGTGATTGTATTTCAACAGCCCTTTTTCTTTGAGCCTTAACATATTCATCATACTCTTTATCCAGCTTTTTCTGTTTTGCTTCCTGTTTCTTACGTGCCCTTACAATGCTTGGGGCCTCGCGGTACTTAACCTGTTTCTTTTTCAGTGACCTGCCGAAAAGCTGTTTTTCGGGATTTCCTGACGGCCTGCCGCTCTGGGCTTCGCAGACTGTGGAAGCCGACACCAGGACAAGAAGCAGAAGTATGAACTTTGGATCCCGGGTAAACCGCATGAGTCTTGTTTTTAAAATAGTGTTTCACAAAATAGCATAATTTATGCCGCTAATGCTAATTTTGGTGTTTATTACTATAACGAAGGAATACATGAACAGATTTTCGGGAGCCCTGCTTTTTTTTGTCTTTTTATCTCCTCTTCTTATTGTCCAGTCATGCGGGGAGGCAAACAACGATGTCATCCCGGATGTAAGCATCGACTTTACCATCGATCTCCTTGATCCTGAGTTTGTGGGCCTGACTGCTATAGGTGCTGTTGATACAATTGATTCATCCACAAACAACTGGGGGTTCCGTTCATCGGGTTATGACAACAACGGGATCATTATTTACAGCGGCCCGGATGAATATTATGCCTTCGACCGCACCTGTCCTCATGATTTCTCGGAAAATGGCCTGAGCGTAAAGGTAAATGTTGATGCATCACTTGCTGTCTGTCCGGTTTGTGGCACCTCATATGCCCTTTCAGCCTACGGTACTCCCTTATCGGGTCCGGGCAGACTTCCCCTTAAGAATTACAAAACGAGCTTTGACGGAGAGAGGTACATCAGGGTATGGAACAACTGATGCTGTTCTGACCACATTTACACTGAGATCCTTCAGGGACACAACCAGCTTAGGACTGTGTTACAGTGTTCAGCTATAAGGCCTTAAGTGATTTTCTTATTAATACCTGTAATGATCGGGTTTAAACGGACCATTTTCCGGAACACCGATATAATCGGCCTGATCTGCTGTCAGCTTTGTGAGTTTTACACCAAGCTGACTGAGATGCAGTCTGGCCACCTCTTCATCAAGGTACTTTGGAAGCCTGTATACCCCTATTTCGTAGTTGTTGGTCCAGAGGTCGATCTGGGCCAGGGTCTGGTTGCTGAACGAGTTGCTCATCACAAATGAAGGATGGCCTGTTGCACATCCGAGGTTTACGAGGCGCCCTTCAGCCAGAAGGAAGATTGCATGCCCGTCGGGAAAGAGATATTTGTCAACCTGGGGCTTGATATTTATCTTCTTTATACCTTCCATTCCGTTAAGCCTGTCGACCTGTATTTCGTTGTCGAAATGTCCTATATTACAGACTATTGCCTGGTCCTTCATTCCGGACATATGCTCAAGGGTTATAACGTCTCTGTTCCCTGTGGCTGTAACGAAGATGTTCCCCTCATCGAGTGCATCCTCGACGCTTTTCACTTCAAAGCCTTCCATTGCAGCCTGCAGTGCGCAAATGGGATCTATTTCAGTTACAATGACCCTTGCCCCGTAGGCTCTCATTGATTTTGCGCAGCCTTTTCCGACGTCACCATATCCGCAGACGACAACCACTTTTCCTGCAATCATCACGTCGGTTGCCCTTTTAATACCGTCGGCCAGAGATTCCCGGCATCCGTAGAGGTTATCGAACTTTGATTTTGTTACCGAATCGTTCACGTTAATTGCAGGGGCAAGAAGCTCACCCTTTTCCAGCATCTGATAGAGCCTGTGAACTCCCGTTGTTGTTTCCTCCGAGATCCCCCTGAGACCGCTTACCACACGGTGCCATTTACCGGGTTCTTCAGAAAGGATATTCTTTAATGTCTTCAGGATGATGGCCTCCTCGTTTCCTGAAGGTTTTTTATCAAGTACCGAAGGATCATTCTCGGCTTTAAAGCCCAGGTGGACCATCAGGCTGGCATCTCCCCCATCGTCGACGATAAGGTTAGGGCCTTTGCCATCAGGGAAGGAAAGGGCCTGAGCGGTGCACCACCAGTACTCTTCAAGCGATTCTCCCTTCCATGCAAAGACAGGGATTCCCCTTTCGGCAATTGCTGCCGCAGCATGATCCTGTGTCGAAAAGATGTTGCAGCTGGCCCACCTGACATCGGCTCCCAGCTCCACCAGTGTTTCTATCAGAACAGCCGTTTGTACCGTCATATGCAGAGAACCGGTTATCCTGGCTCCCCTGAGCGGTTTATCCGAGGAATATTTCCTCCTTATCGACAGGAGACCCGGCATTTCCTTTTCTGCTATCTCTATTTCCTTCCTTCCGAAGGATGCCAGGGAGATATCCCTTACGGCATACTGTTGTGTTCTTATTTTTTGGTCCATCGGTGGTATCATAATTTTCTTTTTACCAGGGTGCAAAGTTAACAATAATTCCGGGCTGTTGTTCAGGTCAGTAACCTTAATGATGTCTCCTGGTCGAGTTTCATCTGCTGTTTAAGTTCCATGATGCTTCCGAAATGTATCTCATCCCTTAACCTGAATCTGAAAATAGCGGTTATTTCCTTTCCATAGAGATCTCCGTCAAAATCGAAAATATTGACTTCAACAGATTTTGTTTTTTCTCCTCTGCTGACTGTGGGATTCGATCCTATGCTCAGCATTCCCTTCATTCTGTTCTTTCCTGTTATTACTTCAACGGCATATACCCCGTCGGCGGGAATAAGTTTGTTCGGATCGTCCGGTTTTATGTTTGCCGTTGGAAAGCCGAACGATTTTCCGAGTCCCCTTCCTTCAATTACCGTTCCGCTGAGCGGGTAATGATAGCCGAGCCATCTGTTTGCGTCATCCAGCTTACCTTCGAGAAGGGCCATTCGTATTGATGTCGAGCTTACCGTATCGTTACCGGAAGAATATTTCCCCAGACGTTCAACTGAAAACCCGTATCTGGCAGCTTTCACTTTTATTCTTTCAAAATCACCTTCCTTTCCTTTTCCAAGGTGGTTGTCGTGGCCCATGACAAGATATTCCACCCCTATCCCCTTAACAAGAATCCTGCTGATAAATGTATCCGCATCCATTCCCGCAAACTCAGGAGTGAAGTTGATAATTACCAGATGACCGGCTGATGATTTTTCCATGAGATTTACCTTCTCATCAATTGTTGACAGGTAGGAGATATTTTCCCCGGGCTTTGACAGAACGAGTCTGGGGTGAGGATTAAAAGTCACAATAACCGATTCTCCCCCTTCCCTGCCGGCCTTTCCGACAAGATGTTCAATAAGGCTCATATGTCCCATATGCACCCCGTCGAACACTCCGATGGTAACGAAGGGTCTTTTCAGCTTCAGGTTTTCATATCCATGATGTACTATCATCCGGTTCTCGTTGTATCAGGTCAGCAAAATTAGCAAAGCCTGTGAAAAGGTTACAGTTAAGTGATTTAGTTTTTGTAATTTTATGAAAATAATCCAACCAGACCCACTCCATGAATCCTAATGAATTTTACCTGTCCGATCCCTGGCTCGATCCTTTTAAAGGTATTATTAAGAGCAGAATAAAAAAATGCATTGCCAGGGAGAGTTCTCTGACAGGCGGAAAGAGTCTGAAGGAGTTTGCCATGGGGCACTTTTATTACGGACTGCATCGCGGAAACGATGGATGGATCTTCAGGGAATGGGCTCCGAATGCCGAGAGCATATTCCTCACGGGTATTTTCAGCGACTGGAAGGAGAAGCCGGCCTACAGGCTTGAAAGGATCAACAAATATGGCGACTGGGAGATAAGGCTTCCGGGCGAATCGCTTAAGCACGGGGATCTTTACAAGCTTTCGCTCCACTGGAAGGGAGGAAGGGGTGAGCGGATTCCCTCTTATGCCAATCGTCTGGTACAGGACGAGATCACCAAGATATTTTCGGCTCAGGTATGGAACCCGGAGGAGGGCTACAAGTGGAAAACAGGTGATTTTACACCACCCGATACTGCTCCGCTTATTTATGAGGCGCATATCGGTATGGGGACTGCGGAAGAGAAGATAGGCACCTACAGGGAGTTTGCCGAGAATGTGCTGCCGATGGTAAAGAAATCGGGATACAACACCTTGCAGCTGATGGCCATACAGGAGCATCCTTTTTACGGATCGTTCGGATATCATGTATCCAGTTTCTTTGCAGCCTCGTCGCGTTTCGGAACACCCGAAGACCTGAAGTCTCTCATCGACGATGCGCATTCGATGGGTATCAGGGTTATAATGGACCTGGTTCATTCCCACTCAGTTAAGAACATCAATGAAGGATTAGGATTATTCGACGGTACTCCCGGGCAGTATTTCCACACTAATGAGAGGAGGAACCATGTAGCCTGGGATTCGCTGTGTTTTGACTACGGTAAAGACAATGTGCTTCATTTCCTTCTTTCGAACTGCAGGTACTGGCTGGAAGAATACCGGTTCGACGGCTACAGGTTTGACGGTATCACAAGCATGATCTACTACAATCATGGTCTGGAAAAGAATTTCACCACTTACGATGATTACTTCGACGGAGGGCAGGATGAAGATGCTCTGATATATCTTTACCTGGCCAACCGGATGATACACGAATTCAAACCCGGAGCTCTAACGATAGCCGAGGAGATGAGCGGTATGCCGGGGATTGCCTGCGACACTTCAAGGAGCGGTTATGGTTTTGATTACAGGCTATCGATGGGAGTTCCCGATCTATGGATAAAACTGGTAAAGGACACTCCGGATGAAAACTGGGATATGGGACATCTTTTCCACGAGCTTACCCAGCACCGTCCCGAGGAAAAGATCATCTCTTACTGCGAATCGCACGACCAGGCTCTTGTAGGCGACAAAACCCTGATTTTCAGGATGCTCGATGCCGAGATGTACACCGGGATGAATAAATCCTACCACTCTTTCGCTCTCGACCGGGGTATAGCCCTTCACAAGATGATCAGGCTTATCACATTCAGCAATGCCGGGGGAGGATATCTTAATTTCATGGGGAATGAATTTGGTCATCCGGAGTGGATCGATTTTCCGCGTGAAGGGAATAACTGGAGTCATAAATATGCCAGACGGCAGTGGCACCTTGCAATGGATGAAGATCTGAAATATTCATATCTTCTGAAGTTCGATAACGCCATGATAAGGCTTCACACAGAATACAGGATTCTGGATGATGTCTTTATCAACAGGTTATTTGAAAACAATACCGACAAAGTAGTTGCCTACATGAGGGGTGAATTGCTTTTTGTATTCAATTTCCATCCCACCCGCTCATTTACTGATTACGGAATCCCTGTCAAAGGCAAGTTCAGCATTCTCCTTGATTCTGATGATCCTCTTTTCGGGGGTTTTGACAGGATTAACCGCAAGACTATTTTCACCAGCCAGAAGAAAACAGTAAGGCCGACCCTTGATCAGCCTTTCTATCTTTTTCTTTATCTGCCCGCAAGGAGCGCCCTCGTTTTAAAGAGCGAGCCTGTAAGAAGGGCTACCGAAATCTAGTCGATCCACCTCAGCAGGTAGAAATCCTGCTTATGTGGAAGGTCGTTATGTTTCGGATAGATCCTTATTCCGTAGAAGAAGGTTCCGGCTTTTTCAGGAACCAGGTTAGCCCTGTAAAGGCACTTGCCGTTTTTGCTGCTTATCAGTTTGAATTCCTGGCTGTCGACGAACTCATACTCACCGTTCTTGTTAAGGAAAGTGAATACGAATTCGACCCCTACATTATCCCTGGGTATATTTTTGATATCGAGAGCAATCTCTGCACGGTAGTCATGGCCGGAGTGATAATGGCTTTCTGCAGGTCTTTCAAAGTTATAGTTAAGCACCTCTATGTTGTCCCATTCCTGTTTCATGGTGTTTTTCCATGCAGCCAGTTCTTTTGACTTCTCAAACTCGTTGGCAGTCATATATTTGTTTCTCGACCAGAGTTTCTTATAATACTTGTTGAGATAGTCGTCGAGCATTCTCTTCATTGTGAACTCAGGAGCAATCTTAACCAGGGTGTTTTTGATATGGCTGATCCATTCAACAGGTACTCCTTCGCTGTTGAATGAATAGAATGCCGGGGCTATCTCATATTCGAGCATGTTGTAGATAGTTTCAGCATCGACATCGTCCTGCAGTTCCTGATTATTGAAAGTTCTTTTCTTGGGCAGGGCCCATCCTGCAAATGCCCGGTATCCCTCAACCCACCAGCCATCGAGAACACTGAAGTGAAGAGTCCCGTTCATAACAGCCTTTTCACCGCTTGTCCCGGATGCTTCGAGAGGCCGGGTTGGTGTATTGAGCCATATGTCAACGCCTCTTACGAGATGTTTTGCCAGTTCGATATCGTAGTTCTCAAGGAAGATAACCTTTCCAGCGAACCTGGGCATCTGAGAAATCTCAAAGACTCTTTTTATAAGATCCTGGCCTCCCCCGTCGTGAGGGTGAGCTTTCCCTGCAAAAATAAACTGAACGGGCCTGTCGGGGTCATTGACAATTTTCGCCAGCCTGTCGAGATCCCTGAAAAGAAGGGATGCCCGCTTGTAAGTGGCAAACCTTCTGGCAAATCCTATGGTAAGAGCTTTTTCGTTCAGATGGGTGCTTATATTAAGGAGAGTCCTCGGACTCACATGCTTATCGATCATTTCAGTCTGCAGGCGTTTTCTGATATTTACGAAAAGCTTTTTCTTAAGCGACATCTTGACATCGTATACCCTCTTGTCGTCGATGTTATAGAGTTTCTCCCAAAGGCTTCTGTCGGTCTGGTCGAAGTTTATTGTTCCTGTAATTTCCTTGTAGATTTCCTGCCATTCGGGAGCTACCCATGTCGGATGGTGCACTCCATTCGTGACATAGCCAACGTAGAGTTCTTCTTTGAGGTAACCAGGCCAGAGCTTGTTAAAGAGGCCCTGGGTAACCTGTCCGTGAAGTTTGCTAACTCCGTTCAGTTCCTGCGACATATGAGTAGCAAGGTAGCTCATGTTGAAACGCCTGTCAGCCTCCCCGGGGCATCGTCCGAGAGCTATAAGGTCTTCCCAGCTTATATTCAGTCTTGAGTGATAGTGCGAGATATACTTTCTGAGAAGATCTTCCTCAAAGGCGTCGTGGCCTGCAGGAACCGGTGTATGGGTAGTGAACAGGGTTGAGGACCTCACGGCCTCAACTGCCTGATCGAAGGTAAGATGATGGTCCTCAATAAGTTTCCTTAGTCTTTCAAGGCTGATAAATGCAGAATGTCCCTCGTTGCTGTGATAAAGATCCGGTTTCAGTCCCATGGCGTTGATGGCCCTTATACCGCCAATACCGAGGATAAGTTCCTGCCTGAGGCGGTTTTCATGGTCACCTCCGTAGAGGTAATGTGTAATTGAGCGGTCTTCGGGTGAGTTATCCTCGAAATCGGTATCGAGCAGGAAGAGTGATACCTTACCTATTTTAGCTTCCCATACCCGGACCTTAACGCTCCGGCCTGGCCATACAATACTGACTGTAAGGTGTTTTCCTTCGGAATCCTTAATCGGATCGATGGGAATCCTCGAAAATTCCTCGGCTTCATAGATGGTAAGCTGTTCCCCCTTGGGTCCCAGTTTCTGTTTAAAATATCCGAACCTGTACAGCAATCCGACGCCTATTATCTGAACGTTGGAGTCGCTTGCCTCTTTAAGGTAGTCGCCTGCAAGTATTCCGAGGCCTCCGGAATAGATCTTAAGGCATGGGTGGATTCCGAACTCCATACTGAAATATGCCACAGAGGGTATTTCAGTGTTCCAGGGTCTTTCGAGGTATGCTCTGAACTCTCGGTAGATCGTTTCGAGATCCGTTACAAATTCCTCATCATCTTCAAGAACCAGCAGCCGTTTGTAATCTATTTTCTCGAGCATCAGCTTCGGATTATGGTACACTTCCTCCCAGAGTGAGGGATCCATTCTTCTGAAAAGTGCCTCTGCTTCGGAGTGCCAGGTCCACCAGAGATTGTTTGCGATTTCCTTCAGGGATGAAAGTCTGTCGGGAACATCGCTCTGAACGTAGATATCCTTCCAAACCGGTATCTGGTGCGGTTTTCTTATTTTAAGATCAGGAGCTTCAACAAACTGGGCGAATTCCCTTGGTTCATCCCTTCTTGCCTTACTGTTCTCAAGGGCTATTTCGTAGGCGGTAAAGTAGTGTTTTACCAGGTTGTCCCACATTGCTATCCTTGAGACCTCATGTGCCTTCTTCCTCGCCTCATCTATCTCCTTTCCGCTAAGTCCAATGAACTTCCTTATGAAATCCTTCATTTCGTCGACAACCTGTTCCTGGTTGTCGTCGGTTCTTTCGATTATAGCTATCCCGTTACCCGGATCGCTGAAATAATCCTTCACCCACAATCCGAATCCTGAAAGAGATGTTGTCACCGTTGGTATTGAGAACATAAGGCTTTCAAGCGGGGTATAGCCCCAGGGTTCATAATATGATGGAAAGACTGAAAGGTCAAAACCAATCAGCAGGTCATAATATGAGAGGTTAAAGATCCCGTCATTACCGTTGAGGTAAGAAGGTGCGAAGATTATCTTCACCTTATCGTCAGGGTTGTTTGTGAGCCCGTTATTTTTTATGTTCTGAAGGACAGGATCCGACGACGGGTAGTGAAGGCAGTGGGTAAGGTATTTGTCGATTCCGTTTACCTGGCCATTATTGTTAAGAATATCGGCAAGGTCTTGGCGTGGGCCCTTGTGATATGCCGGCATCAGAAGGAATGCCACGCATTCCTTTTCCAGATCTGCGTTTTTGTTGAGTTTCCCTAGCGAATCAATAAATATATCAACTCCTTTGTTCCGGTATTCGTATCTTCCGCTGTTGGCAATGAACATGCAGGAGTCAGAAAGCTTGTAGCCGAGGACTGCTTCAGCAACCTTTTTGAGTTTATCCCTCGCGGCAGCTCTTTTCTCCATGAAGACATCGTTTGCCGGGACAAATGAATCCTCAAAACCGTTTGGTGTAACAATATCGACATCCTGCCCAAGGAAATGGGAGCATTCGCGTGAGGTTATCTCGCTTACTGTTGTAAAGACGTCGGCTTCGGCAGCTGACAGTTTTTCGAGCGACTGTTTTGCCACGACGTTAAATTCGCGGGAGATCTGAGCCGGGTTATACTCTTTCATTTTCCCGTACAGGGGTCTGTTGTTTCCTGCGATACATCTACCGAGGACCGTGGCATGGGTAGTGAACGAAGTGGCTATCCAGGGAACATATTTCTCGAGGTAGAGAATTCCTGTTCCTGTCATCCATTCATGGAACTGCGCTACAATATTATTATGGTCGCGGTAGAACGAAATGAAACTTTCTATCACTTTCCCGGCTGCATATCCGAAGAGTGCCGGTTCGACATAGTCCCACTGTCCTGTAATACTATCGAGTTTATAGGTTTCCCAGAAACTGGCAAAGATCTCATTCTGCTGACCAAAGTAAGGTGTAAAATCTATAAGGAAGACTATCGGTTTTCCTGATATGTTCCATCTTCCTGTTTTAACCTTCAGTCCTTCATTTGCTGCAATCATTTTCCATTCAGCAAACAGGTTTTCGTCGGGAATGAATTCAGGATTTGTAACTTCTTCTCTCCACACGTCGGGACCAATAAGTACATAATTGTCGCCGAGCTCATTTACAATGTTCAGTGCTTTTGTTGAGATCACAGTATGAATTCCTCCGACCTTGTTGCAAACCTCCCAACTGGTCTCAAAAACTAGTTCAATATTCATCATCAGATATGTTGGTTCAGATTAATTATGCGATTTTTACTTTGTTTTGCGTGTTTTGGTTGTGGCAGAAGTTTTTGATTTTTTTGCTGTTTTAGTTTTAGATGAACTTAACAGAAGCATATTCCCTGCCAGGGATGGTTGTTTTGTAAGGGTTCCCTTTCCAGCTTTCTTTGTCCTGCTATTTTTCCTCAGCGAGTCCAGCTCACCTGTAAGCTGATCGATGAGAGACTCCTTTTCCTTCAGCAGGTTATTTAGTTTCGAAACTTCATTTACCTCATGGCTGTCGGGGACAAAGCGTTTAAGTCTTATTTCAAAGTCGCTGAGGACGTTCATATAGTTCATGAAAGCGTCATAGGGTGTGTCGTACGGGTTGAAATAGGCATGAACGGCTCCGTCCGAGAAGAATTTCGTTGCCATGTAGTAGAAATGGTCGCTTGCCTGCAGGTATTCCCAATCTTTCTTGATCTGGGCATCGTCGCATATTCTTACCTTTTCGGAAAGGCTGTAGAGTTTGTCGAGTGCTGCTGACTGCAGTTCATTGCCGCACCAGGCTGTAATATCTCTTTCCTCGTCGGCCCAGGAGATGGGTGAGGGTATGTTTATCGCGGAAACAGGCTGGAGGTAATCAGCTACTTCAGCAGGTGTCATGAACTTGTAGGGTGTCTTTTTAAGGATGGCACCCGGCATATGAGTCAGAAAGTCAAATATTCCTGTTTCCTTTCTGTTATGTTCACCGAAAGTCTCATAATCCAGAAACACGTTGATAAGTTCGCTTTTGGATGTCAGTTTATTTATCCAGGATGCATACTTATCGGCAGTAAGTGGCCATTCGCTCCAGTTGGTGTTGGAGAATCTGAAAGCAATGTCGTCGCTCAGAACGAAATTCCGGAGCAACACCTTAAGCCGGGGGTTTATGGAATTGCAATAGAGGTAATTGGGGCTTTTCCATCCCAGAACATGTTTTGCTCCTTCCGTAAGGATTGCTTTAAAGCCCATATCGGCCACCCACGAACCTATCTGATCAGAATAGATAAGTTCTGTGTTTCTGAACGATGTGGGTTCCACTCCGAGGTGATCGTGGATCATTGCCTTATGCACCTCAACCTGGCGTTCAAACTCTGTACGTGATCTTACCGAGGCGAGGGAATGGGATTCCGTTTCAGCAAGAAACTCAACCATACCGGTTTCCGCGAGTTTCCTGAACGACTCGAGCACTTCGGGGGCATAAAGCCTGAACTGTTTTATTACAAGTCCTGTAAGGGAGAAAGTAACTTTGAACTTCCCCTTGTTCTTTATAATCTGATCCAGAAGGATCTCGTTGGCGGGGAGGTAGCATTTCTCTGCCACCTTTCGCATTATTGACTCATTGGTGAAGTCATCATAGTAATAATGGTCGTGGCCGAGATCGAAAAACCTGTATCTTTTTAGCCTGAAAGGCTGATGAACCTGAAAATAAAAGCAAATAGCTTTTTTACCTGTTAGACTCATATTTAGTTTTTATTTTGCCAAATCACTCTGTAATAAATATCTCTCACGTGTCGTGCTGAATTATCCCATTTCAGTCTTACAACCTCTTCTTTCCCGTTTTTGATGAACATTTTTGACAGGGCAGGATAATTCAGTATAGCGTAAATGGCATCGGCCATGGCATCGATGTCCCAGAAATCGGTTTTGACAGCGTGTGTAAGTATTTCCGAAACGCCTGATTGCTTGCTTATTATAACGGGAACGTTTGATTGCATTGCTTCGAGGGGGGAGATACCGAATGGTTCCGATACTGATGGCATAATATACACATCGCTAATGCTAAGCATATTGAACACATCCTTTCCCTTCAGAAAGCCAGTAAAGTGAAAGCGGTCGGTAATATTGAGCGCTGCTGCCCTTCGCATCATTCTTTCCATCATGTCGCCCGAACCGGCCATAACAAATCTTACATTGGGCATCATTTTAAGGACTTTGTTTGCTGCTTCGATGAAGTATTCAGGGCCTTTCTGCATTGTTATTCTTCCGAGGAAGGTAACCACCTTGTCGTCGAAACCCTTGTTGACATCGGCATCGCCTGAGAGTTTTACGGGTTCTACTGCGTTATATACTGTCTCAACCTTATCGGGATCGATGTTGTATTTATTAATTACGATATCGCGGGTAAGGTTACTTACCGTTATTATTTTTGAAGCGGCATCCATGCCCATTTTCTCTATCCGGTAAACGTCGGGGTTCACATTACCCCCGCTGCGGTCGAAATCGGTAGCGTGGACATGTATAACAAGAGGTTTTCCCGAAACTTCCATTGCAGCTATCCCTGCAGGATAGGCGAGCCAGTCGTGAGCGTGAATAATATCAAAATCGTTTTCCTGGGCAATTACGGCAGCCACCACGGAATACTTGTATATCTCGTCCATGAGGGATGTATCGTATCTTCCTGAGAAATCGATTGTTCCCTCATTGTTTGTCTGTACCACCAGTTTATAGCCGGATGTTTCTGAATTGATCTTCTGATAGTACTGTTCCGGGTCAGTATAAGGAACAATTTTCGAGGATATTTCAATCTGCTCGATAGGTCGTTTAAAGCCTTTATAGTGTACCTGTTTGAATGCCACGGGCACTTTGTTGGCCCCGATGAGCCGCACCTTTGTCTGGTCTTCGTCTCCCCATTCTTTGGGAACAACGAAAATGACTTCAAGGTCTTCGAGTGTTGACATCCCTTTGGTAAGACCGAAACTGGCCGTACCCAGTCCGCCGGAGATATGTGGCGGGAACTCCCAACCGAACATTAGTACACGCATAGCGCAACCGGTTTAGATATTAGAAAATTTTGTATCAAGAATATCGATAATCCTCAGTACTTCACCCACACTCCATGCCTGCGAAATAGTTCCGTTAGGGGCATGCGGCGGGTCTCCGTCGTAAATCTCTGATATTGTGCTCACCCCGTGTTCACTCATCACCTCCTCCAGTCCGTAGATAAGTCTTTTTACCTTCTGCACGCCCTGCTGCCCGTATACTTTGAGCCACCCTTCGCAGAAAGGACCGTAAAGCCATGGCCAAACTGTTCCGTTATGATAGGCGTTATCCCTCTCTTCCTGGCTACCACCGTAGGTTCCCTTGTAGAGCGGGTGTCCGGGTGAGAGAGTCCTTAAACCCCGTGGTGTTACAAGCTCCTTGTCAGCAATTTCAAGGACACGCTGCATTTGTTCCTTTGAAAGCATGGAGTAAGGCAAAGAAACTGCGATGAGCATATTGGGTCTGACAAAATAGTTTTTTCCCTCCTCGTCATTTACATAGTCGGCAAGATAGCCTTTCTGGTGGTCGCAGAAGAGCTCGTGGAAAGAGCTGTTAATAAGTTCAGGGAGATCCTCATATTCTTTAATGAATTTCCTGTCTTTTACCTGTGCAGCCATGTCGAGAGCGAAGCATACGGCGTTGTACCATAGTGCGTTTATCTCGACAGCATATCCCTTTCTCTGGGTAACGGGAATCCCGTTTACAACAGCGTCCATCCAGGTAAGGGATTTTCCGGGTGCTGCGGCGTAGATAAGTCCGTTCTCCCTCATTCCAATGTTGAAGGATGTTCCCTTCCTAAAGGCGTCAAGCACCGACTTCATCGACTCCCCGTATCTTATCCAGGCATCTGTCCCGCCGTTGGCGAGATAATTCTGCACGGCCCAGAAGAACCACAAAGGTGCGTCGATAGAGTTGAAGGCAGGATTGTCCTCTGTTCCCATGTTGGGGAAAAGTCCGTTCTTCATTTTCGCCACCTGAGTGTCGAGCACTTCCCTGTAGAGTTTCAGTTTCCTGCTCGGGCGTGCCAGGGCAAGCCCAGGAAGGGCAATGAAGGTATCCCTTCCCCAGGAGCCGAACCACGGATATCCTGCTATAATCAAAGTTTTGCCATCCCTTTTTTCAATAAACTGCTGTGAAGCATTTTTGAGGCAGTTTATAAACGAATTCCTTGGTATTTTACCGTTAACCGTTTTTGTGAACTTGGTTTTAAAACCGGATGGTTTCTCCTCTTTTGTTGAAGCTGAGAATACTATCTGATCGCCCTCTTTTGCTTCCACTTCAAAGAAACCCGGAGTAAAAAGATCCTCCGAATAATCATATCCTCTTTTCTGTTCCTCAGGATATTCCACTCCGAGGTACCAGTCGGGTACATGAACGAATTCGGCCTTTGTGCTGAACTGCATGTGAAGCGGTGGGAATCCTTCATATAGTTGTGAAATGATCCCGTTCTCAATAAAATCGACCTTGGTATTAGCTGCCAGGTTAGCATGCGTAAGTTCATGGATGTTCCTGAAAGCAAGATAGGGGCGTATCTGGAGTTTCATCGGTTCGGAAGCCTCAAGGATTGTAAAGCGGGCAAGGTACTGTTCCTCGTAGTGAACCAGAAGTCTTTCATGCTTTAGCTTTACTCCCCCAACCCTGTAGATCCTCGAAGGAATTGACTCCATTTCGAGTTCTTCAATGTACTTGTGTCCTTTCGGACTGAAATAGTCGCCTTTGTACTTTCTGATACCGACATTGAAGCTCCTGTCGTTGTTGACAACTGTTACATCAAGAGAAGAAAGCAGGACGTGCCTTTCGCCACCGAAAGCGTCGACCGGACATATCAGAAGTCCATGGTATTTTCTTGTATTGCATCCAACGATTGTGGTGCAGGAGTATGAACCTGCCCTGTTCGTCCTTAACACTTCCCTTTTTAAGGAATACTCCAGATTTACTATCTGTCCCTTTTCAAACTTTATGTAACTCATATGCTATTGTTTTCTTTAAAACGGGAATTAAAAACATTTCAATATAATTGTTTTTATTAAACCTTGCAAGTGAATGAGACGCCGTAAGAAAGAAAGTTAACGGAAAACTGATCAATCATTGCCGGGCGTTGTGACCCTTGTATAAAATCGCCGACCGGCATTGCCAGACCAAAAAAAGAATAACTTTGCATCTCGATAATTGACTTATTTAAAAAGTATTTTTGTTTCAATGATCAGAAAACTAATAATATGCCTGATTTGTTCAGTGCTGTTGTCAGCCTGCGGTAAAAAGAAAGTGGAAATAACCGGTATTCTTGAACAGCCACGACCCGGAGTGTTTCTGTTTCTACAGGAACTTTCGGACAATGATCTTACAACTGTCGACTCGCTGTTGATCCCTGAGGACGGCAGTTTTGAGTTCAGAACGAAGGTTAAATCCCCGTCTTTCTATCTGCTCAAAATTAATCAAAATAACTTTCTGACAATGCTTATTGAGCCGGGAGAGAAAATAAAATTGACTTCTCACTTTGATTCGCTCAATTATCCTTTACTTGTGACCGGTTCTGAGGGGACGGAAATATTGTCGCGGTACAACAGGGTTGTACTGGGTACTATTCATAAGCTGAGGCATATCAGTGAGACTCACGACAGAAATCTCGGCCGGCCTGATTTTGCATCTCTTGTCGACTCTCTGGAAAATGCCGGCAACGACCATCTTTCAGAACTTAACAGCTTCACAAAGAGATATATCGACGACAATATCAACTCACTTGCCACAATTGTAATACTGAATTCCCAGATCTCGCCGGGAACAGGAATTATAAACCCGGAGTATGATCTTGATTATTTCTCCAGAGTTGATTCGTCACTTTTTAGTAAATATCCTGAAAACGGACTTGTCATTTCCCTGCATAACCTGGTAAAGGATATGAAAGCGGTACATGATAACAAGCGTCTCAGTTCACTGGAAGGCGAAGCTGGTGCTATTGCCCCCGACATTGCACTGCCAACACCCGAAGGCGACACCATTCGTCTCTCCTCCACGCGGGGGAAATATGTCCTTCTCGATTTCTGGGCAGCGTGGTGTCCACCGTGCCGGAGAGAAAATCCCGGCCTGGTAAGGGCTTACAATGCATATCACGACAGGGGTTTTGAGATCTATCAGGTCTCGCTCGACAAGACCAGGGAAGCCTGGGTAAAGGGCATAGCCGACGACCGCCTTGAAAAATGGATCCATGTCAGCGACATTAAATACTGGAATTCGGTTGTTGTTCCTCTCTACGGCATTGAATCGATACCTGCCAGCTACCTGCTCGATCCGGAAGGCCGAATCATCGCAACCAACCTCAGGGGCGATGCCCTTCAGAGAAAGCTGGCCGAATTGTTTGACTGATGTGAAACTGCCAACCGGAAAATTCTAATCTACCATATCAAAGATGAAAAAATCAATAATTCTTCTGCTTCCCCTGATAATAATAGCCGGATGCCGGAATACAGAATCGTTTACAATAAAAGGCGTTATTGACAATGCTGACAACAAGACTCTTTATCTGCGAAAGGTTGATGTCAACACTCTTGTTATGATTGATTCGTCGAAAACAGGCAGTGGCGGAGAATTCAGATTCAAAGTAAAGGCAACGGCTCCTGATTTTTACCAGCTCGGGTATTCCGAGACTTCTTTTCTCACTCTTCTGGCTGAACCTGGTGAAAAAATCGGGATGAAGATTAACGGAGCCAATCTTTCAGGCGACTACACCATTACGGGATCGGAAGGTTCAGAAAAGGTAAGGATGCTTGATCTCAGGCTGGCAAGGACAAAAAGCAGGCTTGATTCTCTGCGAACACTGTATGAAGCAGCTTCTGCAGAGCCGGATTTCGAAGAGAAAGGAGCTCTTCTTGAACAGGAATTCAACAACACTGTATCCGACATACGAAAAAAAACTATCGAGTTCATTATAGGCAACACTACCTCCCTTGCATCACTGAAGGCCCTGTACCAGAGAATAGATGATAATGCCTATGTACTTTATGATCCCCGCGACCTCCAGTACATGAAGATAGTTTCCGATTCGCTGGGCAAGTATTATCCCAGGTCAAGGAATGTTATTGCCCTTTCTGAAGATGTGAAAAGGGAGATGGGCGAATTCAATACAAGGCAGCTTCAGAATATGGCTAATAATTCCCCGGAGATAAGGCTCGATCCGGAGCTTACCGACATAAACGGGAAAAGGATCGCCCTTTCTTCACTCAGGGGCAAGGTTGTTCTCCTTACCTTCTGGAGTGTCGATTCGCCTGAGTGCATAGCCGAGAACCTTCAACTGAAAGAGTTCTATAAAACTTACAACAGGAAAGGCTTCGAGATTTACCAGATAAATCTTGACGAGGATGAGGAAAAATGGAAAAGACAGGTCAGATTTGACGAGCTGCCGTGGATAAGCACAAGGGAAGACGATCCTTCCAATCCGAAAAATGCAATCCTCTATAACGTAAAGGCCTTGCCTGCCAGTTATCTCTATGGCAGGGATGGCACCATCATCGGAACTGATCTTCACGGAAGGTCGCTTCAGATCAAACTCAATCAGCTCTTTAACAATTAAGCTTCTGTGGTGAAGGAAAAAGGTAAAATATTTTTTGCATCCGACTTTCATCTGGGTTTAAAGGCCGGGAGTGATCCGGCTGAAAGGGAAAGAAAGGCTGTGCAATGGCTGAATACCGTTGCTCCGGAAGCAAGGGCTATTTTTCTTCTGGGAGATATCTTCGACTTCTGGTGGGAGTATAAGCTTGTTGTCCCCAGAGGTTTTACAAGATTCCTGGGGACGGTATCATCAATCACCGATTCAGGAATACCTGTCCATTTCTTCACGGGGAACCACGATATGTGGATCACCGATTATCTTCCGGGGGAGTGTGGGATCATAGTCCATTCTGCTCCGGAGACCTTCGACTTTGACGGCAGAAAATTTCATCTCGCACATGGTGAAGGTCTCGGATCGGAGAGCAGGCTTTACAGGACATTGCTGGCAATCTTCAGGAACAGACCCCTCAGGTTTCTTTACTCAATTATTCATCCGCGCATCGGTATTGCAATTGGTCATGCATGGTCGCTGAATTCAAGACTGGGTAAAGGGGAAAAGCTGGAATTTCTTGGTGAGGAGAAGGAAGACCTTATAAGGTATTCAAAAGAAGTAATGAACGAAAGCAAGATCGATTTCTTCATTTACGGCCACCGTCATCTGGCCATGAAATACGCTCTCAACGGAGGTTCGGAAATATTGTTCCTCGGAGACTGGATAAGCAGGGGAAGCTACGCCGTGTGGGATGGAAGCTTACTTGATCTTATGGAATTCTGAGGGGTCAGCCCTCTTCCTTGTCGACCCTTACGGTCATGGTAAAATACGTGTACAGCTCATTCACCAGCCGGAAATCGTACTGAAGCCTGCTTCCCGATTTCAGGGCAATATTTATAAGTCCCATGTTACCTGTGCTGTCATTTTCTATACTCTGTCGCGACAGTGATGAGTAGAAGAGTTTTTTAAGGTCCTCCCTTACTGAATTGTTGACAGAATCGAGGATACTTTTTAGGACCCCGACGTTATTGTTATTCATAAGGTTACCAGTCGTAAGTATCACCGCGCCCTCATCGATCCTGACAATGGCAGCCGGCATCCCGTATTCCTTCTCAGCTTCGCGCCCGGGATTGTATTTTGACATGTTCTCAAGGGTCTCTACCATAATGTTGAAAACCCTTCGCCTGAACCTGCTTCCCATATCTTCTTCAGTAAGCCTCGATTCGGTTATGGAGAGGACTTCCTCCCCTATACCCGGTGTAAGGTGACCCGACCAGATCATGTAGATCCTGTTTTCGGCCATTACATTTTCGAGGTCCATTACAGAAGCCGTGTTGAAAACTGTTTCCCTGTTACCGTTATAGATTCCTGTTCCCGTTGAATCAACAGTTTTACCGATAACAAAATAGGAATAATCATTTTCAACCGGTTCAAAACCATATTCAAGCTTATTACCTGTTTTAGCGGCCATCTCTATAAGCCCCAGGCCGGCCCCTCCCTTTTCACTGAATTCCGAGGTTCTGAGGATCTGCTTGTACAGAGCCTTAATCCCTTCTGCATCAAGACTTGTAACCTTTCTAAGCTTTCTGTCGAGCGAATCAACCTGGGCTGCTGCAATCAGGTTTCCTGTCACTATCCTGTAACCGTCATCGGTTTTGGAATAGGTAACCAGCGACATGTGACCATCTTTTTTATGTTCACCGTGTTTTACGATGTTCTGGAGATTTTCAAGGACATACATGAACAGACGTTTTCTTCCGGTAAAACTGAAGGCGTCCTCCTTCATTTCATTCTCAAGAAGGGTAAGCAACGACAGTGAGTTTTTGTCGTTAACATCACCCCTGAATGCAAACAGTAGCCCTCTCTGAGCTACTTTGTCCTGAACCCTCTTAATTATATCCATGCAATAAAACCAGAAAAATGGTATGCCTTTGTAATCATTGCTAAATAAACGTCATACTTTTTAGTTTATTGCCTACATTAGAATGCCGTAAATCAGATTTGCAATTGTATACAATGATCATTATTTTCAGCTTTTTAAAGGTATGCTGACAGTTTTTAACATACAGAGATATTCTCTTCACGACGGGAAGGGAGTAAGGACAAATATTTTTTTCAAGGGATGTCCCCTTCACTGCCAGTGGTGCAATAATCCGGAGAGCATTGACCCTTTCCCCTCCCTGATGTTCGATGAAAGGGCCTGTCATTCCTTCGGGGACTGCATTTCCTCCGGCGAAGGATACATCTACGTAAGCGATGGGAAACTCCTTATCGACAGGGATAATATTGTCAGTTATGAAAAGCTAAGGGATATCTGCCCGTCGAAGGCTCTTGTTATAGCAGGAAAGGCCATGAGCACAGAGGAGATAATGGCAGAAATTGAAAAGGATATTCCCTTTTACGAAATGAGTGGCGGAGGAGTCACGATTACCGGAGGCGAGCCCTTTGCACAGGACCCGGAACTTAAGGGCCTTCTCAGGCTGATCAGGGAAAGGGGTATTCATATTTCTGCTGAGACATCACTGAATATACCATGGGAGGTTATTGAAAGCTACACGGAGCTGGTTGACGTGTTCCTTGCTGATCTTAAACATACCGATCCTGTAAAACTCTCCGCCTTCACAGGAGGAGATGCTGAGCTCGTGTCAGCGAACTTCAGGAAGCTCGACGCAATGGGTTGCTGTATAGTGGTGAGGGTTCCTGTAATTCCTGATTTTAATTTCTCGGTAACGGAGATGCAGGGAATAATAGATTTTGCTTCGGGACTGGCGAATGTATCGGAAATAAATTTCATCCCCTTTCACTCACTCGCAAGGGAGAAGTACCTTATGCTGGACAAGCCATATATTTTCGAGAATCAAAAAGATATTGACAAAAAAGATCTCCTGCCTTTTGTTCAGTATGCTGAACAAAAAGGACTGAAAGCCAAAATACTTAACTGACATGACATACGATACAGCAACCATTCCCCTGACGCAGCGGATAGCCCGGATGAGGGAAAAGATCATTTCAGCAAAATCAACGGTTTGCACCGAAAGGGCAAAATTTTATACTGAAGCTTACCGCGAAAATGAAGAATTGCCTGTAATCCTGAGACGAGCCCTGGCCCTTGAGAAGACGCTCAGCAGCATGACGGTTTTCATTGATGAAGGAGAACTCATTGTCGGGAATCAGTCGTCAGCCGTTCGGGCTGCACCTATATTCCCTGAGTATGTGACATCATGGATCTTAAAGGAGCTGGATGAATTCGACAAGCGTCCGGGAGATGCATTTTATGTTACCGAAAATCAGAAAAGCGAGTTAAGGGAGCTGTGCAGGTACTGGGAAGGAAAGACGCTTATCGAAAGAGGACATTCCATTATGTCGCCGCTCAACAGGGATATTCATGATTCGGGGATAATCAGGGCCGAGGGCAATCTGACATCCGGAGATGCGCATATTGCCGTTAACCTGGAAAAGATCCTGAGGATAGGCCTGACGGGCTTCCTTAAAGAAACAGACATTGCCAGAAAGGCTATCGATCAGGGGGATCCCGAACGTGAAAAAAAGCTCAGTTTTTACAAAGCCCTTGAAATATCTCTTTCAGCTTTCATAAATTTCATTCAAAGATTCGAGTCGCTTGCCGGCGGGCTCGCCGCCGGAGAAACCGATCTGGAAAGAAAAAATGAACTTATCGTCATCGCGAAAAACTGCAGGAACATTGCCGCCGGACCACCAGCGGGATTTTATGAAGCGCTCCAGCTTACATGGTTCGTTCAGCTTATACTGCAGATCGAGAGCAACGGACACTCAGTCTCTCTGGGCAGACTGGATCAGTACCTGTACCCATTTTACAAAAAGGACCGTGAGGCAGGTCTTATAAGTGATGAATTCGTCCTCGAGCTTCTGGAGAACACCTGGCTTAAACTGCTTTCGGTAAATAAGATAAGGTCGTGGTCACATACCAGGTACTCGGCCGGGGGTCCTCTATACCAGAATGTCACAATCGGTGGTCAGACCGTTTCGGGGCAGGATGCCGTGAACCCTCTGAGTTTTCTTATCCTCGGTTCAGTAGGCCGCATGAAACTCACACAGCCAAACCTCTCTGTAAGGTATCATAAGAACATCGACCACCGCTTCCTTGAGGAATGCATCAACGTTATTGGAAAGGGCTTCGGCATGCCCGCCTTCAACAATGACGAGATTGTGATACCCTCGCTTATTGAACTTGGGGTAAGCAGGGAAGATGCATATAATTACTCTGCAATAGGCTGCATTGAGATTGCTGTTCCGGGGAAATGGGGATACAGATGTACGGGAATGAGTTTTCTGAATTTCATGAGGGTTTTTCTTGCAGCCATGAACGACGGACTTGACACTATGTCGGGCCTTAAGTTCTTTGACGGAACGGGCAGCTTCAGCGAATTCAGCACCTTTGACGACCTGATGAAGGCCTGGAAGCATCAGGTCAGCTTATATACACGGGCTTCCATAGAGATCGACACCGCTGTCGACCATGCACTTGAGGAGCTGGTACCCGACATTCTGTGTTCAGCCTTCGTTGACGACTGCATAGAAAGAGGAAAGACCATCAAGGAGGGGGGCTCGGTTTACGATTTTATCTCGGGCCTTCAGGTAGGAATTGCCAACCTTGGGAATTCGCTCGCGGCAATAAAAAAGCTCGTTTTCGAGGAAAAACTTATTGACAGGGAGCTTCTGGAAAAGAATCTGAGGAACAACTTTGAAGGCAAGGAGGGCGAGAGGATAAGACAGATCCTGCTAAACTACGCTCCCAAGTACGGGAATGATGATGATTATGTTGACAAGCTCCTGGTTGAAGCATATAACTGTTATATAGAGGAACTTCCGGCCTATAGAACTACGCGTTTCGGAAGAGGTCCCGTCGGTTGTGCTTATTATGCCGGAACTTCAAGCATCTCTTCGAATGTACCCTCGGGTGCTGTCGTTCCTGCAACACCCGACGGGAGAAAAGCCTTTACTCCGCTTGCCGAAGGATGTTCTCCGACGTCGGGCACCGATATCATGGGTCCCACGGCGGTTTTCAAGTCGGTATCAAAACTTCCCACCGGCAAAATAACAGGAGGGGTTCTTCTGAACCAGAAACTTTCTCCCTCGGCACTGTCGAACGAAACCCAGAGGGAGAAGCTTATCTCCATACTCCAAACTTTCTTCGCAACCCTTAAAGGATGGCATGTGCAGTATAACATTGTCTCGCGCGAGACCCTTCTGGCAGCAAAAAAGAACCCTGAGAACTACAGGGATCTTGTTGTAAGAGTTGCAGGTTATTCGGCTTTTTTCACAACACTGTCGCCCGACACCCAGGACGACATCATTGCACGCACTGAACAGACATTATAGAAAAGACTATGGATAAAATCCTTTGCGGTGTCGATCTCGGAGGCACCAAGTTATCGGCCGGTCTGGTTTACCCCGATGGGAGAATCCTTGACAAGACTGTTGTATATGATCATTCCGGAAGAAGCGAGACAGAGATTGTTAATTATATAACAGAGCTCATAAAGCAGATCCTCCGGAAGAATGGTCTCGCCGAGAATGACCTTGAAGGGATAGGAATAGGCTTTCCCGGGCATGTACGGTATCGCGACGGTTATACAATTACGACGTCGAACCTCAGGGGCTTCAAGAATTTCCCTCTCCGCGATTCCGTTGCCGCCGGGTTTGGGGTTCCGGTAAGGCTCGACAACGATGCCAATGCCCAGGCTTACTGTGAGTACAGGTTCGGGGCGGGCCGGGGTTACGATGATCTCATCTTCCTTACAATCAGTACGGGTATTGGTGCCGGCATAATACTTAACGGCCGTGTATACCGTGGACATACGGGAACTGCCGGTGAATTCGGGCACACAATTGTGGATCTCAACAGCGAGTTTACATGTACGTGCGGCAACAGGGGCTGCCTGATGGGTATTGCCTGCGGCTTATCCCTGCCCCACCGCTTCAGGAAAAAAATAGAGGAAGGGGTTGGGACCAAGTTGCCCCTGGAGGCTGGTTTTGACTATTCAAAGGTGAATGGAAAGCTTATCCGGGAGGGGCTGAAGATTGATGATCCGGTGTCGAAGTCGATTGTACGTGAGTGTGCCGACTATATCGGCATAGGCATTTACAATATCTTTCAGGTATTCAATCCTCCGGTGATTATACTCGGAGGCGGGCTTATGAATCTTGGTGACTACTATTTTGACAGGATCAGGAGTAAGTTCTATGAGCTTGCGAGGGATATGATCTTTGATCCTATTGCGATAGTGAAGTCGGAAGCGGAGGCTGATGCTGGTCTTATAGGTGCCGCGGCCCTTCTTCTTGAAGAATGATCACTTATGGCCTATCCGGCCCATCCTTCCCTGTCGAGGTTCCTGTAGTTTATTGCTTCGGAGATGTGTTCAGCCATTATATTATCAGACTCATCGAGATCTGCGATCGTTCTCGCCACCTTCAGGATCCTGTCGTAAGCCCTTGCAGACAGTCCCCGGAGTTCCATTGCCGTCCTAAGAAGTTTTCCTCCGGTTTCGTCGAGCTGGCAGTACCTTCTCTGCATCGAGGCTGTCATCTGCGAATTTGAGTAGACGCCTTTTACATGAGCGAATCTATTTGCCTGGATATTCCTCGCCTTTATTATCCTTTCCCTGACGTTCTCTGATCTGTCGGCTTTTGCCTGATCTGCAAGCTTCTCATATTTTACGGGGACAACCTCTATATGGATATCGATTCTGTCGAGCAGGGGGCCTGAGATACGGTTAAGATATTTCTGAACCATTCCGGGGGAGCACACGCAATCCTTGTCGGGGTGGTTATGAAATCCGCAGGGGCATGGGTTCATGGATGCTATCAGCATGAAACTTGCCGGGTAGTCGCATGTCGATTTTGCCCTGGATATCGTTATGATCCTGTCTTCGAGGGGTTGGCGCATCACCTCGAGTACGCTTCTTTTGAATTCGGGCAGTTCGTCGAGGAAAAGGACTCCGTTATGGGCAAGTGATATCTCGCCCGGCTGAGGGAAAGTTCCTCCGCCAACAAGGGCGACATCAGAAATGGTATGATGGGGTGAGCGGAATGGTCTGCGGGTCATAAGTGCGGTATGATCATCTATCTTGCCGGCTACAGAATGTATCTTTGTCGTCTCGAGTGCCTCTTCGAGGGTAAGAGGCGGCATTATTGTCGCGAGGCGTTTCGCGAGCATTGTCTTACCCGAACCGGGCGGGCCTATCATCAGCAGATTATGGTGTCCGGCCGCCGCCACTTCGAGAGCCCGTTTGACATTTTCCTGACCTTTGACGTCGGAGAAATCGACATCGTATCTGTTTGCCTCTCCGTTAAAAATTTCGTTGAGATCGATCCTTACCGGTTCAAATTTCCTTGTGCGGTTGAACAAATCGATTACGTCGGCCAGTTTTTCAAGGCCGAAGACCTCAAGACCGTTAACCACTGCAGCTTCCCTCGCGTTCTTTGAAGGAAGTATTACGCCCTTGAATCCTTCCTCCCTGGCCCTGAGGGCTATAGGGAGCACTCCCCTCACCGGCTGAAGGGTGCCGTCGAGAGACAATTCTCCCATTAAGACAAACGATTCGAGGTCCTTTCCCGATATTTTCCCGTCGGCTGCGAGGATTCCTGCAGCAAGGGGAAGGTCGTATGCTGAGCCCTCCTTGCGGATGTCGGCCGGGGCCATGTTAACGACAACCTGGCGGCCGGGCCAGTGGTACCCGAGGGTTCGTATTGCAGATTCTATCCTTTGCTGGCTCTCCTTTACAGCGACATCAGGAAGACCCACAAGAAAAAAACGTATCCCCTGCGAAACGTTTACTTCAATAGTGACAGTGACGGCATCAATACCGGCAACAGCACTGGCAAATGTCCTTACCAACATATTCTTAATATTTGCACGTACAGCGAAACAGTACCAAATATAATAAAAAGGAAGACAAGGACAACAGGACGCAGGTAAAAGATTAAGAAGAAGCCATGATTATTACTTATGCCTTTAAACCGGCAGGAAGAATGAAATGGGTTCAATGATGAACAGAGAACAGGCATGGCCATTCCTATCGAGGATGGTTATTTCAGCCTGTTTCGGAGGCCTCCCGGGGACCAAGAACCTCATGGGCCATGCGCAGGCTCTCGGCATTTTCGGCGACAATCACAAGGACATCGCCGGGTTCTATAACTGTTGATCCGTTGGGAGTAACGAAGCTGCCCTTCCGCTTGATAAGTGCGATAAGTGCTGCACGGGGAAATCCCAGGTCGAGGATACGTTTCCCGGTCGCCCTGCTCGTATCGTCAATGACAATTTCTGTCAGTTCGGTCTTGATCGTATCCGAAAGTTCTATGTCGGGAGGGGTCCTTTGCTTTGCCTTCTCCGGAACAGAAACATGAAGGAGCTTTGCCACCCATCCCAGGAATGTTCCCTGCAAAAGCACAGAGGTAAGAGAGATAAAAAAGACAATGTTGAATATCATCTGCGACTTTTCGAGTCCGGCAAGCAGTGGGAAAGTGGCAAAAACTATCGGTACCGCCCCTCTCAGACCGACCCAGGAGACGAAAGTAATTGTACGGAGTTTAAGCCTGTAGGGTATAAGGCACAGAAAGACGCTCAGGGGCCTTGCAATAAACATTAGAAAAGCCGATACAAGAAGACCTATGCCCAGAACAGGGACGATATGACTCGGAAAAACGAGCATACCAAGCGTGAGGAAGAGAACGATCTGCATCAGCCATGCAAAACCATCAAAGACTTGCAGAATCGTTTTTTTATGAATAAGATACTGATTACCAAGATAAACAGCCTGGAGGTATATTGCAAGGAAGCCATTGCCTCCGAGAAAGTCGGTAAGAGAATAGGTAAAGAACATCAGTGCCATTACCAGGACCGGGTACAGTCCGGCATAGTCCAGTTCAATACGGTTTATGATTTCCTTGCCTATCTTCCCGAAAAGGAATCCTGTTGCGACACCAATAACAACCTGGCGTATGAATAAGGGGACAATATCAATAATTGAGCTGTGCTCCGAGAGAATTATACCCATAACTGCCACAGTAAGGAAATAGGCCATAGGGTCGTTGCTGCCGCTCTCAAGCTCGAGGAGCGATCGTATGTTCTTCTTTAACCCGAGCTGCCGCGATCTCAGTATGGAAAATACTGCGGCAGCGTCTGTCGAAGAGACTATTGCACCCAGAAGAAATCCCTCATAAATACTGAAATCGGTTATCGCCCAGACAAACACTCCGACAGCCGCCGCGGTGATCAACACTCCTGCTGTTGAGAGTGTAAGGCCGTGCCAGAAAACAGGTTTGATAACTTCCCAGCGTGTCTCAAGACCGCCGGAGAAAAGGATGAAGTTGAGTGCCACAATTCCCACGAACCTTGCAATGTCAGGATCATTGAAATTAATTTTTCCTATCCCCTCCGAACCAGCAAGCATACCAACAAAAACGAACAGGATGAGTGTCGGCACTCCAAGCCGGAATGATGTTTTTCCTGCAAGAACGCTTATTCCCAGCAAAAGTGACCCTATCAGCAGTATGTTTTCGAGGGTAATATTCA
Organism: Bacteroidales bacterium; assembly: GCA_034002885.1. GTDB lineage: Bacteria > Bacteroidota > Bacteroidia > Bacteroidales > VadinHA17 > LD21. The sequence continues at coordinate 120,364 of JAVEZS010000003.1, forward strand.
TCCTTCAAGCATAATTCTCCTCCCTGCGTTCCTGATCCAACAGAATATGATGCTGACAAAAAAACCGCATTTGTCCTTTTCGACTACAAAATAATTATTTTTTTGCATAAATGGTTCCGATTGTAACATTTGTTACAATCACTTGGTGGGAAAATTGGTTTTTTTGCAGTAATTTACTCCGCGTAGGACGGGGAACGATTGTTTGGGACAACGAAGTAATATTTATTAACCAAAATAATTCAAATCATGAGTATGTTTTGCTACCAGTGTCAGGAGACTGCAAAAGGAACAGGCTGCACTATTGCCGGTGTTTGCGGCAAGAAGGAAGATGTTGCCAATATGCAGGATCTTCTGGTTTTTGTAACAAAGGGAATTTCCTTTTATGCTATTAAGCTGAGGGAACTCGGCATTGAAAGTGACGAATCCGGAAAGTTCATTGTTGACAGTCTGTTCATGACCATCACAAATGCAAACTTCGATTATGAGAGGTTCGTTACAAGGGTAAGGGAAGGACTTAAGCTCAGGGATGAGCTTAAGGAGCTTTATCTGAAAGCAGGCGGCAAAGTGCCCGCCAGCGTTCATGAATCGGCAACCTGGACGGGTCACAATGCTGAGGAGTTCGAATCCAAAAACAAGTCGATCGGTGTTCTTTCGACCGGAAATGAGGATGTAAGATCGCTCAGGGAAATGGTCATCTACGGCCTGAAGGGTATGGCAGCATACACCGAGCATGCCTTTAACCTGGGTTTTGAAGACAAGTCGATCTACAAATTCATTGAGGAAGCTCTTGTTGCAACCACCAACGACAGCTTAAGCGCTGACGAGCTTGTCGCCCTGGTTATGGAGACAGGAAAATTCGGAGTAAGTGCAATGGCTCTTCTCGACAAGGCCAATACCACCACTTACGGCAATCCTGAGATAACCAAGGTGAATATCGGCGTAAGGAACAATCCGGGCATCCTTATTAGCGGACACGACCTCAGGGATATGGAAGATCTTCTGGTTCAGACCGAAGGAACGGGAGTCGATGTCTACACCCACAGTGAGATGCTCCCTGCCAACTATTATCCTGCATTCAAGAAATACAAGCATTTCGTGGGTAACTACGGAAGCTCATGGTGGCAGCAGAAGGAGGAGTTCGAGACCTTCAACGGGCCTATCCTTTTCACCACAAACTGCATTGTTCCCCCGAAAGCAGGTGCTTCATATACCGACAAGGTCTATACCACCGGAGCAGCCGGATTCACGGGATTCAGGCACATAGGAGAAAGGCCTGCAGGAGGCAGGAAGGATTTTTCGGAGATAATTGAGCATGCAAAGCTTTGCCAGCCCCCCGTTGAAATTGAAAAAGGCGAGATCGTTGGAGGCTTTGCACACAATCAGGTCATTGCCCTTGCCGATAAGGTTGTTGATGCAGTGAAAACAGGAGCAATTAAAAAGTTCTTCGTGATGGCCGGATGCGACGGAAGATTCAAGCAGCGCAGCTATTACACCGAATTCGCCGAGGCTCTTCCCAAGGACACGGTTATTCTTACGGCAGGCTGTGCAAAATACCGTTACAACAAGCTTCCGCTTGGAGACATAGGAGGCATACCCAGAGTCCTGGATGCAGGACAGTGCAACGACTCATACTCGCTGGCAGTGATCGCCCTTAAACTCAAGGAAGTGTTCAATCTGAAAGACATCAACGAACTGCCTATCGCATTCAACATTGCGTGGTATGAACAGAAGGCAGTGATCGTTCTGCTTGCGCTCCTTTATCTTGGAGTGAAGAACATACATCTCGGTCCCACACTTCCGGGGTTCCTTTCTCCCAACGTTGCAAAAGTCCTCGTTGAGAAATTCGGGATCGCCGGTATCGGTACCGTTGAGGATGACATCAACCTGTTCCTGAACTAAACAACATCATTAATTATTCTGAAGGGGTGTTGTATGCAACACCCCTTTGTTTTTTTCCCTTCAGTAACCGGATTATTTCGGGTTACTTTTTTCAGATAGCGGAACCACCCCTTTCTCCGGTCCTGATCCTGATGCATTCCTCCAGAGGGGAGATAAATATTTTTCCGTCGCCCAGTTGTCCCTGGGGTCCATTGGTCTTTGCCGCTTTGAGGATTGTGTCAACGGTGATGTCAACAAAAGCCTCGTTGACTGCTATCTCGATTCTTATCTTAGGAATAAGATCGGGGATTATTCTTTGCCCCCTGTACATTTCCTCGATTCTTTGCCGGCCGTTACCGGAGACCCGGCTCACTGTGATCCTTGTTATTTCAGCCTCAATAAGCGCTTCGCGGACCTTATCCAGCTGCACTTCTCGTATTATTGCCGTTATCAGTTTCATATTTATGATTTTTGGACCAGATTATCAGCTTGGGTTCAGCATACCGTAGCCTCTTTCTCCATGGTAAGATCTGTCGAGGCCTGCCATCTCCTCATCCTCAGTGGCCCTGAACCTTATGAATTTGTTCAAGGTCCAGATTATCAAAAAGGTCATTGCCATTGCATAAAGAATCGCTATCGTCACAGCCAGAGCCTGAACGCCTAGCTGATTCCAGACAGTCCATGAACCGCCGGATGCGGCGGCCGCAGCATCTTTCATCCAGGATGGGCGGATAAAGAATGACAGGAAAATTGCTCCAACTACCCCTCCCACTCCATGGATGCCGAAGGCGTCGAGGCTGTCGTCATAGCCCAGTCTATTTTTAAGCTGGATGGCTTTATAGCAAATAAGAGAAGCTAGTATTCCAAGTATCATTGCGCCATAGGGCTGCACCACTCCCGCTGCCGGAGTGACAGCGACAAGTCCGGCGAGGATGCCGCTCGCAAATCCCAGTGCAGTCGACTTACCCTGGTGGAATCCTTCGATTATGATCCATGTAAGCGCTCCTGCTGCTGCTGCAATTTGTGTTGCTGTAAGAGCCTGGGCAGTACTGAGACCGCTCGAAATACTGCTTCCGGCATTGAAGCCGAACCACCCCACCCAAAGCATCCCTGCTCCAAGCATTGTCAGGACAAGGTTATTTGGACGTATCACCTGATAGGGATAACCTCGTCTTGAGCCGACGAACAACGCTGCCACAAGACCGCTGAATCCGGCTGAGATGTGAACGACGGTGCCTCCGGCAAAGTCAATCGCTCCCCTTGCACCAAGGTTATACAGGAATCCGTCGGATGCCCAAACCCAATGACATAGAGGATTGTATACGATAATGCTCCACAGCGCGATGAAAATACAGTAAGCTTTGAAGTTGACCCTTTCAGCAAAGGCCCCGGCAATAAGGGCAGGGGTTATTATTGCAAACTTGCCCTGGAACATTGAAAAAACATATTCCGGCACTTTAGCCTCAAGGATGTTGTTGTCAATCCCTTTAAGGAAAAAGTATTCGGGGCTCCATCCGAAAAAGCCTCCCAAAACACTTCTTCCGAAACTCATACTGTATCCTGCGACCACCCAAAGGATACTGATAATTCCCATTGCCGCAAAACTGTGCATGATTGTCCCTAAAACGTTCTTTGTCCTTGCCAGACCGCCATAAAACATTGCCAGACCGGGAATCATGAGCAGAACAAGAGTCGTAGAGGTGAGCATCCAGGCCGTAGCCCCAGAATCAATCTCTCCTCCGTCCGAAGCATACAAACCTGCAATACCTGAGCCCAGAAACAAACAGGTAAACAGGATTCTTTTCCAGATCAGTTTCATAATTGTCAAGATTCAAATTAAAAACTATTTTTTCGGGACAAACATATATATTTTTAGGGGTTAATCGCACTTTTTACCTTTTATTTTTACTCCCCACCCTTTTTTTTAAGTGGTTCAGATCATTTTTTATACTATTTTTTGTTTATTACCCTCATAATTTATAAAGAGATGAACTTATAATTTAAAATGTTTATAAATTAAACCTGTCAGGGTTGAGAACATGTAAGAGGATGGCTGAGAAATAAAGTGAAACAGGGCAGAAGACCGGATCTGGTTTTCCGTTTCAGATTTTCTGGTTTGGGTTCTCTTGCAGGAATTGACGGTCTTACTGCCGGCAATCTTACCTTTCATCGGGTGTATCTGATCAGGATAACGGGATTGCAATACATCTTAAAACGGAAAACTGAGTCAACTGATAAAAGAAATCCTTTAACCACAGGGAACACAGAGAAGCACAGAGTGAACATGAAATAAAAAAGACTGTGAGAATGATTTAATCTCTGTGACCCTCTGTTCCTTCTGTGGTGAAAGGGATTCTAGCGGAGATCACAAAAAATTCTTATCCAGAAACTCCTGGAATTTATCCTTGTATTGCTCGCTGACCGGGATATAGGTTTTTCCGAAGACTATCCTGCTCCTTTCGATGGTCTCTATCCTTCCGAGGTTCACAATGAACGACCTGTGCACCCTCATGAACCTTGCCGGCGGAAGCTTGGACTCAAGAAGTTTCATTGTTATCAGGGAGAGCACCGGTTTTGCTGCGCCTGCCGTGTATACCTTCACGTAATCCTTGAGGCCTTCGATATAGAGAATGTCGTTGAAATTGATCCGTCTTATCTTGTAATCCGATTTCAGGAACAGGAACTCGCTGTTTGATTCCACCTTCTCCTGTTCACCCTGCTCAGCCCTGATAAGTCGTGCTGCTTTCCCGACAGCCTTCAGAAATTCCTCATAGCTGAACGGCTTAAGGAGATAATCAACAACATCGAGTTTGAAGCCTTCCAGTGCGTATTTTTCATAGGCTGTTGTAAAGACCACCCTCGGACCTCCTGTAAGCGCCCTTGTGAATTCTATTCCGGTAAGGTCGGGCATCTGGATATCTATAAAGATCAGATCAACTTTTTCATTGATCACGAACTCCAGCGCCTCCTGTGGATTGTCAAAACTGCCCGCCAGCTCAAGTCCCGGAGTTTTTCTGATATACCCTGTTACCAGCTGAAGCGCCAGCGGCTCATCATCCACGGCAATTGTTCTGATCATCAGACTGTTTTTATTTCAAGAAACACATCAAACCGGTTTTCAGAGCTGTTTATTCTGAGCTCATGGCGCCCTGGAAAGAGAAGGTCCAGTCTTTTCCTGACGTTCTCAAGCCCAATGCCTCCCGTTTCGGTTTCCGCTTCCTTTTCTGTCTTCCTGTGAAGTGAATTGGAGCATTTGAAAGCTATGGAGCCGGCTTCCGTTTTCATTTCAATTTCAATGAATGACTTTTCTCGGTAGCTTATTCCGTGCTTGAATGCATTCTCTATGAAAGGGATGAAAAGCAGGGGCTGTATGTTCCTGTCGTCATAATGCTCAGGGAAACTGACACTCAATGTAACCTTGTCACTCATCCTGAGCTTCATCAGATCGATATAATTCTTCATGAACTCAAACTCATGGCTGAGCATTGTATTTCCCTTCTCCGAATCATAAATCAGGTATCTCATCAGTTTCGACAGTTTCAGCACTGCCTCCTGTGAATCGTTCTGGTTTATTCCGATGAGGGAATATATGTTATTCAGCGTGTTGAAGAAGAAGTGGGGGCTTATCTGGTTCTTCAGGAAAGCAAGTTCCGAATTGAGTTTTTCCTTTTCTATCTCCCTGCTGAGTTCCTCTATCTGCGATTGCCTCTCAAGCACCTTCAGCCCAAGTGAGAGGAAGGTAAGGAATAGCGCCGTCGGGAAGTAGTTGACAACATGTATTCTTCTGAAAGGATCCCTGAACGGTCTTCCGGGTGGCGGTTCCACGGGCGGTCCAGGTCGCCGTGATTCCATTTCGCTTTGCCGTTCCTGGCTTATCGATGGTATGTTCTTAATTACCATTCTGTTCGAAATGTCCGAGACAAAGTAGAATCCAAGTATCAAAAGGACAGCGTACAGGTAATATCTTAATCTTCTTTCCCTGAAGAAGAATTCAGGAACAAGATACAGGTAATTGATGTAAAAGATGGAGCCCCAGATAAGGGCATTGATATAGTAGATCCACAGGAAATCCTTTGCGACGGGCCAGCGCGAAATAAAATACAGTGGCAACCCTATAAAGATAGCCCACACGATAGCGTGAAGCAGCACCTTTATTCCCTTCGTCCTGAAAATTCCCGGTTTCATTTTGAGGTCATTCATACCTGAGTGCATCAATAGGATTAAGGTTTGCAGCCTTGCGGGCGGGGTACCAGCCAAAGAACACTCCGATGGCAAAACATACTGCGAAAGCCAGTATAACCGACTGCGTTGTGACGACAGCCGGACTGTTCATGAGTGTTCCCGCTCCTTTTGCGATAAGATACCCGAATACCACCCCGAGAGCTCCTCCCAATATACTCATTATTATTGATTCAACAAGAAACTGCCTCAGGATGTCGCGGCTCCTCCCCCCTATCGACATTCTGAGCCCGATTTCCCTGGTCCGTTCAGTTACCGAAACGAACATGATGTTCATTATCCCTATCCCGCCAACAAGCAGTGAGATACCGGCGATTGCACCAAGGAGGTAGGTCATGATATCGGTGATCGAGGAGACTGTCTCCAGTAGTTCCGATTGTGACATGATCCTGAAGTCATCTTCATCTGATTCTTTCAACTTGTGTGTCCTCCTGAGTATCTCAGTCACCTCATCCGCCGCCGCGGTGCTCTTCTCCTCGCTTACGGCCGAAGCGTAGATCCCGTTTATGTAATCGATAGCTGCAAGTCTTCTCTGAACTGTCGTCCAGGGTGCCAGTATAAGGTCATCCTGATCCTGGCCCATACCGCTTTCTCCCTTGTCGCCGAGGACTCCAATCACCTCAAAGGGGAGGTTTTTTATCCTTATGGTGACGCCGACCGGATCGGCGCCCTCGCCAAACAGGTTCTCAACCACTGTAGTACCCAGTATGCAAACTTTCGACATCCCCCTCACCTCTCCGGTAGTGAATATTCTTCCACTTCCTATTTCAAGTTTCCTGATGTCGAGGTACTCTTCGCTCACACCGTGAACTGTGGTCTGGGTGTTCTGATTGCCGTATATAACCTGTCCGCTGGCCGAGACCTGGGGCGAGACCTCAGAGAGATACACTGCTTCATTGCGAAGCGTTTCCACATCGCTCATTTTAAGGGCCATGGAGCTTGATGCCCCAAGGCTGACACCACCCCTTGCCTGCATGTTTGGCATGATCATAATAAGGTTGGTCCCCATGGAAGACATCTGATCCCGGATATTCTTCTTGGAACCCTCACCTATTGCAAGCATGGCGATTACAGATGCCACACCTATGATTATCCCCAGCATGGTAAGGATTGCCCTGAGCTTGTTTCTTATAAGTGCCCGGACTGCTATTTTCAAAAGATTACTGATATTCATTGCCTGCTCCTTTTGTCAGTTTTCAAACTCCTCAATATTTTCAACCGGCAGTGTAAGAAGCACCTCGGTTGCAAAGAGCCGGTCCGTTACCATGTTTTCACGCTGTATCCTGCCGTCCCTGAATACAACATTCCTGGTTGCATACCTTGCAATGTCGGGTTCATGAGTAACAAAGACTATTGTTCTTCCCTTTTCGTTGAGCGACTGGAAAAGCTCCATAATTTCCACCGATGTCCTGGTATCGAGGTTTCCTGTAGGCTCATCGGCCAGGATCAGCACCGGGTCGTTTACCAGCGACCGGGCTATTGCCACTCTTTGCTGCTGACCGCCGGAGAGCTGGTTGGGCATGTGCCCCATCCTATCCTTTAATCCGACAGCTTCAAGTGCACTGACTGCCCTTTCGAGGCGCTCCTTCGATCTCATTTTCGGATTGTAGAACAGCGGCAGCTCCACGTTTTCAAGGGCGGTGGTGCGGGGAAGAAGGTTGTATGCCTGGAAAACGAAACCCAGTTTCCTGTTCCTTAGTCTGGCCAGCTCATCCCTGTCCATTGAATTCACATTTGTCCCGTCGAGAAAATAGTCGCCTCCGGTGGGCTGGTCAAGGCATCCGAGTATGTTGAGCATGGTCGATTTCCCCGATCCGCTCATTCCCATGATCGCGACGAATTCTCCTTCCCTTATCTGCAGGTCGACTCCCCTCAGCGCATGCACAACTACTTCGCCGACATGATAATCTTTCCTTAGCTTTTTTATTTCAATTATGACGTTATCCATGACATTCTGATTTAATGGTATTCTCCCGTCAGCCTGCCTAGAAAGGCATTGGCGGACCACCTGCCCTGTTAGTGGCTGATTTCTTCAGCGGATCGCTCATAGCCACAACCACCTCGTCGCCTTCATTCAGACCTGAAAGGACCTCAACACTCGAACCGTTCTGGATACCCAGTTGTATCATCACGGGTCTCAGACTGTTATCTGCATTCTTCTCCCACACGGTCCTTACTCCTTCAGGAAGCTCCGGGAATGTTCCGGGCTGAGGCATGCCTTCAGGCACTGAGCCTGCGGTCATTCCGGCAGAAGCTGCGGGTATGTTCATGGCTGAAGGGTCAATCCCTTCAGGCATTCCTTCAACGGGACCGTTCTTCATGGCTTCCTTCATCATATTCATCAGGTATTCCGAATCGGGAGTGAAGCGTACTGCCTTGCCCGAGAGGACAAGGGTATTCAGCTTCTCTTCTATGAAAATGGTGGCGCTTGCCGTCATACCCGGCATAAGCTTCTTTTCGGGATTGGGCGCGCTGAAAATCACCACATAGGTTACCACATTGTTTGTCGTTACCGGCTTAAGCCTTACCTGCGACACAAGGCCCTCAAACTTCTCATCGGGGTACGAGTCAACGGTAAACTGGACTCTCTGCCCCAGTTTAACCTGACCGATATCGGCTTCGTCAACGCTCGCCTGAACCTCCATCCGGGTAAGATCGTTGGCAATAGTGAACATCTCGGGTGTGTTGAAACTTGCAGCCACAGTCTGGCCCTCTTCTATTGCCCTGTTCAGAACAACGCCGTCGATTGGCGAATAAATTGTCGCGTATGCAAGGTTGACGTTAGCGCGGTCGAAAGCCGACTTTGCGTTATTCAGTGAAGCCTTTGAATTCTGGTAGTTGTAAACAGCCTGGTCGTAATCGGCCTGGGCAATAAGGTTCTTTTCATAAAGAGCCTTCATCCTGTTGTATGTGGCCTCCTGAAAATCGAGTTGTGCCTTTGCCTGGTCAACCGATGCCTGGCTTTGTTCAACCTGTGCCCTCAGGGGTGTCTCGTCAAGCCTGGCAAGAACCTGTCCCTGTTTTACATTGTCGTTGAAATCAACATATACATGTTCAATTATCCCCGACACCTGGGTACCAATCTCCACTGTGGTGATAGCCTCGAGCGTACCGGTCGAAGTGACTGTGTTTGTAATATCTCCCTTTGAAACCTTCACCGTTTCAAAAGTGTATCCGGCCGTCTTCGCCTTGAATGGCCTGAATACCGCCAGGACAATCAGAGCCGCCGCTATCAGGCCGATGATTATTAATGCCTTCTTTTTCATCATTTCTAAGTATTTTGAGATTGTTATAATGTCAATGGAATGCCCGAATAGAAATCCAGGACCTTGTAGCTGAATATCATGTTATACTTTGACTGCAGCAGATTGCTTTCAGCAAGAATAAGGTTGGTTTTTGATACCAGGTAATCGACCGAGTTGATTATTCCCTGCCTGAACTTTTCATCGGAAAGGGCAGCCGACTCGCTTGTTGCCTGGTAATTCTCGACGCTTGCCTCATAATCGGCCTGGGCGGACACTACATCGAGGCAGGCCTGTTCAATGCTTTTGCGCAGCTCATTACGGGTATTCAGCTCACTCAGACCGGCATCCTGGTAACCAAGTTGGGCAACGGCAACGCTGGTCCTGACCTGCTTCCGTTGATATATCGGGATGGAGAGCGAGAGGCCGAGTGAAGGTGTTATCCCGTTGTTGATCTGATCGAAGTAAGGATCGGTCATCATGCTCGAATAGCTGGTACCGGCTCCTGCGCTTGCCGACAGAACAGGATAATATCCGGCTCTGGCAATCTTCTCATCCAGGGCTGCAATTTCCTTGTTTATCTCAGCATTCTTAACCTGGGGCTTGATTCCCAGGGCAGTCATATATACTTCAGCCACATCAGGCTTCCTGTTCTGGTTTACCAGATCTTCCGGATCAGGAAAAGCAATTTCGAAATCGTCGCTAACCGGAAGTTCCATGAGCTGTTCGAGGTTCACCCTTGCGATGGCAAGCTGGCTGCGGGCATTTGCCAGATTGAGCTTCTCATTGGCAAGCTGCGACTTCACCTGGGCATAGTCGGCCTGTGAGATAAGCCTGATGGCCAGTCTCTCCGCAGCCAGTTCAACCTGACCCATGGTTGACTCGATCTGCCTTTCGGTGTTCCTCTCCTGTTCCCCGGCATAGAGCACCTGGAGATAGGCATTCATAATGCTGAGGCTGATCGATTCCTTTATGGTCTCGAGAGAATACTGCCCCGCCTGAATATCAAGCTCAGCCTGCTTTATCTGGTTCGTCAGCCTCGATCCGTTGAAAACGGTTACCGATGAATTGATCGAGAGGTTTGAGCCGTTCATCCCGCTGTATCCCGATCCCCCTGACGCCTTGCTCCAGTTGTAATTCTGGGTCAGTGAAGCGTTTACCGAAGGAAAGCGCTGGGCCCTTGATTGATCGGCATAATACTGGTATCTCTCATTCGAGAGTTCCCCCTTACGAACCTGGATATTCTTTTCCAGGGCGTGGGTGATACATTCTTCCAGTGTCCATATACTGTCCTGCTGGGCCTGTAGGTTTGTCGCAAAACAGATGAGTATTGCAAAATATATCAGAATTCCGCTTTTCATAATACCCTGATTTTTAGGTGTAAAAATAGAGCGGACACCGGGCGATAAAAAATCTAATAGAAGTACAGCGGATCTTTAACGATTAAAAGGAGGATTTTTATGATGAAAAGTAAGGGCGTTGCATGCAGCGCCCTTACTATAAGGACATGCCATGGCATGTCCCATATTTCCCTATATCGCCGCCCTAATCATCTTCAGGTTATTCTCAAGTCCGGTAAGATATACCAGAAGCCAGGGGTGAGTCGGAGCCAGGATAAGATCAGAATCCCAGTTGTAATTTCCGCCGGGGGTCTTTCTCAGGTTGAACACAGAAGGAGCGGCGGCAGCGAGCGATTCACATCCCGGTGTTTTTTCAAGCAAAGAGATGAGATCACACAGTCCTGCCAACAATCCGGAATGAATGTTTTCCTTGTCCTTTCCGAATCTGGAGTCATTCCTGACTGATAGCCAGGAATCCTGATAAGCTCCCAGATCGCCATTCCACATGTCGGGTGAATAGCCTGAAGTACCAATATAGAGATCCCTGTATTCCTTAGTCAGAACTATCAGTTCATCGATAAGCTTATCGACAGGATTCTCATCCCGGACCTCAGGATTGTCAGCTGCTTTAGCCGACTGGTAATAATTATGCAGCAACGTATAGCTATCGATCATTTTTTCCTTCGAAACATTAAGGGCAAGAAGACCGGTGAAGCATGAAATTATCATAAGAAGGAACAGAACGCTCACTGTATTGTAAATATTTTCCCTTGTATCACCTGACCTTGACAAGAGAAAGACAGGCAGGAAAACCACAAACGGGAAAGGGATGGCGATCAGCATCAGCCATCCTGAACCTGGCCAGTGCTGGATTTTAAAAAGCATGGCTGTAAAAATCACGAAGGATGTCAGCCAGGTCACGATGTACAATAATCTTTTCCTTTTATCGCCTTCAGCTTTATAGCAGCTTATAAGTGCCAGCGGCATAAAAGCAAGAACCAGAATTGTAATTCCTCCGAAAAGCAAAATTGAGGCCCCAGGCCAATGACTGACCTTGAACAGTATGCCAAGGAATATTATCATTGCGGTTGCCAATCCCAGTAAATATATTTTCTGTTTCATCTCAACGTATTTCTATATGGTTATTCATTTCCTGCAATTTCTCTCAGTGCATGCTGTTCAACGGCAAGAAGACTGTTTTTCATGACAGCAAGCGAATGCAGACCCGACAACATTGATCTTCGTCTGTCGCCATAGACCGGAACAGAGATGTACATTGAAAGATCGAGCATCCTGTCGACATCGTTCCAGGCGTCAGCGGGAATTGTCGCTGACAGCCAGGACCTGTATTCCTGAACCGCTTTATCAAGGGCGGCCCTTGATTCGGTTCCGGCAACAAGGAAGTGCTGGACCGGATAGATATGAAAGGGGAAGGTGAGCTGGCGGAATCTGATCTCAGGGCCGGCTTCGGTTTGTATAACCTGTGAAGGGTAAGCGACAGGGTTGCCGGGTTCACCCTCAGATTCGCCCACCATCCTTTTCTCAACAGTATTTATAAGCTCCAGAAGACCGCTGGTTCTTGAATCAATCTCTCTCATAAGTTCATGGGCCGAAGAGTCCTTGTAAGAAGACAGCAACTCACCTTTTATCTGGAACATGCTGTTGAAAAGAGCCTGCTGCTCTTCGAGGTTGGTGAAGTAACCCTCATCAAACGAACGCTGGAGATTAATGTTCAGCAGCGCTGAAGGCATTATTACTGAAAGCAGTCCGGCTGTCAGAAAAATGAATTCAGGCCTTACATGCTTTTCATCCTTCCAGTTCAGCCAGGTATACCATGGAAGCACGATAAAGGAAATAACAGATAAACCGCCCAGAAGAAGGATACCTGAACCCTGCCAGTGCATGATCTTAAACAGAAAGCCAGCAAAAAAGGCTGCCAGACCGACGGCCCCCGTAATATAAACAGGCCTGAGAGCTTTGTTTTCAGTATTCTGCAGAGCCGCCGACAGAAGTGATGGAATTAACAGAAACACCACTACCACACCAGCCAGAATTAAAACCGGACCAGCTCCGTTCCAGTGCTGGATCTTGAACAATATCCCGGTTATGAATAACCCGGCTGACAGGAATGCGGATATGAAGAGAACCAGCCTTATCCTGCTCCTGCTCTCTTTCCGGAGAACTCCCAGGGCTGATGGCATAAACAGAAAAGTAAGGATAAGTGCGCCAAGAGTCAGCATTATTCCGGCGCCAGGCCAGTGCTGAATTTTGAACATCGCGGCAACACCGAATAAAATCGTACCCGCGACAGCGGAAAACTTCATTGTTGTTTTCATGATTCTGTATTTTGAGTCTGTAGCATAAAGTGTTTCCTCCTGAATCTCCTTCAACCGTCTTTTGGTAATCTTTTGCCTCACCCTTGCATAGGCCTCGTTGAAAGCCAGTCCATTATCCATCTC
>JAVEZS010000003.1:133621-138993 GCA_034002885.1 Bacteroidales bacterium
GCAGGGCTTGGTGACAGCAGATGGACTGAAAAGAGAAAAAAGGAAATTCTCGACAGCCGCATCAAATCGGCCGGACTTATTTTTGTCAAACTGAAGGAAAGCGGCAAAAGGCCGGAAGCTTTTGTCTCGGCCTCAGGAACGGGATACTATGGATCGACGACATCTGAACGGATCCTTGACGAAACAGATGATCCCGGAGAGGATTTCACCGGCGAAGTATGCCGCAGATGGGAAGAGGCAGCCAAAGACATAGAGAGTCTTGGCATCAGGACTGTCATTCTCAGAACAGGCATTGTATTGTCAGATAAAGGGGGAGCGCTGACGAGGATGGCGGTGCCGGCAAAATTCGGGATCGGTTCCCCGCTTGGAAGCGGACGGCAATATGTTCCGTGGATCCATATCGACGATATTTGCGGCATTTATATAAAAGCGATTACAGACCGGTCGATGACCGGCGCGTACAATGCAACGGCTCCTGAACATGTAAGCAACAGTCAGTTTATGAGGACAGTTTCCAAGGTGATGAAAAGGCCTTTCTTCTTCCCTGCAATCCCTTCATTCGTTTTCAGAATTCTTTACGGTGAAATGGCCTCGATTCTGCTTAAAGGCACCAGGGTTTCATCAGAAAAAATAATCTCATCAGGATATTCATTCATGTTTCCGTGGCTCAGAAGTGCACTGCTCAGCCTTCTGTGAAATTGTTTGTTTTTTCGCGGCTTCTGTTAAACAATTAACAGTGATTTTTGTTACTTCAACAAACCTGAACATTAATGAAAAAATATATTCACACAATCATTTTACTCCTGGCCGTGCTTACTGATTCAGCAGGGCAGGATAATTCCGGAGTAATAAAGGGAAGGATTTTCAATGCAAACACCAACGAAGGGGTTCCATTTGCCACTGTACAGATCTGGGGAACCACAATTGGCGCGATATCCGATTTTGACGGTAATTATTCCTTTACGGGTATAAAACCCGGTTATGTCGAACTCAGAGCATCCTCAGTCGGTTTTAAAACTTTTATTTCACAAGCCATCCTGGTGACAAACAGCAACCCTGTAAACCTCGACATCCCACTTGAGGAAAACACCACACTGATCGGCGAGGTTGTGATCAAGGCCTCTCCTTTCCTGAAAAAGATTGAGAGTCCGGTGTCGGCAAGGATCATAGGAATTGATGAGATAGAAAAGAATCCGGGCGGCAACAGGGACATCTCAAAGGTAATACAATCGTTCCCCGGGGTTGCCTCCACACCTGCCTTCAGGAATGATGTGATCGTCAGGGGAGGCGGACCCAACGAGAACCGCTTCTATATCGACAATGTAGAGATCCCCTATCTCAATCATTTCTCGACCCAGGGTGCCTCCGGAGGTCCTATAGGAATTATAAATGTCGATTTTGTGCAGTCGGTCGATTTCATATCAGGAGCATTTCCTGCATCAAGGGGAAACGCCCTCAGCTCGGTGATGAATTTCACTTTTGTCGACGGCAACAGCGATAAAATGAAATACAGGGCAACGGTAGGCGCTTCCGATCTTGGACTTACGATCGACGGACCTGCCGGAAAAAACGGCACACTTCTGGTTTCTGCACGTAGGTCCTACCTTCAGTTCCTTTTCTCCCTTCTGGAGCTTCCATTTCTTCCAAACTACACCGACTTTCAGTTCAAGTACAGGGTAAGGCTCGACGACAAGAATGAACTTACGGTTATAGGACTGGGAGCCAAGGATGATTTCAGCCTGAACCTGAAGGCAAACGAAACGGAATTTCAGCGTTACCTTCTCGACAACATACCAGTTCAGGAACAGTACAGCTACACAGTAGGGCTGGTTTACAAGCATTTCAGGAAAGGAGGATTCGACACCTGGGTGCTCAGCCGCAATTACCTCAACAATTCCCAGTACAAGTACCTGGGCAACATTGAGACTTCGGGAAATAAGCTTCTCGACTACCTGTCGGGAGAAGGCGAGATCAAGGGCAGGTTTGAAAGGACAATTACTGCTGCGAATGGCTTCAGGTTTAATTTTGGGAGCGGAATGGAGTACGCCCATTACCGGAATTCAACCGACAGAAAGATCTTCACCGGTGCAGGAGAAACCTCGATCGATTACGATACCAACCTGAAACTCGGGAAGTTCAATTTATTCGGGCAGGTCAGCAAGGCGTACCTCGATGAGAGGCTGAGGATGTCGCTTGGTGTCCGCACCGATATCAACACCTGGTCCGAAACGATGGCCAATCCCCTGACACAGCTCTCTCCGAGGTTCTCTGCCTCGTATTCTCTTTCCGAAAAGCTGAATGTGAATTTCAATGTCGGACGCTATTACCAGCTGCCTCCGTATACATCACTGGGATATTCGAACACTGACGGATTGTTCCTCAACAAGGCAAACAATCTTAAATACATTCGTTCCGATCATTTTGTCGCAGGACTCGAGTTAATTCCCGAAGAGAACATTCAGTTAACCATTGAAGGATTTTACAAGGATTATTCGTACTATCCATTTTCAGTGAGGGACCAGGTTCCTCTTTCGAGCAAAAGCGCCGGCTATGGGATATTCGGTGATGAAGAGCTTGTTTCAACTTCGGAGGGAAGGGCTTACGGATTTGAACTGCTTGGCCGGCTCAAGGAATTTAAAAAGACCAACATGGTTTTCTCCTACACATTCGTAAGGAGTGAGTTCAGAGATCTCTCGTCCGACTGGATACCATCATCGTGGGATAACCGCCACCTGTTCAATGTCACCGCCACAACCCAGCTTAACAGGAACTGGGACCTGGGATTCAAGTGGAGGTTTGTCGGCGGAGCACCCTATACCCCGTACGACCTTGAAAAATCATCACTCAAGGCCGCATGGGATCTCCAGGGAGAGGGCTACCTCGACTATGAAAGGTTTAATACCGAAAGACTCAGGGCATTTCACCAGCTCGATATCAGGATTGACAAGCAGTACTTCTTCAGTGGATGGTCCCTTATGCTATATGTCGATGTTCAGAATTTATATAACCACCAGTCAGATCAGCCTCCATTACTCTTAAGGGAATCAGATCCGAACAGGATTCCAGTCACCGATCCGGATGATCCTTCAAGGTATTCACTGAAATTCATAGAAGGCTCCTCCGGAACCGTGCTGCCATCAATCGGTATCATTGTTGAATTATAATTTCTAAAGACATGTACAGAGTTCTCATTTTCTCATGCTTACTACTGGCCGGAGCATGTTCAACCGGGTCCCTCAGGACAGAAAGCCCTGCGCAAAAGGAGAAGGTCAGCTTTGCCACAAACCCGGCGGGCAGAGGTCCTGAGATCACAATCGACCTTACACCCGGTGAGTCATTCTACTATCCGCTTTTTGCTATATGGCTCGAAACGGCCGAAGGTGAATATATACAAACCCTCTATGTTGCAAAGGCTGTGGCCACCGGGATCTTTGAATTTGGCAAGCAGGATAACGGAAGGTGGGTAAGGGCACCAAGAAGAGCGCCCCAGACTCTTCCTTACTGGGCTCACAAGAGGGGTATCAGGGCAGCCGACGGGCTTTTCATGCCTGATGAAAAGACCGCTGTTCCCGATGCCTATACCGGAGCAACACCAAAAACGGGTTTTATAATGACATCACTTGCCGACAATACCCTGCCCGGCAGGTTCAGGGTAATGCTTGAGACAAACCAGAACTGGGACTGGAACGAGTACTGGACCAACAACAGGTTTCCAGGCGATGAGAACTATCTCTGGTCGGCCCAGCCTGCGCTGGTTTATGAAGCTCTTATCGACATGAATTCGCCGCAGGAGTCATACACTATGAAACCGGCAGGGCATAGTCATTATTCCGGTAAAACGGGAGAGTTGTTCACCGATCTGAGTTCCCTGACAACGGCGCTCAAAATTGCGGATTCAATAGTGGTCAGGGTGAAATAAGCAGGATTCGGGATTATTTTGCTTAAACAGAGGCATTTTAATTATCACAATTTTTACCCCCTGCCAAAAGGGGGTTCAGTCAAACAACTGACAATTAATGTAATAATTGAGGATTTTCAGTTGATATCTGCATTGAATGTGTCACCCTGGTCGAAGTCACCGGATGTGTAGCCTTTCCGGAACCACTCCTTGCGCTGGGCTGCCGAGCCATGTGTGAAAGCATCAGGGACAACTCTGCCCTGGTATCTCTTCTGAAGAACATCATCTCCGACTGAGGCAGCAGCATTCATCGCCTCTTCGATGTCTCCCGTCTCGAGAGAGTTGAACATCTTCTGGTCGTAATGCGCCCACATGCCAGCAAGAAAGTCAGCCTGTAGCTCAAGCCTTACAAGAAGACGGTTGGCATTCACCTCGCTCATCCTCGACCTCTGGCTGTTCACATCATTAAGGATCCCAAGGAGGTTCTGAACATGATGCCCTATTTCATGGGCAAGTACGTATGCAATGGCAAAATCTCCATTGGCACCGAAATTTCTTTGAAGGTCATCAAAAAAGTCGAGATCGATATAAACCTTCTCATCGCCAGGGCAATAGAATGGTCCGCTTGCTGCTGTAGCGTAACCGCAGGCTGACTGCACCTGGCTTCTGAAAAGAACCAGGGTCGGTTTCCGGTAGGTAAGGTTAGATTCCCTGAAGATCTTTGTCCAGACATCTTCGGTTCCTGCCAGGACAACCGAGACAAACTCCACCATCTTCTCTTCTTCCGGAGAAGAAGTTACAGGTCCGGATTCCGTTGCACCTTCCTGCATGGTGTCGACAACCTGTGAGGGATCTCCTCCAAGAAGCATAACAAGAAGAACAATAACTATTGTTCCTATACCGCCGCCAACGGCCATTTTGCCTGTCGACATGCCCCTGCGGTCCTCAACATTTTCACTGGTTCTTCTTCCCTCTGTTTTCATAGTTTTATTTTTTTATCGTTTCTTTTTTTCAGAATTTTCCCTTTCCACTCAGCCTCACGGGAACTGCCGGATCGCTTCGGGCAAGTCCAAATGATCTGAATCATAAAAATATAAAAAGCTAAATTAATTATCCCGGCTTTAACAACAAAATCATACTAAAAATTCCTGAATTTTATGAATTCCTGAAGAACAGGCATCTCTTTCCTTGTTTCGGTACCTGTGATTTTCATCAGCAGTTACTGACTTGCAGGGAAAGATTAAGGCCGTCATAAATTGACTCCGACAGTATCATTCTGAATTTCAATAAGGATGAGTTAACTCTGTTCGAGAGCGCAGTAACTGACAATCCAGTCCGTGGCAGATGAAAATCAGGCACTGGTCGGTGCAATTACTTCAAGTCACTTCGGGTAACAGAAAATTATAGCAGGTATTATTTCAAAAAACTTGCAGAATCAAAAAAAATTTATACTTTTGACCTTTCGGTTAAACCA
>JAVEZS010000004.1:0-15078 GCA_034002885.1 Bacteroidales bacterium
CCCCTGTAGCCTTCATTATCGTTCTCTTCAACCGTTTTAAGATATTCCATTTTGCTATCTGGAAGAAGCACCGGGTTTTCGCCTCTGAAACCTGCCAGTATCTTCCCTTTATCACCTACGAACATCATTCCTTCACGGGGAAGCGATTTACCTGTATATCTCAGCTCATCCGGCAGGAAAGGTTTCATTCCGCCGTCGTACCAGTACAGTTCAAAAGGAGAGAGTTCGCTCTGAGCCCCGAATTCAAAGCGAATCATGCATGAGAGAGGAAAAGCTGCTTCGTTCTTTACACCAACGGCAACATTGTCGCGCAGGGTGCATGTCGTTGTTGCATAGGCTTCTGCACTTATTGCAGGTTTTTCGATTCCCAGTGCGAGAAAGAGAGGAAAGAGGCTGTAGTGACCCATGTCGGCAATACTTCCGCCTCCAAAATCGTACCAGCCGCGGAATACTGCATGAGTGAAATGAGGATGATACGGCCGGTCGGGAACAGGTCCGAGCCAGAGCGACCAGTCGAAACCCTTTGGCACCTGGGGACGGTCGGATGGAATTTCCTGCCATTGCGGCCATACCGGCCTGTTTGACCAGTTGTGAATCTCCCTTAACCTACCTATGAATCCTGCCTTTATCCAGCTTCTGGCCAGATCATAGCCCGGTCTGCGGCTCCAGGCAAGAAGATGAGTGCTGAGACCTGTTTTCCTGGCTGTCTCTATTGTCAGCCTTCCCTCATGCATCCTGTTTGCAATCGGCTTATGGGTAACCACATGTTTGCCCTTTTTCATAGAAGCTATGGCGACTGTAGCGTGAAGGTGATCCGGTGTCATTATTTTAATGGCATCTATTCCCGTCTCCTTCTCAAGCAGCTCGCGAAAATCAATATAGGAAGCACAACCTTTGTAATCAGTTACAGCTTTTGATTTAGCGTAATACCTGTTTACGAATTCCTGGCCTATATCGCGGCCTCCGGGTATGCCCTTTAATTTTTCTCCCCAGGCGTCATCCTGCAATGCATTCCTTATCAGGTTCCTCACATCATTTAGCGACCAGTCGACGTAATCAGTTGTGAATTTGTTGGGGTCGCAAACGGCAACTATCTGAAGTGCACTGTTGGCTATTAAGCCGGTCATCTCCCTCAGTCCCTGCGTTCCGCATCCTATGTAACCAAGGGTAAGTTTATCGTTTGGAGCAACATAACCCGGTCCGCCAAGGACCTGACGGGGAACGATGGTTAAGGCAAGTGAGGCAGCAGCTGCTGAACCCAGGAACTCACGACGGTTTAGTTTTTTTGATTCTGACATGGCAAAGGATTATTTGATTTTGACAATAATGGAAGACCACCGAATATCAGCCAGAGGCTAACCAAATTTAAGAAAATGACATTAACAATTTATCAGGTCTGTAATGATTTCTTATCAAACCTGAATTTTATCACGTCGAAGTGGAATATTTCGTCATCCATAGGTGTCTATTCTACCAAACCAATAAATCTCTCTCAAAATGAAAAAACAGATTACAATGCAGATTGTATCATTTGCTGTCCTTATGGCAATTCTTTGTATTCCGGCTTCAGCCAGTGCTCAGGGTTCGAAAGCTGATTTCGCCGGTAAGTGGGCTTTTAATGCTGAGAAAAGCGACCTTGGTCAGGGTTCTCAGGGCGGAGGCCGTATGGGAGGCTTTGGAGGAGGTGACTTCACAGCCACTCAGGATGCAAACCTGCTTACTGTTGAAAGTACCCGTACCGGACAGGATGGTCAGACAATGACAATCACAAGCAAATACACCCTCGATGGCAAGGAAAGTGTTAATTCAACAGGACGCGGTGAAAGTAAATCCACAGCTACCTGGTCGGCTGACGGAAAATCTCTTACAATTGTTACAACACGCCGGATGGAGCGCGACGGTCAGGCAATGGAGTTTAAAACAAATGAGGTCTGGACACTGACCGGCCCTTCGGTTCTCAGTATCGTCCGCACGATGACAACACCCAACGGTGAAATGAAAACTACAATGGTATACGACAAGAAGTAAACTAAAGTTATATTACCCAGTTTTGTATTGAGGATGTATCAGGAGTTCATCACTCTGCCTCCTATTCTAATAAGAAAGTCTTTGATTACCAGATTATCAGTAATAATTCTTAGAGGATTCAGGGAGAAAACAAGCATGGTGACTTTTGATACATCCTCTTTTTTGTTCTATCCCCGGAAAGGATATCACGAAAGTTCATTTATACCCGTATGGCAGGAAGAGGATTATCATCCATTTAAGAGTGCCGGGGCTGATCATATAAATGCCTCTGTTTTACAATCGACAGGATTGGATTTCAGCCTTTCCTTCCTGCGGTGACAGATTTTACCTGCTCCCGGATGCTTCAGCTACAATGGATGTTTTAAGCTCTTCACCCACGAGCCTGAAATCTTCGGCATTCTCTGGTTGTATTACATAAACCTGCTGATTCGGCTTTAGTCCCTGCTCAATAATTATATTCTTGTCGTTAGATTCGCCCGTTACAACAATCTGACGGGTCTTGTTCTTTGTGTATACGTAGGGGATCCTGTCAATTCCCGCATGGACACATTCGATTGGAATATGAAGTACGTCATCATAAGTGTTGATGATGACTTTGTTGCTGGTTGTCATCGACGGCCTTAAAGACGGATCGTATCCGTCGAGCTTTATCATAACCTCAAAGACTTTAGTATCGGAGTTTGGAAGCTGTTCTCCTATGTTTGCAACGCTGTAAACCTTTCCCCTGTAAAGCTTGTCGGGGAATGCATCAACCCTCACCTCTACATCAAGACCAGGTGTAACCTTCCTTATTTCTATTTCGCTTACATATATTTTGGAAAGAAGTGAGGAAAGATCAGGCAGTGTGGCGACAGTACGGTCAAAAGCATTTATTGATGAACCCGCTTTAATCTTGTTTCCCCGCCTGTCTCTCTTATAGAGAACCATGCCCGGCGAGGGAGCCTTGATCGTGAATCCGGCCAGAACCTCCTCGAGACTTTCTACGCGCCTGGCAATCCGGTTGTACCACATGGTCTGGGTGGCTATATCCCTTTTAGCCCTTGCCACTCTAAGCTCATATCCAAGAATTTTCTGCTCCAGAAGCCTTTTCTGCCTGTCGAGATTTATTTCAGCCTGCCTTATCGTAGCGGGCGGTTCAAACTTAGAGTTTCTGAGTGTGATTTCAGCTTCTTCAACAGTATGTCGCTGATTCCTGATACCATCACGAAGGGCAGTAAGGGTAACTGCTGTATCCAGTTTTCTCATTTCAAGATTGTTCCTGTAGGTATTCAACCTTTCCATTTCATCCTTGAGAGTGTTGTCGTACTGGGTCCGGTCGAGTGTGGCAATGTAATCTCCCTCCCTCACTTCGGTTCCCTCCGGAACAATATCCGTTATCCTCAGCTCAGATGCCCTGAAATCACGCCCCCTTGATACCTCAGGCCCTTTTATCTCGACCGAATTCTCGGCAATGATTTCCCCGGCTGAAGAGATTGAAATCTCGAAACTTCCTTTTACTGCCTCTGCGAATAAGATATCACCGTCATTTTTTGAAGCGAGCTTGTTGAAAACAAACAAAGCTATCATCGTGGAAACAGCAACTGCCACCGTTATGAATATAGTTCTTTTCATCCAATTCTGCCGATGTTAATAGTTATACTAAAATAAGCAAGTACGAAAATATCAAATTTAAGAATGCCATCACATTGATTTAAACTTATTTAACATATTTAACAATATTTTATTACAGACTGTTTGATGGTTCTTTTAGACAATTGCAATCCTATAATACTGGTTCCGGACAGGATCCGCGGCTTATCAGGATAAAGCAAAATTATTTAAAAAAAAGACCGGAAAGCCATCTCTCCGGTCTCTGAATCATCAGTATTTCAATATTCCTGAATGATCTGACTTTCTTTATCTTTAAAGTGAAAATGCCAGATCTTTTTTATTTATTGCTTACGGAACAATCCGCCGAGTATCGATCCGAGTACTCCTTTGTTTCTTGTACCCTGGCCTGCGCCTCCCTTGAGGATAAAGCCTGCAACATCGTCTATTATGCTTCCGTCGCCGTCAGCATCGAGAAGACTGCCTATTCCTCCAATACCTCCGCTTGAGTCGCGTTTCTTTGTAAGGGCGCCCAGGATTATCGGTGCAAGAGCCGGAATCATCTTCATGATCTTTGATGCATCGATGTTAAGTGACTTTCCCAGAGCCTGGGCAGCCTGGATGCCTCCGGAGGCTCCCAGAAGACCTCCCAGATTGGCGTCAGCAGAAGGATCATGTGCTTTGGCGCTTATCAGATCCTGAATGTTGTTAAGAACTGAGGAGTCTCCGTATTTGTTAAGAATGTGATCAACCCTTGCGTCTCCCCCTCTATCATCTTTCTGCCTCTTTAATCCGCTGAGAATAAGGGGTGCCAGTTGCGGAATGAGTTTCTGAACAGTCCCCTGGTCAAGACCATATGTTGCTGACATATTCTTTGTTACCTCCGTGCCATAGGTCTTCATAAATTCATCAATAAAATTTGCCATTTCTTTTGTTTTTTGTATGATTATAAAACCAGGACCAACCTTTGGTCCTGTAAACCGAAAGTTAGATAAGAATAAATAAATATCAAAATATTTAGAATAATAATTTAGTTTCATCCTGGTTATAATATTACAGGCTAAGCATGACCATGCCAGAAAAAATTGAATCTTAACATATATTGGTTAATTTTGCTTAATGGGTAATGCTGTTTAAACCAAAAAATAAATAATTATGAAGACAGTAATTTTTTCTTTTCTTACCGTTCTCTTACTGACATCATCCGCCTTGCAGGCACAGGATGATAAATTCAGATTTTCCGTGCTGGGTGGATTAAATCTTCAGAATATCAACGGAAAGGATTTTGACGGCGATAAGCTTGAAAACAAGCTTCTGCCGGGATTTCATGCCGGGGTAAACGCCCTGGTGAATATTGCACCTGATTTTTATTTTCAACCCGGTCTGATTTTCTCCACCAAGGGAGCAAAAGATGACGAATCCGACACCAGGATAAAGGTTTCGTACGTTGAACTGCCTCTTAACCTTCTTTACCGAGCTGATCTGGGCGAGGGCAAAGTCCTGCTTGGATTTGGCCCTTATGCCGCCTTTGGGATCGGAGGTAAACTGAAGGACGAGGATGGCACTTCGTACGATATTGAATTCAAAAACAAGATCACTGGAACCAACGGGCAGTCTTTCTATCTGAAACGACTCGATATGGGAGGCAATATATTCTTTGGATATGAAATGGCTTCAGGCCTTTTCGCAACACTGAACGCCCAGCTAGGGATGCTCAACATTTATCCGGAATATGAAGCTTTTGAAGATTCAGAAATAAGCATGAAAAACACAGGATTCGGTTTATCCCTTGGATACAGATTCTGAATTACTTATTCTTATTCCAGAAGTTTTAAGGTACTAATTCTGAAGGAAATCATTTATGTCAGAGGAGACCGGAGGACAACAAGTCCTCCGGTTTTTTTCTTCACAGCCGGCCCTGTCAAATCGGTTCCCTTAACATCATATTGGTTCCAGAAAAGAATGTTAAAAAAGTATAATTGTATATCCGGAAGCCCTGATAGTAGAAAAAACAGATTTTTTTTGATTTATTTAGATCCAGTTAACTGATCGTTTTATGAGTAGTCTTTTTCTTTGTTCATTCCTGTTTATTGCCTCCGGTATTGTTGATAGTGAGCCTGGCCAGTCTGGCACTGTTTCAGATACACTGACAGCCAGAAGTCTGGATGAGGTTGTTGTTACTGCAAACAGGTTTAACACCCTGGGGGTATATACGCCTGAAGCAGTAAGGGTCCTTAACGGAGCCCCCGTTCATGAAAACCAGCTAAGGACGGCACCTGAAGCTCTTTCTCTTACACCAGGCGTTTTCATCCAGAAAACGAATCACGGAGGAGGATCTCCTTTCATAAGAGGACTTACAGGCAATCAGACGCTTCTCCTTATGGACGGGGTAAGGATAAGCAACTCAACAATGCGTTATGGTCCGAACCAGTATTTCAACACGATTGATGTCTTCAGCATCGACAGGATGGAAGTGCTTAGGGGAAGCGGATCAGTACAGTACGGGTCTGATGCTCTGGGAGGAACTATCCAGGCTTTCAGCCATGAACTGAATCTGTCAGAAAAACCGGTATGGGGAGGACGACTGCTGTCAAGATTCGGAACATCGGGAATGGAGCAGACTGTGCATTCAGCGGTGAGATACAGCGGCCGCAATGCGGCCTTCAGAGCCGGAGCTGCCTGGCGCCATTTCGGCGATGTAATGGGAGGGGATACTACAGGAAGGCAGGATCCTTCGGGATATAAGGAATTTGATTACGATGTCAAGGGGAAAGTTCAGCTCTCTCCAGGGACAATGGTTACCGTTCTGTTTCAGAGCGTTCATCAGAAGGATGTTCCGGTCTATCATAAAGTAACCCTGGAAAACTATGCCGTTAACAGAACGGACCCCCAACTCAGAAAACTGGCCTACCTTAAGTTGAATCAAAAGATAGATGAGGGAATCCTTAAATCGGCAGTACTTACTGCATCATTCCAGAAAACTGAAGAAGGAAGGGTGAGCTGGAAAAACGGAGCAGAAATTGTGAGATTCGAAAAAGATAAGGTACGGACACTTGGATTTTCAGCTGAAGCTATGCTGTCAGCAGGCGATCGATGGTCAGCCAGTGCAGGTGTTGATCTGTATAACGATTATGTCAACAGCAGCCGAACCGACAGGGTATTTGCAACCGGCTTCGACACACCTGCGAGGGGGCTTTATCCCGATGGATCAACAATGACGAGCCTTGCCATTTTTTCTGTACATTCCTATGATCTCGACAAATGGAACTTTACTGCAGGAGCGCGTTTTAACTCATTTATAATTAAGGTGTCAGATGCGGAACTCGGAGATGTGAAGCTTACTCCTTCTGCCCTGGTTGGCAATATAGCAGCTATGAGGAGACTTGACTCAAAATCAAACCTTTTTGTCTCTCTGAACACCGGATTCAGGGCACCTAACATTGATGACCTGGGTACACTCGGAATAGTTGATTTCAGATATGAAACTCCCGATTTTGACCTTAAGCCGGAAAGTTCTCTGCAGTATCAGATAGGCTATAAATTCCTTGGGAAAAATATAAAAGGCGATCTTTTTCTTTACCAGAATGAGCTCTATAACCTCATCACCCGCAAAAGGGTAGGGGAACAGGTTATTGAGGGATACCCCCTTTACCGGAAGGAGAACAGTGAAAGAGCCTTCGTAAGGGGAATCGAAACCGCCTGGGATTTTGTGCTGAACAGTTCGTTCACTGTTTATAGCTCACTTACATATACCTATGGCCAGAACAAGACAAAGGATGAGCCTATGAGAAGAATACCCCCGCTCTTCGGACGGCTTGCTCTTGACTACAGAAACGCCGGCTGGCTTCTTAACGCCGAACTCCTTTCAGCATTAAGCCAGGAAAGGCTTGCTCAGGGCGATATAGACGACAACCGCATACCCGAAGGAGGTACTCCTGGTTGGACAGTTGTCAATATTAATACAGGGTATAGCTGGAAGTTCCTGTCCGCGGACCTGAGCCTGAAAAATCTCTTCAACGTCGATTACAGATATCACGGCTCGGGAATCAATGGCTATGGCCGGTCACTTTTCATTACTGTCGGACTAAATTTCTAAGCTGCAAAGAGTCTGAAGGAGATTTTATGTACATTTATAAATTATAACATTTTCAGACTATGACAAGCGAGATTAAGTTGCAGGACCTGGATCCTGAAAAATTCATTGATGAAAAGGTAAATGAGATAAAATCCGCCGTTGGCGAGGGCATTGCAATAAATGCACTTTCAGGTGGGGTAGACTCGTCGGTTGTTACAATGCTTGGCCACAGAGCCCTGGGTAACAGGCTCAGGAGTGTTTTCATTCAGAACGGATTGATGCGTGAAGGAGAAGCTGAAAGAGTCGCATCTCTCTTTGAGGATCTGGGTGTTAAAATTGAGATTGTTGATGCAGGCAAGGAGTTTCTCGATGCCCTGGCAGGAATAACCGATCCTGAAAAAAAGAGGGAAGCTATTACCCAGACATTTTATAAAAAGGTTTTTGGACGCATAGTAAGGGAAAGTGGTGCACGCTTTCTTCTCCAGGGAACGATATTGACGGATATTGACGAAACGGTGGCGGGAATAAAAAGACAGCATAATGTTTTTGCCCAACTTGGAATAGATCCTCATAAGGCCTTTGGCTACCAGATCCTGGAACCTCTGATCCAGCTGAGAAAGGATGGTGTCAGAAGCGTTGGGAAGTCTCTTGGCCTGCCTGAGGAACTGTTCGCGAGGATCCCTTTTCCAGGGCCTGCCCTCGCTGCACGTATAATAGGTGAAGTGACGGAAGAAAAACTTATAGTGGTCAGGAAGGCAACCTCGGTGGTAGAAAGAATTCTTGCAGGAAGGGGAGCTTTCCAGTTTATGGCTATTCTTCACGAGGACAGGGTTACAGGAATCCGCGATGGCAAACGCGATTTCGGACGACAGATAGAAGTGAGATGCTGGGACAGCGTTGATGCCAGAACTGCGACTCCTACCCGCCTCTCCTTTGATATTCTTGAATACCTGGCAGCCGAATTGCTCGAAAAAGTCCCCGGAGTGGTAAGCGTAACCTATAACATAGCTGCAAAACCTCCTTCAACTATTGAGGCTGTTTAGAGTCTCTGTTATACTTTTATTTCCGGGGCACCTTAAAAATTCCCATTTTCACAGGCAGCTCCTGGAAGGGTTTTCCGGTTAATGGGGATCAGATGAAGAAGAGAAAGAGAAAAATACCCAAGACTTTAATTCCGGCATCCCTGGTATTCCTGGTTTTTATCCTGGCATTTGCATGCCACGGCATATCCGGAAACCTGAAAAACAGGAAGGAACTTCTCAGCTACAAAAACTCGGAAGCATCGCAGGTACTTTCAGAAGAAGGACAACTCCTGGGAAAATTCTACAGCGAGAACAGAACAAACATTACCCTCGATCAGGTGCCTCAGTATCTCATCGATGCACTTATTGCCACTGAAGATGTCAGGTTTTACCAGCATAAGGGATTTGACGCGAGGAGCTTCTTCAGGGTTCTTGTAAAATCAATACTCCTTAAAGACCGGAGTTCCGGAGGGGGAAGTACCATTACGCAACAGCTTGCAAAAAACATGTTCGGAAGAAGGGAGAAAGGCCTTTTTCATATTGTGGGCAACAAAATAAATGAAGTTATTATGGCACGCCGTATAGAAAAGACCTATAGCAAGAATGAGATCCTTACCCTTTACCTGAATACTGTTTCCTTCGGCGAGAATGTGTTCGGAGTCGAGGCCGCCTCTCAGCGGTTCTTCAATAAAAATGTTCCGCGACTGAAAGCAGAGGAAGCGGCAGTGCTTGTCGGAATGCTCAAGGCAAATACCTGGTATAACCCGAGATTGAATCCCGGTAATGCCCTCTTAAGGAGAAACACTGTATTCAGCCAGATGGAAAAGTATAATTATCTGAGCAGCTCCGCTGCTGACTCTCTTTCAGCTTTGCCGCTCAGGATTGAATATAACCGTTCTACAACTGTGGCGTCCGCTGATTATTTTATGGTTAAGGTCCGGAATGAAACTGAAAGGATTCTTGAAGAAGTTGAAACAAAAACCGGAAAGGTCTGGGATCCCGAAAAGGATGGACTGGTAATAACCACCACTCTTAACTTGTCGCTTCAGAAATATGCCGTAGCTTCTTTTCGTGATCATATGCCCATGATGCAGGAGAGACTTGATGAACAATACAGCACCAGAACAGGTTCTGAAACACTGGAGCAAATCCTGGGTAAGGAGATATCACGGCTCAGGCTTGAAGACAGGGCTGAACAGATTAAGGTCCAGGAGGTGTTCGGCTGGAAGGGGACAAGAATCGATTCGATAAGCGTTTCTGACAGTCTCCGGAATTCCCTTACGCTCCTTCATGCCGGATTACTGGCCATGGATCCTAAAACAGGCGCAATAAAGACCTGGATCGGAGGAATAGATTTCAAAACCCAGCCCTATGACCAGATACTTGCCAGAAAACAACTTGCCTCGGTTTTTAAGCCTGTCCTTTATGCGGCTGCCCTGGAAGACGGATGGGAACCATGCCAGTACCTCGACAACGATTCTGTAGCACTATCTGATTTCGACGACTGGAGCCCTGAAAACTACAACCATTCCTATGGAGGGAAATATTCACTGGCCGGCGCACTCGCCCAGTCGATGAATATCCCGACTTTCAGCCTTTTCCTTGCACTCGGCTTTGAGAAGGTCGATCTTATGTGGAAAAAGTTGGGATTTACATTCCCCCTGGTGAATACTCCTTCTCTCTCACTTGGCACATCTGAGGCTAATATCAGGGAGGTAGCCGTCGCTTATTCGGTTTTTGCCAACGGAGGATATCTTATTGAACCCTATTGTGTTACCTCTGTTAAGTCGCCTGACGGGACCACTCTCTGGGAGAAGGACATGCTCTCAGCCATCAGGGCTGACATGGCTCCAATTATTTCCGGACGTACAATTATCCTGATGAATTCGATGCTGCAAAAGGCGATAAACGAAGGTACAGGAGCCCCTTTGAGAACAGTATACGGAGTCACTGTTCCTTTCGCGGGTAAAACGGGAACATCTCAGGATTATTCCGATGCGTGGTTTGCAGCGTATAATCCCGGACTTGTCGTAGTGGCAAGGGCAGGAGCCTCTTCGCGGGCAGTCCATTTCAACAGTGGATCGTACGGCTCAGGCAGCGCGCTTGCTCTTCCTCTTGTTGCACTCACCCTGAGGAGAATCCAGAAAGATCCCGGACTAAGTGAGAAATTATTTGAGGAGTTTCCTCCTCTTCCACCTGAACTTGCAGATGCGCTCGACTGTCCCGACTTCAGGGAAAAGAACTTTTTTGACAGTATAATTGATATCTTTGATGGCGACGAAAAAGAGTATTATAAAAGCAGGGACCAGGTCGAAAGGGGTTTGAAGAATATTCTGAGAAAGATTCTAAGAAAAAGACGTTATGAAAGATAAAAATATATTTAAAGTATTATCAGCCTGGGTATTTCTAATGCTAACCCCTGTTTTTTCTTTTGGGCAGGAAACGAACTGGACCCACTTCAGGGGTACCAATCTGAACGGGATATCTACCGCTTCAGGTATCCCGACTGAGTGGAATGAAAAGACGATTAAATGGAAAACCATTGTTCATGGAAACGGACATTCATCGCCTGTTGTTTACAATGACCAGGTCTGGATAACAACTGCCTCCTCCGATGGCAGCGAACTCTTTGCAGTCTGCGTCGACCTGCGAACAGGAAAAATAATTCATGACACCAAAGTATTTGATGTTGTTGACCAGATCGGGAAGCATGGCATCAATACCTATGCCAGCCCGACACCATGCATTGAAAACGGTTTTGTATATGTTCATTTCGGGAGTCTGGGGACTGCATGCCTGAAGACAACAGACGGATCAATTGTCTGGAAACGAACCGATTTGAAATGCAATCATGTACAGGGTCCCGGTTCCTCACCCATACTTTACAGGAACCTTTTAATACTGCACTTTGAAGGTACCGATGTCAGATATATTGTTGCCCTCGATAAAGCCACAGGAAAAGAGGTCTGGAGAACCCACAGACCGGAGGAACCATACAAAGCACTTGCAAACATCGGGAAAAAAGCGTATGTGACCCCTCTTGTAATGAACGTTAAGGGCAGGGATCTCCTTATATCGAACGGATCAGCAGTTTGCTGCGCTTATGAACCTCTTACGGGGAAGGAGGTATGGAGAGTCGTTGGAGGCGCTGAATCGACTGTACCCATGCCTTTTGCCTGGAACGGCAAAGTGTTTTTCTATACAGGTTCTGTTAACAATCCGGGAGGCGGAACATACACTGAAATGTTTGCCGTCGATCCTGACGGAAAAGGGGATGTCACCTCATCCAATATACTATGGAAAAAAAGGGATGACCAAACGCACACTCAGATGCTGACACCTGTGGCTATGGACGGTCTTATATACACTGTCACCACAAGAAATTATCTGTTGTGCATAGATGCCGGTTCCGGACAGGAGCTATGGTCAGAAAGACTCAGATCTGATCATAATGCTTCACCGGTGATCGCTGATGGTACCGTGTGGTTTTTCTCAGTGAAGGGTGAGGTGACAGCCGTAAGGACAGGACGCAAACCGGTCGTTGTTGCCAGGAACCAGATGGACTCGGGAATATGGGCAACACCAGCTTTCATAGGAAGATCAGTAATATTAAGGACGGATAAGTATCTGTGCAGGATCGAAAAGTGATCTGTTATTTATCCCTTAACACTCAGGAAAGGTGGAATGGTTTAAAGATCTGCTCTGGAATGATACTGTAGCCCATGCAATAATCCTGTACAGTATTGTAATAGCTTCAGGAGTAATACTGGGGAAGCTGAAAATCAAAGGTGTTTCCCTGGGCATTACCTTCGTTCTGTTCGCCGGCATCTTTATGGGACATCTGGGATTTACCGCCAATCATAAGGTAATAGAGTTTGTCAGGGACTTTGGTCTGATACTGTTTGTTTTTTCAATCGGACTCCAGGTTGGACCCGGCTTTTTCGCATCGTTCAGGAAAGGAGGGTTGGCATTGAATATTATGGCTCTCTCAATTGTGCTTCTCGGGGCACTGACAACACTTCTTATCCATTTTTTTTCAGGGGTGCCGTTATCAGTAATGACAGGAGTGATGTCCGGAGCCGTAACAAACACACCTGGTCTGGGCGCGGCACAGAATGCTCTTGCACAGGTTACCTCAGGGATTGGGGGAGAAGCGATACCTGATATAGGACTGGGATATGCGGTTGCATATCCCTTTGGCGTTCTTGGTATTATATTTACAATGGTACTCATAAGGAAGACAATGGGAATAGATATGAAGCAGGAACTGGATGTGATCCAGAATGAACTCCATCCTGCTGATTCACTACCCCGGAAGCTGAATATCGTGGTCACAAATCCTCAGTTCTTCCACAAGACTGTTTCTGAGATTTCAAAGGTACTGGGTGAAGGAATTGTTATATCGAGGGTCCTGCAAAAAGGTAACCTGCTCACCCCGACATCGGGGACGGTCATTCAGGAAAGTGATATCATACTCATTGTAACCAGCAGGGGTATGGCTGAAGAAGTGGTGAAGAAAACCGGCTCTCTGAGTGAGATGGATCTGTCGACCCGGTCAGGCGATCTGATCTCCAGGCGGCTTCTCGTGACCAACAGGCAGGTAAGCGGGAAAAGCCTGGGATCACTGAGGCTGAGAACAAGATTCAATATAAACATAACACGGATTTACAGGTCGGGTATTGAATTCATTGCCGATCCCTCGATAGAACTGCAGATGGGCGACAGGCTAACTGTGGTAGGAGATGAGAAATCAATTGAAAAGGTGACCACCGAGATAGGCAATTCAATGAAACGCCTGGAGGAACCTGATATCATCCCGATCTTTGTTGGAATTCTACTGGGTGTGATCCTCGGAAGTATCCCCATAAGTATCCCGGGTATGGCTCATCCGCTTAAACTGGGCCTGGCAGGGGGACCTTTGATAATCGCTATCCTGCTCAGCAAGTATGGACATAAATTCTCCCTTGTTTCATATACGACTGCAAGTGCAAATCTCATGCTTCGAGAAATAGGAATCGTGCTCTTCCTGGCAAGTGTCGGAATAACATCGGGAGAGAATTTCATTTCAACACTGATATCCGGCGACGGACTGAAATGGATGGGATATGGAGCCTTGATAACAACGATACCTCTTTTTGTAGTCGGTTTTGCAGCAAGACAGGCCTTTAAACGGAATTATTTCGAGATATGCGGACTTCTTTCAGGCAGTATGACAGATCCTCCTGCCCTGGCATTTGCCAACAGTCTGGCTCAGTCGGAGGCCCCTTCAGTTGCCTATGCCACAGTATATCCTCTTGTAATGTTCCTGAGAATATTTGTTGCACAAGCCCTTATACTTCTTTTTGCCTGACAACTTATAACGATGAAGGAACAGGCTTCCTTATCTGAAAGTTATTCAGCCCTTGTCATTACAAATGAACCCTCTGAATCGCCGCCGTTCATGGTGTTCTGAAAGCTTATTGTCAGAACTTTTCCGTCCTCAGCAACCTTCCATGTTTCTTTAGAGATAAAATCGGCTGGCCCGCTGCCGCCATAAGTTGACATTGATGAAACCAGGTTCAGTATTCCCTCTTCCTCCGACCATACTGCCGTTGTTTTCCTGGGCATATCATAGACCGTTATATCGTGTTCCTTACCGTCGAGAGTCAGGGTCTCGGTAAATGGATATGTCTGTCCGTCGCCAATATCATAGTGACGTTCCGTGAAAAGAGAATCACCACTTATCTTTACATCTATCCTTACCAGAAAAGGATTATTGGAAATTACTGAAGACTTTGAAACATCTGCCTTCCATTTTCCGTTGAGGTTTGTTTTCTGCGAAGAGGCATCAATTGCCACAGCAGAAAGGATAAAAGCCATTAATACAAAAAGGCTGGTCTTTTTCATGAATATATTTTTTAAAAGTGAGGTGAAAAAATCAAATTCCGCTTAATTCAGCATTAGTAATCATAAGTGATGGTATCTGAACCGATCCGTTCCCCGTGAAGTCGTTGCCCACTTCAGAAAGCCCGAACCAGAAATTATTCATATTTCCGGCTATGTTCATTTCATTAACCGGGTGAATTACTTTTCCATCCTCGATGTAGAATCCTTCTATGCCGTATGAGAAGTCTCCTGTCGA
This sequence comes from Bacteroidales bacterium, assembly GCA_034002885.1. Taxonomy (GTDB): domain Bacteria; phylum Bacteroidota; class Bacteroidia; order Bacteroidales; family VadinHA17; genus LD21. The sequence goes on from JAVEZS010000004.1 coordinate 14,834, forward strand.
TCCGTTGCAGTTGCCTCCGATGAATCCGGTGATAAAAACACCTTTCTTCATGGATTTTATCATTTCGTCGCTACCCCTTGTTCCGGGATCCATGACAATATTTGAAGAGGTGCCTGATGTGGGTTTCATTCCAAGCTTTTTGCCATAATAATTGTCAATGTAATAGTTCCTGAGTACTCCCTTTTCAATTATGGGTCTTTTAACGGCGGCAAGCCCCTCATCGTCATAAAGCCTCGAACCTGATA
>JAVEZS010000004.1:15178-41580 GCA_034002885.1 Bacteroidales bacterium
GATCTGAATTCGTCCTCGGCCAGAAAGCGGGTGGCTGCTATTGCTTCCTCTATAAAATGGAAAAGATCCTCTTTTTTCAATCTGTTGGTGGAATGGGAAGAGTACTTTTTCTCTGTATAAATATCAATTGACAAACCATTGCGATTTGATTCCTGAAGGCTGTCTGTTTTCTGATCTCTTATTTCAATGCTGGTGCTCCTGCTATCGTAGATGGTAACTGAAACCTGTTCTGCTCCGCATTTTAAAGCGTGTTCAACTGCAATATCTGCCAGGTCGTATTTTTCTTTTGTATTCATAGTCTTAAATTTTCCTGTTAAAAAACCTTCTTAACCCACTGTCAGCTTCCTGATCTTAACGGTTGGCATTCCCATAGTTACCGGAGCTGACTGTCCGTTCTTGCCGCAGGTTCCTCCACCGTTGTCAATAGCCAGATCATCGGCTACCATCACGATATCGGCAAGCGCCTGGGGTCCGTTCCCGATAACATTGATGTCCTTGATTGGGGTAGTGAGTTTTCCGTTTTCTATCATGTAACCGAATTTCACAAAGAAGGTAAAGTCGCCCTGACCTATATTGACCTCTCCATTGCTGAAATAATCAACATAAATGCCGTTTTTGACACTTTCGATTATTTCTTCTTTCCTGTGAGGTCCGTTCTCCATATAGGTACTCCTCATCCTTGGCATGGGAATATGTCTGAAGCTCTGTCTTCTGCCGTTACCTGTCGGTCTGACCTTGTAATATTCTGCGCTGATCCTGTCGTGAAGGTAACTTGAAAGTACACCGTCTTTAACCAGAATTGTCTTTTCAGTGGGGATCCCTTCGTCGTCGAAGTTTAAAGAGCCCCTGTTGCCTGGTATGGTGCCGTCGTCAACGATGGTAACAAAATCTTCTGCGATCTTTTTTCCCATCCTGTCGGAGAAGATCGACTGGTTCTTTCTGTTGAAGTCAGCTTCAAAGGCATGTCCCATAGCTTCATGCAGAAGAATTCCCGACTGTCCGGCTCCCATAACGACTTCCATTTCTCCTGTTTTTGGCCTTGAAGCGCTGAAGAGTTTTGCCGTTCGGGCTACCACTTCAGCCGACATCTCATCCACAAGCTCATTTGTCAGGAATTCCGATCCCATTCTCGAGGAACGGGTTACGTAGAAGTTCTCGATCCTTCCGTTTTCTTCCATTATGCAAATCCCGGCAATAACTACCATAGGACGATAATCCCAGGTTAACAAACCCTCGGAATTGTAGAAGAGAATGTAAGAAGAGGTGTCCATCAGATAGACATTTGCTTTCGAAACCCTGTTGTCGGCTTCAAAGATCTTGTCATTCATCCTCTGCATATACGGGATCTTTTCCTTTATTGAGGTGTCCTCCCAGGATGTTTTTACTGAATAATAACCGGGAGACATATATTCGGAGATGTTCACTGAATTCCCTGCCGGGCTTGAGTCCGCAATACTGGCTGCAGTCTTTGCTGCTCTCAACATGGCTTCGGCTGAAAGGTCTTCGGAATAAGCATACCCTGTCTGGTCGCCCTTCACGGCCCGAATGCCAACACCGTAGGCAACATTCGAATAGGCGCTGTTAACCTTGCCATCTTCAAGGGCACTTGTGTTATTAATGGTATGCTCAAAGTAAAGGTCGGCATAATCTGCTCCTTTATCCATTGCTGCGGCTATCACCTTTTGCAGAACATCGGTGCTTACTTCAAAATGACCAAGATAACTTCCGGCATTATCCGAAAGCCTGACTCCTGTACACGAATTAAGGAATGGTGGAATGATCATAGTGCCTGCTGCTGTGATACCGCTGATTTTTATAAACTCGCGGCGGTTATAATTCATAATTTAAAGATTTGGTTATTAAATCAAATTTCAGAAAAATCAGGATGATTCTTTTTATAATGTTAAAGACGGAATGCATATCCCATTGTTGCAGTCTGAAGAATGATTTTTTCGGATAACCCGTGATATTTCTATTTGTTCAAACGGTTCTGACTTTTTGGCTAAAGACTATGGTGATCTCAGACAGAAAGTTAGTCCGGTGCGAAATTAGAACAACTTTGTTTGTTTTACATCCTTTTATTGCTAAAGTTTTAAAATTGCCCGGGTTTTTAAGGTTTATCTGCAATATTTATTCCTACGGATGCATCCAAAAGACCCCTGGAAGCAACCCTGACAGTAAAAGACCCGGCCGCTCCCTTTTCGGCCTTAACTATTACAAGGCACATTCCGTTGAAGGATTTTCCGGATGACGCCTGAAATGGATTGTGATTTGTTGCATCCCCATTGTCAACAGCAACTATTTTGCCAGGTCCTTCAATGCTGAAGTTTATCAGGTTGCTGCTCCGCGGTACGACAAGGCCTTTTTTGTCTTCAATCGTGACAGCAATGAATACCAGATCTGAACCGTCGGATTTTATAATCTCCCTGTCAGCTGAAATACCCAGTTTTGCTGCTTTTCCTGTGGTTACCAACCTTTCTTCAGCCCATTTTTCACCGTTCTTCCAGGCAATAACCTTGAGTTCTCCCGGCTGGTAAACGACATCGTCCCACCTGAGCCTGTATTCGTATTCCCCTTTTTTCTTTCTACCCATCGATTTTCCATTATGAAACAATTCCGCTTCGTCGCCAGAAGTGTAGACATGGACCGGGGTTATCTGCCCCCTTCGTTCAGGCCAGTTCCAGTGAGGAAGGATATGTGCTGATGGAAGGTCGGGCCTCCATTTCGACTGATACAACCAGAAACGGTCTTTTTTGAAGCCTGCCAGGTCAATTATGCCGAAATAACTGCTTCTTGAAGGAACCTCCGTAACGTTCTGCCTGTCGAGAAGCGCCTTTGCCTGTTCATAGCGCCTGGTGCCGGGTTGAAGTCCTGTAAGATCTCCGCCGTAGGGAGTGGGTTCGCCCAGGTAATCGAATCCTGTCCAGACGAATTCTCCAAAGACACCGGGAAACCTGTCAATCATCTCCCATTGCTGATCGGCTGTTGATGCCCATGCCGGATATGCAAGATCGTACGAGGATATCTGGAAGATGCCATTCTCCGGAAGATTGTTATTTAAGTCGCCTTCAACCACGGGAAAGAAATATTCCCCTCGTGAACTGACAGTAGAGGCTGACTCGCTGGAATGAAAAGGAAGGTTTCCATTTTCCTCGTGTGCAAAGAAGGCTTCATATCTGTACAACCTGTAATTTATTCCAAAGAGGTCGACAGTTTTCTGGAAGCCGTTTGTTCCCGATTCATCCCAGTTGCATCCGACTGTAACAGGTCTGGTGATGTCTTCGGATTTTACAATAGCTCTTAGGCTTTCTGACAGTGCAGGATTGTTCTGATCGTTGACTTCGTTGCCAGTGCTCCAGATGAAAACAGAGGGATGATTCCTGTCGCGCCTGACCATGGCTCTCAGATCCTCTTCATGCCAGGCATAGAACAGCTTGTTGTAGTCGTTTTGTTTCTTAGGTGTCTTCCAGGTATCAAATGCTTCATCCTCAACAAGAAATCCCATTCTGTCGCACAGGTCGAGCAACTCGGGGGCAGGCGGATTATGGCTGGTCCTGATTGCATTGCATCCCATCTCCTTCAGAATCTCCAGCTGACGCTCAGCAGCCCTGGTGCTGAAAGCTGCCCCCAACGCTCCCAGATCATGATGGTTGCAAACTCCTTTTATTTCAACTTTCCTGCCGTTCAGAAAGAAGCCGTCGCGGGCTGTGAACTCTAGTGTCCGGAAACCGAAATTTGTTTCACAAACGTCAGCAAGCGTTTCACCATGATATACCGCTACTGAGGTTCTGTAGAGCTGAGGGTCCTCAATATCCCACCTTACAGGATCACTCACAGGTATATCGATCCTGAAAATGTGATCTGCCGATGCAGGTATCGTTGCTGCCACCAATCCCGATTCTGCAACAGGGTGCGCCAATGGATTCCCGTCATCGCCCAGCTTGTAAACAAAAGCCTTGATACTGACAGGCACAGGTTTGTCATAATGACTCTCAACCTCTGCCTGAACGCTTAAAACAGCACTCTCTTTCTTTATTTCAGGTGTTGTACAAAAGATCCCGTTGTGTTTTACATGGAGCTGTCCTGTTTTTACGAGCCAGACATTCCTGTAAATACCTGCTCCGGGATACCATCTCGAATCCCATATCCGGGTGTTCAGACGGACGGCAATAAGGTTGTCTTCACCGAACTTTACATAGGGTGTCAGGTCGAGTCGGAATGATGTGTAACCATAGGGCCATCCTCCTGCATACTCTCCGTTGATCCAAACCTCCGAATATGCCATGGCACCATCGAAATCAACATATATCCTATTGCCCTTGTCGCTGCTGTTCAGGGTAAAATGCTTTCTGTACCAGCCTACTCCTTTCCAGGGAAGTAGTCCCGTGTTGTTCTCAAGAGTGTCACTGAATGGTCCTTCCACTGCCCAGTCGTGAGGCAGATCGAGACTCCTCCAGTTCTCATCGCTGACTGAGGGTAAATGAAGAGCCTCTGGCTCTCTGTCTGTTGACTCAATTTCATCCCGCGCATGGAAGAATTTAATGAATCTCCATCCTTCATTGAATGATTCGCGTGAACGGGGAGCTTCCTGCGCTCCCGAAGGAAGGATGAACGATATAGATATCAGGGCTGCGAGCAGTGCTCCGGCGGCGGAAGCTTTCATGTTATTCAGTTTTGATTTAACTTATCTAAAGTAGGGAATTCATTTGAATAATTCTATTTCCTGAAAGCTAAGGTTAGATTTAACCAAACTTCTTACTTTTGCTTTACTATAAGATATTTCTATGAAAAGAATCCTCATCCCGGCTCTCATTATTGCTTTTATGCTGTGCATAGTCCCTGCCAGCGCACAATACCTTGCACCGGAAACCAGACAATTTACCCGGCAGGACAGCCTGCGGGGCTCAATAACACCCGAAAGGGAATGGTGGGATCTGACATATTATCATCTTGATATTGAGGTTAGTCCGTCCGACAGTACAATCAACGGCCGGAATACGGTTATTTACAGGGTGAAAAGAAGCGGGGAAACGATGCAGATCGACCTTCAGCCTCCTCTTGAAATAAAGAAGGCAACCCAGAACGGTAGAGATCTTGTATTCACCAGGGAAGGTAATGTTTACCTGATCAGCATTACCGGACCACAGGAAGCCGGGAAGATCTATACACTGGAGCTGACTTACGGGGGTAGACCAAAAGTCTCGAACCGTCCTCCCTGGGAGGGTGGTGTAACATGGAAGACCGACAGCAAGGGACTTCCTTTTATTGCCTCTTCATGCCAGGGCGATGGGGCAAGTCTCTGGTGGCCTTGCAAGGACCATATGTACGATGAGCCCGACAGTATGCTCATAAGCGTAACAGTTCCCTCTAACCTTATGAATGTCTCAAACGGGCGGCTTCGAAAAACAGTCAGGAACAAAAATAACACTACAAGGTATGACTGGTTCGTTGCCAACCCCATAAATAATTACGGAGTTAATATAAATATTGCCGATTATGCTCATTTCTCCGAAGTGTTCAGTGGTGAAAAGGGGAGGCTCGACTGCGATTACTACGTTCTCAGGGAGAATCTCGGAAAAGCAAAGATCCATTTCAAACAGGCCCCGATGATGCTGGCAGCTTTCGAATACTGGTTCGGACCCTATCCCTTTTATGAAGACGGATACAAGCTGGTGGAAGTCCCCTATCTCGGAATGGAGCACCAGAGTTCGGTAACCTATGGAAACGGATACCAGAACGGATACAGGGGAGTGGATCAGAGCGGTTCAGGCTGGGGTGATAAATTCGACTTCATTATTATCCATGAATCGGGGCATGAATGGTTCGCAAACAGTATAACATACGAGGATATTGCAGATATGTGGGTACATGAGAGCTTTATCAATTACTCAGAAAGTCTTTATGTCGAGTATTTCTATGGTAAGGAGGCGGGAAATGAGTATGCAGTGGGTACACGAAGGAATATAAGGAACGACAGACCCGTTACCGGAGTGTACAACGTTAACCACAGTGGTTCGGGCGATATGTATTCAAAGGGAGGAAATATGCTCCATACAATACGTCAGATAATTGATGATGATGAGAAATGGAGAAGTATACTGCGGGGCCTTAACAGCGAATTCTATCATCAGGTAGTTAAGGGATCTCAGATCGAGGATTATATGTCGGAAAAAACCGGAATTAACCTGAAACCCGTTTTTGATCAATACCTCCGGGATATCAGAATCCCCGTTTTCGAATATTTCATCAGCGAAGGAAAACTAAATTACAGATGGAACAACTGCGTCCCTGGTTTCAATATGCCACTGAGGATCTATCTGTCGGGTGAAAGAATGGATATCACCCCTTCAACAAGATTCTCATCCATGGATCTCAAAACGGAAAGGGCAGAAGTTGTTGTTGATAATAACTACTATGTTGCCGTGCTGAAGATGACAGGAAAGTAATACCGCTATACAGGGCAATGACTGCCGGTATTTTCACCGGTAGAAAACACTGCCCGGGAGAAGCATTGATGAGGCAGTGTCCCGGCGATAAGCAAAATCGACCAGTGGCTGAAAGAACTCAAAGGGAATTAAACAATTTTTGAGTAAATTAGGCTTGAAAATATACCCATCGCAATGAAAAGGATCTACACCTCTTTCTTTCTGTTTTCCTTTTTACTAAGTCTTTCAGGCCAGAAAGTAAAGTTTCCGGATAGTATCTATGATTTTCTTGAGGATCCTGCTGTTTATGAGTTGAACCAGGAAGAGGGACACACTCCCATCGTGCCCTTAAACTCTGTAGCGCATGCTTTATCAGGCGATACCGGAGAAAGCACTTACTGCCTTTCTCTGAACGGTATCTGGAAATTCCATTATTCCGACACTCCCGAAGGAATAGTTCCCGACTTCCACAGTGAAGGTTTTGACGATTCACCATGGGATACTATTAGGGTTCCGTCGAACTGGGAAATGAAAGGATTCGGTGATCCTCTCTTCAGAAATGTTACGACTCCTTTCAGACCTGATCCTCCCAGGATTCCAAAGGAGTATAATCCAACGGGTTTATACAGGCGTTCATTCAACATTCCTGATTCATGGAAGGGACGGGAACTTTTCCTGCGAATGGAAAAAGTTGCCTCAGCATCGTTTGTATGGATAAACGGGAAGGAGCTCGGATACAATGAAGGCGGTCAGGAACCAGCTGAATATAATATTACAGGTTCTGTCAATACGGGAAGTAACACTATTTCTGTAGCTGTATTCAAGTACTCCGACGGGTATTATCTCGAAAACCAGGATTACTGGCGTCTTGCCGGGATCTTCGACGATGTAAGGATAATTGCAGCGCCGTCACTCTACATCGCCGACTGGCATGCAGTAACAGACCTTGATGAGAACTACAGAAACTCTGATCTGACCATTTCACTCAAGATAAGGAATAACTCAGGGAAAACCCGGAAAGGGGTGTCGGCGATAGCTTCCCTGTATGACAGTAACAAACGGATTGTCAGAAAAATAACATCAGACCCCTTTACAGTAAAGGGAAATACTTCCTCGGAGATTAATCTTACTTCATTAATTGATGATCCTGAAAAGTGGTCGGCTGAGAAGCCCAATCTCTACACTCTTGTTTTTGAACTTCTCGACGAGTCAGGAAAATCAGGTGAGATAATATCGGGCAGGATCGGTTTTAAGAAAACCGAAATAAAGGACCAGGTCTTTCTTCTTAACGGAAAGCCAGTGAAGCTTAATGGAATAAACAGCCACATGCAGCATCCCGTAACAGGTCATGCAATGGATGAGGCGACAATTCGAAAGGATATGAGCCTTTTAAAGCAATTTAACATCAATTGCGTAAGAACGTCGCACTACCCGCCTGTAATAAGGTATCTCGACCTGGCAGACGAGTATGGTATCTACGTTGTTGATGAAACGGGCGATGAAGCCCATGCAACTGAATACCTTTCGGGTAAAAGCGACTGGGAGGCGATGTACCGCGAACGTGCCCGGAAAATGGTGCTCCGCGACAGAAACCACCCTTCCGTTCTGTTCTGGAGCGCAGGAAACGAAAGCGGGGAGGGTGAAAACATCTGCGCTGTGATAGCTGAGGGAAGAAAATATGACAGTACAAGATACTGGATGTACGGAGGAAATGCCTTCAGCCACAGGTGCGAGGAGATTATAGGGCCAAGATATCCCCAGCTACGCGATCTTATATCAAATGTATATAACGTTCCGGCTTCTGCAGACCCGCGTCCGTCATTTCTCGACGAGTACCTCGCTGTTACAGGAAACGGAGGAGGAGCCCTCGACGATTACTGGGATCTTTTTTACAGGTATCCGAGAAGCATGGGAGGAGCGATCTGGGATTTTGTTAGCACGGGAATAACTGAAAGGGCAAGATACCTTAAGGATAATTCAGGAAAGGGGATTCAGGTAAATGTGATGGGCCGCGCAAAGCTCGTTGCCGGAAGGGAAGGGAAGGGAATTGACCTGAACGGCCATGACCAGTGGGTTGAGGTTTACAGGGACGATACCCTTGAAATTGACGGGGACAGATTAACCCTCACACTCTGGATATTTCCCCGCAAACTGAACAGTCCTGACGGAACCCTTATTACTAAAGGCAACTGGCAGTTCGGGATACAACAGATCATGGGCGACTCACTCGAATTTTACATTACCACAAGAGCACGCCAGACAGTGAGAATGGCTCTGCCTGATAACTGGCTGAACAACTGGCACCACGTTACGGCCAATTACGACGGTTCTTCAATATTTCTGACAATTGACGGTAACGAGAGCAGGCACAGATATGTGACGGGAGAGATAAGAAACACACCTTTCCCGGTAAATATAGGCAGAAATGCCGAGACCCACGGACAGGAAACAGATGTTTATATATGCGATGCCATTATCGATCAGGCAGGTGTATTTTCGAAGAGCATCTCATCTTCATTGCTGAGTGATCCTGCAGAAGGAATAAAAGAGCAGGCCAGACTGTGGCTCGACTTTGAGGAAGAGACTCCGGGAAATGAGTATTTCAGTTATGGGATAGGAGCCAGAACCTACGGATCAATCTGGCCTGACAGAAGACCTCAGCCCGAGATGTGGCAGATAAAGAAATCAGGACAACCTGTGCTTATTGAACTTGTGCCTGGAAAGGAAGACATGGTTTCTTTAACAAACAGGTATCTTTTTACAAATCTTGACGAACTGGATGCCCGCTGGTGTATACAGGCCGGTGGTGAAGAAATTAAGGGGGGAAAGATGCGTGTTTCTCTCGGGCCCGGAAAGACGGGAATATTCAAGGTCCCGTATGGCGCAATTGTACCTGAGAACGGGAAAGAATATTTTCTTACGGTCAGTTTTCATCAGAAGAATGATTCTAAATGGGCCGGTGCCGGCTTTGAAACAGCATGGGAACAATTTAAGCTCCCCAGTCAATCACGGAGATACGCTGAACCATTTGAAAAACAGCCACCGCTGGAAGTTAACCAGGAGAGTGGGGTGCTGATCATAAAAGGCAACGGATTTTTATACCGATTCGGAATGAACAACGGAATGCTTGAATCCCTTCAGACAGGAGGAAGGGAAATCATACGCAAAGGTCCGGAGCTTAACGTGTGGAGAGCGCCTCTGGCAAATGAAACAGACCAGTGGACCTTCTGGTCGTCGAACATAAAGCACCGTACCGATGGTTACGGCAGAACGGCATCCACGGAATGGTACTCGGCAGGAATAGACAGATTGCAGAAGATGAACACAGGTTTCACCTGGGAAAGATCAGGCGACACGTGCGTGATTATTTCCACGGGCGATATCTACAATACCGGAAACGGAAGGGGATCTTTCATAACAAGATCCCGTTATATGATAAGCGGGAACGGTATAATGAAGTACACCAACACTGTAATACCCAACGGGCAGATGCCTTCATGGCTCCCCAGAGTCGGACAGCAGTGGGTTCTCGATACAGCTCTGTTCAGCGTTGAATGGTATGGAAGAGGGCCTCAGGAGAATTATCCCGACAGAAAGAGCGGCTACAGGATAGGAAGATACAGATCGACGGTGAAGGAGATGTATGAGCCCTACCTTATTCCTCAGGATTATGGACTGAGAACCGATACACGCCTGGTCAGGCTTACTTCTTCCGATGGTACCGGAATCGAGATAACCGGAAGCGGATCATTCAACTTCAGCGCCCATCCCTTTTCAGCAGAAAACCTTACAAAAGCTCTATATACCTACCAGCTGAAGCCTTTCGACGGAATTACCTTCAACCTCGATTATGCCACAAGCGGAGTGGGCTGCACGGCAGCAGGTGTTTTCCATGAATACCAGGTAATGCCTGTCAGATTTGACTTTGAGATAACCTTGAGACCCCTTATCCCATGATTGTCTTCTGAACTGACCAGATCTGTAAGATACGGACCAGATCTCAGTCAGTCTGTACCTCATATTAACTCTGCGTTCTCCAGACTCTGGCTCACTCTAAATACTAATTCTAAGTGCTACAGACCCCGGTTCACTCCAAGTACTTCTTATTCAGGTTCTCAAAAAATACGGGTTCCGTATACAGTTATCTGAAGAATATTTATTATATTATTGCTTCGATTTGATGTGAATCGTTCTTGTTCTAAATAATTAAAAATGAGAAAGTTACTCTTGCCGGCAGTCTTTTTTCTGCTAGGCTCGTACATTGTTTATTCCCAGCATTCTAACGTGTTGACTCCTTCCCGGATGTCCTCCCTGCAAAAGCTTAAAGCGGAGGTACTTGATGATCTTACTGATAATATTCTTCCATTCTGGACCACTAATATGACCGACAGTGCCCGCGGTGGATTCTTTGGCAGGATTGACGGCCTTAACCAGGTTCATCCCGATGCTGATAAGGGAGGAATACTAAATGCAAGGATCCTGTGGACTTACTCGGCGGCATTTGCGGTAACAGGAGACAGCTCTTATCTTATGGCGGCAAGGAGGGCAAGGGATTATATTGTTGACCATTTCATCGACAGGAAGAACGGAGGCGCTTATATGAGTGTCAGAGCCGACGGTTCACCGGGCGACACAAGAAAGCAGGTTTATACTAATGCCTTCTTTATATACGCACTGTCTGAGTATTCGGGAGCATCGGGAGACATCGAATCGTTAGATGAAGCTTTGTCTCTTTTTCATGTTCTTGAGCAATACGCCACCGACAAGGAATATAACGGATATTATGAGCTCTTTAATCAGCAATGGGAGAGGCTGAGAGAGAGGATGATAGGGGAGACTTCTGAAAAGGACGAGAAAACAATGAATACGCATCTTCATCTTCTTGAAGCCTACGCAAACCTTTACCGGATCTCGGGCGACAGGCTTGTGGGTGAAAGACTCAGGAACCTTATTGAGATATTCCTCAACAGGATAATCGACAAAAATACCTCTCACCTGATATGTTTTCTGGACAGAAACTGGAACAGCACATCCACTATACATTCATATGGTCATGATATAGAATGTTCATGGCTACTTTATGAGGCAGCCACTATTCTGGGAGATAAAGAGCTTATATCCGGTGCCGGGAAGGCTTCTCTGGAAATTGCGGATGCAGCCGCTGAGGGATATCAGCCTGATGGCAGCATGCTCACAGAGAAGGACTATTCAACAGGTCATATAAGGAACCAGCGTTCGTGGTGGGAGCAGGCCGAGACTGTTGTAGGTTATCTGAATGCCTTTGAACTTTCGGGAAATGAGAACTACCTTATGAAATCGCTTAAAAGCTGGGAATACATAAAAAGCAATTTCATCGACAGGAAAAACGGAGGCTGGTTCAGCTATGTCTCCGAGAAGGGAGATCCCTCCGGCGACAAGGGTGGATACTGGATATGCCCTTACCATAACGGGAGAATGTGCATAGAAGTAAATAAAAGGATAAAGTATACCGGGAAGTGATTTCGTATCGCCGGTCACCTTAGTGGTTATCCGGTCTGAGAAATAAATTGCTGCACTGTCTGATCTTACTTATTAAACAATGTACACTTACACTCTTGGAGGAAAGAACGGTAAAAAATACGTTCTTCATGAAAGCACGGACATGGTTGCTGTACGGCTCATAGAAAAGGCAGACAACCATAAAGCTGTTATATCTGAAAAAAGCAGGGAGCTGCTTAAGGACTTCGAGCTGGTGGAAGAGTTCCCCGAGGCCGGTATTTCTGTTTTTCAGGCAAGAGAATCAGTTGAGGATCCACGGGCTCTGCGCGACAGGACAAAATCTGAGCTCAGAAAGGAACCTGATATGAGATTTGCAGGAAAAGTGCTGATCGATGCCGAGAGCAAGACACTTGTACTTTATACCTGTAATCTTTTCATCAAGTTCAGGGATGATCTTGAAATTGAAAAGTGCGAAGGAATTCTCGCTGATAATGATCTCACTGTAAAAAAGAAGCCTGATTATGCCCCGAACACATATTTCGCCAAAGCTCCGGATGATATCGGAGTCAGGATTTTCAACCTTGCAGAACGCCTTCTCTTGATAGATGAAGTCGAGTTTTGCCATCCCGAGCTTATCAGGAAAAGAAGTTACAGGAAAATTAACCCCCGTCAGTGGCATCTGAAGGAAACCGCGATAAAGAATGTGAAGATAAGTGCAGGAGTAAAAGCTGATCTTGCTCATAAGCTGTCGAAGGGCAATGGTGTTACTATTGCCATTATCGACGATGGCGTCGATATATTCCATCCGGAGTTCAGGGAAGAGGGAAAAGTGGTTTATCCGAGGGATGTGGTTAAAGGAAACGAGAACCCGCTGCCGGCATTCCACTACGATAATCACGGCACAGCTTGTGCAGGGATTGCCGCAGCATCAGGAATAAAAGCTTCTGGTGTTGCTCCGAAGGCATTCCTTATGCCGGTGAGGCTGAGCTCAAACCTGGGTTCCATGGCAGAGGCCGATGCATTCAAATGGGCCGCGGATCATGGCGCCGACATAATATCCTGCAGCTGGGGTCCTGCGGATGGGAACTGGAGCGATCCTGACGATCCGGTTCATTTTGCTCCGGTAGGTCTTCCCGACAGTACCAGACTGGCCATCGATTACGCAATATCTTCGGGCAGGGGAGGTAAGGGTTGTATCATAACCTTTGCAGCCGGAAACGGCAACGAAGACTCCGGATACGACGGTTATGCAAGCTATGAAAAGGTAATTGCAGTTTCGGCATGCAACGATACGGGAAGCAGATGCGTTTACAGCGACTATGGAAAAAACGTATGGTGTGCTTTCCCGAGCAGCGATTTTGGCTATGCTCCTTTCAAACATCCTGCCCCACTTACAGAAGGAATTTATACTACTGACCGACAGGGCTCTGAGGGATATAATCCTGAAGGTGATTATACCGGGAATTTTGGTGGGACTTCAGCCTCCTGCCCGGGAGTGGCAGGAACAGCCGCCCTCATACTGGCTGCGAATCCCGCCCTTTCGTGGATTCAGGTAAAGGACATTCTGAGAGATACAGCCGAAAGGATCGATACACAGAATGGCAGTTATGACGAATCGGGACATAGTATCTATTACGGTTTCGGAAGAGTAAACGCAGAAAAAGCAGTGAAGGGAGCCATCGAACTAAAAACACCGGGGAAATACGTGCGAAGAAAAAAAACATCCGAACCGGCCAGATCCTGATAACAGGGAATGTAATTAAGATGTAACCTATAAAACCTAAGCTATGTCGCGCGAAGTAATAACTGCAAAGGATATAATCAATCACCAGAAGTCTTCTGATAAGATACCCTCAGTGAACAGCATTCCTGCAACAGCCGACGGATATTTCGACAGATTGTTTAAATATATCCCTGCTGAGCTTGTGGCAGGCTATATTTTCGTTACAGGTGTTGTGAAACAGTTAACAGACCAGAGGGAGGTGCTTCTGCTGCAGTGGTCGCTTTTTGCAGCATTCTGCCTTCTTACACCTCTGTATCTCTGGAAAGTTCAGAAAGTCAGGAAAGCCAGCCAGCTCGGAATATCATTGCTTTCATTCACGGTGTGGGTTTTTGCCCTGGGTGGACCTTTTGCAACTATGCAATGGTATAATCCATTATACGGGTATATACTGCTTCCGGTTTTTACAGTAATTATAGCAATCTGGGAAGCAGAATAGTCACCTGTTTCTGTTCTGATTTTCGGACTCCAAACAGGAAATCTGACGTTTTTCCTTCTGACCAACGACCTGATTCTATCTAAAAAGGCCAGAAATCCAATAATTATATCTAAAAAATACAGCCGTTTGTCAAAACCGGATTGTTCTCCGTTTCTTGAATATCTGATACTGACAATCATTTGAGATACAGTGTAATATCTCCACAAATGCTGCTCTGAACCACCTTCAGGAGTGTTTTTTATGTAAATATGATCTCTGTTTTGACGAACGGTAGTTTTCTCCCCTTTAACCTTCCATTATAGTTCCGCGATCAGCCTCCTGAGGCTGATTAACAGTATTCTAAAAACTCGCATTATCCCATGTAATGGACTTGTGCGTATTGACATCGGGCTTTCTGAGTGTTATTTTTACAGTACACACAAACCAAAAAAACCAACAATTATGAAAACACTTTATGAAATTTCGTCACAGGAGACCGGCACAGTAATAATAAGGCGTAGAAAAATAGCTAAAGCACTGCGCAGGTGGTTAAGGGAAAAAGAGGTAGCATACAATCACAGATTCTTTGTAGCCTGACCCCTCCGGAAATCAGATAAGATGTCAAACCATATAATTAAAAAGAAAATGAAAATCAAAAACTGGTATTTAGTAAGTATTATGCTTCTGGCAATGGTTGCCGGATGTTCGAAACCTGACGATGAATCTGATCTTCTGATGAAGGACAGCAACACCATCGAAGCCATGGCCATGGAGGCCAAGGATATATCTTTATCATTCAATTCGGATGCAAAAGGTATTGAAGATACATGCAATTCAAAAACCTACGCGTTGATCGCGGGCCAGAGCATCAATGTCGGAACAGTGGTTGTTTCGAACGATGAGGAATTCCTTTATGTTACCTATAATACAACCGGAGACTGGTCACTTGGCAAGTTACACCTTTATGTTCTGGGGTCCGAACCGACTGAAAAGCTCACACCCGGGCAAGCACCTTATACAAACGAGAGTCTTCCTGCAGGATCCAAGACATACACCTTTACAATTCCTTTCGGGGAAACTATTGAATGTGGTGCACAGATATGGCTGCAGGCTCATGCTGAGGTTGCCACCCAAACAGCCTATGGAGGTACGATTGTAGGCTCGAAAGAATCAGATGGAGCCTGGTACGGGAATATATCATATTTAGTAGAATGTTGTGAAGAAACAAATGACTGCGACCTTTCCGCATCGTCTGTCGTAACCGGTGTTAAATGTTTCGGTGCAGCAACAGGCATGATCGACCTTACAGTTTCCGGGGGAACAGCACCTTTTACCTTCATCTGGAGCAACGGTGCCGTAACTGAAGACCTCGAAAATATACAGGCAGGAGAGTATTCAGTAACCATTTACGATGCTCATCAGTGCCACTATACCCTTGATGAGTTACTTGTTCTTCAGCCTGCTTCAGGTGTAAGCGCTACCAGGGTTGTAACCCATATATCTGAATATGGTGCCAGCGACGGAGCTATTGATGTCACAGTATCAGGTGGAACATCTCCATATACTTTCCTGTGGAACACCGGTGCTGTTACCGAGGACCTAAGTAACCTTGGCCCGGGCACCTACAGTGTAGTCATCACTGATGCAAATGGTTGCAATACCGGCCTGAGGGAGATACTTGTTCAGGAACCTGACGAGGAAAAACCAAAGCCTGTGGTTGCTTTTGCCCGTAAAACACATGCACCGATGGTACACTGCTTCCTTACCGATCCTCTTCTTGCACAGTATGAATTTGAACAGTGGGGATGGACTAACGGAGCAATGTTCCCTGAAGAAACTTTCCTCAGCACTTATGAACTCTGGATCAATGTTGACGGTTGCGATGTTTCGGGAGCAACAAAGGTAGGAGAGATAAAGCTTCATTACTTCGAAGGAACGGCAACAGCTACCTTCACAATGATGAATGGCTACAGGATGAATGAGTCGAGACTCTATATCGGTAACGATATTCTTCCAAAAGTTGAGGGTGCCTACACTGTTGACCCGGCTGACTACCCCTATGTTCACAGTGACCTCGGATCAGCCATGGCTGACAGCTACACTGTAAACGGCCTCAACGGTAACATTTACATAATAGGTTATGTAGTACTTGACAATGAAGAAGATAATAATCCAAGATAATTTAGTTGTTGGTGTGGTTTCAAAGTGGTTTCACTCTTTGAATCGAATGGATCCCGGGCTTATGGCCCGGGATTTTCTTATAAATTGCAGGCTAATCCTATGTTCCACTTAAAGCCGGGATCCGGCTCAATATTACTGCTGATGACCTGTGTTGCCTGCAGGAAAAGGTCAAACGGAAGTCTGACAGCTGAAGCTGAAATCCTTGGAGAAATAAAAAGCCCGTCATTACTGCCGTCATAATTGATATAGAATAACTGGGCTCCGGCGGAAAGAACAATGCTCTCACCCGCTCTTATGTCGTTTATATCCCCGGCCAGACTAAAAAAGTGCCCCTTGATAGTACCCTCCTCCTGCCCTCTGTCGTTCCAGTACATAAGGGTCAGTGACGTCTTTTCCGAAACCCTGTACAGCGCAGCAATTTCGAAAGCAAGGTATCGGTCTGCCTGAAGTATGGTTTTGTCCTGAAACTTGTTTTTGGTGAAGAAGGTGCTGAAATTCACTCCTGTCCTGATCTCCAGGTCCTTTTTCCTTATTATTCTGTAATGAAGCCAGTTGTCTATAAACCATGGTCTCATATCGAACCCGTAGGCAAGCACAGGATCGTAGCTGAACCTGTTCTTTTTGAGGGAGACTGAGGCAATGATCGCCGGATCACCTAGAGAAAAGGCCGGTATCGAAGCTATCCCATTGCTGTTAATACTGACGCTGGCTTCAGCCTTTAACCGGTTCTTAACGCTGTCGGCTTTCTCCTGGGAAAGACCGGTGGTAACTGAAAAAACAAACAAAAAGAAAAAAGCTCCTCTCATATCGCGGGAGTATGGTTATTTGAAAAATCCCTGAAAAACGTGTTTTCTAAAATTCCCGGACTAAATGGTTTTAAGGTAATCAGCACTTGGTTTGAAATGCACCTCATCCATTTCCACAAAAATATTCTTTACACCTCCGGTTTCAACAGACGAAAATAACTCTTTCCAGTCGACAACACCCTGCCCTACAGATACAGAATCCTTTTTCTCCGCCGACCAGTCGGCAAGATGAACCGAGATGAACCTTCCGGGATATTTCCTGAAATAATCTGCTGCCTTGTATCCAATGCTGATAACGGCTACCTGGAACTGCATCTTTACGAAGTCAGGGTCAAAACGTTCAAGAAGAAGCTCGTAGATAAGCTTGTTGTCGATCATGGCAAATTCCCCGTGATGATTGTGAAAGCCTATCTGCATTCCTGAATCCTTCGCTTTTCTTCCAATGCCGTTAAGCTCATCAGCAGCCTTCTTCCAGTCGTCGGCTGTGGCTTCGCGGGGCAGTCCGAAACTGGAAAGTATCATCTGTTTCTGACCCGATTCAATAGCAAACTCTATCCTCTCTCCAAGATTTTCCCTGAGTTCCTTCATTACGTAATGGGTACTTGTAAATTCAAGACCGGCATCATTTATGATCTGTTTCATTTCCCTGGCCTTGAGTTTCATGAGAGGACCGAAACCCGACGTTTCATAACCGGGAGGTGAACACATCTCGACACTCTCATAACCCATACCTGCCATTTTTTTCAGTGTTCCCGGAAAATCCTTTATAAGGGCTTCACGAATCGTCCAGACCTGAAATCCTATTGGCATTTTAACCAGCCCTGCCGGAGCGGCTGATGCAAAATCATGGTGTATACGCGAAGCTATAAAAAGAGAACCCATTCCGGCGGCACTTATTCCCATAAATGCCCTTCTTGAAAACTTTTTCATATTTTTTGTTTTAAATTATTCTATTCCTGAAAATTCAGATCAGAAAAGCTTTCTAAACAGCCATATCAAAAAAGAGAGGACAGCACTTAGAAGAAGCATGGACGTAATGGGAAAATAAAACCTGACATTCTCCTTCTCAACCCTGATATCACCCGGCAGACGTCCAATCCATCCCAGTTTGTCGCCGGCAAGATAAATCAAAATACCGGCAACAATTATAATTATACCTGTTATTATAAGAAATTTGCCTGTTTGCTGCACCGCTGTGACTGTTTACAAACAAATTTATCAGATATTTTTATTCTTTGGCATTCTTTTTATGTAACTTTCTATCTTGCAATCAGAATAAAAATCTTTCAAGCATGAAAAAAATCTTTCTTTCAGTACTTACGGTTTTAATGGCGGTTGCCGGATCTTCACAGACTCAGGATGATTCACCGGGTTCGGTTACCATAAGGAAATGCAGCGATTTCACCATAACCGGCAATGGAAGCTCAGATGTATGGAGCACCACGGAATGGATACTGCTCACTCCTCACGAACCGGGGGTAACGGGTTATGAAACAAAGGTGAAGGTTCTGTACTCCGTTAAGGGTATCTATTTCCTCTATCATTGCCAGGACGGGAAACTTACTAATACTATCCATGACGATAATATGAACCTGTGGGAAGAGGACGTTGTTGAACTATTCCTGTGGACATCGGAAGACTTTCCGGTCTATTTTGAATATGAAATTTCCCCGACCGATTTTGAGCTTCCCATTATGGTCCCGAACTATAAAGGCCGCTTCCTTGGATGGCTGCCCTGGAACTATGCCGGCGACAGACGAATTATTCATGCCACGGCAGTGACAGGAGGTCCCAAAGAGGGAGGTGCCCTCGTTACAGGCTGGACAGCCGAGTTTTTTATACCATACAAGCTGTTGAATCCACTTCCCCAGGTCCCTCCGG
The DNA here is from genome assembly GCA_034002885.1 of Bacteroidales bacterium. Classification (GTDB taxonomy): domain Bacteria; phylum Bacteroidota; class Bacteroidia; order Bacteroidales; family VadinHA17; genus LD21. The sequence continues at coordinate 34,148 of JAVEZS010000004.1, forward strand.
TTTCGGGAACAAAGTGGAGAGCCAATATGTACCGCATCGATTACGACAACGATCCGGTCCACTTCAGCTGGCAAAGGACCCAAAGGACATTTCACGAGTATACAAACTTCGGAACTTTTATTTTCGAATAGAAAACAAATCGTACAGAATACATTTTCACACCGGATTAAACAATATCCACTGTTCTGAAAGTTTTACCGGATCAATAAATTAACATTAAATAACGAATTCATCTATGGAGTTTTATGATCTTATAGGAACACGGGAGAGTATCCGCAATTATGATCCTCAGAAGAAAGTTTCAGGAGAGGTGCTCGGAAGAATCCTTAACGCCGGTCGACTTGCTCCTTCTGCGGTAAATTACCAGCCATGGAAGTTCAAAGTGATATCTTCTCCCTATATGCTCGAGAAAGTAAGGGCATGTTATGGTCGTTCCTGGTTCCGCGATGCGCCTCATATTCTTATCGTCACTGGCAACAGGGATAAAGCATGGAACAGAAGCTTCGATGGGTATAACTCGATTGAGACTGACCTGGCAATTGCCATGACTCATCTGATCCTGGCAGCCGAAAATGAGGGCGTTGCCACATGCTGGATAGCTCATTACGATCCGGCTTTACTTGTAAAAGCGCTTGATCTGAAAGATAACGAGGAGGTATTTTCAATTACTCCCCTGGGCTATCCGAAGGATGACTTCAGGAAACTAATGAAAAAAAACCGGAAACCACTTGAAGAAATTGTTGAGTTTCTCTGATACTTTCAGAACAACCACATCAACTACACCCGACTGAAGGGATAGCATTTTCAGGAAGCCATTCCATGAGGTTTTGGACAGATTTGCCTTTTAAATTGATAAAGTGCCGTTATTACTTGATGAAGAGGACTCTTTCTCTGCAAAAGAAGAACTAATTTTAAAATGTAAATATGACACGATATTAATTACATTGATGAATGCCAGTAAAGATATATTTTTAGAAAAGACTTCGAAGACACCAGAGGTCGATTTCAATTTTACAACAGGGGAACTGGTCCTGACGGGGGTCTCCATACCGGAAAATGCAGCTAAATTCTATGAACCGCTTATAGCCTGGACAGCAGAATATATCAAATCGCCGCGTCATACCACCAATTTCAGGTTGAATCTTGAATACTACAACTCCGCTTCCTCTCTGTGGCTTGCAAAAATGGTGAAGTTACTCGGTACTATCGATCAGGATGGCTATATACTCTTTATTCATGTCTACTTCAGTTCGGACGATTACGACGACATGGAAATGGATGAGATAAAGGATTTCATCGGATCGCTCGTAGAAAATATAGGTAACACTACAATAAGCATTGGAGTAAAAGCCCATGGAACAGTGGATAACGGTAAAGTGATTAAGGAATCTACAATTCTTTTTTAGCTTTTTCCGGGTTCATCTTCCGTTGCTCAGAAATCTTCCGGATCGGAATCCCTTCCTTCTTCTGGTGATAATGTTTATCATTCTTCCTTAATGATGGCCATAGTTTCGTTGAACAAAATCCTGACTTTTTTGTATATTTAGTGTCCGGAAAGCCGCCCGCCTTAACTGGCAGATGAGTTGCTTTTTCCGGGGATTTTATCCATATTAAACATATTCCGGGAAGATGAAAACTATTGGTATTGCAGCCTTATCAGCTTTACTGCTGCTGCCCGGTTTTTGGGAAACTAGGGCTCAGGAACCCGCAGCTGGCTCAGATAATATTACTCTTTCGAGAGCGGAAGACAGAATATATACAAAAAACCTTGCAAGATATACCCAGGATGTCAATCACAGCGACCGGTTCGACAGGAACCTGCTGATGTATTCGGCAGCCAACGGCTACTACAGGGCCGGAAAGATCCTCCTCCGAAGGGGTGCTGACCCTAACCTTCAGGGTTTAGACGGAGCAACAGCACTTATGTACGCATCATATAACGGTCACCTCCGACTGACAAGGCTCCTCCTTGAGAAAGGGGCAGAGATTGACATGCAGGCTGTTGACGGTCTGAATCCCCTTATGGTGGCATCCCAGAACGGACATTATGACGTTGTGGAACTGCTTCTCGACAATGGAGCAAATTTCAACATGAAGGCTTTCGACGGATATACATCACTGATGCTGGCGGCCCAGAATGGCTTTCCCGAGATAGTAGGGATGCTACTAGATAAAGGCGCTGACGTCGACAACCAGGACCTTGATAACAGAACAACCGCCCTTATCCAGGCTTCTCTTTCCGGATTCACCGATATAGGAAGACTCCTTCTCCAGAAGGGGGCGGATCCCGACCTGCAGGACAGGGGAGGGGCTACGGCCCTTATGACGGCATCATTGGGAGGACATGAGGAATTTGTGAAACTCCTTCTCGAATATGATGCCAATATAAACCTGAAAGGTAGCGACGGTTCAAATGCACTGTTCCTGGCATCTCTTAACGGCTATACCGGAATAGTGAAGACGCTTCTTGAAAAAGGGGCCTTGCCTGATAACAGCGATCTTGATGGAACGAGAGCTTTAATAATAACGGCCCGTGACGAAGTTGCCGATACCATAGTGAAAAGGATCTATGCCGGGCTTAACCCGGGTCAGTCCTTTGCAGGAAAGGTTACAGCCCTGATATCAGCATCCGACAGCGGGAACCTCGAAGCCGTAGGTGTAAGGAAGGGAAAGGAACTCGACGCCGAATTCCTTGCAAATGCCGAAAAAACAACCGCATTCATCCGGGCATCAAGAAGCGGACATATTGCAATACTGAAATTCATGCACAAGAAGGAAGACAGGCCTGATCCCCGAAAAACGGATAAGTTCACTGATCTTATGGTGGCTTCAATGAACGGACATTCGGATGTCGTCAGACTACTCCTCGAAAAAGGAGCAAACCCTGAACTGACAGATAAAGAAGGTAAAAAAGCCGCGGATTATGCTGTTAATCCTGATATCAGAAGCATGCTGGAGAATAACGACAACAGACAGATAAACCGGAGATAGGAAAAATTTCAAGACAGCCCGATTATTTTTTACATTGGCATTATTGCTAAATTTGTTCCGTAAAACATCAGGAATCAACAAATAAGGATCTTGAATAGAAAATCCCTTCTAAGATACATTTTTGCAAAAGGATTCTGCACATTTATCTTTTCAGTCAATTTATTGTTCGTTTTCTTTAATAGTTTAAACGGTCAAAGCTTCCCTTTCCGTGAATACAGTGTCGCTGACGGGTTGCCCCAGAGCCAGGCCAGAGAGATTTATCAGGACAGCAGGGGATTCCTCTGGATTGTTACCAGAAGCGGTATTTCACGATTCGACGGGATCGAATTCAAAAATTATTTCAGACACGACGGCCTTCCAAGCAATATAATCCTGAAGATTATCGAGGACAGCAGCGGCCACATATACGCTCTCTCGGAACACGGACTGGCAGGTTATAACGGATACAGTTTTGAATTTTACCCATTCAGCGAAAAATTATCCGGAGAGCGTCTTCTTTTTGCAGAATATATCAACGATACAATATTAATCCTTACCAAAGACCATTCCACAAACAGGTGCAGAATATTCAACTTTAAAGAAGGGATTTACACAGTTAATCCGGAGATCTCTGAATTCACCGACACTCTCGGAATAAAAATCCTTTTTTACGACAAGACGGAAAAAGATTTTATTGTGGTAGATGAATCGGATCGTCTTTACCGTCAAAAAGGAAAAAATTCAATCCACTGCCCCGGACCCCGGGTCAGAAGCATCTACTACGACAGGGATGAGATAGTCATAGAAGCACCAGATGGACAGTATATCCTCGAAGGAAATGAATTTCAGCCTCTTGCTGCAGGAACTGGCAGAAGCCGCGTTGAGGTCATTAGGATCAGAACCGGAGAAGGAGATATTTTGAGACATTTTTCTGACGGCTACGTTACTGAGATTAAACCACCCGATTATTCAAAAATACTTCTCGACAATGAATCGAACCTGTGGCTGGGTACGGAAGTGAACCTCCACAGGCTGGTATCCACTGCATTTTACAGCTATGGTCAGCAGGACGGCCTTCCATCAGATACGTGGGCTGTTGCCGAAGACGCAAATGGTTACATGTGGTTCGGTTCTCTCACGGGAGATCTCTTTCAGCTTGTGGAAGGAAGATTCGTTAACCGGAATGAATACAGGAAACTTTTCAGCGACGATCCGGCTTTCTTTAAGGGAAGCATCAGAGCCTCGGATGGGAAGGTCTATTTTTCGCTCAATGAGGGTGTCCTGGTATGGGACGGCAAGTCTTTTTCAAGACTGCCAGGGATCCCTGATGTTGCTCAGGTGTGCATTTTGTATGAAGACCCTTCAGACAAATCGATCTTTGCCGGAACCGGTAACGGGCTCTATCATTTCAATGGAGGGAAAACCATAGCTTATCCGGCCTCTGAAAACGGATTCAGTGTTATTGAAGGAATACTAAGGGATGACGAAGGAAAGTTATGGCTGACCGGAGAAAAGGGGATCTTCACTTTCGACGGAAACACCTTTACCCCTTTCAGGGATACACTTGTTGCTGACGGTAATAACTATACAATGGTTAAGGATTCCAGGGGGGGAATATGGTTCACGTCGGAGGAAGGACTGTTCTTCAGGGAGAAAAACGCTCAGGGCCTGCGGCATGGATTGCCTGAGAATATCAATACCGCAGCCAATTCAATAATACTGATGGACGAGAACCAAATCCTGACAGGAAGGATGAAGGATATCTGCATTATCGACCTTGACGCATTCTACGACGGAGATCCTTCTTATTTCAGGATATACGACAAGGATTATGGATTCTACGGAAGCGAATGTCTCGATAACGGACTGGTGAAGGACCGGGAAGGTAGTTACTGGATACTGACTGCCGGAAAAGTCATTGTCTTTGACCCACGGAAACTCAGGATTAACAGGAAAGGCCCCAAAGTTCATATAACGGATGTTGAATATGAAACTGACAGCACAGGCTGGCAGTCGCTCGAAATACCCTCTCTCTTCTACCACCTGGAGGGAGCAGTGAAGATCAAACCTGAATACAACAATCTGAAAATTAAGTTCACAGGTATCTCTTTTGCCAATCCTGAAAAGGTTATGTACCAGCACCGGCTCGAAGGATCCAGGAACGTCTGGTCGGCAAAGGACTATGCTCGTGAAGTGATCTACAGGGACCTTAAACCCGGACATTATAACTTTCAGGTCAAAGCCTTTAACGCGGATGGTTTTGAATCTGAAGAAACATATTCAATGAAGTTTACCATCCTCCCTTCCTTCCGGGAGACATGGGCCTTCAGGATTACAGCTTCCATTCTGTCCGTAATCATTGTTGCATTTATGACTTTGCTTTTCACAAAAAAAAGATTAAGGAAAAAAAATGAGGAGATGAACCTTAGAAGCCAGCTTTCCAGGCTTCAGATGAATTCTGTTATAAACCAGTTTGATCCGCACTTTACATTTAACGTCATATCATCAGTAGGCTCGCTTATAATGAAGGGAGAAAAGGATACGGCTTACAATTATATACTTAAGTTATCGGGCCTGCTGAGATCGATGCACTCCGACGGATCAATAATGCTGAGACCTGTTTCGGACGAGATCGATTTTGTAAGAAAGTACCTTGAACTTCAGGAACTAAGGTTCAAAGACAGACTTAAGTGGAAAATCGAGGTGGATGAAAATGCAGACCTGAGGCGGCTTATTCCGAAAATGACATTACAGATTTTTGCTGAAAATTCAGTGCGGCACGGAATTGAAAACAGAATCGAAGGGGGAAGAATTGTAATATCCGCCGGAAGGGGAAATGGCAAAATCCTGCTGAAGATCACGGATAACGGTATCGGAAGAAAAGCATCACGACTAAACTCCACGGGCAGGACCGGATCAGGGATAAAAACCATAAACAGGATATTCGATTTCATGAACAGGATCAACGGGGAAAAGGCAATAATAGAGATTACCGACCTTTATGAGAAGAACGGAAAGTCTCTCGGTACAGAAGTCCTTATTACTATTCCTGATGACTATTCTTTTGAGCCCGGTGCCTGATGAGATATGCCGGATACTACTTATACCAAGAAGATGAAAAAACTACCTGAAACTGTAATCATTGAAGATGAACCCGAATCACTTAATCTTCTGGTGAAGCTTATCGATGATTCGGGGCTTCTTAAAGTTGCCGGAATGACAACAGATCCTACGACCGCGGAGGCTCTGATCTGCAATATGAATCCTGACCTGGTCTTTCTTGATATCAGGATGCCGGGTAAGGACGGGTTTCAGATTATTGATGATCTGAGGAAAAGAATCGAAGTACTGCCGTATTTCGTATTCACAACAGCCTACAACGAATTTGCTATAAAAGCATTCGAATATGCTGCTTTCGACTACCTTCTGAAACCCATCGAACCGGATCGACTTGTAGGAACAATATACCGTTTTATGGAAAGGAAAGCCTCAGGAGAAAGGCAGAAGAACGAATTGCTGATTGAATCCTTCCGTAAACTCCTTTTCAGAAATGCCTCGGGAATTGTAGTGATAGATCCCGCAGAGGTGATCCATGTGAAGGCAGACGGTAACTATTCAGTCTTTTTACTGACTGACGAAAAGATCGAAACCGTGACCTCATTGCTTCATAAAGTTGAGAGCCAGCTTCCTCCGGAAAAGTTTTTCAGGGTAAGCCGGTCGGCTATAATAAATCTGGATTATCTCAAAAGAATTAATACACGGCAGCAGCACTGCCTCCTGAGAAAAGACGGAACAGAATACAGGGTTGAAATCTCACACGACAGGATAAAGGAACTAATTGATATAATGAAGATGCACTGAGACTACGTTCTTATGAAAAATTCAGGCTTTTACCCTGGCTTAGAACGGATCACTTGAAATTTCACCTGTCTTTTATACAAATGGGTATATCACTCATACAATAATTGCATCGCTTCATACAAACCTGAGCTATATGCTGATTTTTTGTCATTTATTATGGTATATTTAAATAAAATGATATTTCTATAAAATGCCGGGAAAGCGTTTTAAGGAGTATCGAAGATTAAAAAGATAATTCATTCCGAAGACAATATTCCCCATTTATCCCCAACGCTTCGGAATATTACCCCTGCAGAGTATTTTGCAGGGGTTTTCTGTTTGATAAAGATCTTTTAAAGTTATTACACAGTGGCTTACTTGACTTAGCCGTCGGAAATTTGTATCTTTATATCATCCTGCTCCGGAATAAATCCTAAGGATCATCCGGTCATACGGAAATGGGAAAGCAGGTTTGAAACTGGATTTTATTGTATTTGGTTGTGAAATTAAGATTACATTGTCATGTCGCAGAAGATTTTCAATGAACCATCGAAGGGAAACACTGTAGCTTTCTGGATAACCATAAGTATCGGATTAGCCCTGTTTGCCTGCATGGTGATTCT
>JAVEZS010000004.1:41680-116242 GCA_034002885.1 Bacteroidales bacterium
ACAGTTGACGAGACGGAGATATCGCTTGTCAGGGCTGGTACTGCTGCTAAAAAGAAATAAATCCGACGGTGGCCCCTCGTATTTTCGTTACAGGTATGCTTTCGTATCATGGCTTTAAACACCTAAGAAGCAGCATTTGGGGATTAATCATCTTTCAATTACATCACTGACTCTCCATATGGCTGATCGACTGTTAATAAACAAACTGTCATATGATTCGAAATGGAGTTAATGATTCCGTAAATTGAGATCATTATTTTCTTTATTGTTCCGGGTAAATTATTTGTTGTGTCAGGTCATTTATTTATTGTCTTACAATAGATATTCTTATATTTTTTATATGATTTTGTACATGAAATAGCTTTTCCCTGTTCAGCAGGCAAAAACAACAATCCGTGACCCTGATCTTTCCGTTCGGCATTTATTATTTTTTCTGAACCACTTTATAGTTTTCCTTTGACATGGATTCATTATAAAACCCATAAAGTAGAATGCCATGAAAAAGAAAATGCTAAACCTGATCTCAGCAGCAGTCCTGATTTCGGGATCAATTATTCCGGTCAATGTATACAGCCAGGTTGAAGAGGCTTTCGCAGAAAAGTATTTTGCCTCGCTCCCCGCGATAAAAACAGAGAACTTCCAGCGTAGTTACCGTATGACCACAATTCACATCAACCGTGACCTTCATGGGGCTTTCCAGAGCAAAACAAGGGTGACGGGAGACTATACCAGAGGCTTTTCCGACGGACACATGACCTGGAACAATGTTTTTATCGCTCATACTGACAGCCTTGAGAAGCATTTTTCTGAAGGGACAAGGCAGGAATACATCGAGAACTTCAGCTACAAGCCCTCAGACAACATGCTCTCGGCCGAAGCATTCATAAACTTCCCTGCCCATCCCGATAATGTTCTTGCCAGGAACCTGATATGGGATATGATGACATTCGAGACATTCGCCTGGATGTTCTGGGATTCCCTTGATCTGAACATACCTTATGTTATAAGAGACACGGGTGGCGAGTTTGCAATGGCAGAGATCGGGACCTACAAACATAATGTTATGATTATCTGCTGGAAGGGAATCACAACGATTGATGGTCAGCTCTGCGCTGTAATCGATTTCAATGCCATCGACAATCTGATCTCGCTTGAAATGGATTTCATAAAGGCCAAAGGAACTGAGCAGTACTGGGGAACAATCTGGGTGTCAATCAAAACCAGGAACATTGAGAAGGCTCTAATGTACGGAGGAGTAATGCTCGACAACGAGATAAGAGGCCTGCCGCAAAACTATCTCGTCAAGACAGTACGGGAGTTGTCTGTGGAACCCATAAAATGATACTGAACAGATTAATTTATTATGGATATCTCTTAAATTTGTTTATTATGAAAAAGCTGACAATTAACAGTTTCCTTGACCAGAGCAAGCCGGTTTCACATATAATGTACATATTGATATCAGCATTGATGGTCATGGGTGTTGCCCTTAATAACAGGAGTACCATGGGGGCGGCGGAAATGATAATCTTTTTTCTTATAGGCCTGACCCAGATGGAGATCTTCATCTTTGCCGCGAATAAGATATTTTCAGGGAATTATGAAAGTCCGGTTTCAGGACCTGATTTCCAGAAGGCAATGCTGATCCGCTTTGTAGTCTTTGTATCTATGTGTTTTGTTGCCGCTTTGGCAGTGTTTCTTGTATACTGGATAATTCTGGGGAGCATCCGCGGACAGGGAGTAACCGAAGTGATAGAGTGGTTTTTTGAAAAAGAGTTCGCAGGGTGGTTTAAGGCAACTCTTGGCGGACTGACATTCGGTGCAATCATTTTCATCTTGATACAATGGCAGGATGCCCTTAAAAGAGAGCAAAAGCTGAGGGAGGAAAACCTTATTTTCCAGAATGAGACTCTCAGGAGCCAGGTAAATCCGCATTTTCTTTTCAACAGCCTTAATACGGTTTCGTCGCTGATCCACACTGATCCTGCCCGTGCTGATCAGTTCATTGGAAACCTGGCATCGGTATACAGGTATATTCTGGAAAACGGGAAAAAGGACAGGGTCTCCATCCAGTCGGAAATGAATCTTATGAACAGGTATTTCGACCTTCACAGGGTAAGGGATGAGGAGAAAGTAGAACTGAACGTCGACTATTCCGGAGCCGACAGCTATCTTATCCTGCCGGTATCACTCCAGATACTTATTGAGAATGCCATTAAGCACAACTCCGCTACAAGGGAGAAGCCATTGGTTATATCCGTTTTCTTTGAAGATGAATACATAGTTGTCCGGAACAGCCTCCAGAGGAAGGCAAGTCAGCCCAGATCGACAGGTACAGGACTTAAGAACCTCGCGGAAAGAGTGAAACTCATCTCGGGAAGGGAACTTGTGATTGAGGAAACAAACGAATTTTTTTCTGTAAAAATGCCTTTGCTGAAATGAAGATCCTCATTGTGGAAGACGAAATGCCGGCAGCAGCACGGCTGACGAAAATGCTGAAAAAGATCGACCGGACTATAAATATCACCGGAGTTGCGGAGACTGTCGAGGAAGCGATCAACCGACTCCAGGTAAAGCCTGATCCCGATCTTATCCTTATGGACATACAGCTTGGAGACGGACTTTGCTTCGAGATTTTCGAGACAATCGATCTTGAAGTACCGGTGATTTTTACAACAGCATACGATGAATATATGCTGAGGGCTTTTAAGGTCAACAGCGTAGATTATCTCCTGAAACCTGTCGATGAAAAACTTCTGTCGGCAGCCCTTGATAAATTCCGGAAGCTTCATTTTAACAGGAAGGATCCTTTCAGGAGAGACTTCCATGATCTTATCAGCGAATTCAGAAACCGCTACAAATCGAGGTTCCTTATTAAAATTGGAGACAAATTCCGTTCAGTGGTTACAGGCGAAATAAGCCATTTTCATATATGCGAGAAGAGTGTTTTTCTTGCCGATACCGCGGGTCGGGATTACGGAATAGATTATTCGCTCGATCAGATCGAGGAAATGCTTGATCCTTCCAGATTCTTCAGGATAAACCGGGAATGCATCGTGAACATCGATTCGGTGACCCTTATGTATAGCTATTCCTCCAGCAGGCTTCAGCTAACAGTTAAGGGCCGGGAGCAGAGCGATGTTTTCGTCGTCAGCCGCGAGAGGGTGGCGGAATTCAAGAAATGGGCTGACCGATAGGAGGGGGGATGCCGTTAAGATGAATTTCTTTAATCACGGCTATCATGGACCCGGAACATTGTTATTTTGTTTCTTATGAAATTCATCCTGCCTCCAGTTCATTGGATTGTTCCGGATATAATTACGTATCCGTTCAAATGATCCATTGTCACGTATAATAACGTCGTAATAAAGGGACTGCCACCGGAATCCGGGATCATTGATACGTGCGTATTTTGTCACACCTGTTTTGTATCCCCTGACAATGGATGCCAGATTTTTTGATTGCGGACCGAATTTGTTTTTCGGTAAACCAGATGTTTGACAGGTAATGTTAGATGTGTCGGTGGTATGTAGAGGCGCAAGATTTTGCGCCTGTAGAGGCGCAAGATTTTGCGCCTCTACATTATGCGGTGGTTTATCAATTGTAATAATACCATGAACATGATTTGGCATAATAACAAAATCGGATAATCTGACAAATGGGAAATGTTCTGGAATTTCCAACCATAATTTATGGGCAACGGAACCCAACAGGGACAGGTTCATTTTTCCAGATACGACACGACCGAACCAGCAAACGCGGTTGTGTGTACAGATGGTTACAAAATATGATGCGTTCCATCCATAATCCCATTTCTGCAGCCGTGTTGAAGGTATCCTGTAAAGGTTCCTGAATTTTTCCATGGATTGTTAAAATTGCAATTCTACACCCTGTGCCTTGGAAAAACCGCTATCCGTTACAAAATGTCAGTATATATGCATCAGGATACAAAGATGTGAAGCCAGAAAGGATGTTGCCAGTCTCCGGGAAATTGTAGGCTAAAAACATTTGACTTTCATTTTCACACATAGTAAATTTACAAAAATGTAGCGGAATGAAATCAGGTCCTGGCCATGAAAATAATTCCATCACCGGTCTTTTCTTCCGGACAAGGTGTTTTTACAACAAACTGACAGGAAAAACATTAAAGACGGCAGGTAAAAGATTCGGATCCATTATCCTTTTATTGATTTTTCCGGCGTTCATATGTGGCTGCAAAAAAACCGATCCTCCTTCTGAAACGGAAACCTTTAACTTCACCGGCCTCACCGGCAAGATCGCTTTCCCCCGAAGCGGAGGAAAAATCGTCATTCTGGACACAGATAACAAAAGCCCGAAATACCTTTTAACGAAAGATCAGGAGACCCTCTGGTCCGGATCATCCTTATCACTGTCACCTGATGGCAAAACCCTGGTCTATTCAGCATGCGCAAATGACGGTTATCAGATCTATAAGATGTCAGCGGAGGGAGATGATTATATTAAGCTTACAAAGAGCCTTTCCGGATTCGTGGAACATTATGTTTGTCCTGTCTGGAGTTCTGATGGCCAGAGAATCTATTATGTTGAGAATGGCCTGATTATACTGGGTGTCGTTTTCAGCAATAATCCTGACGGAACTGATCGTCAGCAGCTGACAGATTTTTCAGTTTACAGAAGTGTTTCTGTATCAAAGGACCAAAGTTTTGTTGTGTTTGCAGGAATGACAAGTATGACAGAAAACACTCAGGGGATAGCTCAGTATTTTTTTCAGGATGGTACAATCAATGAAATTATTACCTGTGATAATACCCTCAGAGCTTATAGTCCGGACATCTCGCCCGATGGCCAGAAAATTACATATGTTTTGCGACATGGTCCGGATGAGCAGGGAGATCCGCCCTACTACTATAGAATAATGACTATAGGCATCGATGGATCAGGGGAGACTTTGGTAAAGGAATTGCCATTCATAAGATATGTCATTGATACTTATGTAATTTGGTCTCCCGACGGAAAGAAGCTCGCATACAACTTTGGAGGAGAATCTGAGGATAAGTCTGAATCGCATATTTATGTGGTTAACTCTGACGGAACAAATCTGGTTCAGGTTACTGATATTTCCGATTATGATGGTGCCCCATCATGGATAGAATAACCATTAAAAGGACGCTCAGTCAGATGATTCCAAGAGGATAATCTAACCTGCGGAAAACATTTTGTTTTATGCAAATCCCTCGCTCATGTATCCATGGCTCGGGCTTTTACAATTAAAGCTATCCGGACTGGTTATAAACGGATTACCTCCTCACTTCGTTCGTCGGTGATCCCGTCGGTGGGGAGCTTCAAAGCCATCAGAGCAGCGCCCCTTCGGGTCGTTTTTGTTTTAGGAAAATCCCTCGCTCATGTATCCATGGCTCGGGCTTTCCCTAAAACAAAAATCCAGGCCGCCTGTTGGCGGCCTGGACTGCTCTGATGGCTTTGGCGGAGAAAGAGGGATTCGAACCCCCGGTCCACCGATAGGCGGACAACGGTTTTCAAGACCGCCGCATTCGACCGCTCTGCCATTTCTCCGCCGCAAAGATAATATTTTTTTGATTTCTTCGAATATCCTGAGAAAATATACTAAATGTTTGAAGATCAGATAGCTAAACTATTTATGAACAGGATTTGAACAGGCTAAAACTCGTAAAATGGCGCAAATAGCCATCCAATGGCGATTTGCGAGTTATAACCCGATTTTCAAAAGCTTTTCCCGAATGCCCCCGAAAGTGCTTAAACGGCCATCATTCCGGCAAAATAGGAAAAAATTATTTGCACATGATAAAAAAGGGAATATATTTGTACCCAATTAGAACCAATGGTCTAACCTTTAAATCTTTCACTATGACAAAAAAAGAACTAATTAATGCAATTGCTACCGAAACCGGCCTTTCTATCAAGGACTCAGGCAAAGCTCTGAATGCATTCGTAGGCGCGTTCGGTAAAGCAATGAAAAAAGGTCAGAGAATTCAACTTCCTAGCATGGGTACTTTCACTGTTACAAAAAGAAGCGCAAGAGTGGTTCGTAACCCTCGTACTGGTGCAAAACTGAATGTTCCTGCAAAGAAAGTTGTTAAATTCAAAGCAGCTCCCGCACTTAGCAAAGGTCTTTAATCCTTACAAAATGAGATTGCCGGGGGTGTTTTCATACACCCCCTTTTTTTTCTTATACCCGCTGGAAACAGCCTTAGAAAATAAAGCCTTGCTATAAAATATGTTGTGAAAATCTTTAACAGAATTGGCATTGGTCATATTTTTTATGAAAATTATTACTATTTTTGGTTTGGAATGTTGGCAGAAAATAAGATGCTATGAATTGTATAATAGTCGATGATGACAAACTGAGCTGCAAGCTTCTGGAAGGATATGTGAATAAATATACTTCACTGAATCTGATAGGGATCTACAATGATCCTGTTACAGCCAGGAATGAGATTGCAAGACACAAAGACATCGACCTTATACTGCTCGACGTCAAAATGCCCGAAATGGACGGCTTCGACCTTATCGGAAGCCTCGACCATCCGCCAAACGTGATAATCGTTTCGGGCGAAAGTGAATTTGCCCTTAAAGCCTTCGATTTCAATGTTATAGACTTCCTTCTCAAGCCTGTTACCTATTCAAGGTTTTGTAAAGCGATCGATAAAACCCTCAGGTACTACTCTCCGAAAGAGATCAGTACATCGGGAGACGAGGAAATATTTATAAAGAAGGGATCATCGCTTGTAAAACTGAAACTGAGGGAGATTGTTTTTGTTGAAGCGCTTGAAAACTACGTGACACTTAACACCAATACCGACAAGTTCACCATTCACTTCACGATGAAAGCCATCGAAAGCCAGCTTCCTTCAGGTGTATTCATAAGGGTGCACAGATCGTTTATAATTAACAAAAGCATGATCCAGGCAATTAAGGAAAACTCTCTCGATATACTGGTAGGTCACACAGTGAAGAATATTCCCGTCGGAAAATCATTCAGGGATTCACTGCTGAACGATATTAATGTGATGGCAAGGTAATCCTTAACCTTCTGATGTTAACGGAACGGCAGCTTTTTCTCAGTTACCTCGGACAGACTTCTCCCACACCATTGATGCTTGAAATAGTCAGGGCAGAAGGCCTTTATATGTACGACCCTGAAGGCCGGAAATATCTCGATCTCATTTCCGGTGTATCAGTGAGCAATACAGGCCACTGCCACCCAAGGGTTGTGGAAGCAGTGAGCAGGCAGGCAGCATCATACATGCATCTGATGGTGTATGGCGAAGTGATTCAGTCGCCTCAGGTGCGATACGCTGAATTCCTCGCAGGATTTCTTCCTGAAAACCTTCGCTGTACTTACTTCGTTAATTCCGGAAGCGAGGCTGTGGAAGGAGCAATAAAACTCTCACGACGATTTACGGGTAAAAGCAAAATAGTGTCATTCAGGAACGCTTATCACGGAAGCACAACGGGAGCCCTGAGCGTGCAGGGAAGTGAAAGCTTCAGGGGCCCTTTCAGACCCCTTCTGCCCGACACCTGGCAGGCTGTCTTCAACGACTCTGACTCACTTGAAATTATTGACGACAAAACAGCCTGCGTTATAGTGGAACCAGTTCAGGGTGAAGCCGGCATTATTTTCCCACGAAGCGGTTTCCTTGAGGCGCTTAGAGAAAAATGTAACGTCACTGGCGCTCTTCTTGTCTTTGATGAGATCCAGACTGGTTTTGGACGTACCGGGAAAATGTTCGCCATCGACAAATTCGGTGTCGTCCCCGACATACTCCTTCTTGCCAAAGCCCTCGGAGGGGGAATGCCTCTCGGAGCCTTTATCTCGTCGGGCAAAATTATGTCAGCACTGGCATCGGATCCACCCCTGGGACATATCACCACCTTCGGAGGCCACCCGGTATGCTGCGCAGCAGGTCTTGCATCTATGCAGGTTCTGTCAGAAGAGGGACTTGTGGTAAAATGCAGCATGAAATCGGAGCTTTTCAAAAAAATGCTACTGCACAAAATCATAAGGGAGGTAAGAGGAGAGGGTCTCTTCCTTGCAGTACGTCTGTCCGATCCTCAGTATATAGGATATGTGGTTGGTAAAGCACCGGATTATGGCCTGATTCTTGATTATTTCCTTTTCTGCAGTGATGCATTCAGGATAGCGCCGCCGTTGATAATAACCGATGAGCAGATAGTCTGGGCTGCTGAACAGCTTCTAAAACTGCTGGACGATGCCGAGAAAAATGTAAAACTGAAATGAGAAGATTCCTGATTATTGCTCTTTTGATCCTGACGGGATCCATTCATCCTCTTATGGAAGCAACAGCCGGAAAAGATACTGAAGCTGTCCTTCAGAATCTTTTCAGAAGCTTGTCTGCCAGTCGCCAGGATCACGAGAAGAAAGCAATAAACGATTCAATAATCCTTATTATCGATAGTTATGCCGCTTCCGATTCTGTTATGGAACATTCTTTCCGCCAGATCAGAAACCTGGGGCAGATAACATCAAGGAATTTAAAGCTAAAGATAATTACCTGGAACCTTCTTCTCGAAAATGAGAAAAGCAGGTATTATTGTTATTTTGTTAACAATAATGACAAATTCAACAAAGTAAACAAGCTGGTCGGTATCTACAGGGATGAACCTGTCAGGACAGACATCCAATATTCAGGAAAAGACTGGTACGGAGCTCTGTACTACGACCTCAGACCAGCGGGAAGAAAAGATGACAACTACTGGATCCTTCTCGGGATCGATTTTGGAAATCCCTCTGTGACACGGAAGATAATCGATGCTGTAAGTTTCAATACCGATGGTTCGGTTACATTCGGAAGAAGGATATTTCTGTCGGGAAAGGAATCCATCTTCAGGGAGGTTCTGGAGTATAATCCTGAAGCAGTGGTTACCCTCAGGTTCTTTTCGGATAAAACAATCGTCTTTGACCATCTGGTCCCCGTCTCGCCTTCGCTGAAAGGGATGAAGGAACACTACGCACCTGATTTCTCATACGATGCCTATACTCTTATAAGGGGCGGAATGTGGCGCTTTGTATCCAATTTCGACGCAAGAAACAGAAAGGAATAATGTCTGATCCGGTTTTCCAGGCCGGAGGTATTTTAGATATGTCCCGCAAACTGATACTGACACTCTCAGCAGATAACATGTCATTTGCCGGAGCTTGTGCCTTTACGGGTGACTATTTGTCAGTCGCAGCCTGACGGCATATCTTTTGAGAGGGAAACGTCGTTATATTGTCAAACTGTAAAATTAACCGATATGCAAACAGGGAAAATTGGAGTAACAACCGAGAACATCTTTCCGATAATTAAAAAGTTCCTTTACTCAGACCACGAGATCTTTCTCAGGGAGATAATTTCAAATGCGGTGGATGCCACCCGGAAAATGCAGGCAATGGCATCTGCAGGCGATTTCAAGGGCGAACTGGGTGATCTGACAATAAGGGTCTCAGTCGACAGCAAGAAGAAGACAATTACAGTAAGCGACTCAGGAGTGGGAATGACAGCCGGTGAGATAGACAAATACCTTAACCAGATAGCTTTTTCGAGCGCCAACGACTTCCTTGAGAAATACAAGGACCAGATGAATACAATGATAGGCCATTTCGGTCTTGGTTTCTACTCCGCCTTCATGGTGTCGGATAAGGTTGAAGTTATCTCCAGGTCGTGGGACGATACCGAACCGGCTGTAAAATGGACCTGCGACGGAAGTCCTGAATACCAGATAGGAGAGAGTGAGAGAGGGAATCGGGGAACGGATGTTATCCTCCATATCGACAAAGAATCCAAGGAATTCCTCGAAGAAAACAGAATAGAAGAGCTTCTGAAAAAGTACTGCAAATTCCTTCCCGTCGAGATAGCCTTTGGTAAGATCAAAGAGTGGAAGGACGGTAAATACGTTGATACTGAAAAGGATAAGATAATAAACAACACAAAGCCGGCCTGGACCCAGAAACCTTCTGAACTCAAGGATGAGGATTATCAGAAATTCTACAGGGAGCTTTATCCCATTGGCGATGAACCCCTCTTCAACATTCACCTTAATGTTGATTATCCTTTCAAGCTTACCGGAATACTTTATTTTCCTAAAATCAAGAGCAATATCGAGATACAGAAAAACAAGATACAGCTTTACTGCAACCAGGTATTCGTTACCGACTCGGTTGAAGGAATTGTGCCTGAATTCCTGACCCTTCTGCACGGGGTGATCGACTCTCCGGATATTCCTCTTAACGTTTCGAGAAGCTATCTCCAGAGCGATTCAAATGTCAAAAAAATATCTTCCCATATAACAAAGAAAGTTGCTGACCGGCTGAATGAGATATTCAGGAACAACCGCGAAGAGTTCGAGAAAAAATGGGACAATCTCAAGCTTTTCATAGAATACGGAATGATAACCGAGGAGAAGTTCTTTGACAAGGCTTCGAAATTTGCTCTCTTTAAAAATACCGATGACAAGTACTTTACTTTCGAAGAGTATGAAAAACTGATAAAGGAAAACCAGACCGACAAGAACAAAACCCTGGTTTATCTTTATTCAACCAATAAGACCGACCAGTTTTCCTATATCGAAAAAGCCCGAAACAAGGGCTACGATGTCCTGAATCTCGACGGACAACTTGATATTCACCTTATAAACCATCTCGAAACAAAATTCAAGGATTCGAGGTTCGTAAGGGTCGATTCTGATGTAATTGAGAAACTTATTCCCAGGGAAGAGGCAAGAGAATCGAAACTTACTTCTTCCCAGCAGGAAGACATGAAGAGCGTATTCAATATCAGGCTTGTTTCGAAAGAGATCTATAACGTTGTGCCGGAAGCACTTGACGAGAACGACTCCCCTGTGATAATAACACAGTCGGAATTCATGCGCAGGATGAAAGAGATGTCGGCTCTCGGTGGTGGAATGAATTTTTACGGAGAGCTTCCCGACAGCTACAATCTAGTTGTGAATCTCAATCATCCTCTTGTTGTAAGAATAGCTGACGACATGCAGAATGAGCTTGGAACGAAGCTTAAGGATAATAATTCCGAAAGGGAAAGGGTTAGGGAACAGGTTGAATTCATGGAAAAGGACCATGCCAGTAAGAAGGCTGAAGAAATAAGCCAGGTGGAAAAAGACGACCTGGAGAAGCTCAGAAAAGAGCTTGAGACTATTGAGACGGCAAGAAAAGAGCTTCTTGAAAGTTATGGAACAGGGAATAAGGTTGTCAAGCAGCTTATCGACCTTGCTCTTCTCTCAAATAACATGCTCAGGGGAGAGGATCTGAGTACCTTTGTTAAAAGGAGCGTGGAGCTGCTTTAAAACACAGAATAAGACAAAGGGTTTATAAGCTCAGGAGGGCCTGTTCGTACTGACGGAATGTACTTACAGGCCTCTGTTGTTATTTATGCAAAACTAAACGGTTTACAATCAAGAAGCTAAGTCAGGTGTGCATTCTGAGGTAAGTGAAGGAGCAGGTTCTTCAGCTTTGCGGGAACCTGTCAGAACATCTTTGAAACTTCAGCTTTAATGAAGTCGATGGCTACCCTGGTGGGTTCCTTGTCGAGTTCCATAACACGTGAAAGAAGCTGACGGCTTAATTCAATGGAGGGATCGCTGTCCTTCATCTTTTCTGCTTCCGAATTGATAAGCCTGATAACTGACGATCTGGCATTCCTGACAACTTCCCATGCCTGAGGGCTCATGTAGATCTGCTGCGACAGATTATGTTCGAATTCACTCCTCACAGTCGAAAGTAGAGCCGACTGAAGCTCTCCTGCAGTCATTCCCGGAGTGCTTACCCTAAGCAAAAGCGACTCGAGAGAAATCCTTTCAAGAAAGAGAACTATCCTTTCATAGGCCTGAAGTTTTATGGGAGTGACGCTCCTGGCCCCCTGCATCACGATTTCCTGACGCCGGCGGTCCTGATCATTCCTTATCATGTTTCTCAATAGCACCCATGCTGTAAAGAAGACAACAAGAGCCGGAAGAATGATCTTCAGAATATCTGACAGTAGTTCCATATCACAAATCTTTTAATTGCAAATTAAGGTTTTTCCTTCATATTGATGTTCGGAAGATGGTAAGAAAATCTGCCTCCATTCTAAAAAGGCTTTCAGATATCTGAAAATTGTTTCTTTTTTGATGTTGTAATAATTTTCTGCTGCTGGCTATTATTGTTTTTTCTATTTCGATTTTCCTTTATACTTTTATTCCGGCCGAAAAATATTCATCATTAAAACAATTCTTCATGGAATATCTCTCCGACAGAATAAAAGCCTTATCTGTATCGCAGACTCTTGCAATGGCTCAGAAAAGCAGGGAACTGAAGGCTCAGGGTCTTGATATTATTAGCCTGAGTCTCGGCGAACCCGATTTTGACACTCCAGGCTATATAAAGGAGGCTGCCAAGAAAGCCATCGATGATAATTATTCGAAGTATCCCCCGGTGCCGGGATACAATGACCTTCGGGATGCGATATCGAAGAAATTCAGGGAAGAGAACGGCATAAGCTATTCAGCCGATCAGATAATAGTCTCAGCCGGAGGAAAGCATTCGCTTATCAATGTAATCCTGTCAATAATAAATCCCGGTGATGAGGTTATCATTCTTGCTCCCTACTGGGTAAGTTATTATGATCAGATAATCCTGGCAGGAGGGAAGCCGGTCGTTGTCGAAGCCCTTCTTGAAAACGATTTCAAGATCAGGCCTGAACAGCTGGAGGAGGTTATTACCCCTTCATCGAGGCTTCTGATCTTCAATTCGCCATCAAATCCGACGGGAATGGTTTATTCACGCGGTGAAATGGAAGCTATTGCCAGGGTGATTGAGAAGCATGAGGGACTTTTTGTTATGTCGGACGAGATTTACGAACATATTATCTTTGAGGGAGAGCATGTCAGCATGGCTTCTTTCCCCTTCATTTACGAAAGGGTGATAACGGTTAACGGAGTTTCAAAAGGCTATGCAATGACGGGTTGGAGGATTGGCTATATCGGAGCCCCTCTGTGGATAGCAAAGGCATGCAACAAGCTTCAGGGGCAGTTCACCTCAGGGGTATGTTCAATTGCACAGAGGGCTGCTCTTACTGCCATTGAAGGTGATGATGGCTCAAGAAAGAATATGAAGGAGGCTTTTCTCAGGCGTCGCGATCTTATTTGCAGCCTTCTGGGTGAGATACCCGGGATAAAGCTCAGGAAACCACAGGGAGCTTTTTATGTAATGCCCGATATTTCCTTCTATCTTGGAAAAACGGATGGTAGCAGGAGAATAGGTAATTCCGACGATCTGGCCATGTACCTTCTTGAGAAGGCGCAGGTTGCCGTTGTCGGAGGCGACGCTTTCGGAGCACCGGACTGCATCAGGATCTCATACGCAAATTCAGATCACCTTCTTATTGAGGCAGTTAAAAGGATAAGAACAGCTCTCGCACTGCTTGAAGGTTAATAATAAATGTGTCGTGCTGCCCTGAAGCAGCAAAGTAAAAGCGACAGGTATCAGTACTTGTTATAAGATACTGTCTCTTCCTTCGGTTTGCGCTTCTTTTCCCTGTAGCCATTCAATGAATAACCCAGAGTTATAATCAGTTCAACCCTTTTGGATTCAGGAATTCCAAGGATCCTTTTAACCCTGTCCTCGTCAAACCATCCTAGAATACATGTTCCCAGTCCCTCCGCACCCGCCTGCAGGCATATGTTTTCTGCCGCGATGCCAATATCAATCAGTGAGTAGTCCTTGCTTTTAATTGTACCGCCAAGCCTTGAGCTGAGGTTTGGTTTCTCCCTTACAATAACAATCTGTACGGGAGCCTGGGATACAAATGTATTCATCCCAAGAAGCCTGGCCGAGGCAGCCTCCGATAGTTGCTCCAGGATAACCCTGTCGTCTGCAATAATGAATTTCCAGGGCTGAGCATTGCAGGCAGAAGGGGCCATCCTGCCTGCATTGATAATCCGTTCCAGCTTTTCTCTTTCAACAGGTTTTTCGCTGTACTTCCTGTCGCTTTGTCTCCTTAAGATAAACTCGAGAAATTCTTTTCCCCCGATCATGGAAATCAATAGTTTTCAGCCTTTAGCTCAAAATAGCTTTCAGGATGCAGACATGCCGGGCAGTTTTTCAGGGCTTTTGTTCCGAAATGTATATACCCGCATTTACGGCAGTACCAGAATACTTTTTCATCACGTTCGAAAACCTTGTTCTTCATGACATTTTCAAGAAGCTTCCTGTATCTTTCTTCGTGATTCTTTTCTGCAGAAGCTATTGCCTTGAACGCGGTGGAGATATTTTTAAAACCCTCTTCCTCTGCTATCCTGGCAAATTCGGGATACAGCAGGTTCCATTCTTCATGTTCTCCTTCGGCTGCTGCTTCGAGGTTCTCTTTTGTTGATGCTGTCTTTCCGGCGGGGTAGGATGCCGTAATCTCTACCATGCCTCCCTCGAGGAAGTTAAAAAATCTTTTTGCGTGCTGCTGCTCCTGAAGGGCTGTTTCGAGGAATATAGCGGCAATCTGCTCATATCCTTCCTCTTTGGCAACCTTGGCAGCAAATTCATACCTGTTCTTTGCCTGAGATTCGCCTGCAAATGCTTTCAGAAGGTTCTGCTCTGTCTTTGTTCCTTTTAAACTCTTTTCCATATCCGGTTTTTTAGTTGTTTGTAGTATAGTTTTAAAGTTATCCTGTACTGGTTCCAATTTTAGCAAAAATACCTATCTTTATTTTGCAATTTTTACTTTTTTCTAAATTTATTAACCTTAACAAAACAGTAACATGGGAATATTACTTATTCTTCTGGGAATAGTTGCCCTCCTGGTAATGTGGACAATATCCCTGTATAACAGGCTTGTGAAACTGAGGAACGGCAGGGAGCAGGCTTTCGCTGATGTTGATGTTCAGCTCAGACAGAGACACGATCTGATTCCTCAGCTTGTTGAAGCAGTAAAAGGATATATGGTTCATGAGAGGAGTGTCCTTACCGAGATAACCGAAGCCCGTGCAAATGCCATGAAGGCAGGTACAATTAATGAGAAAATTGCTGCTGAAGGTAGGCTCACTTCTGCACTGGAAGGCCTCAGGGTTTCAGTTGAAGCCTATCCCGATCTGAAGGCCAGTCAGAATTTCATGGATCTTCAGAACGAGATCTCGGATGTTGAGAACAAGATAGCAGCAGCCCGCAGGTTCTTCAACTCAGCAACAAAGGAACTCAACGTTGCCACTGAGGTATTCCCTTCAAACATTATTGCTACATTATTCAATTTCAAGCGTGAACCCATGTTCGATCTGGGTGATAAAAGGACTACGATAGAAGAGCCGCCTCAGATTAAGTTCCAGTAGAATGCAGTATTTCGGACTTCAGAGCCAGATAAGAAAGAATAACCTGAACTCAGTGTTACTTCTCCTGATGTTTCCACTGACATTTTATGGTCTTACCTGGCTTTTTCTCGTCTTTGCATCGAGAGGTAGCGAGAGCGGCGGCATGGGTCTCTTTGATGTTAACCAGTCATTCCTTTATACTGTTCCATGGATTACACTAGGTGTCGGAATATGGTTTCTCATTGCGTGGCTTTCGCACACTGCAATAATAAATACGGCAACAAATTCCAGGCCTCTCGAAAGGAAAGAGAACAAACGGGTCTATAATCTGGTTGAGAACCTTTGCATTGCTTCGGGAATGCCGCTGCCAAAGATCAACATAATCGAAGACGATTCGCTGAATGCATTTGCAAGCGGGATAAACAGCAAGACTTACACGGTAGCACTTTCGAGGGGAATAATCGACAAACTGGATGATGATGAACTTGAGGCTGTTATAGCTCATGAACTTACTCACATCAGGAACCGTGACGTAAGACTCCTGATAATCTCGATAATATTCGTCGGTATTTTCGCTTTTATAACGGAGATGTTGTTCAGATCGCTGAGGTATGGGAGGATTGGAAGGGGAAAGAAAGAAGGCCCTGCTATTCTCTTCGCACTTCTTCTGGCTCTCGTTGGATATCTGCTTGCTACACTTTTCCGTTTTGCTCTTTCCAGGAAACGTGAGTTCCTCGCTGATGCCGGATCAGCTGAGCTTACAAGGAGACCGCTCTCCCTTGCATCAGCCCTTCGGAAGATTTCTTCAGATCCAACAATTGAAGCTGTACGTAGGAAAGATATTGCACAGATGTTCATCGATAATCCCCAGGAGCCCGAAGAAGAAACAGCCTTTTCGTTTGCTAATCTTTTTGCGACTCATCCTCCTGTGGAGAAGAGGATCCAGCTTCTGGAGCAGTACTAACGCCTTTTTTACCCTTTCTTATGAATCTTGACTCCTCGCCGGAGAGGAGTCTTTTTATATTCTTTCTGTGTGTAATTATCAAAGCTGCTGCCACAATGAAAGAGAATACCTTAAGTACAAGTGACGGCGTGTTGAAGAATGAGAGAAGAAGAAGGGGAAAGGCGAGCCCGGCGCTCATTGAGGCAACTGATACGTAACCGCTGATCAGAAGGATCAGCAGAAATACTCCGAGACATGCCAGCGTCACAGGCGCGTGTATTCCTATCATCACTCCTGTTATTGTTGCTACCCCCTTGCCACCCCTGAAACCTGCAAATACAGGAAAGATGTGTCCTGTCACGGCTGCAATCCCGGCGGCAATCTGGAGGTTTGTCAGAAGTGCCGATCCGTCACTTGCAAGGCTGAGAAAGACAGGAAGCATTGCGGCCAGCCAGCCTTTGAACATATCGAGGAAGAGCACCGGGACCCCTGTCTTCCATCCTAGTACTCTTATTACGTTTGTTGCGCCGGCGTTACCGCTTCCATGCTCACGCACATCAATGCCATGGAATAATTTGCCCGCCCAGACAGAGGTGGCAAGTGATCCGAGGAGGTAAGCTCCTGCCAGCGTAATTATTATCCTGAGAAGATCCATTTTTTCTATGATCATATTTTTGGCCCGAATTCGGCAAGCTTTGCAGTTTCTTCGTTGGAAGCGAATTTGCTGAAATTATTGATGAACTTCAGGGCGAGATCGGTGGCAGCAAGATGCCACTTAACCCGCGACTCCCATGCCTCCGATGGGTCAGGAATAGAGCTTCTGACCCCCCTGATCTTTTCAGGTATGCTGAGGTTAAATACCGGGAGGTTCATAAAATCGCTTTCCTTTATTGAATCATCAAGAATAGCGTTGATTATTGTTCTTGTAGTGGGAAGATCGATTCTGGTTCCTATTCCATAGGGTCCGCCTGTCCAGCCAGTGTTAACAAGCCAGGCATCGGCTCCGTGCTCCTTCATTTTGCGGGTAAGCTCATTTGCATAAATTATAGGATCGAGAAGTAGGAAAGCAGCACCGAAACATGCCGAGAAGGAAGGCACCGGCTCTATTATGCCTCTCTCAGTACCTGCTACCTTTGCAGTATAGCCGCTGAGGAAATAGTACCTTGTCTGTTCAGCTGTAAGATGGCTTACTGGGGGTAATACGCCGAAAGTATCGGCTGTGAGGAAAATAACTTTCCTTGCGTGACCAGCCTTTGAGACCGGCTTGACGATGTTCTTTATGTGGTAAATGGGATAAGAGACCCTTGTGTTTTCTGTTTTTGTGTCATCATTGAAATCTATTGTTCCGTCGGAATGGACAACAAGATTCTCAAGAAGGGCGTCGCGCTGTATTGCATCGTAGATGTCAGGCTCATTTTTCCTGCTGAGTTTTATGCACTTGGCATAACATCCGCCTTCGAAATTAAAAATGCCGTCATCGTCCCAGCCATGTTCGTCATCACCTATCAGTGCACGGTCGGGGTCGGTCGACAGGGTTGTCTTTCCCGTTCCCGACAGACCGAAGAATATTGCAACGTCATTGTTTTTCCCGACGTTGGCGGAACAGTGCATGGCGGCAATTCCTTTCAGGGGCAGGTAATAATTCATTACTGAAAAAATGCCTTTCTTCATCTCTCCTCCGTACCAGGTTCCTCCAATAACCGACATACCTGCTGAAAGGTTAAAGAAAACGAAGTTTTCAGAATTAAGCCCCTGCTTTTTCCAGTCGGGATTTGTTGCCTTGGAGGCATTGAGCACCACAAACTGTGGTTCAAATTCATCCATTTCCCTTTCATCAGGCCTGATGAACATATTCTTCACAAAATGAGCCTGCCACGCCACCTCAAGGATAAAGCGCACTGCCAGCCTTGAATTCTTGTTCGCTCCGCAGAAACAATCCACAACAAAAAGTCTTTTCCCTGAAAGCTGGTGCGCGGCTATGTTTCTGCAATGCTCCCATATTTCGAGAGAGATAGGCTTGTTATCTGATATCTTCGCCTTTTCCGACTTCCACCATACCGTTTCACGTGTAGTGTCGTCGAGTACCACATATTTGTCGGCCGGCGAGCGTCCTGTAAAGACTCCTGTATCGACAGCTACAGCTCCTGACCTGGTTATGATACCTTTCTCGTAACCTTCCAGCCCTGGTTTTGTCTCTTCGGCAAAGAGCAGGTTATACGAAGGATTGTAAATTATCTCCTGTACGTTTTCTATACCGTACTTCTTCAGATCGTCAGTAGTAACCATGTTTGGCAGTTTGAATAGGTAATGAGTATTCAAATTTATCAATTATGTTGAAAATATCTTATTAACAGCAGGGGAAAATACCCCTGGCGGGTCTTAAAGAAGGTCTGGTTAACCGCAATAATGTTTTGGGCAGGTATGAAAAGAAAAGGGCACCGCAAAGGGTGCCCTTTATTGATTAATAAGCCTGAAATTGAAGCAGATTTACTGTTTGCCGTATTTAATTGAAGCCTGCGCAGCTGCCAGACGAGCTATCGGAACCCTGAAGGGTGAGCAGCTTACATAGGTAAGACCTGTTTTAAAGCAGAACTCCACCGAAGCGGGATCACCACCCTGTTCGCCGCAAATTCCGACTTTAAGATCGGGCCTTGTTGCGCGTCCTCTCTCAACCGACATCTGAATAAGCTGTCCCACGCCTTCCTGATCAATTGTCTGGAAAGGATCTGATGGAAGCATTTTCTTGTCGAGATAATCATGCAGGAATCCTCCGATATCGTCGCGGCTGAATCCGAAGGTCATCTGAGTAAGGTCGTTTGTACCGAAAGAGAAGAATTCGGCTGTTTTTGCCATACGGTCGGAAAGAAGTGTTGCACGCGGGATCTCAATCATGGTGCCGTATTTGTAGTCAATCTTCTTAAGGCCCGATTTCTTGCATACTTCCTCATATATTGCGTCGACCACTTTCTTTGTCACTTCAAGTTCTGAAACGTCGCATGTAACCGGAACCATCAGTTCGGGCTTGGGATGTTTCTTTTCCTTGAGAAGATCGGCCGTAGCTTCAAACATCGCGCGAACCTGCATCTCGGTAATCTCAGGATATGTTATTCCAAGACGGACACCGCGGTGGCCCATCATCGGGTTGCTCTCATGGAGAGCCTCGCCGCGTTTTACAATGTCCGATTTCTTAATGCCCAGAGCTTTGGCAAGTTCTGCCTGTTTGTCGGAGCTCTGAGGAACGAATTCATGGAGGGGAGGATCAAGAAGCCTGAAAGTTACTGGCATACCGTCCATGGCCTCGAGGGTGGCCTTCATATCCTTCTTGACATATTTGTACAGCTCGTTGAGTGCTTTCCTGCGCTCTGATTCATTTGCGCTCAGGATCATTTTACGGAGAAGGAAAAGAGGCTGTTCCGAATTCTTTCCATAGAACATATGTTCCGTACGGAAGAGTCCAATACCTTCAGCACCGAAATCACGTGCAATTTTTGCATCTTCTGCAGTGTCGGCATTGGTACGGACACCCATTTTACGGAATTTGTCTACAAGCTTCATAAAGTTTCTGAAGCGGGGATTTTCGGATGCGTCCATAAGGCCTATAGCTCCGACGTAAACGTTTCCTTTGGTTCCGTTAAGCGTTATAACATCACCTTCCTTGAGAACAATGTCGGTACCTGCTACTTTTGCCTTCTTCCCTGTTGTATCGACGTGAAGACCTCCTGCACCTACGATACAGCATTTTCCCCAGCCGCGTGCAACAAGTGCAGCGTGCGATGTCATTCCGCCGCGAGCGGTCAGAATACCCTCAGCAGCTCTCATTCCTTCAACATCTTCGGGATTGGTTTCTTCGCGGACAAGGATAACCTTGTGCCCTTTGCGGTTCCATGCAACAGCATCTTCAGCAGTGAAAACAATTTTTCCTACTGCAGCGCCAGGACCGGCGGGAAGACCTTTGACAACTGGTTTTACTTTCTTCTCTGCTGCTGGGTCGCAGATCGGATGAAGAAGCTCGTCAAGCTGAGCCGGGTCGACGCGCATAACGGCTGTCTTTTCGTCAATGAGTTTTTCATGAAGCATGTCCATTGCCATATTAAGGGCAGCAGTTCCTGTCCTTTTTCCTGCACGGCACTGAAGCATATAAAGAGTACCTTCCTGGATGGTAAATTCGATGTCTAGCATGTCATGGAACGACTTCTCAAGGATGTTGCGTATTTCACTAAGTTCCTTGTATGTCGAAGGCATAGCTTCCTGCATGCTGTGCAGATGCTTGTTCTGCTCGTTCTTTGTCTCATCGTTAAGAGGGCTCGGTGTGCGGATACCGGCAACCACGTCTTCTCCCTGTGCGTTGACAAGCCACTCGCCATAGAAGAGGTTATCTCCTGTTGCGGGGTTACGGGTGAAAGCAACTCCTGTTGCCGAACTGTCTCCCATATTTCCGAATACCATTGCCTGTACGTTTACTGCTGTACCCCAGTCATCGGGAATTCCTTCAATCCTGCGGTATGAAACAGCTTTCTTCCCGTTCCAGCTTTTGAAGACAGCCTTGATACTTCCTTCGAGCTGCTCCCTTGCGTCATCAGGGAAAGGCTTGCCAAGTACCTGCTTGACTTTCTTCTTGAATTTTTCAGACAGGTCCTTGAGTTCATCAGCACTGATTTCAGTATCTGATTTGTATCCTTTCGAATGCTTGAACTGATCAAGCATTTCATCAAGCTGCTTGCGGATTCCTTTTCCTTCACCAAGGTCAATACCTTCAGCCTTCTCCATTACCACGTCGGCGTACATCATTATAAGACGACGGTATGAGTCCCACACAAAACGGGGATTGTCTGTTTTCTTCAGGAAACCGGGTATTGTTGCGGTGCAAAGACCAATGTTGAGAACAGTATCCATCATTCCGGGCATCGATTTGCGCGCACCCGAACGGCAGGAAACCAGAAGGGCATTTTCAGGATCACCATACTTCATTCCCATTCTTTCCTCTGTAACCTTCATTGCAGCCCAGACTTCAGGCATCAGGTCCTTTGGAAGAGTGCAATCGTTGGCGTAATATTCATTACAGGCATCGGTTGTGATAGTAAAACCGGCAGGAACAGGAAGTCCGAGGAGGCACATTTCTGCAAGGTTGGCACCTTTGCCCCCAAGTAGATTCTTCATCTCTGCTTTTCCTTCTGCAGTCTTGTTGCCAAAGGAATAAACTCTTTTAACTTTTGACATACTTCTATTAATTTGTGATAAACTTAATTTGTTTTAACCTGTTGATTTCTGAAAATAAGGTGCAAAGTTAACATTAAAAATTGAATTTCTGAATAGAGTTGACTTTTCATGACCTGGGGTGAAACATTATCAGCGTGTCGCGCAGGAATGACCTGTCGATATGGGTGTAGATCTCCGTTGTTGTTATTGATTCGTGGCCAAGCATCTCCTGGACTGCCCTCAGATCGGCACCTGCCTCTACCATGTGAGTTGCAAAGGAGTGGCGGAAAGTATGAGGACTGATCTTCTTCATTATGCCTGCCTTCCCGGCAAGATCCCTGACAATTGTAAAGATCATGGCCCGGGTGAGCCTTTTTCCCCTGCGGTTCAGGAAGATAATATTTTTGTCAATGATGACCGGAAGTCTGTTCCGGTCGATCCTGTAAAGATCGATCTCCTTCAGGGCTCTCCTTCCAATAGGGACAAGCCTCTGCTTGTCGCCCTTACCTGTTACGACAACATAACCTCCGGAAGAATTTATGTCGGTCAGTTTAAGGCCTACAAGCTCCGAAACCCTTAATCCGCAACCGTAAAGAGTCTCTATAATGGCCTTGTTCCTGTGTCCGTCGGGCCGGCTGAGGTCTATCGCCCCTACAATACTGTCGATCTCCCCCACTGTAAGTACTTCCGGAAGCTTAAGTCCCAGCCTGGGAGAATCGAGAAGCGACGATGGATTGTCCTTTATCTCTCCGTCGATGAGAAGAAAGCGGAAAAAAGCCCTGACAGATGAAAGAAGTCTTGCCTGTGTCCTGGCATTCAGATTTGACGATCCAAAATAGCTTATGAATTCCCTGAGACGGGAACCTGTTACAGTTGCAGGCCCTGTTTCCTTTGCCGTTTCCCTGAAGAACTCAGCAACCTTTTTCATATCGTTAAGATACCCTTCAATACTGTTTTCCGACAGTGATTTTTCGAGCCGGAGATAATTCTCAAAATTACGTAATGCTATTTCCCAGGTAAGAGTCATAAGGTTGCTATCAGGGACTATGCAAAATTATAATTTCGGATAAAGATATCACCTTACCTTAAGCAGAATATGAAAATGAAGGTCCTTTCAGCTGATATTTTAACTATTTTTACAATCTGATAAAATCTATCAAGGGATGAAAATTCAGATCATTAACGGGCCAAACCTGAATCTGTTAGGCACCAGGGAACCGGGAAAGTACGGGACAGTCCCCTTCGATGACTGCCTTTCAAAACTCAGGCTGCGATACCCCGGTGTTGAATTCGGCTATTTCCAGTCGAATATCGAAGGTGAGATAATTGACAATATACAACAGACTGGATTCTCGTGCGACGGAATAGTCCTCAATGCCGGTGGATACACTCATACCTCCGTATCGATTGCTGATGCCGTAGCTTCAGTAAAAACCCCCGTAATAGAGGTGCATGTAACAAATGTCGCAGCCCGCGAGGAATTCCGGCACAACAGCCTGGTAGGAAGATTCTGCAGGGGTAGCATTCTGGGACTGGGGCTCGACGGTTACAGACTTGCAGTTGAAGCTATTATGGAAATCAACAGGAAGGAGACAACATGATAATACGGAAAAGAACCAAAATAGTAGCCACAATATCCGATAAGAAATGCGAACCGGAATTTCTTGCCGGTCTTTTCAGGGAGGGCATGGATGTGGTCAGGATAAACTCGGCTCATCTTAATACCGACGGAGCGCTGAAGATTATTAATAACGTAAGGCAGGTTTCCGACAGAATTGCAGTCCTGATTGATACGAAGGGCCCTGAAATAAGAACAACGGTGTGCCATTCGCCGATAGAGCTAAAGAAAGGTTCCTCAATTCTTATTAAAGGTGATCCTGAGGGAATTACAACCGATAAGGAGATATGTGTGTCGTACCTTCACTTTGTTCGGGATGTACCCGGGGGTTCCGATATCCTTATTGACGACGGTGAAATAGAACTTAAGGCCATCAGGACGAAAGGTGATTCTCTCGAATGCCTTGTTCTCAATGATTCTGTTCTTGGCTCGAGAAAAAGTGTAAATCTTCCCGGAATAAAGATCTGTCTTCCTTCCATAACGAAAAAAGACAGGGAATTCATAAAAATGGCGGCGGAAAACGGAGTGGACTTCATTGCTCATTCATTTGTCAGATCAAAACAGGATGTCCTGGATGTTCAGTCGCTCCTTGACGAATATAACAGTCAGATAAAGATTATTGCCAAGATCGAGAACGAAGAAGGCGTTGAAAATATAGATGAGATTCTTGAACATGTTTATGGAATAATGGTGGCAAGGGGAGATCTTGCGATAGAGATTCCATATGAAAAGATTCCTGTGGTGCAGAAGATGATAATATCCAAATGCATAAACAGGAGAAAACCAGTTATCGTTGCAACGCAGATGCTCCATTCAATGATCGAAAATCCAAGGCCTACAAGGGCAGAGGTTAGCGATATTGCCAGTGCCATCTATTCGCAGACCGACGCTGTAATGCTGAGCGGTGAGACCGCCAGCGGGAAATACCCTCTTGAAGCAGTAAAAACAATGACAAGGGTTGCCCTTGAGGTTGAAAGGAACAAGGAGAAATTTCTTGAGGTAGCTTCCTATCCGGTGACAGGTGAGATCTCCGCCTACCTGGCAAAGGTGGCTGTGAAAACAGCTGTCAGAATATCCGCTGTTGCAATAATTGCAGATACAAGAGAAGGCAAAACCATCAAGGACATGGCTGCTTACAGAGGTTACAACCTTATACTCGCCCAGTGCTATCTTACAAGCACAATGCGCCAGCTTGCACTTTCCTATGGTGTCTATGCCAGCTGGCAGGAGAAAAAGAGCTCTGTGGATGACTTTTTGAAGATCGCGCTGACAGATCTTACCGACAAGAAGTTTCTGACGGAGGAAGAAGTCGTGGTAGTCCTTGCGGGTAACTTCTCTGGCGGGTCGGGATTCTCTTTTATAGAGGTGGGCACCGTCGGATACCTCAGGGACCGGGTCGATATTGTTGACTGATCAGGTTATTATGGTCTGATTTTTGAGGCTGTCTGTTGTCATAAAGCCAGTTTATTAATGCTCATTAGCTTACTGTTTTCCATATTATTCGCAGTACATCCCGTTCATGTTTCTCTTTTGAGTCTCGATTACTCAAAAGAGAATGATATCTTTAGGATGTTTGTCAGGATTTATTTCGACGACTTCCTTCTCGATGCCGGTATTTCAGAGCAAAAAGGACTGACGCTTAATTTCGCCGGGGCGAACAATTACACTTCTGAAGTTGTTGAAAAGTACGTTAATGAAAAAATCAGGATATTCGTGAACAGTAAACTTGTTCAGTCGAAAATTGAAAACATGGATCTTTCGGATAATGAACTTCGTTTGAATCTTACGGCAAAAGCAGGGGGGGGAATAAGGAGTATTACCGTCAGAAATCTGATAATGACTGCCCTTTATACTGATCAGGCAAATATGATTATAGTGAAAGTTGATGATTTCGAGGAGGGAGCCAGGCTTACCCCGTATGAAACCGAGAAAACATTTGAAATTAAACATTAAAGAGGAGATTATACCAGGTGAAAAGCATCAATCTTAAAAGACTATTCATTGCAGCTTTACTGCTATCCGTGTTTTTCATTGCAGGGGCTACTCATAACAGGGCGGGCGAGATAACATATGTCCAGCTATCGGACCTGACCTATGAAGTGACGGTTACCACATACACTTATACCCTAAGTTATGCCGACCGCCCCGAGCTTGAAATTTCATGGGGCGACAACTCCTTTTCAACAGCAAAGAGGGAAAGTATTCTCTTTCTGCCAAATTACTACAAGAGGAATATCTACAGGATCACTCACACCTTCCCCGGACCGGGGGCATACAGAATAGTGGTACAGGATCCTAACCGGAACGCCGATGTGAAGAATATCCCCAATTCGGTCAATGTAGTTTTTTCAATTTCAACGATTCTCATCGTAAACCCTTCAATAGGACGGAACAGCACTCCTGTTCTCCTTAATCCACCGTACGACAAGGCAGCCAGAGGATATGTCTTTATTCACAACCCGGGAGCTTATGATCCTGACGGGGACAGCCTGTCATATGCAATGACAGTCTGTACCCGTGAAGACGGGAAGCCAATAGAAAACTATATCCTGCCTCCTGCTTCGAATTTTATCAGGGTCGATTCCATCAGCGGCGACCTGATATGGAATGCACCTGTCGATACCGGAGCCTATAACGTTGCCATGGAGATACAGGAGTGGCGGTATGGTAAGAAAATCGGGGTTGTGGTCAGGGATATACAGATAAATGTTTATGACACAAGGAATAAACCGCCGGTCAACGGCCCTCTGAGCGATCTCTGCGTTGAAGCAGGAGAAACGATAAGCTATACTGTTACTGCAACAGATCCCGACAATGATTTGTTAAGTCTTCTCTCAACCTCAGGGATCTATACTCTTGAGGATTGCCGGGCTCAGTTCATCAGAGTGGACTCCGGTGCCGGCTTTGCAAGAGCCCGGCTGCAATGGACTCCATGTCATGAAGCAGTTAGAAACCAGCCGTATGACGTACTCATTAAATCGGATGATAACAGCGGAGAGTTAAAGTTGTCGGATATCGATAACATGCGCATAAAAGTCCTGGGACCTTCTCCGGTTCTTTTAAATGCCTCTCCGGAGGGTAAGTTTATCAGACTTACCTGGAATGATTACGGCACACCCTTCATCTCAGGATTCAGCATCTACAGGAAAGAAGGATCATCATCCCTTGAGGCAGATTCATGCACATCGGGTCTGCCTTCTTCATCGGGATTTGTAAAGGTTGGTTATGTGTCAGGGAGTTCATCGGTTGCATTCCTTGATACAGACAACGGACAGGGCCTTCAGTTTTCAAAGGAATATTCCTACCGGATAGTGGCTGTGTACCCTAACGGAACCGAAAGCAAGTCATCAAATGAAATAACCGCCGCACTTGTTTCCGGAGTTCCGGTTATTACTAATGTGAGTGTAAGAACCACTTCAACCACAAATGGATCGATCGTCCTGAGGTGGCTCAGACCCGAAAGACTGGATACCATTCCTGCCGCGGGTCCCTACGAATATATAATATCACGTGCCGACGGAATCACCGGCACAAACTACACCCAGATAAGATCAATATCAACATCGACCCTCAATGAGACCAGTCATCTTGATACACTTATCAATACCCAGTCAGGCGGATATATCTATAAGATAGAACTATACAATAATGCTCCGGGTAACAGGTTCCTTATCGGAGAGCCGAGCTTCGCTTCTTCGCTGTTCCTGAATGCCAATCCCGGCGACAGAAAGGTGAGATTCACAATAGGAAGGAATGTTCCATGGGTCAATACGCGATATGATTTTTTCCGGCTTAACAGGGTAACAATGCAGTATGACTCTGTTGGTACTACCTCCACTCTCGAGTATACTGATAATGGCCTGGTAAACGGTGAAGAGTATTGCTACAGGATACGGTCTACAGGCGGGTATACCTCACAGGGCCTTCCAAGGAATCTTGTTAATTTTTCGCAGGTGACCTGTGCCACTCCGGTTGACAATGAACCGCCATGCGTGCCTGAAATAACTGTAACAAGCCAGTGCGACAGCCTCAGCAATACTATCAGATGGACCTTCGGAGATAGCGAATGTCCGGAAGATGTGGCAGGGTATAATATTTACTATAAACTCTACACCGAGGGTGAGTCGCTGGCCCTTCTGACAACGATAAATGATAAAAACACTTTTATATACAAACATTTCCCGGGTGATATTGTCTCGGGATGCTATGCGGTAACAGCTTTTGATATTCTTGGAAATGAGAGCGAAAGATCGCTCGAGATCTGTGTCGACTCATGTAAGTTCTATGAGATACCTAATGTATTCACTCCAAATGGGGATGATATCAATGACCGTTTGATAGCAAAAACGACCGGACTTGTTGAAAAGGTCAGTTTCAGATTATACAACCGTTATGGTGTTCTCATCTTTGAGACTGATGAACCCAAACTTAACTGGGATGGGACTTATAAGGGTAATATAGTCTCGCCGGGAGTTTATTTTTATCAGTGCGATGTTTTTGAAATGAGAATATCAGGACTTGAACAATACCATCTTTCCGGATTTGTACATGTTATAACCGAGAAGGATGCAACAGTCAGGAAAACGGAGTTTTAAAATGTTTTTAGATTTTAGAGATGAAAAAAATTCTGATATTGTGCTTTGTGGTCTGTCAAAGCCTTGCCATTTCAGGTCAGACACCCGGCGACTACCTGATGAAGGCCAGGGCGCACATGGATTACGGAAGGTACGATGAAGCCGCCGGAATACTTACTCCCGCGGCTGACAATATGGGCATAGTTGCCTTATACCTTGCACGGGCAGAAGCTTATCTGGCAGGAGGCAACTTATCCCTTGCCGTCAGCGATTTTAATTCTGCAAGCAGGATAGATCAATCAAGCGGGGAGTACGGACTTGCCCGGATTTACAGCCTGAGAAGAGATGCGGCAACTGCTGTTTACCACCTGGAGGCAAGTATGAAATCGGATCATAAAAGGAGTGAGAAGGAGATTATGCTCGATCCTTCATTTGCCTCAATAGAGAATAGTCAGGAATGGAGGCAGTTCTGGAGAAAAGAATGGTATACAGCCCTGGAGAAGGGCATCGCAGATATCAGTTATAATATCTCTACCGGAAAAACCACTGAAGCAAGACAGAC
Organism: Bacteroidales bacterium; assembly: GCA_034002885.1. GTDB lineage: Bacteria > Bacteroidota > Bacteroidia > Bacteroidales > VadinHA17 > LD21. The sequence continues at coordinate 69,883 of JAVEZS010000004.1, forward strand.
ACTTGCCGGTTTGTCAGGCACTTACAGAGGTGATGAAATGATCTCGTTTGCCGAGGCGTTAATAAATGTCGCTGAAAATAAACATTCAGAAGCAGTAAGGTTGTTGACAGCTTTAACCGGAGAATATCCTCAGAAGGATGAGTATTTAAGACTTCTCGCAAAAGCCCAGGAGTTGTCAGGAAATTACATTGGAGCCTCCCAGTCGTATTCAAAGCTTATGGATATGAATACGGGAGATCCGGAGCTTTTTCTGCTTCGGGCAGAATGTTACCGCCGGACAGGTGAGACAGGGAAGGCAATCCGGGATGCTGAAGCTTTTCTGGCTCTGTACCCCGGAAGTAAGAAAGCTCTTGGCTTCGCCGGAAAGATGGAAGCTGCAGCAGGAGATAATCTTAAAGCCATGGCCTATTTTTCTGAGAATGTAAAACTGCATCCCAATGATGCCGAATGTTATGTCGACAGGGCAAATTCATACTTTGCAGCAAAATCATGGGAGTGGGCTGTTAATGATTACAGCATGTCGCTTGATCTTCAGCCGGGCAATCCGGATGCCTGGCTTAACAAGGGCATTTCACTTCTGAATTCAGGGAAAATGGAGGATGCCTGCCACGATTTCAGGGTTGCTTTCAGTCTTGGAAACAAAAAGGCAACGGAATACCTGAGCAGATACTGCATCAGGTAGAAGGGAAGTTATCTGATATTCTTCAGTATCTTTTCGAACAGATCCCTTGGTTTAAAAGGCTTAAGTACATAGTCGTTGATACTGAGATTCTCAATCTTGTCGTGGTTTTCGGACATTATCGCTGCTGTAAGGGCAACAACCGGTATGTCCTTTATTCTCGGATCATCAGAATTTCTTATCACCCTGGTCGCCTCTACTCCGTCCATTACAGGCATGTGAAGATCCATCAGGATAAGATCGAAATCATCCTTTTCCAGTATGTCAAGGGCTATTCTGCCGTTTTCGGCATGAGTGACTTTCACTCCCCATCCGACTAGGAACTTGTTGGCCACAAAGAAGTTGATCTTATTGTCTTCTGCAACCAGTATCCTCTTTCCTTCAAGGCCGTTATACAATTCATTTATCTCGTTTCGCTCAAAGGTTTCGCTCTTTTCCGGGATCCCGAAAGAGAGTGAGAAGCTGAAAGCCGATCCTTTTCCTGGTTCGCTCTCAACTTTTATCAGACCCCCCTGAAGCTCAACAAGCTTTTTGCAAATTGCCAGACCAAGCCCTGTCCCTCCGTATTGTCTTGTTGTATCGGGCGATGCCTGGGTGAAGCTTTCAAATATGTATCCATGCTTCTCGGGAGGAATGCCGATTCCCGAATCGGCAACCGTAAATTCAATCCTGGCTTCTCGATCCCTGCGGTCCTGTTCCCTTACAATGACGTGAATGCTCCCTCTCTGCGTGAACTTGAGAGCGTTGGATAAAAGGTTTGACAGGATCTGGTTTAGCCTTATCGGATCGCCAATCACTGAATCAGGTAATTCGCCTTTTCTTATAATGTCGAACTCGAGATTCTTTGATTTGGTCCGGTATGAATAAGTTCGTTGGATGTCCCTGAGGAAGTCATTAAGGCTGAATGGTGTTCTTTCAAACTCGATCTTTCCCGATTCCATCTTATTAAAATCGAGGACATCATTGACCAGGGTGAGAAGGTGATTACCCGAAAACCGCAGGGTTTTTATGTAATCCATCTGGTCTTCCCTTGGATTTCCTTGCAGAAGAAGGTTTGTAATACCTATGACTTCGTTAAGAGGTGTTCGTATTTCATGACTCATGGTCGACATGAACTGCTGTTTTGAACGTGCTGCTTCTTCGGCCTTGTGACTGGCAGTTATAACGTTATCGATCATTATCCTTCTCTGAATTGCTATAGCAATTTGATTGGCAATGAATTCAAGCACATTCACGTCGTCCTGGGTGAATTTCTCCTCGTCGTGGTAATCCTGGAAGGCCATGACCCCAATGATCTCTTTATCAGCCTTAAGGGGCACCCCCATCCAAACCTTGCAGGGTGCTCCCACAAGCGTTATGTCGCCGGAGTTCTCGAGACATCTAAGGTCATTTACCTTCAGAAGGATTGATTTCTTGAGATTAATTGCCCATTTGGTGATTGTCTTCCTGGCCGGGACCTTTTCGAACTGATCCATTTCGTCGGAGAAGAAAGGCATGGACAGAGAATCGTTCTTATTGTCATAAAGGGCGATAAAGAAATTGCTTGTATCCCAGATTTTGCTGAGCTCATCGACAATGGTCGGGTATATATCTTTTATGTCGACCTGGTTTAGAGCTGCAGTTGAGATATTATAGAGAATCTCCTGGATGGTCTCGTTCTTTTTCTCCAGGGAAATATCCCGGTAGATGCCCAGAGAAGCGACAATTTCATCATTGATGAGAACATTGGTTGCGATAAGGGATACGCTGATCCTTTTTCCGTTTTTGTCGCACCTCACAGTCTGCCGGGTTATCTTGTGTTTCTCCGCAGCAATTATACTGTGATTCACTGAGTCTTCCTTAAGTTCTTCAGGGAGGATGAGTGAGTCAATTTCCCTGTTAAGCGATTCCTCCGCGGTATATCCGAACAGATCGGTAAATTCCCTGTTGATCATTATTATTTTCCCCTCTCTGTCGATAATTGCTATTGCCTCGGGGATGGAGTCAATAAGATTTTCCAGAAAGGCTTTTTCCCTGCTTACTTTTACCTCGCCTGAATTGTTATTCACTACAGAATCCAGACCCGCCTTCGATTTCAGCAATGAATTCTCATTCTTCAGCCTGATATTCTCCCTGAGTATTTCTTCATATTTTTCTGTGTATTCTGTCATATTGCGATTAGGTCGTCAAAAATCAATATTAGTCAGTTTCAGGTTTTCATTAACTAACGTGAAATTTGGTCGATACCATATATCAAAGGCTTATTTAACTCTGTTTTTTTCCTGATAGAATCTGCAGAAATCCCTTAGGCCGCATTCACTGCACATCGGATTTCTGGCCTTGCATATATATCTGCCATGGAGTATCAGCCAGTGATGGGCCTTATGCATAAGTTCTTCGGGAATGTTCATGGAAAGCTGCTTTTCGGTGCTGAGAGGTGTCCGGGCATTCCTTACGAGCCCTATTCTTGCAGATACCCTGAAGACGTGAGTATCGACAGCCATGACTGGTTTGTTGAAGACTACTGAGGCAACAACATTTGCTGTCTTTCTTCCAACTCCCGGAAGCTTCTGGAGTTCAAGAGGGTCAGACGGGACGATCCCCCCATAGTCGCTTAACAACATTTTTGCCATCTCCGAGAGATGCTTTGCCTTGTTGTTTGGATAAGAGCATGATTTAATGAATTTCAGTATATCAGCAGGATCAGCGGCCGCCATTGCCCTCGCATCAGGGTACTTACCCAGCAGGGAAGGGGTGATCATGTTTACTCTTTTGTCGGTACACTGGGCCGACAGTATCACAGCTACAATAAGGCTGAAAGGATCTTTATAGCCCAGTTCAGTCTCTGCAACAGGCATATTTACCTCGAAATATTCAATTGTTTTCCTGTATCTTTCCTTAAGTGTCATAACTATATCAGATTTTCTGCTGAAGAAAGTTAACACTTTTTATCTTTGCATAAACAGTATGCTTTTTACAGCTTACCGTGCTGGTATGATGATTTTCCATATTGGAGTGATGAATAAAACTTAAAAAGGAGGAAAAAGAAGAAATGGAAAAGATAGTTCTGAAGACAGGTAGTTCTTTTTCAGAGATTTATATTGGAGCCAACTGGGAGTCGGTAATTGAAATGCTTCCTGGAAAGGGAGTTGTTATAGTGACAGACACCAACATAAACCGGATTTATGGTGACCGTTTTCCTGACTTCCCTGTTTTTCCGGTCAAAGCCGGAGAGGCAAGCAAAACCATTGAGACCGTGGAATCGCTTGCCGAGCGTTTGATCGAGTCGGGAACAGACCGCTCCGGATTCATACTGGGAATAGGAGGCGGAGTGGTCTGCGACATCGCTGGCTTCCTTGCGTCAATCTATATGAGAGGAATAAGGAGTGCGTTTATTTCCACATCTTTGCTATCGCAGGTTGATGCCAGTACCGGTGGTAAAAACGGAGTAAATCTCAGGGGTACCAAGAATGTTCTGGGGTCCTTTCTTCAGCCTGAATTTGTGATCTGCGACCAGTCGATGCTTCAGACGCTTCCGGAGGATGAATATTCTTCAGGTCTTGCCGAGCTTATAAAAACAGCCCTGATTGGTAATGAAAAGCTGTTTGAGATGATCGGGCATAACAGCGATGCCATCAGTAAAAGGGATACTGACCTTATGTCGGTGCTTGTCTCGATGGCTGTCAGGTTTAAGGCATCAGTTGTAGAAGAGGATGAAAAGGAATCGGGCCTTAGAAGGATACTGAATTTTGGCCATACCTACGGACATGCAATCGAGATGTACAAGTCGTTCAGGCATGGTTATGCAGTTGCCTCAGGAATGGATATTGCCGCAGCTTTCTCGATGGCAAGGGGATACCTGGAGAAGGATGAGTACGGAAGAATATTATCGGTACTCAGGTTCTTCAAACTTCTCAGGAAGCATGATATACCCGACGACCAGCTTGAAATGCTCCTTCTCAGGGATAAAAAGAAAAGCGGGGATGATATTTATTTCGTCTTCCTTCAGGGCATAGGAAAAGCAGTAGCTGAAAAGGTTCCTGTACGGGAGGTAATTGATTTTTATGTACAATATAAGTCTGGTAACTAATACAATAGATAATAATGAATTCTTTCGGCCTTGTTTTCAGAGTGTCAATTTTCGGTGAGTCGCACGGAAATTCAATCGGAGTCACTGTTGACGGTTGCCCTTCCGGACTGGAACTTACCCCGGATGATTTCATGGATGATCTGGCCCGAAGGCAGAGCGGCAGCAAGGGAACCACAGCACGAAGGGAACCTGACAAACCTGAGATTCTGAGCGGTGTCTGTAATGGAAGAACAACCGGTTCGCCGGTTACGGTTGTTACCAGAAACAGTGACCGGATATCATCTGACTATGATGCTTTCAAAGAGGTGTACCGTCCGGGTCATGCCGATTACGTGGCTGCAGTAAAATACTCGGGATTTTCAGATATGAGGGGCAGTGGTCACTTTTCGGGAAGGATCACGTGGGGGCTTGTAGCTGCGGGCGTTATAGCCAGGAAGCTACTAAAGCCGACAGAAATAAATGCCAAAATAATTTCCGTGGGAGGTATGACCGATATCGAAAAAGCTATCGAACAGGCAGTGAAGGAAAATGACACAATAGGAGGAATAATTGAATGCCGTGTCAGAAATCCGCAGAAAGCTCTCGGAGAGCCATTCTTCAACTCTGTTGAATCGATGATAAGCCATATTGTTTTCTCGATACCTGCTATAAAAGGAATTGAATTCGGATCTGGTTTTGCTGCAACAGGAATGAAAGGATCGTTACATAATGATCCCTTTTCAGGTAAGGACGGGAAAACACTGACGAATAATGCCGGGGGTGTTAACGGGGGCATTACAAATGGCAATGAGATTGTTTTCCGGGTAGCCGTAAAACCAACATCATCTACAGGTGTTGAACAGAGGACACTCGATTTCGCAAGCGGGAAAATGACCCAGCTTAGTGTAATCGGAAGGCACGATACCTGTATCGCCCTTAGAATGCCCGTAATAGTAGAAGCTGCTGCAGCAATTGCCCTTGCTGACCTTTTTCTTACCGACCGGGGGATACACGGATCACGAGAATTCTGACTGTGTTTTCTGAAACTTTATAACGATCGTCAAGTCTTTCTCCGATTATCCAGACTATCTTACCATCTGATTCGAGGATGGCAGCCTTCTCCTTCTTTATCCCCGAGTATTTCCTGTCGGTAAAATAGTCACTAAGCTTTTTGCGGTTCTGCATACCCAGCGGATAGAAATAGTCTCCTTTTTGCCATCTTCTTATAATAAGAGGGAAGGTGATTTTCTCCAGATCGATGCAGGCAACATCAGGGGTGCGGGGGATTTTTGAATCCGGTCCTGCAATAATGATCTCAGCCGACGCAATCCCGGGAGCCCTTCCCAGTTCATCAGGGCTGTCCAGCTCAATTCTAAGAGTGAGATCCTGATCTTCGGAAGGTGTAACAATGATCTTGTCCCTGTCGCGCAGTATCCTGTGAGTTTTTGTGAATATCTGTTTTCCCGGAGTGCTGTCAAGAAGTCTGTGAAGACTGCCGGAATTATCTTCCGTTATCCCATAGGGCAAGAAGAGTTCATAGATCATGCTACTGCCTCCCTTCAACGATTTCAGTCCGGCAATACTGAAGATAATGTTGCCCTCACTGTTCTCTGATATTTCTTTTCTCAGGCCGCTTATGTGATTTTGAAGGATCTCATCAAGTGCGGCAAGTTTCCCTGCAACCCTGCTTATTGTCACGTCTGCTGACGGGTTGATTTCCCTAAGGACAGGCATGACAAGGTGCCTGATCTTGTTCCGGGTGTATTTTGTAAGGGAATTTGAGCTGTCTTCCCTGTAGTCGATCCTGTTATCGCAGCAATATGCGGCTATCCTGTCGCGGGTGGCAAAAAGAAGAGGCCTGATGATCGTTCCGGAAACCGGTTTCATGGCTGAAAGCCCTGTCAGTCCCGTTCCTCTCGTAAGATTAATCAGAAGTGTTTCAACATTATCATTAAGATTGTGAGCAGTAGCGATAAGATCGTAGTCATGGCCGTTTCTTATCTTCTCGAACCATCCATATCTGAGTTCTCTGGCAGCCATTTGTATTGAAACGCTTTTTTTTGAGGCATATTCCATTGTTTGAAATCTGACCCTGAAGAACGGAAGCTTGTTTGTTGTACAGAATTCTTTCACCAGCTCTTCATCCCTGTCCGATTCTTCTCCCCTCAGAGAGAAATTGCAGTGGGCAACGGCTATTTCCTGACCCAACCTCAGAAAAAGGTGAGTCATTACCATTGAGTCAATCCCGCCGCTGACAGCCAATAATATCCTGGTATCAGAGTTGAATAGGGATTTAACTCCAGCATAATCAACAAACTCGTCATAAAAAGACTTTTGCATGACTCATCAATTATATGGAAGCAGGGCAGGTGGCCCTGGTTCAAAATTGCCTTGTTCAAGAAGATGTTCACCCGAGATCCTAATCAGATCGGTCCTGGAAAAGTCGGGGACGACAGGGAAAAAACCGATCCGTATCTGAAAAGTGTTCAATATGAGATTGTCGTTCCTTATTCTCAGGCCCAGACCCAGTACTGAAACAAAATCTCCTTTCATTACTGGTTCATTCAAACCGAAAAGCACACCGGCGTCGGCAAATCCGAAGATAGCAAACCTGAAACCGTAAAAATTAAACGGGCTGAAGAGGACTGATTCGATGCCTGCCGTGAGCCTCTGAGCGTTTGATGTTGAATCGTTCCTGAAAAGCGACATGCCGTTCCTGCTTGTGAAAAATAACTTTTCGTCAGCGTACCGGTCAAAGCCTCTTGTGTATTCTGCTGAAATAAAAGTTCTTATTCTGGAGGTTCCTATATTGAGAAGCCTTGTATAGTAGTTTGTATTGACCGAGAAGACTCCCTGTTCGGTCTTATGCCCGTTAAGGAACGACCCTGCTCCTGCCGATAATCTAAGGTAACCAAGGCTGCCTATTGAATGGCCGAAGGAAGCAGATCCTGCAAAATATGTCCTGTCTTTGAACTCGTTGAATTCCCTTCCTCCTGTTATTTTCACAGAGCCCCCGAAAGGGATGTCTTCGGTTCTTCCGTAGCTGTAAATCAGATTGGCTTTATAAAACCTCTGTGTTGAATAGGAGACAGAACCAAGCAGCATTTTATATTTCTGATAGTTGTGGAAGGAATCGGGTGGAATGAAAGGGTTGTCGTAAACATTGTTGTTGGTATACCTGACTCCGAAAATAAGCCTTGTTGCCGATTCCCTGTTTAAAAGAAAGGATCTTTGAAGCCAGTAGTTCTGAAGGGTGTATTTTACCGGCGCAGGCAGTTCTGTAAGACCATGATCTTCAGTTATTGACACTCTTCTTATCGAGATACCTACTGCATACCTGGTATCGGTGCTGACAAGATTCCGGCTAAGGCTAAAGCCGTATGAATTTCTTCCAAGTCCGTCATTGAAATGGAGATTGAGGTTGGAAAATGTTTTTAGGATATTGTTAATCTGATAGTAGGCTCCAAGGCCGGGAGAACTGGAGTACCTTGAATCCCAGGGGATTTCAATTCCGAATTCATGACCCATACCGAAGATATTATTGTCGAAAACCGCTACTGAACCTCTTTCAATTCCTTTGAGTGATATGCGGCCTCCCAGCGAGTAGATATCTTTTGTAACAACAACTATATCTGCTTCCTCATCCGAGACCTGGCTTACCATGATCCTGGCATCATCGATTCCGGGAAGGTTCCTGAGCAGACGTTCGTTATCTCCCATGGTAAGTGGTGAAAGTGTGTCTCCTTTATGGAAAAGAAGGTACCTCCTGATAATAAATTCGTTGGTGCTGATGTGGGTTTTGTTGAGGATATTTTCGATTTTATTTGGAGTTGAAAGCTCGGGATCGTAGATACTTGTACCGAAAACATTGAGCCTTTTTATCTCTATATTCCTGATCTTAAGTCCTCTGAAGCCGCCGAAGTTTTCTTCGTCCGATTCATGGACAGTCTCTGTATTGATATGGCCATGAGGGCGGATTACTATGTCATATAATCTCTGCGTGATAATCCTTTTTGATGCTTTGGTTCTTAAAGTGTCAAGAAAGCTTATTGTTCTTTCCCTGTCCCTGTCTTGCAACGGAAGCAGCTGATAGCCATGGGGAATAGGGAGAGCTACAGGGAAGACACTTATGAAACCCGTTTCTGCACGGTTTATTATAACCGGCCTGTTCATGACCGTATCGGTCGTGACAGAGACCTGAGAGTATGAAAAGCAAAACAGGAAAAAGAATACCGAGAATGAGATCACCCTCTTTTGGTTCGGACCACCGGCACTATTATGAAATTCATGTTTCATGTGAGTTTTTAAGCAACACGTCGTCCGAGTTAAACTGGAATCCAAGACGTTTACCGGTAATTATCCTGGAGTGTTGAATTTTTGCTTCAGCCTGTCCGACTGTGGCGATCTTTACTGTATCGTACGGCGGTACCAGAAGGTCAAATTCGAGAGAATACTGTATAGCAGTGGAAATAATAACCTGAAGAGCTGACCGGCTTATTGCTTCGTTGCCGTAGTTTGAAAAGAGCATTCCCATCTGTCGTTTGCCTTCGACAAGATACTGATTCTCGTGGTTGATGAAAATCCTGGCTATGAGATATCCAAGGTCATCCAGCCTGGAGTACTTGAATGAATCAAATAAGAAGTTGTAGATGTTTATTATTCCGGAATATGCATTTAACTTGTTTTTCTGAATGTAAGGGGTCTTCCATGCCGGGTGTTCCCTGTCGAACTGGAAAATATTAGAATGCATGCTGAAAAGCAGTATATCGCCCGCTACCTTAAGCTGAGCATCGAAATTGCTTCTGTCGGTGTATTCAAGCTTCACCCTCGGATCGGTATTTCCAAGGTTTGAGTTGACATCCCTTGACAGGTTCTTAAGTATGTCCTTGATAACACCAAACCATTCAAAGGTATTATCATATACCTTTTCCTTAAGAGTCGACTTCTGCCTGAGTGTTGTAATTATCGAATTCTTTTTGTCTTCGAGTTCCGACATGACTTATATAATTTGGTTTTGTATTCGACTAAATTAGCAATTATTTTAAAATATCCTTCCTGGTCTAATATGATCTGGCGAACAATACCCTTCTGGCCGAGGGTTTTCCGGAATATATGCATTTCCCTTCCTCAGGAGCAGTGTCGAAAGGAATGCATCTGATAGTTGCCTTCGTCTCTTCCTTTATTTTCTCTTCTGTTGCAATGGTTCCGTCCCAGTGTGCCATTACAAAACCCCCTTTGTTCTCAATAATATCCACAAAATCAGCCCATGTATCGGCATGGTAAGTATTATCTGACCTGAACTGCAGTGCTTTTCTGAATATGTTCGCCTGAATTGTTTCAAGCAGAGCGGGGATGTAGTTGTCAAGATCAGATACTTTTATTGTCTCTTTTTCGAGTGTATCCCTTCTAGCAACCTCGATTGTGTCGTTTTCAAGATCGCGGGGTCCCATTGCAAGTCTGACAGGTACTCCCTTAAGTTCGTAATCGGCAAATTTCCATCCGGGCTTGTTGTTGTCCCTGTCGTCATATTTTACTGATATACCTTCTTTTTCAAGCCTTGTTTTTATTGATTTTGCCTTTTCGGTTATACTTACCAGCTGTTCGTCTGTTTTGTAGATCGGAATTATTACAACCTGGATGGGAGCAAGTTTTGGAGGAAGTACAAGACCGTGATTATCTGAATGCGCCATAATCAGAGCTCCGACCATTCTTGTTGAAAGACCCCAGGAAGTAGCCCAGACATAGTCGAGCTTTCCTGTTTTGTCGGTAAACTGTACATCAAAAGCCCTTGCAAAGTTTTGCCCCAGAAAATGGCTTGTGCCTGCCTGGAGCGCTTTACCGTCCTGCATAAGGGCTTCTATCGTATATGTGTCGATAGCACCTGCAAAACGTTCATTTTCGCTCTTGGATCCCTTAATAACAGGTAATGCCATATAATTTTCGGCGAAATCAGCATAGACGTTTATCATCCTTTCGGTCTCTTCAATGGCTTCTTCACTGGTCGAGTGAGCCGTATGGCCTTCCTGCCACAGGAATTCGGCAGTCCTCAAAAACAGCCTTGTTCTCATTTCCCACCTTACTACATTGGCCCATTGATTTATAAGTATTGGCAGATCGCGGTACGACTGGATCCAGTTCTTATAAGAATGCCATATTATTGTTTCGGAGGTCGGCCTTATTATCAGTTCCTCCTCTAGTTTTGCTGCCGGATCGACAATAATGCCCTTTCCTGTTTCATCGTTTTTAAGCCTGTAGTGAGTCACAACCGCACATTCCTTTGCAAAACCCTGAACATGTGCCGCCTCACGGCTGAAAAATGATTTTGGAATGAAAAGAGGGAAGTATGCGTTAACGTGCCCTGTGGCCTTGAACATCCTGTCGAGTTCAGCCTGTATCTTCTCCCATATTGCATAACCATATGGCTTGATAACCATGCACCCTCTTACCGCTGAATTCTCAGCCAGTTCTGCTTTGATAACCAGGTCGTTATACCATTGTGCATAATTATCATCCCTGTTTGTAAGAAACTTTGCCATTGTCTGGTATAATATTTGTTTGGAATAAATTGTTTAAAACCGGTCGTAAAAATAGCTAAATCCTGATATTATTAGTAATCATTTACAGGTAGCCGGCTTAAAATAAAATTGGTACTTTTACAAAAAAGGTTAAATTTGCTGAAAACCAAAAACCTGATAAGCAAAAAGATCAATTGAAATATTTGGTACAGAATTTGATATTCTATATTTAGGATTGAAAAACTGAAATAAACTACAAAACAATGAAAGCATCTAATTACATATTCGGAATTGCACTCTTCACTCTGGCCTCCTGCTCGTCAGGCCTTTATGTGGGAACTGAATATGATGACCTCTACTACCAGAGTACAGATCAGCCGGTAACAAGAGTTGCTTCACAGGGCAGCCGCCAGATGGCTGAAAGTGACCTTAGATCAGAAGCATATTATGACAACATATATGCAAAAGACACACTGGTATCAGATGAATATTCGGATGCTGTTGATTATGACGATGCAAGAGAATACGATGATTATTACGGTTATTATGATAATTATTCCTATGCCGGAAGGCTGAACAGGTTTTATGGTAACTATTTCAACCCGTACTGGAGAGATCCGTTCTACTACAGCTGGTACCCCTCATTCAGGTTCAATAACTACTACGGAGGATTCCCATACTCATACTATGATCCTTTCTACTACGACTACTACAGCCCTTATTCATATTATGATCCCTTCTACTCCGGAGGTTATTACGGAAGCTATTACGGAAGATATTACTACGGAGGCATGTATGGATATTATCCCTACCATTACGGTTCCTACTACCATCCCTATACCTACAATTACAGGGACGGCTACAGTGCTGACTATGGACGAAGGGAGCGACCCAGCACACTTTCCACAAGATGGCAGGGAGGATCTTCTTCAGCTGCTTCAGGAACGCCCTCGGCAACTGACGGATCGCGCAGGGTGACTGACCCGGCAACTGGATCAGCATCAGGGGCAGCCTCAGGAGCTGTACCATCCTCAAGACGCACTGCGGTTCAGCCAGGATCGCGTGAGACTGTATCGTCTGTCGGCAAGGAAGGAACACAGCAACCTGCCAGCAAGGGAACAGAGAGTGTTACAGGAACCCAGACCAGGAGGATCCCCGCTGCAACAAGACCTGAGTACAATTCTGTGAACAGAAGCTATACCCCCAGTTATAACGATCCTAAAATGAGCACAAGGCCGTCATACAACAACACGAGGACCAATACCAACCAGGGTGTTGAAAGGAGAACCAACAGCGGCGTCAGCACGACAAGACCTTCGGTCATCCAGCGTATTCCCCAGAATTCAGGAACAGGCAGAAGCAGCTCTCCTTCCTATTCTGTACCCTCGCAGAACCGATCTAACTCCTCATACGGCGGTTCGGGTACCTACTCTGTTCCCTCATCGCGCAGAAGCTCCGGAACCGGTTATTCATCCGGCTCCTTCAGTGGTGGAAGCAGATCATCCATTGGCAGCGGATCTTCAGGATCTTATTCAGGTGGAGGCTCATATTCATCAGGATCATCTTCTTCCAGAAGCAGCGGTTCATCATCAGGCTCTTCTTCCGGAAGCAGAAGACCATAATTAAAACTTAAATATAATATGGCTGATTCTCATTCTAATTAAAGGAGTGCAGCCATACTCATAAACAAAATTCTAAAATGCGATGAAAAAAATTGCAATAATAACAGCAGCATTGATCCTGACAATCCAGGGACTTACTGCCCAGAACGTCGATGATGCTTTAAGATATTCACAGATTTTCTATACAGGTACGGCACGATTCATGTCGATGGGGGGAGCCTTCACAGCTCTTGGCGGGGATTTGTCGACCCTGAGCCAGAATCCTGGAGGACTCGGCGTTTTCAGAACATCAGAGATATCTGTTTCGCCCCAGCTCTTTCACAAAAGTACTGAGGCTAACTTTAACGGCCTCAACAAAGATTATCTGTATAATTTCAACCTCGGACAGGCTGGTATCGTAAGTAATCTCATTTCGTCAGGGGGTACCAGCGGGCTGATATCGTTGAACGTGGGCTATTCCTTTAACAAGACAAACAACCTGCACTCAACCGTAAGAATACAGGGCAACAGTACTTCCAGTTCAATGGCAGATTACTGGGCTGATGACAGTTACGGTACTTATTATGCAGACCTGTCTGGAGCCGCAGGCCTTGCTTATGATGCATGGGTGATTGACACAATAACGGGATCAGATGCAATAGCTTACGGAACAGTGTTCTCATTTTATGGTGATAATCCGGGGTCAGATTATGGTCAGAACATCAGGCGCCTGATCACTAACGAGGGATATACGGGTGAACATGCAATATCAATTGGAGGCAACTATTCGAACAAGATCTATTTCGGAGCAACACTCGGGATAAACACAATCCGCTATACAGGCCATTATGAGCATCTTGAAAAAGCCGATTACTACCTCGACTCGGGTTTCAGCGATTTTACCTATACCGAGCACTTTGAAAATACAGGTACGGGAGTTTCTGTCAAGATCGGCGCAATCTTTAAACCCGTTGAGGAACTAAGGATCGGACTAGCTTTCCATTCACCTGTGTATTACAAGATCGATGAATATTTCTACGATAATATAAGTGCCAATTATACTGACAACAGTCGTTATGAATTCTCCAATGACCCCCTCAGATATAATTACGCGCTTACAACTCCCTTCAGAGCCCTTGCAGGAATTGCCTATCAGTATGAGAAACTGGGTATGCTGAGTGTTGATTATGAATTTGTGGATTACAGCACTGCTAAATTTTCAGAAACCGGAGACAACTACGATTACAGTGAAAAAAACCTTGAAATAAAAAATACCCTGAGACCTTCTCATAATATCAGGATAGGAGGGGAAGCACGGATAGAAAAGTTTTATCTCAGGGGCGGATATGGTTATTACGGAAAAGCCTTCAGAGACAAGAAACTGAATGAAGAACTTGATTACAGGACTTTGTCTTTTGGAGCAGGTTACCGGGAACAGAACCTTAACATTGACTTTGGTTTCACAAACCTTAAGGATGACCAGAAATATGTCCTTTACGAAACTGCCTCATCCTTAGCAATGGCAGGACTAACGAGCAACAGGAACATTTTTACGGTAACCCTTGGGTATAAGTTCGGATTTTAATACTTTGATTTGATTAATAACTAATGATTAAAGGCCGGATCAAAGTCCTTTACTTCTAGGCGGGACTTTTTTCCGGCTTTGCTTTTTAATACTTTCAAAGAAATGAACCGGCATCAGGTCCGGTAGTGAATATTAGGTCGATAATACTCAGATCAGGAACGAACGTACCCTGGTCAAAAACCTGTATATAAGGTTTTTGTTCCACCCCTGGTTTATTTCCCGGGGAGATTGTGTATCTGTAATCATTCGATGATGTTCCGTCGGGCGGTATAAAAGAAGAGGACGGATGGAATGACCTGTCGAGTCTGAGTATTTCAAGACATTTCTTTAAAAGTACTTCATTGAGGTCGACAAGGAACCTGAACTCCTTAGCTATTATCCTTATGAACTCATCCGAATAGAACTGGTAGAAGGGCGATCGCCCGTAGCATGAGGCAATGGCCCGCAGGTGTACCTGTTGCCAACGCTTCGAATAATCGATGGTAACATCTCTGACAGGAGCCTTCGTCCTGCCTCTCCTGGTAACAGGGACACTTAGAATAAGAATTCCCTGAGGACCCAATATCCTGCATCTGTTCCTGTATGTCTGCCTGTTGTAATTCTCGTTATACTCCAGCAGAAAAGATACGGAATTCAGGATACGGGAGAAATATTCTACAGGCGGAAGATAGGCCGTGGAAAGGAGTATCTGTTCTCCGTTCATTTGCTGAGGTTCACTTCATCTGATTTATCATGCTTGCCGAAAAAGCGGCTCCAAATCCGTTGTCGATATTAACAACTGTTACTCCTGCCGAACAGCTTGTCAGCATTGCAAGAAGGGCTGAAATACCGCCGAAACTAGCTCCGTAGCCTACACTTGTGGGTACTGCAATCACAGGTTTATCAACGAGCCCTCCCACAACACTGGCCAGTGCTCCCTCCATACCGGCAATAACTATGATCACACGGCATTTTCTTATTTCAGGAAGCTTTTCGACAAGGCGATGAATACCGGCCACACCGGCATCATATATCCTCAGTACTTCATTCCCAAGTAGTTCTGCAGTTACAGCTGCTTCCTCTGCAACCGGCATGTCTGATGTACCAGCTGTTATCACTGCAATTCGGGGTTTGGGTGCAGGTTTCTTCTTTTGAACACTTATTATCCTGGCAACAGCATAATATACTGCTGAAGGAACAAATTCCTTAACTGAATTGTACATCGCACCGTTGGCTCTGGTCCCGATGACATTGTTCTCTCTTTCAGCCATCAGTCTGAATATACCGGCTACCTGTTCCTCCGTTTTTCCGGCACAGTACACTATTTCAGGATATCCTGTCCGTAGTTCCCTGTGATGGTCAATTTTTGCATAACCCAGATCAGTGAAGGGGAAATCCCTCAGCCTTTCAATAGTCTGGTCGATACTGATTTTCCCGCCTGTGAGCTCTTTCAGGAGCTTTTCTAATTCGCTTCGGGTCATTATAATTCTTATTTTTCATTTAAACTACCTGAACGGTAACCTTCCAGATCCAGAGACACATATCTGAATCCTGTCTTTTTAAGGAAACTGTAAATCTCTTTTCTTTCTTCTGACTGAATAATTTTTTCGAAGTAAACTGGCAGGCATTCTATCCTGGCAATGTCGCCATGCAATCTTACCCTTGTTCCCGGATAACCTCTTTCAAAAAGATACTTCTCTGCCTTTTCAACCATGCAAAGCATACTCTCCTGAACCTTTGTGTCGTACGGGATTCTTGTAAGAAGACAGGACATCGCCGGTTTATCCCAGATCGAAAGTCCGTTCTGCCTTAGTATCTCCCTTATTTCCTTTTTTGTCAGACCGGCTTCCTGAAGCGGGCTCCTTATCCCAAGTTCGCGTAATGCCTTTATTCCTGGACGGTATTCACCAGTGTCGTCAGCGTTTGTTCCTTCAATCACGTGAAGATACCCATTCTCTGCAGCATAGCGCTTTACTTCGGTAAAAAGGGTCTTCTTGCATATATAGCACCTTGATTCCGTATTATATCTTAATGAATCAGGGAAGTCAAGGTCAATAATACGATGCTTTATTCCGTACGCCTCTGCAAAAGCGGATGCTTCTTCTATTTCTGATGAAGGAATATACGGAGTCCGGATTGTTATACCTGTGATATCGACTTTTTTCAGCCCGTGAGCCCTGTAAAGAAGAAATGAACTGTCGACGCCTCCGGAGAAGGCAACCACGAATGAACGAAGTTCGGTTAAAATACTGTCAAGTATGTCACTTTTTGTTTCAGCCATTTTTATTTTCCATTTTCGCAAGAAGCGATGTGACGAGTCCGTATATTTCCCTGACCGGCAAACCTTTCTCTGATGCTATTCGCCTGCAATCTTCATATTCGGGTTTGACTGAAACCTCACGTCCGTTAAAAAACGAGTGCTTAACCCTTACAGTACCGTATACCGTGTCGATCGTACTGAACTCCCGTTCAAGGGTGTCCTTTATAAATTCAAAGCTTCTTATTCCCAGTGTAGTTGATTCGGTAAACAGGATCTTTTTAAGCCTATCTTCTTTGCCTGGCTCACAGATGACGCTGAGAACCACTCCAGGTCTGCCTTTTTTCATAATGACCTGGGAGAGATATACATCTGAAGCGCCCTCGTTAAAAAGACGTTCGCTGATATGATCGTAAAACTCCGGGTTCATGTCATCAATGTTCGATTCAATAAGAAGAGCCTTGTGTCCGGTTTTTGCTTTCTCACCAGTCTCTCCCAGTGCAACCCTTAGAATGTTGGGCACATCGCGATTTTCCCTCTGGCCTATCCCATAGCCGGTCCTGCCAATCCTGACAGCACGCGGGGTTTCTGTTTCTGTTGCCAGCGTCGACAGGATTGCGGCACCTGTAGGTGTGGTCGCCTCAAATCCGACACCTCCTGTTCGCACACGCATACCTTTTACAATTTCGATAGTTGCAGGAGCCGGAACGGGAAGTCTCCCATGGTCGCAATCAACAAATCCGCTTCCGAGCTCCACTTCCGAGACAAAAACCTCATCAACCCCAAGAGCTTCATAACATATTGCGGCACCGGCAATGTCGATTATCGAATCAATAGCTCCAACCTCATGAAAATGAACCTTGTCGACAGATGTCCCGTGAACTTTCGCTTCGGCCTCTGCTATTTTCATGAATATCTTCATGCTGAGGTTCTTTACAGATTCCTTGAGCGATGACTTCCTTATTATCTCCTCTATATCGGAAAGATGCCTGTGATGATGTGAATGAACGGTCTGTTTCACTGTAACTTTTGTCCCTGTAATACCATGCCTCTGATCCTTTTCAACCGACAAATCCCAGCCCTCGAGATTTAACTTTTCAAGTTCTGTTCTCAGGTAGGAAGCATCTATGCCCAGATCGATCATTGCTCCCAGATTCATGTCTCCGCTAATTCCAGAAAAACAATCGTAATAAAGTACTTTCATATTCTGATGGTTTGAAATTATAAACAATAAATGCAGAACTAAGTTTAAAAACAGTCATTCTTATAAATCACCTGCTAAGATACAATATACATTCATTGTGGTATAATTAAAAAAAAGTAGTATTTTTCGGTACTTTTCGGTAAAGGTTTACTGAAAAACATACTCATCAGACGATGAAAAGGAGAGATTTTTTCAAATCTTCAATTGGAGCGGGAATTGGTGCAGGAGCTGCTCTTAGTCTCGGAGGCTACAGTAATCTATGGGCTTCCGCACCGGGAAATGCGAAATACGACATGGTTGCAGTGATGGGAGGCAATCCTGATGCGATGTTTGACCTCGGAATTCAGGAACTTGGAGGAATGGGCGCTTTCGTCAACAAAGGCCAAAAGGTTCTGGTAAAGCCAAATATTGGCTGGGACGTGGTTCCTGAGCTCGCAGCAAATACAAATCCTCTTCTGGTAAAAAGAATTATAGAACATTGTTTCAGGGCCGGAGCAAAAGAAGTGTATGTCTTCGACCATACCTGCGACAACTGGATTAATTCATACAAGAACTCCGGAATAGAAAGAGCTGCAAAATCCGCGGGGGCAAAGGTCGTTCCTGCAAACACCGAAAATTATTATCAGGAAGTTGCAATTCCGGGAGGGGTAAAACTGAAAAAGGCAAAAGTCCACGAAATACTTCTTGAAGCAGATGTTTTTATTAATGTCCCAATTCTTAAAGATCATAATTCCACCAGAATGACCGCCTGCCTTAAGAACACCATGGGAGTAGTGTGGGACAGGGGATTCTGGCACTCAAATGACCTGCATCAGTGCATTGCCGATTATGCCCTCTTCGAGAGGAAACCTGAACTGAATATAGTTGATTGCTATAATGTCATGGTCAAACATGGTCCTCAGGGGGTCTCAAAGGAAGACGTGGTTCAGATGAAATCTCAGATACTGACTTCCGACTGGGTTGCCGGAGATACAGCTGCTGCAAAAATGCTGGGCGTTGATCCGCAAAGAATAGATTATCTGCCAATTGCAAGTAAGATGGGCCTGGGGAATATGAATCTTGACGCCCTGAATATTAAGAGGATTAAAATGTAGACCATAATGAGCTCTTCTTTTCTGCGAAAATTCAGGGTTGTCTTTTCGGCACTTGTATTTGTGTCTTTTTCCTTTGTCTTTATCGATTTTAAATCGCTCATTCCTGAAAAATATATCACTTACCTTATTTTTCTGCAGTTTATACCTTCTGCAATAAGTTATGTGAGTACCTTGTCGCTGGCAGCGACCGGTTTTATTATTGTTATTTTTTTAACACTGATTACAGGAAGAACATACTGTTCCTTCCTGTGTCCCCTGGGAATAGGGCAGGACATAAACAGCCGGATAGGGGGTAAGCTGAGAAAAAAGTTCAGGAGATTCGGCTTCAGAAAACCCCACACAATATTACGATATTCATTGCTGGTGCTTACACTGGGATCGGCTGTCTTCTATGGCATGTACATGGTGACATTACTGGATCCGTACAGCATCTTTGGCCGTTTTATGACATTTTTTGCCAAACCGGTTGTACTTGTCATAAATAATCTGTTTTCAGGTGTACTGGGGAAGTTTGATGTTTATGCATTGCATCATGTCGAAATAAAGGGATTTGACCTGATTACTTACGCATTGCCTCTGATTTTTGCCCTTCTCGTCGGATTGCTTTCATTTACAAAAGGCCGGCTCTATTGTAATATGATATGTCCTGTAGGAACCTTTCTGGGGCTGATTTCAAAGGTATCGCTGTTTCGAATAAGGATTGATGAAGGAAAATGCACGCGCTGCGGAAGATGCGCGCTGGCTTGCAAATCATCATGCATTGACTTTCTGGGTCAGGATATCGATCTCAGCAGATGTGTAGACTGTTTCAACTGCATACCTTCATGCCCCGAAAATGCAATAACATACTCTTTTGTCGGATCGTCCGGACGAGAAAAGGAAGCGGATAAGAGCAAGAGAAAATTCATTGCCGGCTCGCTTCTCTTTCTTGCCGGAGTTTCGCAATCTGCAAATTCGCAGGAGAAGAATGTGCCTGTTCCGAAGAAAGCCTCAACTGTAAGAGAGCCGCGAACATATCATGTCTGCCCGCCAGGAGCAGTATCGATAAGTGATTTCATGAAGAATTGTACCGCCTGTTCGCTCTGCATAACCGCGTGCCCGAACCAGGTGATCAAACCGGCTGTTAAACAATATGGGATTGCCGGATTTATGATGCCTGTAATGGATTACCACCTTAGCTTCTGTACCTTCAACTGTACAGTGTGCACTGAAGTATGTCCCACGAATGCCCTTAAACCGCTGGTTCTTGAAGCTAAAAAGCTGACGCAGATCGGAAAAGTCAATTTCATCAAGGATAATTGCATTGTAAAAACGGAGAAAACAGCATGCGGAGCCTGCTCTGAAGCATGCCCCACAAAGGCAGTATTTATGATCCCCTACGAAGGTAACCTTCTGATTCCCGAAACGAATCAGGAAATCTGCATAGGATGCGGACATTGTGAATATGCATGCCCTGTGACCCCCTACAAAGCAATTTTTGTGGATGGAAATCCCGTGCACCAGGCAGCTAAAAAACCGGAAGTCAAAGAACCGGAAGTTACGACGCCTGTCGACTTTCCTTTTTGAAAAACTAATTAATCAAAAAAAAGCGAAACATGATTTTTATCTGTATAAGGTAATTATTAGCAGTTAATTTTGTTAAAATTTCTTTCATTTCTAAAATCATTATGATGAAACCATCACATATTGAACATATTGGAATAGCAGTCGGGAACCTTGAAGAATCCATAGCCTTTTATGAAAAGGTTTTCGGACTGAAATGCTACAATATCGAAGAAGTGACTGACCAGAAAGTAAGAACAGCATTTTTTATGGTCGGACAGACAAAGATTGAACTACTCGAACCCATTGACCAGGAAAGCCCTATTGCCAGATTTATTGAAAAACGGGGTGAGGGGATTCACCATATAGCTTTTGCAGTAAGTGATGTGACTGAACATCTGAAACATGCCGGAAAAGAAGGTGTAAAACTTATTGACGCCGAACCACGAAAAGGTGCGGAAGGTCTTAACATTGCCTTTCTGCATCCCAGGTCAACAGGCGGGGTGCTTATTGAATTATGCGGGAATCCTCAAAAATAAAGCAATAATCCATTTTACATGAACAACCAGGAAAAAGTAAAGGAACTCATTGACCTTCGCGACAAAGCCCGCCAGGGAGGAGGAGAAAAACGAATTGAAGATCAGCATGCCAAAGGTAAGCTTACTGCAAGGGAAAGACTTAATATACTGCTTGATGAAGGAAGCTTCGAAGAGTACGATATGTTCGTTACCCACAGGACCGAAGATTTCGGCCTCGGGAATAAAAAGTTCCTTTCCGATGGTGTTGTTACGGGACATGGGACAATAGACGGAAGGGTTGTCTATGTTTTTTCCCAGGATTTTACTGTTTTCGGAGGATCTCTTTCTGAGACCTTCGCCCAGAAGATTTGTAAAATAATGGACCAGGCAATGAAGACGGGAGCGCCGATAATCGGTATAAACGACAGCGGTGGAGCCCGAATTCAGGAAGGGGTGAGAAGCCTTGCAGGTTATGCAGAGATTTTCGAACGAAACATTCTTTCGTCAGGAGTGATACCACAGATCTCTGCGATTTTCGGACCATGCGCCGGCGGAGCTGTATATTCTCCGGCCCTTACCGACTTCATTATTATGAGTGAGAAAAGCAGCTATATGTTCGTAACCGGCCCGAAAGTGACCAAGTCAGTTACGGGGGAAGATATTTCTACCGAGAATCTGGGAGGGGCTCAGATCCACGGAGTTAAATCGGGGGTTGCTCATTTTGTTGTAGACGAGGAAACCGAGGGGCTGCTCCTGATACGAAAACTGTTAAGCTATCTTCCTCAGAATAATCTTGAGGATCCGCCAATGACTGAATGCACCGATCCCATCGAAAGACTGGAGGATGACCTGAATTCCATTATTCCTGAAAATCCCAATCAGCCTTACGACATAAAGGATGTTGTCTATAAGATAGTCGATCATAGTGAATTTCTGGAGGTTCACGCCGGTTATGCCCGTAATATAGTTGTGGGATTCGCCAAAATGGGAGGCATGCCTGTGGGAATAGTTGCCAACCAGCCTAGTTTTCTTGCCGGGGTCCTTGATATAGAAGCATCGCGTAAAGCAGCACGTTTTGTCAGATTCTGCGACGCTTTCAATATACCGATTGTAACCCTTGTGGATGTCCCGGGCTTTCTTCCCGGAAGCGGACAGGAATATGGAGGAATAATAATTCATGGTGCCAAACTGATGTTCGCCTATGGCGAGGCAACAGTACCAAAAATAACAGTTACTCTGAGAAAATCCTATGGAGGAGCTCACTGTGTAATGTCATCAAAACAACTGAGGGGAGATATTAATTACGCCTGGCCTTCGGCAGAGATCGCCGTTATGGGTCCTTCAGGAGCAATTGAGATACTTGAAGGAAGAAATATCAGCGAAATAAGCGATCCCGAAAAGAAGGCAAGGTATGTTGCGGAAAAGGAAGCTGAATACAGAACTAAGTTCGCAAATCCATACGAAGCTGCAAGGTATGGATATATTGACGATGTAATCGAGCCACGCAATACTCGTTTCAGGATTATCAGGGCTTTGAGGACATTTGCTACAAAAAAGGATCCCGGACCTATGAAAAAACATGCAAATATACCTCTATAGCAAATGGTTCATTATTATCTTTTTTCAGCGATTGTTGATCTCTCGGCTATAGACAATACGGCTGCCACGATCGTTTTTACAGGGATCTCCATCGTGTTCCTTTCCCTGGCCCTCATCTATCTTCTGTTTCGTTACCTGCTACCCTTGATACTGAGATCGATTACAACACGTAAGCTGAAAAAAGAGGGCATCCGGGAGATACCACCCGGGATGAAAGAAATTCCGGGAGACGTTACGGCAGCCATAGCCATGGCGATTATTCTGAACAGCGAGGAGATGCACGACGAGGAAAGCAGAATAATTACAATAACCCGTGTTTCGCGAATTTACTCTCCCTGGAGCTCAAAGTTATACAGTATGAGAAACTTAAGATAGTGTCATGAAGAATTATAAATTCATTATAAACGGGAACCAGTATGAGGTTGAAATACAATCCCTGGAAAGTGATCATGCCAGGATTGAAGTAAACGGAACCACATATTCGGTGGATATTCTCAGGGAGAAACGACAGGTAAAAACCCCGGTTATCGTGAGGTCCCCCGTGAAGGAGCCTCCAAAACGAATTGAAAAGAAAGAAGGAGGACCAAGAACGGCTGTAAGAACACCTCTTCCAGGAATAATACTGAATATCTATGTAAAAGCAGGTGATACTGTCACAAAAAACCAGAAGCTTTTCAGCCTTGAGGCTATGAAAATGGAAAATGAAATCAAAGCTGAACAGGACGGGACGATTGTTGCAGTGAAAGCTGAAATAGGCCAGTCGGTGCTTCAGGAGGAAGTAATTATGGAGATGGACTGATCATGGAGAAGAAAAGACTTATAGTTGTTTTTTGCGCAGTGGCCATTCTATCGGTTGCCTGGTCTGTGTTCATTAAACCCGAAAAAGAAAGACAAGCAGAATATGCATCATGGCATGCTTCGGCTGACGGTATTAATAATTTCAGAGGAAGTATTGAAGAGGACGAACCGGAATCGCTGAGCGGATTAAGACAGTTCTGGAATTATACGGGGTTCAGGAATGCCACAAGCGGCCATCTGATAATGATCGTCATAGGTCTGTTTTTTATCTATCTGGCGATAAGATACGATTATGAGCCTTTACTACTTGTTCCTATTGGCGCAGGAATACTTATTGGCAATATTCCTTTCTTTCAGGACGGGGGATTGAACCTGCAGGTCGGTATTTATCAGGAAGGCAGTGTGTTGAATTACCTTTACTTCGGGGTGGTAAAGGGTATTTACCCTCCCCTTATTTTTCTGGGGCTGGGTGCCATGACCGATTTCTCCTCACTTATTTCAAGCCCGCGGCTAATGTTGCTGGGTGCAGCTGCACAGATAGGGATCTTCATTACTTTTATTGGCGCACTCGCCCTTGGTTTCTATCCACAGGAAGCTGGTGCAATAGGAATAATCGGAGGAGCCGACGGTCCCACAGCCATATTTCTTTCATCAAGGCTTGCAAATGGAATAAACATTCTGCCGGACGGAACGACCGTAAAAAATCTAATAGGACCCATCGCAATTGCAGCTTATTCCTACATGGCCCTAGTTCCGGTCATACAGCCGCCTGTTATGAGACTGCTCACAACAAGGAAAGAGAGACGCATCAGGATGAAACCGCCCAGAGCCGTATCAAAAATCGAAAAGATAGTCTTTCCCATAGTAGGGCTTCTTGTTACACTTTTTATTGCACCCAGTGCCCTTCCTCTTCTTGGTATGCTGTTTTTTGGCAACCTTCTTCGTGAATCCGGTGTTACAAAACGACTTGCTGACACTGCAAGGAATGCCCTTATTGATATTGTTACAATCCTCATAGGATTAACAGTTGGGGCTTCTACTCAGGCTGATGTTTTTCTTACCCGAAGTTCCATAATGATCTTTGCCCTCGGAGCATTCTCATTTGTTATCGCGACGGCAGGAGGTGTCCTCTTTGCTAAATTCATGAATCTGTTTCTCAGGGAAGAGAACAAGGTTAACCCCCTGGTCGGGGCAGCAGGGGTTTCAGCGGTTCCCGACAGCGCAAGGGTTGTACATGTGGAAGGACTAAAGGCCGATCCCTCAAATTATCTGCTTATGCACGCAATGACCCCGAACGTATCCGGTGTGATCGGTTCCGCTGTTGCAGCAGGTATACTGCTTGGTTTCCTGGGTTAAGCCGGATAATTCACATTGCTAAGTATTTTTTGACTTATTATTAATTACTTTTAGTTTTGTGTTTTTTAACCAACTTTGTGAAAATGAGCAGAAAATTAGCAATTGTTGGAAACTCAGGACCAAAGATCAGATCTGATTGTCAGATTGAACTTGAGATTTGTGCGACCGGTGGCCTGAAGACAGAACTGTTTTCTAAAGTCGGAGTCCTTTATGGTGAATCAATAAGGGAGCAGTGCATTTCACAACTTGAGTTTTTTGGAATCAGTAATGCCATCCTCAGAATCAACGATTCGGGAGCTTTGCCTTTTGTCATGGCAGCCAGGCTGGAAGCAGCTATCAAAAAAATCGTACAGACAGATCTTGAGTTTCTTCCCGGTATGAGTGACGAAAACATGTATCCATCAAGGAGGGACCGTTTCAGGTTTGCCCGGCTCTATGTGCCAGGAAATACTCCGAGCATGATGATCAATGCGGGACTTCATTCAGCCGATGGAATAATTCTGGATCTTGAAGATTCGGTTGCTCCTGAGAAAAAGGACGAAGCCGTTCTGCTTGTCAGAAATGCTCTGAGACAGATCAGTTTTAACGGAGCGGAAAGAATGGTAAGAATAAACCAGGGAGAGCGAGGGATGAACGACCTTGAAGCCGTTGTACCTCAAAATGTACATTTGATTCTCATCCCGAAATGTGAAAGCGTTTCTTCTGTAACAGGCGTCGATGACAGGATAAAAGAGATAAAAAAACGCAACGGTAATGCTAACCAGGTTTTTCTGATGCCAATCATAGAAACCGCACTTGGTGTCGAAATGGCATTCGATATAGCACGCTCCACGCCTTCAGTCGTTGCATTGGCTGTCGGACTTGAAGATCTTACCGCTGATATGGGCGTCGTAAGGACAAGGGAAGGCAGGGAGACTTTCTACGCCAGGACACGTGTGGTTAACGCTGCCAGGGCTGCAGGAATCCAGGCTATCGATTCGGTCTTTTCCGATGTGGGCGATATGGATGCCCTCAGGCAAACCGTAAGGGAATCAAAAGCACTTGGCTTTGAAGGAATGGGTTGCATACATCCGCGGCAGGTACCTGTTGTGAAAAAAGGCTTTGCTCCGGAAACTGCGGAGATAGAAAGATCAAAGAAGATTGTCCTTGCCTATGAGGAAGCAAGGTTAAAGGGAGAAGGTGTAGTGGCTCTTGGAACAAAAATGATTGATGCACCTGTTGTCAGGAGAGCTCTCAGGGTGATTGAGCTTTCAGTTAAGCTGGGACTTCTGTCCGATAACTGGATGGAACTTCAGGAGGAAAACAAGAAACAGACCGGTTAAAATTACAAAAATGACTATTCATACTGTAAAAAACAGTGCCGGCAGATCGGTACCTTCCGAAATAAACGGAAAACCCGAAGTTCCTTTCCGGGGTGTGGGAAAGCATAAACCCGCCGGGTATAAATACGCTCCTCCAATACCTTCTTGCTCTGATTATCCTGACGACGGCAACAAGGTCGTTGCTACCCTCGAAGAAGCTCTTCTTCGTTGCGGTATCCGCGACGGAATGACGATATCAACCCACCACCACCTGCGTGACGGAGACCTCATCAGCAACAGGATCTTTGAAATAGCTTCGGTGATGGGAGTCAGGGATCTCGTATGGTTTCCGTCAGCCTCATTCCCCTGCAATGAACCTTTGATAAAGTATCTCGGGGATGGGACGATAAACAGGATAGAAGGCAGTATGAACGGGCCTCTTGGCCGCTTTGTCTCCGAAGGCAGAATGAATGGCACAGCCGTTCTGCGTTCACACGGAGGAAGAGTACAAGCCATTCAGGATGGAGAGGTAAAAATCGATATTGCGGTACTGGTTGCTCCATCAGCAGATTCTTTCGGTAACGCAAGGGGTAGGGGAGGCCAGTCAGCCTGCGGTGTGCTTGGCTATGCAAAAGCAGATGCATTGTATGCCGATAAGGTGATTGTCGTTACTGATAATCTTGTCGATCTGCCATGCCTTCCAATGGAGATAGAAGGAAACTATGTCGATTATGTTGTGGTTGTTGATAAAATAGGTATTCCCGAAAGGATAGTATCAGGAACAACACAGATCACAAAAAGTCCCGACAGGCTTCTTATAGCGGAGCTGACAGCATCGTTTCTCGAGAAATCCGGAATACTGAAAGATGGAATCTCATTACAGGCAGGAGCAGGCGGCACCTCACTGGCAATTGCCGTTTTCATTCATGAGATAATGAAAAGCAAGGGATGGAAATCAAGATTCGGCTTTGGCGGAAGCACGAGATATATGGTCGATATGCTTGAGCAGGGGCAAATGGACTATATACTAGATGCCCAGGTCTTTGACCTTGACTCGGTCGATTCACTTGGCAGGAATCCCAACCATGTGCCTTATTCTGTATTCAATGCATATAATTATCACTCAAAGGGCAACCTGACCAGCATGATGGATATTATGATCCTTGGAGCGACCGAGGTTGACCTGAATTTCAATGGAAATGTGGTAACCCATTCCGACGGTTACCTTCTTCACGGAATAGGGGGCTGGCAGAACTGTCTTCACGCCAGGAACGTAATCCTTCCGCTGCCTCTTTTCCGCGACCGGATACCTGTTATCGTCGACGAGGTGACAACCCTGTGCGGCCCCGGAGAAATGATCGATGTGATAATAACAGAAAGGGGAATTGCAGTTAATCCGCTGAGGCAGGATCTTATTGACAGAGTTAAAAACAGCGGACTTCCGTTAAAAACGATATACGAACTCAAGAATGAAGCCGAGAGAATATGCGGAAAGCCTTCAAAACCCGTTTTCGATGATAAAATGGTCGCAGCAGTAAAATGGGTCGATGGTACTGTTATTGACGTGGTGAGAAAGATAAGGAACTAAAACACAATAGAATGGAAAAATATAAATGTTCGGTATGTGGTTTTATCTATAGCCCTGAAGAAGGAGATCCTTCTTCAGGGATTGACCCCGGGATTGAGTTCAGCGAACTTCCCAACAATTACATATGTCCTGTTTGCGGAGCAGGAAAGGATGAATTCTTCGTATACGACTGAAATACCGGCTTCCGGTATCAGGATGCTGGAATATTGATGATCACATCCCTGAGGAGGTCCCAGAACATCCTTACTGTTTCTATCCCGATTTTTTCTGCCGGAGTATGAGCACCCCGTATCGTCGGACCGAAAGAGACCATATCAATACCCTTGAACTTTTCGTAGAACAACCCGCATTCAAGACCGGCATGTATGGCCTTAACAAGCGGTTCTTTCCCGAAAAGACGCTTGTACGACTCTGTTGTTACCTGTAAAATTTCTGATCTGGTATTGGGTTTCCATCCCGGATAGCCATCAGAATGTTCCACAGATGCTCCTGCAAGCCTGAAACATGCTTCAACAGTCATTGCAGCTTCCTTTTTAAGCGATTCGACAGAACTTCTCTGTGTCGATACGATTATGATCTTTTTGTTTCCTGAAAATTTCACAGAAGCCAGATTTGTTGACGTCTCAACAAGTCCTTCCATCTCCCTTGACCAGCCGATAACTCCGTGAGGACAGCAGGTCAGCAGATTGATGAGCTTATCGCGTGCTGAGGGATCTATTGCACTCCCCTCCGGATCAATATCCTTAACGGAAATCTGAAGTTCATTCTCTATGTCTCCTATCTCATCATTAATGGTCTTTTCAAAATCATTTATCCACTCAATAATCGCTTTTTTGTGCTGTTTCTCTGTTCCAATAACTGCAAATGCCTCACGGGGGATGGCATTCCGTAGATTTCCTCCGTCGAAACTGAACAGAGAAATACTGAAGCGGCCGTTAAGGTTTCTTAATATCCTGGCCATTATCTTTACCGAATTACCGAAGCCTTTGTGTATCTCATCACCTGAATGGCCTCCCTTTAGACCGGTGACAGAAATCATCAGCCCCTCAACTCCTTCTTCAATATTTTCGTTCTCATACTCCAGTTCCCCGACTGTATCAATGCCTCCTGCGCATCCGATAAAGATTATCCCTTCATCCTCCGAATCAAGATTCAGAAGGGTCCTGCCTTCAAAAAAGTCAGGATTGAGATTCATGGCGCCTGTCATTCCCGTTTCTTCATCTACCGTGAATAAACATTCAATCCTGCCTGATTTGAATTCCGGATCAGCAAGAATTGCCAGCTGACAGGCAATTCCAATCCCGTCATCTGCTCCGAGGGTTGTCCCCCGGGCTGTTACCCAACCGTCTTCAATATGCGGTATTATAGGATCTTTACTCCAGTCGTGAGGAAATTCGGCATTTTTCTCACCAACCATGTCCATGTGACTTTGGAGAACCACTGTTTTTACATTGGAGAAACCAGGGGAAGCGGGCCTCACAATAAGGATATTGCCGGTACTGTCTTCCTTCGCTTCAAGTTTGTGATTTTCAGCGAATTTAAGGAGATATTTTCTTATCTTTCCTTCATTCTTGCTAAGTCTCGGGATCATGCATATTTCCTCGAAATAGTCCCAGACCGGTTGCGGTTTTAAACCCGATAGTCTATTCATATCTTATAAAGAGTTCACTATTAGTTAACTAAGATAGTTATTATTTAGGGCGCAAAAGTCAATTCTGTTAAATATCATAGTAATTGGGATTACTATTTCCTATATTTACACTTACAGCCTTTAATTATCTGAATTAATAATTTTTATATGGATCGACGTACAATTGTAATACTGCCGGGTGACGGTATCGGAAATATTGTTATGGAACAGGCATTGAGAGTGCTTGATGCCTCAGGTTTTAATGCTTCTTATGTCTTTGGTGACATCGGTTGGGAATTCTGGCGTCGCGAGGGAAATCCTCTTCCCGAACGGACTATTGATCTGATAAGGAAACACCGGATTGCTTTGTTCGGTGCAATAACCTCCAAACCTAACGAAGAGGCGAAAGCGGAGCTTGATCCGTCACTTCAGGGTAAAGGCTACGTCTATTCCAGCCCCATTGTGGGATTACGACAGAAATTCAACCTCGATATCTGTGTAAGGCCATGTCGTTCCTACAGGGGAAATCCCCTCAATTTCATACGCCGCGGGAGAGAGGGGAACATTGAAGAGCCTTTTATCGATGCTGTGATATTCCGTCAGAACACGGAATGTCTTTATTCTGGAGTGGAATGGACAAATCCGCCGGAAAAGGTATATGATGCCCTGATGACACATCCTAAATTCAGGGAGAATTTTTCTTCGGTTCCCGTTGAAGAACTCTCGGTCTCTGCAAGGATATTCACAAAAAAGGCTACTGTAAGAATTCTGAAAGCTGCTTTCGACCACGCAAGCCGTAACGGATATAAATCGGTCACAGTATGCGAAAAGCCCAACGTTGTGCGGGAAACATCGGGAATGATGTGGAAGCTTGCCAAAGAGATGCAGAAGGAACTTTATCCCGGCATAAAGCTGGTCAATACCAACATAGATGCCCAGATGATGTGGCTTACCAAAAACCCCGGGGAATACGGCGTTATTGTCGCCGGGAACATGTTTGGCGATATCGTCTCAGATGGATTTGCAGGTCTGATAGGAGGTCTTGGCTTTGCATGCAGTGCGCAGTTTTCATCCGACGGCATTGCCGTTTTTGAACCAACGCACGGTTCAGCACCCAAATATGCCGGCTACAGCATACCCATAGTGAACCCTGTTGCAATGATTGAATCATCATGCATGATGCTGGATTATATTGGGGAAAAAGAAATATCTGAAAGGATAAGAAAGTCAGTGGCTGAAGTCATTCTGGAAGGAAAGGTCAAAACATATGATATGATGAAGCTTCCGGGAAGTCCTGATGTGACGGCACAGGGTGCTGCATCAACAGTTGAAATTACAGACGAAATAATCTCGAAAATCAGAAAATAAGTGTCAGGATGAACGACAGTGTAAAGAATCTATGGCCTGAGCTGGATTGGATAAAGGATCAGATACTGAGGGAAAAGACAGCAAAGACATGGGAGCTGGCTCTCAGCAGGAGTGTCCTGAAGCCCGATGACCTGGAAAGAATACCTTTCACGCTTCTTTGCGGCCCCGGCCTTAAGGTAAACTTTATGGATCATAAAAGGTGTGTGGTCCATATAGCACGGGCAAGCGGGGAGAAAATGAACGAGTTTTTCAGGGATGATCTTCCCGTAAATATGGATGTGCTTATTTCCGGGGCAATCCTTGCCGATGTTGGGAAATTGCTGGAATATGAGCTGGATGCCTGCGGCAATCCGATCCAGGGGAAATATGGACAATATCTCCGTCATCCCTTCTCTGGTGTCTCACTGGCTGAAGAATGCGGTGTGCCTCCTGAAGTATGCCATATAATTGCAGCTCATGCACATGAGGGAGACCTTGTGAAAAGATCAACCGAGGCATATATCGTGCATCATGCCGACTTTATGACCTTTCTCCCTTTCAAGAGCAGGCTCTAGCCCAGCTTCATCTTCTCAACTTCTTCGATGTTCCTTTCGTTGCTGACATCCTTGGCATCGGGGGTATAGAGGTAATCTATCAGGTCTTTGTATTTATCCATTATCTTTCCCCTCACGATCTTCATCGATGAATTCATAAGTCCGTTTTCCTCGTTAAAACCTTCTTCGAGGATCCCGATCGCCACCGGCAGCCATCTCTGCGGAAACATCTGACCGTATTTTCCATTGGTCCTGTATTCGTTGACCTCATTTTCCAGAAGGGTTGTCACTGCTCTCTTCCCTTCATCCGAATCGGCTGTGAGATTCTTCTCCTCGAGGTACCCTTTCAGCGAATGCTGGTTAGGAACGACAATGGCCACAGTGTACGGTTTCTGATTATTGTAAAGCATGCACTGATCGATATATTTCGATTGTTCCGAAATTGCTTCTTCTATTCCTTCGGGGCTGAATTTTTCTCCGTCATCTGCAATGAGAAGACTCTTGAATCGACCTAGTACATAAAGAAACCCATCTTCGCTCATATAACCCATGTCGCCGGTGTACAACCATCCTTCCTTTATCGTTTCGCGGGTTGCTGCATCATTTTTCCAGTAGCCGTACATGACGTTGCCACCCTTTATTACGATCTCTCCTTTCTGGCCTACCGGGAGCTCATTCCCGTCGTCGTCGCATATCTTCAGATCCATATTGTTTACAAGCACA
Source organism: Bacteroidales bacterium (assembly GCA_034002885.1). Lineage (GTDB taxonomy): Bacteria > Bacteroidota > Bacteroidia > Bacteroidales > VadinHA17 > LD21. The sequence goes on from JAVEZS010000004.1 coordinate 101,801, forward strand.
CCAGAAGATCCCAGCTTATGCTTTCCGGCCGAGTTGGAGGAGATTACAGGCGAAGCCTCGCTTAGTCCGTAACCCTGGTACATGGGTACGCCAAGTGCATAGTAGAATCTCTGAAGCTCAATATCCAGAAGAGCTCCACCTCCGATAAAATAATCAAGTTCGCCTCCGAAGACCTCCCGTATTTTGCTGAAGAGTATCTTATCATAGAGTTCAAGAAGAGGTTTCTTTAGTTTCTGCAAACCCCTTCCTTTATTCCATCCTTCCTTATTATACGAATATGAGATTTTTAAAGCATGATTGAACAGGATCTCGGTCATCTTTCCTTTTTCCCTTATTCCCTTCTCTATATTCTTCCTGAAGTTTTTGGCTATTGCAGGCACACTCATGAGGAGGTTTGGTTTGATCTCTTTGAGGCATGCAGGAAGGTTGCGAAGGGTCTCCATGGGAGTCTTGCCAGTTTTCACCGAAGCAATGCTGGCTCCCCTTCCCATAAACGCATATATGCCGCAGGTATGTCCGAAGGAGTGATCCCAGGGAAGGATAAGGAGTGTTTTGTAGAACGGAGGAATGTCCATAAGACTGTATGCCTGATAAACATTTGTCACATAGTTTCCGTGGGTAAGAATGATACCTTTTGGATCTGCTGTAGTTCCCGAGGTATAACAGATATTTGCAAAGTCCGATGGTTTGACAGAGGCGCTTATTTCATTGAATTTGTCCCTGTTGCCGGGTTTTTCAAGCCATTCCCTTCCGATCTTTCTGACCTCATTGAAATGGATCTCCTTTTCGGAGTATTCCTCCTGAGTGTCAAAATGTATCAGTTTTTCAATAGTTTTACACTTGTCAAGAACAAGATTAAGTTTCTGAGCCTGGATTGACGATGTCAGCACCATTTTAGATTCGGAGTGATTGATCCTGAACTGTATTTCCGGGGGCGTCAGTTTAACAGACAAAGGCACATTGACTGCTCCTGCGTACAGTATTCCAAGTTCACCAATCACCCAGCTGTTACGGCCTTCTGAAATCAAACTAAGCCTGTCTCCTTTTTTGATACCCATGCAGATGAGTCCTGCTGCAAATTCATATACCTGTTTTCGTATTTCATCATAGGTTGTACCCTCATATTTGTCCTGGGTTTTTTCCCACATATAGACATTACTGCCAAATTGATCAGCACTCTCTTCAAAAAATTGTATCAATGATTTCATCAGCCAGTGTTTTTATGATTATAAACTTGTTTTGTGACTTTTTACTTGATTTGATTTGAATGGACTAATTTATAAAATATGAAAACTCAAAGCATCTTCCCGTCAATAACGCTTTGCAGACTCTTATCCGCTTTCTCCGGTATTATATCCGTAATGTTTCTCCTATCTGAATATCGTGGAATTCCGGTCTGGTCCTACAGACACCAGTGTTATGGGAACTCCGGTCTGCTTTTCTATAAAACCAACATATTTTTTCAGGTTTTCCGGCAAAGCATCATAATCGTTTAGTAGTGAGATATCTTCTTCCCATCCGTCCAGTTCGGCATAAACCGGTTCAATTGCCGCATTATTGTCAAAGGGAACCTCTTTTACCTCTTTCCCTAGGTAATTATATGCTGTACAAACTCTGATTTTCCTGAAACCTGAGAGGATATCCGATTTCATCATGAAAAGTTGTGTAACCCCGTTTATCATTATTGCGTATCTGAGTGCCGGGATATCAAGCCAGCCACATCTTCTGGGTCTTCCTGTGGTTGCTCCGAATTCGCATCCTTTTTTCCTGATAAGTTCTCCTGTATCATCGAATAGTTCCGTGGGAAAGGGACCGCTCCCTACTCTTGTGCAGTAAGCTTTGAAAATGCCGAAGACTTCCCCTACCAGCCTGGGAGAGATACCCAGTCCGGTGCAGGCCCCTGCACTGATAGTACTTGACGATGTTACAAACGGATATGATCCGAAGTCAATGTCAAGCATTGTGCCCTGAGCTCCCTCAGCAAGGATCTTCCTGCCAAGGGCTGCATTTTCGTTAAGCAGGTATTCCACATTTTCTATCCTGAATCTTTTCAGAAGATCCACTCCTTCAAACCAGTCTTCCTCGTAAGCGCTTATCTCAAAGTTATAATCGTAGCTTCTGAGTATCTCCAGATGAGCTGATTTATGTTTTTCGTACAGGTCACGGAAAGCGGGATTAAGGATATCGCCTACCCTGAGGCCGTTTCTGCTGGCTTTGTCAGTGTAAGCCGGGCCGATTCCCTTGAGTGTTGAGCCAATCTTGAGAATCCCCTTGCGGTTTTCGTACGCTGCATCAAGAATCCTGTGGGTAGGAAGGATAAGGTGAGCCCTGGCAGAAATAACAAGCCTTGCGGCAAGTTCTTCAACCGAATGACCCAGGTTTAGAATTTCCTCCTTAAAAACTGCAGGATCAAGAACGAGTCCACTGCCGATTACATTTAACTTGTCGGGGTGAAAAATCCCTGAGGGAATAAGATGAAGGACATGCTTTTTATTGTTGAATTCAAGTGAGTGACCTGCATTAGGACCTCCCTGAAACCGTGCAATGACATCATAACCGGGGCTCAAAGCATCCACAACTTTCCCTTTACCCTCATCACCCCACTGAAGGCCTAGCAATACATCAATCTTCATTTCAGTTTTAGGATTATAAAACAGATTCCAATTTACAAAATAATCCGGCTGTATTTCACGTTGATAATATATTGTTGAAAAATGAAACGGGGAATGTGTATCCGGGAGAGAGAATCCTTTCTGACATTTTGTGATTCAGTCAATTATAATTGACTTAATACTTACTGAAATGAAAAGATGTTTTGCTTTTATTGTTTTGGCAGCTGTTTGTTTTACATCATTCGCGCAGGATGAGATTGATGTTGCAGTCGAAAAGAACGTCATGAAAGTAAACACTCTCGCATTGTTAATAGGAACAGGTTCCTTATTCTACGAAAGGGAATTGAGCGATCTGATGTCTGCACAGATGGGTGTAGGATATCTTAATTACAAAATTGAAGAAACAAAATTCAAGGGGCTGACACTTACACCCGAACTTAAATTTTATATCCGGAATAATGCCATCGACGGATTTTATATGGCGCCTTATCTCCGATATTTCAAATATGACTATGAAGAAGGTGAAGATTCAGGAGAAGGCAGTTTTGCGGCTTTTGGCGGCGGCGTTGCTTTCGGCAGGCAGTGGATTATGAAAAAGGGCTTTGTAATGGACCTGTTTTTCGGAGGACATTACACCGACGGGAGTATTAATATTGTATCAGGTGAAGAGCCGGAAGATATCACCAAATTTGAAGGGTTCAAGACAAGAGTGGGATTCTCAATAGGATTTGCTTTCTGATAAAAGGAATATCCAGTGACTGAAGGAGCTGTAACCAGCTCCTTCTTTTATTTTTTGGTCTCCGGTTTTTTCCTTAGATTACCATAGATGTAGAGAGAATGATACTGAGGTTCAAAATTGTGAAGTCCGCTGGCGGTTTTGATTATGTCAAGTATCCTGGGATCGCAGAACTCTATTACCTTTCCTGTTTCAAGGTCGATGAGATGATCATGCTGACTGCACTGGAATGCTCTTTCAAACTGAGCGATATTCTTGCCAAACTGATGTTTTGTTACCAGATTACAGTCGAGAAGCAGTTCAATAGTATTGTACAGCGTTGCCCTGCTTACACGGTAATTCTTGTTCTTCATGAAAATGTAAAGGGACTCTATATCGAAATGCCCGCTTCTTGAGTAGATCTCATCAAGAATCGCATACCTTTCCGGTGTCTTCCTGTGACCCTTCTTCTCCAGATACTCTGTGAAAATTTGTTTTACTGTCGACCTTGTTTCGTCGTTAACCATATCTGGTCTTAATAAAAATAATAACAAAAATAGTCTTTTTTAGAAATCGGAAAGGGATTAGCCTGTTAAAGTTCCTCTGTGAAGTCCTCGACACGCTTAATAGTGTCAATGCCTTTTACATTTGATATTTTGAGGATAAGGTTGTTAAGGTCTTGTGTGTGATGCACATAGAGATCAATTGTGCCTTCGAAGATTCCCTCTCTGACGCTTATATTGATATTTGTCATATTAACCTTGAGCTCCGAAGAGATAATGTTGGTGATATCATTTACCATTCCGATCCTGTCTACACCTGTCATGCTGATTCTTGCAATAAAAGAAACGAGCTTGTGGATAGCCCATCTTACGGCAATAATACGGTTTCCCTCATTCGACATTATCCTGATGGCCACAGGACACTTAGGTTTGTGTATAACAATTGCACCTTCTGGTGAGCGGTAACCAATAACTTCATCGCCCGGAATGGGGTTGCAGCACCTTGCTATCTCGTATGACTGTCCTGCACTTTCCACATTTTCCCTGAGAAGGAAAGGGGAGGATGGATCGATCCGTTCCTGAGAAGGCTCTTCCTCATCTTTCTTTTCCTTTTTGGAACCAAGGAGCTTTAACTCCCAGTATTTAATAACGTTCTTTGCAGGGCTCTTTCTGATAATCTTTTTCAGGTTGTCGAGGTTCAATGTTCCAAGCTCAATTCCTGAATAAAGCTCATCCTTGTTAGGAACATCAAATGAAAGCATCAGCTTCCTGACGATTTCCGAATTCGGTGTAAGACCCAGTTCTGCGAGCTTTGCTTCAAGGATCTCCATCCCTTTCTGTATCCTGCTGCTCGATTCTGATCTAAGGGCGCCTTTTATGGCTTCCTTTGCCTTTGCGGTCCGGACAAACGAGAGCCATTCCTTTTCCGGTTTTGCAATGTCCGAAGTAATTATCTCAACCTGGTCACCACTCATTAATATTGCGCTTATCGGGTTGAGCCTGTAGTTTATTTTTGCACCAATTGCCCGGTTCCCTATCTCTGTATGGATATCATAGGCAAAGTCGAGGGCAGAGGCTCCTTTGGGAAGACTGACCAGTTTACCCTTAGGAGTAAAAACCATAATCTCTGAAGAGAAAAGATTCATTTTAAATTCATCCAGGAACTCGATCGGATCTTCAAGAGGATTCTCAAGCATCATCCTGATTTGCTTGATCCACTTGTCGAGTTCTGTTTCGGGCGAGTTATCACCCTTATATTTGTAATGTGCAGCATAGCCCCTTTCGGCTATCTCATCCATCCTCCTGCTGCGGATCTGAACCTCAACCCAGTGCCCCTCGGGACCCATGACAGTGACATGAAGCGCTTCATAACCATTTGGTTTTGGCCTGCTTACCCAATCTCTGAGCCTGTCGGGCTTAGGTAGATATGAATCAGTAATTACAGAATATATATTCCAGCATGTCGTTTTTTCGGGAATTCCGGGCACAGGCTCAAAAACAATCCTGACGGCGAGAACATCATAAACTTCCTCAAAGGGGACATTCTTCGACTGCATCTTCTTCCAGATAGAGAAAATCGACTTCGGACGTCCGCTAATATCAAATTTCAACCCTGATTCCTGAAGTTTATTGATTACTGGAAGGCTGAACTTGTTTATAAGTGTATAATATTTCTTCTCACCTAGCTTAAGCTTAGATGCGATCTCATCGTATAAGACAGGCTGACGGTATTTAAAACTAAGATCCTCAAGTTCGCTTTTTATCGCGTAAAGACCAAGTCGGTTAGCAAGCGGGGCGTAAAGAAAAATAGTCTCTCCGGCAACCTTCATCTTCTTGTTCTCAGGCATCGAATCGAGAGTCCTCATGTTATGAAGCCGGTCGGCGATCTTTATAAGGATCACCCTGAGATCGTCGGAAATTGTCAGAAGCATCCTCCTGAAGTTCTCAGCCTGCATCGATGATGATGCACCCTTGTTGTAGGTCGCCGAGATTTTTGTAAGCCCGTCGATAAGGGAAGCGATCTTTGGTCCGAATTCACGGTTTACCTGTTCCAGCGAATAGCCCGTATCCTCGACCACGTCATGTAACAACGCTGTTGCTATTGACCTCGGACCAAGGCCTATCTCCTGGTTGACAATTTTCGCTACACAAATGGGATGTATAATGTAAGGTTCACCCGACTTTCTTCGCATGTTCCAGTGAGCCTCATTTGCTACCCTGAAAGCCTTGTCTATAAGTTCCCTGTCGCCTGGCTTATTGCATCGTATCAAATTGCTGACAAGGGAATCATATTCATTCTGAATACGCTTTATATCTTCCTCATCAAATAGATCCTTACCCGTCATAAATTTTATCCACTCGCTTACTTAGAATTACAAAGATAGCTTTATTAGGTTAATCTTTTTCTCTATGCTTCAGGTAACCTACAGATCATGAATTCAGTTTTTCACCACTGTTATTGTTCCTGTTCTTGAAATACTTTTACCCGAAGGTGTCGTAATCCTTATGAACCAGAGATAGACACCTTCGTTTACAGGCTGCCCGTTGTCGGTGCCGTCCCATGATTCCATATATTCATCCGTCTCGAAGATGGTTTTCCCCTGACGGTTGCTTATTATCAGGCGGTACTCGGAGGGCGAGTAGGTTATAACCGGTCTGAACAGATCGTTTTTCATATCCCCGTCCGGCGTGAATATGTTGGGGATAACAAAATTCTCTTCCAACTCAACGCACACCTTGTTCGATGCCGAAACTCCGTTTATACCATAGGGATTTCCTGTTTCAGAAGCATCTACATAAAAACAGAGACCACCAGCCGACTGGGTGTACATTACTTCCTCGGTTCCGATGGAAAAAGTCGTATCGGAAGGATCAACAACAGCTTTTTCAACAAAACCGGATCCTGAATCCATGTAAATGCGGTACGATGAAACCGATCCTGCCCATTCCCTGTATTTATTCCACCGAAGGGTGATCTCATTACCATTGTTCTGGACCGACAGGAGGATATTGGAGGCCATATTGGATTGGGCAAAGGAAAACCCGCAACTGTTCAGAGCCGAAAGCCTGTAGGAATAGAGTTTCTTTTGATCGATCGTGTTGTCGGTATAGGTTACAAATCCGGCTTTGGTCCTGATCTGTGCAATCTGTTGAAAACTGCCTGATAATCCGCTTCTTCTCTCAAGGGCAAAGAGATCAGTGGCTGAACCCTGATCAATCGTGAAGGAAAGCAGAATAGCTTCATCGGTTGTAACCGTTGCATAATCAGCATTGATCCAGCCGGGAGGAATCTCAAGTTCGGTCCTTTTGCAGGTTATCGTTGATGATGACTCGGTTTCGTCATCCATGATGGCAGTTATTCTGAAACAATAATCCGTCTCAGGAGTGATATCCTCAATAGTGTATGAAGTCGTCTCAGGGCCTGCTGAGTACATTTCAACGTAACCACTTCCATTAAGGGAGGTTAAAATTTTATACTCAAGTACATTGGCGGGAAAGGGAGGATAATAGGCATTCCAGATAACTTCGATTTCTCTTTTGCAGGTATCAAGAACCGATTGGACATAAACAGTGCTGAGGATGTTTGACAACCTGCTTGCACAATGGGGACGCCTGAAAGAAGCAACTCTGTACTGAAAGCTTTTGTATTGGATCCTTGTATCTGTGTAGCTTGTTGCTGAGGGATTCCAGACTGTATCAATCGGGTAAAACTCGATGTTCCCGTTCCTTTCCTCATAAATGTAAATAATATATGCATCTGTATTTTCTGAAATGCTCAGGTCCCAGTTAAGTACCACAGCCGATCTTTCAGGAGAAACAGTCACTGAATTGAGTTCGGGAGGCTCGGGTATTTCACAATTTTCCTGGGCAAAAAGGCTGGTTGATAATGCGAAGAATATCAGCGGAATAAGATATGGACCAGTGTAGTTCATTTTTAGCCTGCTTTTATTTCAAACATGTCTTCCGGCCTGCAGTATGTATTTGCAAGGCTCATTATTTCATCAGGGGTCACAGATCTGATTGTATCTGCCATTCTGCCGTAGTAATCAAAATTCAGACCGAACTCATGCACTGATCTGTAACTATCGGCTATTGCAAAGGGACCGTCGAACATCCTTAAAATTTCCCCCATCATGTACTTCCTTACCACTTCCATCTCTTCGTCAGCTGCAGGTTCGGACTGAAGACGTTTCAATTCGCTGAAGATCTCCGCGACTGCTTTATCAGCGTTCTGCCGGCCAACATCGGTTGAAATTACCATAAATCCTGAAAGATCGAAAGATGAAACTGCAGAATGGACTCCGTAGGTATAACCCTTGTCCTCGCGGAGGTTTTTCATAAGCCTCGATCCGAAGTATCCTCCCAGCAATGTGTTGAGGAATTTAAGCCCTGTGTAGTCGGGATGACGTTTGTTTATTGTCCTGCAACCAATCCTGAATGATGACTGAACAGAACCCCTTTTCTCAATCCGGATTTTCCTGTCGCTGCTTTCCGATAAGATATTACCTGTATCTTCCCTGTAAATATAACCTGAACCCAGTCGCCCGAAAGATTCTTCAAGCATTCCTGGAATCTTGCCTGTAATTTTTCCCGAGACTATTACGGTCATTTCTTCAGGGGAGTAATGCATCGAATGGAAATCTTTAAGGAGCTCACCGTTCATTCTTCCAAAATCTGCTTCAGTTACCTTACGACCGTAAGGATGCCGGTTCCCAAAGATTGCTTCAAAGAAATTATCCATTGCAAGGTTCTGGGTCTTTCCACGGGAGATTCTGAACCAGTTAAGGCGTTTTTTCATCATCAGTTCGAGTTCATTCTCAGGGAAAACAGGCATGAAAAGGATCTCGGATGCAAGTTCCAGCGCCTTGCCGGCATGTTTGTTAAGGAAATAAAGGGTAAGTCCTGCCAAATCTTTCTCAGCATACAGGTTCATGAAGATCCCGTAATAGTCGAGAACACTGCTCAGGTCCCTGGCGTTATAATTTTGGGTCCCTTCGGCAAGCATCATATTTGTTGTCGTTGCCAGAAGAGGAAGATACTCCCTGACCATTCCCGCCCTGAAAATAAAATCAATGCGCATCACTTCTTCCGTTCCTGCATCGATCAGGTAAATGCTTGCTCCGTTACCCAGCTTTATCTGCTGAGGATCGGCCGGTATTGATGCATTGAATGGCTCGACCCGGGGCTGAAGCCTGAGAAAGGTACCCATGTTACTTTTTACCGCTTGATTTATAATAGAGGGTGGTGCAGTTCCCGGGATCGAGATATCTGCCTGCGGCCTCTGAAACCATATACCCGGTTACAGCTCTGAATCTTTCAACTTCGGTATTTATAAGCCCGGGATCACCAAGAAGTTCATTTATTGAAAGATTAAGGGCTTTGTTCATAATGCTGGTATTCGACAGTACGGTGGCTGATTCAAACTTATTTCTGACTTTTTCCATTTCATCTTCTGCCGGTTCTAAATGTTTGAGATTGTCAATAACCTCATTTAAAGCGTTTTCTGCTTTATTGATTTCGGTTCCCTTCATGATCTTGCCTGTCATTATTAAAAGCCCAGGCTCAATATCTGCTGTAATATAGGCATTTATTTCGCTGAACATCCTGAGCTCTCTCACCAGTCTGTTATAAAGTCTTCCTGAATCTCCTCCGGCAAGAAGGTCGGTGAGAAGGTCAAGTGTGTAATAATCACTGTCGGCACGACGCCCTATATGCCAGACTTTGTACAGAGCGTCGGCAGGAACATTTCTCTCAACATAAAGATCTCTTGCCCCGTTCTGCTCATGCTCCTGCGGGAGGTCTCTCGTAAACAGAACATCGCCGTTAACAGGGCCAAACCATTTTTCAGCCAGGCTATACGCCTTGTCAGGACTGATGTTTCCGGCCAGGGCCAGGACAGCCCTTCGGGATGAATAATAAGTCCTGAAAAAAATTAAAGCATCCTCCATCGTTACACCGGCAACATGCGACGGGTCCATTCCGATTGTCGGCCAGCGGTATGGGTGCACCTTATATGCAAGTGGTCTGATAAGATGCATTGAATCGCCGTAAGGCTGGTTCAGGTATCTTTGCCTGAACTCTTCAATGACTACACTTTTCTGGATTTCCAGTTTTTCCGGGGTAAAGGCTGGTTGCAGCATCCTGTCCGACTCAAGCCAGAAAGCTGTCTCTATGTTTCCGGCCGGGACGGTAAGATAATAATCAGTAATGTCGTTATTTGTAAATGCATTGTTTTCTCCTCCGGCAAGCTGAAGCGGCAGATCGTACTCTGGAATGTTCGCAGATCCGCAGAACATAAGATGCTCGAACAGATGCGCCATACCTGTTTTTGACGGATCTTCATCCTTCGATCCAGTGTCGTAGAGCAGGTTCATGGCAACAAGAGGGGTGGAGCTGTCGTAATGAACAATTACCCTCATTCCGTTAGCGAGTGTAAATCTGCTGAAACTGATCATTAAGGCATTTTTGTTAAAAAGACAAACTTAGCTAAAATTAAGGGAAGCTTTGTTATTGTTTTTATATTTGCAACACTATGCCCGGCAACAGTTTCTTTAAAAGGATATATAGTAAATATTTAGCTGATGCTGATCAGACAAGAACGGTCTACATCCTGAGTTTTGCTGTAGGTCTGCTGAGCGCATTGGCAGCAGCCATCCTGAAGAATACAATCCATTATACAAACAAGATTCTTACTGAAGGGATCACTCCTGAATCCGGCAACTATTTTTATCTGGCATACCCGTTTATTGGAATGCTTGTTACCTTACTATTTGTAAAGTATCTTGTGAAGGACAATATCGGACATGGTGTGAGCAGGGTGCTGTATTCGATTTCAAGAAAGAAAAGCCGCATCCGTTCTCACAACACCTGGAGTTCAATAGTTGCCACAACGCTGACAATCGGATTTGGCGGTTCGGTTGGAGCCGAAGCCCCGATAGTCCTTACGGGTTCATCAATAGGGTCAGTTGTCGGTAATTATTTCAGGCTTAACTACCGGAATGTGACCCTTCTTATCGGCTGCGGTGCTGCAGGAGCCATCGCTGGCATTTTCAAAGCGCCGATAGCGGGAATTGTATTTACACTGGAAGTACTTTTACTCGATCTTACCCTGTCATCGATAGTGCCTTTGCTTATCTCAGCTGTTACAGCGGCAACTGTCGCATATTTCCTTATTGGCGACGGGGTGTTGCTCTCATTCAACATCACGGAATCGTTCTATATCAGCAATGTACCCTGGTATGTCATTCTGGGTGTCGTCTCCGGATTCGTGTCTGTTTTCTTTTCAAAGATGACTCTCTTTCTCGAAGGAAAATATGAAAAGATAAAGAATGTTTTTGTACGTCTTGCGGCAGGCGGAGCTGTTCTGGGAATCCTTATCTACTTTTTTCCTGCCTTCTATGGTGAAGGATATGAAACCATCATGTCGCTTCTTCAGGATGATTCGGCAGGTGTTTTCGCTGAATCTCCGTTGAGCATTATGTCGGATAATTATCTGGTATTTCTCCTTTTCTTCTTAGGTCTTGTCTTTCTTAAAGTTGTGGCAAGCAGTTCAACGAACGGTGCAGGAGGAGTAGGAGGCATATTTGCCCCAACGCTCTTTATCGGAGGAGTGACTGGTTTCGTGGTAGCATTCATTCTGACAAGGTTTGCAGGAATTGAAATTCCCGACAACCGTTTCGTTCTTGTCGGTATGGCCGGAACAATGGCAGGAGTCATGCATGCCCCCCTGACGGCGATATTCCTTATTGCAGAAATAACCGGCGGATACGCCCTTCTTATCCCCCTTATTATAACTTCTACGATAGCATACATTACGACCAGGGCTTTTGAACGGCACTCGATCTACCATGTTCAGCTTGCCGAGAGAGGAGATCTCATTACACACGACAAGGACAAAGCCGTTCTTACAATGATGAACTGGAAAAAGGAGATAGAGAGGGACTTGTTGAAGATAAGGAAGAAGGATACACTGGGTGATCTTGTTAAGGCTATTTCAGTTTCAAAGAGAAATATATTTCCTGTTGTGGATGAATATAATATTCTTCAGGGAGTCGTACTGCTTGATGACGTCAGGGAAATAATGTTTAAAAGTGAACTTTACGATAATGTAACAGTAAGGGATATTATGATTATTCCGCCTTCATATCTCGATGTAAGCGAAAGCATAGAGACAGTGATGAGTACATTTGAAAAGACAGGGGCTTGGAACCTGCCAGTGCTCGACAAGGGGATCTATGTGGGATTCCTTTCTAAATCCAGGATTTATGCCACATACCGTGAATTACTTGTTCAATTCTCGGAAGAATAGATTTTATGTTGTTAATATTTTAACACTATATTTGCTACTACCGTCACAGTCAGGAATGACCGGATGGTCTTTTACAATACATTAAATCCGGATTGCTAATCCGGAAAACAAACTAACACGACCTAAGATGAAAGATACATTAGTTTTTGACCTCATTGAGAAAGAACGCCAGCGTCAGATCAATGGAATAGAGCTTATTGCTTCTGAGAATTTTGTAAGCGACCAGGTCCTTCATGCGATGGGTTCGGTTCTCACAAACAAATATGCCGAAGGTTATCCGGGCAACCGTTACTACGGTGGATGCGAAATAGTGGACCAGACAGAGCAAATCGCAATCGACAGGCTGAAACAGCTTTTTGGAGCTGAATATGCAAATGTCCAGCCTCATTCCGGAGCTCAGGCTAATATGGCCGTATTTCTCGCTGCGATGAAGCCGGGAGACACCTTTCTCGGGCTTAACCTGGCACATGGGGGACACCTCTCACACGGTTCGCCTGTTAATTCATCAGGGATCCTATACAGGCCTGTTGCATACAATGTTAAGGAAGATACAGGCCTTGTGGATTATGATATGATGGAAGATCTTGCCATCAGGGAAAAGCCAAAAATGATAATCGGAGGTGCCTCAGCTTACTCACGCGAATGGGATTATGAGCGAATGAGAAAGATTGCAGATTCAGTTGGGGCATTGCTGATGGTGGATATGGCTCACCCTGCAGGACTCATCGCGGCAGGACTTCTGAGAAATCCTCTTAAATATGCCCATTTTGTAACCTCAACGACTCACAAAACTCTCAGGGGACCACGTGGAGGTGTGATACTCATGGGCAAGGATTTTGTAAACCCCTGGGGAATAACAACTCCTAAAGGAGAAGTGAGAATGATGTCATCACTCCTTAACAGCGCTGTTTTTCCGGGTGTTCAGGGAGGCCCCCTGGAACATGTTATCGCCTCCAAAGCTGTTTCTTTCGGTGAGGCCCTAAGGCCCGAGTTCAAAACTTACCAGCAGCAGGTGAGAAAAAATGCTTCTGTAATGGCTGAAGCATTTATTGAAAAAGGATACAAGGTAATTTCGGATGGGACAGACAATCACCTGATGCTGATCGACCTGAGGACGAAATTCCCTGAAATATCAGGAAAAAAGGTTGAGAATACCCTTGTGCTTTCACATATTACAGTTAATAAGAACATGGTGCCTTTTGACAGCCGCTCCCCCTTCCTGACATCTGGATTAAGAGTAGGAACACCTGCTATTACAACCAGAGGCCTTAAGGAAGAGCATATGGGCACAATTGTAGAACTTATAGATGAGGTTATTTCTCATATCGACGATGAAGCAGTTATTAAAAGGGTAGGGGATAAGGTAATAGATATGATGCAGTCATTTCCCCTGTTCTCCATGTGATACTTTAACAAAGGCCCGGCAGGGTAGACAGGAACCAGAAATAGTTTGAATCTTTAATCTTGTAACAGGACATTACAGATTTTACAGCTATTTCAGGAATAATGAAGACGATGTTTTAAGATATGGGAATCCATTCTGGCTCAGGAGCATGTAAACGAGATACTATCTCAGGATGAAGTTATAGGTTATCGTTCCCTTCTGAATTACAGGTGCATCGGATTTCGGATCAAACCTGGCTTTAAGGGCTGCTTCCTTTGCGACCCTCAGCAGATATTCATTGACAGTTGTTGATCCTTTTTTCCCGGGAACTGCCTGAGTAACCTTTCCTGACCTGTCGACGCTGACCTCCACCACCACCCTGCCTTCTTCCTGGATTACATAATTGGGTTCAGGGAGCGACTGGAATCCCCGTCCGCCCAGATCATAAGATATTCCCTGGGTGCCGAGCCCGCTTCCGTCACCCCTTGTTCTGGAGTCGACCGATCCGGTAGGTACGCCCTGATTACCTGCCCCTCCTGCGTCTCCCTCACTCTTTGAAGTGGTCCCTGCATTTTTTGAACCGGCAAGAGCATCCCTTGTCCTGTTCATTATGTCAGCCTGGCGTCTCTGTTCTGCTTCAATCCTCTTTCTTTCAGCTTCTTCAGCTTCTCTTTGTTTTCTTTCAGCTTCCTGCTGCTCCCTGAGTTTCCTTTCGGCTTCAAGCCTTTCGAGTTTTCTTTTTTCAGCTTCCGGATCAACCTTTTTTACTTCAGGTGCTTCTTCGTTATTCTGAGTCAGGAGGGCTTCTTCATCACTGACTTCGGGCGATGATACCGGGGGTGGGGGAGATGCTTCCTGATTCTCAGGAGGAGCCGATGGCTCAATCAGTCCAAGCCCTGTTTCGTCCAGACCAAAATTTA
>JAVEZS010000004.1:116342-125747 GCA_034002885.1 Bacteroidales bacterium
GTCAGGAGGGCTTCTTCATCACTGACTTCGGGCGATGATACCGGGGGTGGGGGAGATGCTTCCTGATTCTCAGGAGGAGCCGATGGCTCAATCAGTCCAAGCCCTGTTTCGTCCAGACCAAAATTTACAAGGATTCCCTCTTCGGGTTCAGGTGGCTTTGGAGGAGCAAAGGCAACAAAAATAAGCAAGGCAAAAACAACAATATGAAGTATTGATGTGCCTATGATCCCTTTCCTTCTCTCGGTAGGAATCAGTCGCGGATCGTTATTTGGGCGAGGTTGCAATTATCAGTTTGTAATTATTTGCCTGTGCTATGTTTAAGACCTGAACTACTGTCTCGAAAGGTACGTTTTTATCTGCATGAAGCGAAATATACGTTTCTGGATTGGCTCCAAGCTTTTGTTTGAGGACAGCTTCCAGATCCTGTAATGTAACAGGCTGCTGTTCGACATAATATTTCTGGTCAGCGGTTATTGATACAGTTGTCTGGGGTTTGGCTGATGTCTGCGTGCTTCCCTTGGGAAGTAGCAGCTTGAGTGCTGTCGGATGTACAAGTGTTGAGGTCAGCATGAAAAAAATCAGAAGGTTGAAAACCACATCCGTCATCCCTGTTGAGCTGAAGTTTATGCTGATCCTGTTTCGCTGTGATAAAGCCATTATCTTCCTCCTTTTACAGGTTCATTCAGAATATCCATGAACTCGGTAAGGGTTGCCTCAAGATTAAAGACAACCTTTTCAGTTCTGACTACAAGTGTGTTGTACGCAAAATATCCCAGAATGCCGACTATGAGTCCAGCCACGGTTGTTATGAGAGCAGTGTAGATACCGCCCGACATCATGGAAATATCGATGTTGTTACCTGCCTGCTCCATCCTGTAAAACGACTGGACCATCCCGATTACGGTTCCAAGGAATCCAAGCATCGGTTCGGCTCCGGCAATGGTTGCAAGCGTTGGAAATCCCTTTTCGAGCTTTGAGATTTCCAGCTTTCCGGCATTCTCAATTGCAGTACTGATATCCTGAAGGGGACGGCCAAGTCTGCTTATCCCTTTTTCAATCATCCTTGCCGAAGGACTGTCGGTCGATTTACAGAGTGCAAGAGCTGCTTCTACTTTGCCATCGTGAATGTAATCCTTGATCCTGTTCATAAAATTGGTGTCCTCCTTCGATGCCCTCTTAATCACATAAAACCTTTCGATGAATATGTATGCGGCAACAAGCGACAAAAGCACAATCGGTATCATAATCCATCCCCCCTTGATCGCAAAATCAAGAAGGGTGAGTTTTGAAGCAGCTGTCGCCTGGGCCGTTTCAGGCAGTTCCTGCATAAAGAATTGTAGAAATCCCATATTTCCTTCTTTTATTTATTAATTAATTATTATACAAATGTTTATCTAAGCCTGCACTATGGTTTCAACGGCGAAGATATTAAAAAACGGAAAAATGATATGTTCTATTATAGAGTGTTAATAACATTATCCCCATAGTTATTAACTCTTATTCTTCAATGCTTATTTCCTCTTCCTTCCTGAACTCCGACTTGTCTTTTCTCCTGAACAGGTCAGAGAGCCTGTCGAAATCCTGTTTGAAGAAAATGCCCAGTCCCTGTGTATAAGGCACCCCCCGTCCTGTATATGGACTGTTGTACCTGTTGAATGCCTTGAACCTGATTTTTTCGGTTATCTTGTATTCAATGTCGAAATCACCGCTGAGAGGAGTTCCCTCTGAGTTGTTCTCTCCCCTCACATCAAAATTCCCGTTAATGGTTACCCTGTCGTTCAGAAGCTGAGTCGAGAGCGCTACCTGAAGCTCCTGTGAGTTAATGTTTTTGGTTCCAGGAGAATAATGGAATCCAACGTCAAAGTCGTTGCTTATCTGCGAAAGCCAGTTGCTCAGCTGATTGGAGAGCATTTCCGTGGTAGTGACAGCCATTGCAGAAGTCCCGGCTGTCGACGTGTTGATAGGGGCCTGATATGACGGATCGTTGGGATTAGAGTAAAAACTGTTCATTACAAGAAGGTAAAGGAACTGCTTGCTAAGCTCTTCCTCTGATGTTATGGCATTCCTGAGGTAGGTCCTTGTCTCCTCGTCGGCATTGGGAAGAAAGATGTTGAAACCCACTACGGGATTAAAAAGCCTCCCCGAAAGTTTGAGCTGGGGTTCGACAGCTATCCTGGCAGTATATCTTTCATCCTGGAGAACAGGATATAGGATGGGATACAGAGAAGTTCTCAGGTTTCTGTATTTTGCGGTGATATCGATCTCAGCATTTTCAACATCTCCGTTGAATGTTATCCTTCCTCCGTTCTCAACATCAAACCTTTTGTTAAGGAGGTTCTGCAGGGTGAAAAGGTAATCCCCTTCTTCGATCAGATAATCCCCGTAAATCCTGAATTCCCCTTTCCGGTTCAGGCTGATGTTAAGAGTACCCGCTCCCCGGCCCCTGATAACATCACCTGCCTTGGGATCGATTAGCATCTGAACTTCTGCATCAGGGGTTACATCCAGATCGAGATTAAGTTCCATTGACGATCCAGAGGAAGAAGCAACCTGCACTTTTTTGATATCCTTGCTGATCAGCGAATCGGGTGTGACAAAGTTGACAAAGGAGTATTCGGATACCGACATTGCTGAATTGAGAGGTATGAAAAACCTGGTTCCTTTCGACGTCCTTGCTGAAATATCGAACGACAGATTATTCTGGCTGCTCTTGATGGTTGTTATACCGGTTGCAAATACCGTTCCATAGAAAGTCTCATTATCCTTCTCCTGTGTGTTAAGGACAAGACAGGCGTTCTTGTCCATATTTATGCTCAGGTCGACACTGAAATCCTTGAAATTCCGGTGAAGAACTGATCCGGCAAGAAGGGCATTGTTGCCGCGTTCATCTGTAAGCCTGACATTCCTGAATTTTATCCCTTCCCTGTCGAACCTTATTGAATCATGAAGAATGAATCCGGCCTGAAGGAAATCTATCTTCATTGAGATGTCTTCAGCCATCAGGGACCCTCTGAGCATCATTTCGCCAGGTCTTTTTGTGATTTGCAGTTTACCCGAGGTTGTTCCCTTTATATCCGATGCAAAAATGTCGAGGAAGGGATTCAGTCCCGAAACAGGAAGATTTCTCGCCAGTGCATCCAGAAGGAGTAATTTTCTTGCAGGATCGAATGTGCCTGTAACTTCAAGGTTCTTTTTTCCGCCGGAATTGTTTTCCACCCGTATGTCAGCAACTTTGCTACCAGGATTCCATGCCGACAGAACAAATACATTCCCGAATTCCTCACCCAGGATGGAAAAATCATCAATACTTATGTTACTCTGAATAAGTGGGTTCTTCAAAGCACTGGAGATAACGACATTACCGTTCACTATTCCGCCGGGATCAAGAGTATAGCCGGGACTCACTTTCCCGTTTTCCTTTTTTCCGATCCTGCTTGCCGGCGAAATGTCAATACCCCTGAACTCAATCTTTACCGTGTCGGATGGGTTTCCTGAGATAGAACCGTCGATGGCATAAAGGCTGTTTAAACCCGACACGGCAAACCTGTCGACATGAGTCATGCCCGAGTCAACCATTATGGAACTGTGCCTTATCTTCCATCGGTTTCCGTTGCTGTATATCTCGGATGAGTCTATTTCAATTTTCAGTACTGAGGCTTCTGATCCTTCACTCTTTTGCGTGAATTCGCCCCCGGCCACAAAAGTTCCCCGGTTAGGGATTTTATCCTTGTCATCCCAGCCAAGCCTGAACATGAAATTGTCAGGCCTGGTATACATCGAGGCTCCGAAGTCCTTGAGCTGAGCCATCCCCAGAAGCGACAATGATGAACTCTTTATGTCGGCACTGAATTTATCTGAAAGATAGGCTGCTGTTACTTCCAGATCATTGAAAACATTGTTGCGGTAATCCAGTTTCTTAAGCTCGGCGTCAACCCTTATGACAGTGTCGCCCCGTAATTCCCCCCTGATGGAGCTTTTGTCGGAAAGCAAAAGCTTTGTCCTGAAGAAACTATTTATCTTATCACTGTTCCTGAAATCGAGTGTGAAGGCGAAGTCATTACGGGAGGTTCCGTTTTTTCTTTTCGGAGGAATGAATTTCGATGGCATTAGCCTGGCAAGGGCTTTCTTAATTACGTCTCCAATTTCTCCAAATTCATAATAGCCTCTCAGGTCAGCATTGACAAAATCAGTTCTGAGCGAAATGGCAGGCCTGCTGTCCTCGTTGAAAGCCTTCAGGGAGAAATCATACAGCTCAAGTGTAGAACCATGCTTGGTAAGAGTCGAATTGAGCAGTTTTATTTCACCGAAGAGATTGTCAATATTGTTTCCTCTGAAATTTGCAGTCAGAAGCGCCGCCAGCCTTGACGTGGAATCAGATTTGTCGAAATTGAGCCTGTAGAGGTTCGATTTTCCGAGATTAAGCGTAAAATCAAATTCAGGGAGCTCATTTCTGAAATCAAACATCCCCAGAAGATCCATCCTAATGTTATTGTCAGAGATTTTGACGCTTCCGTCCCAAGTCTTCTCGGTAAATATGCCTGACAGATCAATGTTACGGTAAATGTAATTGTTGATCTCAACACTGTCGATTTTCCCTGAGACATTCCCTGAGATCCTTTCAAGCGATGATGCATAACCGTCAATATTGGTCTCCATGCTCATTCTTCCCAGAAGTTCACTTTTCCCTGTGACCTGCCCGAGATCTATGCTGCTTCCTCTTACAAGTCCCTTTATCCTGAAGTTGTTTCTTTGTTCCGGCCGCAGTGATATATCAGTGCTGATGCTCCCTATTTCACTGCCAAGCTTTCCGTAGGTTACGAAGTCGTTCGTGAACCCGGTAAAACTTCCTGTGAAGGTTATACTGCCTAGAGTGTAGAGAATATCAGGGATATTAAGGAGAGTCTGGTCCGGTTTCCTTATCTTTTCAAGATCTTCAGCTTTTGTCTTCAGACTGCTTATGCTGATATGGATAAAGGTATCCCGTATCTTTGGCAAGCCTGAGAAATCAAAATCACATTCGAGACTGGTATGATCCCTGAAAAAGAGTCTTATGTTCCTGCCGTTAAGCTCCGATAAAGGCCCGTTTATTCTGCCTGAGAGCTCAACCATTTCGCTGATTCCGTTCAGTGACGGGATGAAGAATTTCAGGTCGGCACTGCTTATGACGGAATTCTGAAGAAGGATGTCCAGCCTTACATCATCGGCAAAATTCCGTTTCGTAACAGAGGTGTCATAATCGAGAATTATCCTGTCGGCATTTATTATTGAACTGTCGAGATAAAGAAAAAGGTTCCTGAATATCTTATCCTGATTGGCGATAATAACATCGCTGTTCATGCTTCTAACCGTGAAGCCTCCTGATTCCGTGAAGCTGAGATCACGGATACCGAATGCAACGGTGTCGCCGGATATTGAGAGATCATTTACTTTCCCATTTATTCCATTTATTATCAGATTGTTAAAGTCAACAGGTTTGTTGCTTTCCTCATTCATCCTGTTTATCAGCCTGAAAGCTCCGTCCTTGAGGGTTATTTGATTTATGGTTATGCTGGTCCCGCCTTCGCCCTTCCTGCCATTTTCAGGGCTCAGGATTCCAAGGTACCACTTCAGGTTCATGACACCTGAAGTATCTGTTATCAGCCCAAAAGTTGTTCCCTTCAATTCAATGTTGCCCAGTCTGACTGCTTTTTTGCCAGGATTGATACCTGTTATGCCGGCAGCAATACTTTCCGAATACAGCAGAGTGTCCTGATGCTGATCCTTTACCAGCACATCACTGAGCACCAATTTGTTGAAGAAGGTGTATTCGACTCTTCCAACGCTGATTCCCGATCTTATGCTTTCCGAAAAATGACCTGTTATTCTGTTCACAATAAATGTCTGAACTTCCGGAATCCTTATCAGAAGGGAAAAAAAAGTCGGAACAAGGAGAATTATCCCCACCAGGATCATCAGATACTTAAAAGATTTTTTAATAGTTTTGAGCATCCGGAAGCGCCTTTAAAACATTATTCAAAATAACCTAAAATATCCGGAATTAAAAAGCCCAGATGAGTGTCACAATTCTTGCCATAGAATCATCATGCGACGATACCTCTGCCGCTGTAATAAGAGACGGATACCTGCTTTCAAATCTTATTGCCGGGCAATCCATCCACGTGGAATACGGCGGGGTTGTCCCCGAGCTGGCTTCCAGGGCACATCAAGCAAATATTGTGCCGGTAACTGACACGGCTCTTAAAAAAGCAGGGATCAGGGCCGATGAGATCGATGCAGTTGCATTTACACGTGGGCCAGGGCTTCTTGGTTCCTTGCTGGTAGGTACCTCATTCGCAAAGGGATTTGCCCTGGCAAGGGAGATACCCCTGATTGAGATTAACCATCTTCATGCTCATGTCCTTGCCCATTTCATCCTCGAAAGAGACGGGAATAACCGTGTGCCGGAATTCCCCTTTCTTTGCCTTCTTGTATCAGGCGGACATACCCGGATAATTTCGATGAAGAGCCATTATGAAATGACAGTTCTTGGAAATACAATCGACGATGCTGCAGGAGAAGCCTTCGATAAGTGCGGAAAGGTCATGGATTTCCCCTATCCTGCCGGACCTCTGATTGATAAATTTGCCGCGACAGGTAACCGCCTAGCTTTCAGATTTGCCAGACCGAAGATAAAAGGACTTGACTTCAGCTTCAGTGGATTGAAAACCAGTTTTCTGTATTTTCTGAGGGATAAACAGGGAGAAGACCCCGACTTCATTGAGAAGAATAAAGCCGATCTGTGTGCTTCGCTTCAGGATACTATCGTCAGTATACTTATCGACAAGCTCGTAAAGGCTTCAAAACAGACCGGAATAACTGAGATAGGTATTGCAGGCGGAGTTTCAGCTAACTCCGGGCTGAGAGAAGCACTCAGAAAAGAAGGTTCAAGGAGGGGATGGAATATTTATATCCCACATGTCAGTTATACAACTGATAATGCTGCTATGATAGGGATAGCCGGATACTTCAAGTATCTCAGGGGTGAATTTGCCGGTCAGGATATTATACCTTTAGCCAGATATTGAACCTTAGTTGATATACTAATATGGAAAGCAGGGAATTAAAATTTCTGGTGCTGGGTGCCGGCGCCATCGGTGGCATTGCAGCTGCCCTTATGAAAAGAAAGGGCTATGATGTGGCCGTTATGTGCCGCAGCAGGGAACAGGCCTCCCAAATTTCCGGCTCCGGGCTGAAGATAAGCGGAGTTTGTGGTGATTTTACCCAGAAGATCGATGCATACTCATCCGCCAGTGAAATAACCGGGAAAATGGATGTGATACTTCATGCTACAAAGGCTACAGATATGATCGACGCACTCAGAAAAGTTCTCCCGGTGCTTGATCCTGATGGACATATCGTTTCGCTGCAGAACGGAATATGCGAAGATGAGCTTGAAGCTGAAGCCAAAGGCAGAAAGGTTATCGGCTGCGTAACGGGATGGGGAGCTACAATGGAAAAAGGAGGTGCTTTAACAATGACATCTGAGGGTGATTTTATCCTTGGATACCCTGACGGGAAATCGGATGACCGGCTGTTGCTTGTTGCAGAAGCTCTTTCCTCAGTTGTTCCGGTTAAGGCCACAGGCAATATTATGGGACACCTATATTCGAAACTGATAATAAACTCCTGCATAACATCACTCGGAGCTGTATGCGGACTCTACCTGGGTGAAATGCTTCGTTCGGCAAAGATCAGGAGGATCTTCATAGAAATAATAAATGAGGCGGTAATGGTGGCCGACAAGATGAATTTAAAGATAGAGGTCTTCGGAGGAAAACTTGACTTCAGGAAGTTCATCGGGGGTAAAGGGGATCTTGCATCTCTTAAGCGTCACCTTATGATAAGGATTATCGGATTCAAGTACCGGAGGCTGAAATCTTCAAGCCTTCAGTCGCTTGAAAGAGGAAGACCGACTGAAATTGATTACCTGAACGGATACATAGTAAGAAACGGCGTGAAATATAATGTAAATGTTCCCGTTAATTCAGCTATAACCGGGATGATACACGAGATAGAACTGGGAAAAAGGAAGATCACACCGGATAATTTCAATGATCCGGTTTTTGACCGGTTCAACCGATAGAGAGTTTTCACGGAGCAACCTTGAATTCTGCATATGATTACCGATCTGAATATACCGGAATCCGGAAAATCACCCGGCGTCACCCTGACACACTCGGGTACAATACGGATCAGAGGACGCTCGATACTCGAGAACAGCCTTGATTTCTTCCTTCCTCTTTTCGACTGGGCTGATGAATACATTTCAGACCCGCCTGCAACAACAATAGTTGAAGTAACACTTGAATACTTCAACAGTGCAAGCGCCAAGCTTCTTATTAACCTTCTTCATAAGCTGTCCCTGGTACGACTGAAGAACAATAAATTCATAATAAACTGGTATTATGAGGATGGTGATGAGGATATCCTTGAGCGTGGCGAATATTTCTCATCGGTACTGAAAGTCCCTTTTAATTTTATAAAGACCGGAAGTTCATAAAGAACCCGGACCGGGACAGGCTGATCCTGCCGGTTCTTAGTTGGCAGAGGGATCGGAAACCCTTCCCATGAAGATTATCGAATTTGTTGTCGTCTCCCTGATTATATAAATAAAGGGATGATCCATATTGAAGACCAGAATCACCGGGACCGATGTGGTTCCAACCTCAACAACTGTTGCTGCAGCCGCTTCCGTTCCCTCCTCATTTGTTTCGATGAACGACTGGTGGGTTACTTCGTTAATAAGAAGATCGTATTGCTCTGAAATATTTGAGAATGATGCAGCGTCTGTAAAAGCAATGCCCATTCCCATGTCGGTAAGTATCTCCTTCAGGGTAAGCCTGAATCCGTATTTGAATCTGGGAAAAGAAACCTGAAGCTCCTTTTCGGTCATCGCATTGATCCAGGAAGAAAAACCGGAGCCGCCAAGTCTGGCCATCACCTCCGTGAGCCCGTCAGCTTCGTCGGGGAGTATTACATCCATCACAAAATTACCCTGACCGTACGGGAATTCAGCTATCTTAAAGCCATCTCCCTGGAAAAACCTGAAATTCTCCTTCTGTTTCATCATTGGAACATTTACTGTCCCTCCTCCTGATCTGAAAAAAGGCATGTCGGACGTGGCCTTCTCATCAAACTGCATTTTCCACTGACCCTTGAAATATATGGCATTGATAAGAAGCATAACCGTGTTGTCGGGAAGAGTCTGTATCATTTCCGTGATAAGTCCGTTGGTCTTTTCCTCAATCCACTCATTTATTGCATCAGGAGCAGATGGATCATCAATGTCGAACGATCCTGCCTCTGCTTTGTAATATTCGCTCAGGATATCAAGGAATGGCTTTTTAACATTAAAATCATCCTCAG